>NZ_AUBW01000008.1 GCF_000429445.1 Algoriphagus terrigena DSM 22685
TCGCCGATGCCAACTATGAGGTGAGCAAAGCCTGGCAGGTGCGGGAAAACTTCAAGGAGTTGTTCAGTGTAGGAAAGCTTTTCGCCAGACTGTTGTTTAACCGATGGAGTACCGATGCGACTCAAAGAAAAATCAAAGAAATAGACAAGGTCGTAGAGATGTTTAACAGGCATGTTTCCGGAGTGGTCAATGCATTACTCACCAACCTAAACAATGCAATGGCCGAACGCCTAAACGGTAAAATACAGGAACTCAAAACAGTGGGAAAAGGCTATCGAACATTCGCCAACTTTAGAAGCGCTATTTTATTCTTCCATGGAGGCCTAAACTTATATCCTCACTAACTTAAGGGTAGAACCAAAAAAATAAAACCGGGGCTGCTTTCATCAGCCCCGGCAGTTTTGGCGAGAGACCATTGTTACAATGATCTCTTCGTATTTGAATTTTGAACTGTAGCGAGTCCAAGACTTGAACTGCCACCATCGCTTATCTTAAAGCAAAAGAATCAACAGCAAGATGATAATGATGATGGCACCGATAGAAAGGTAGACACCATTTCCGGTTGCCCGTGCTTCCGCTTTCATTTCCTTCATTTCTTCCTTGATGTCCTTGATTTCGTCTTTGCTCATGGACTTGAAGTCCATCGCTTTGATTTCCTCCAGCCTGTTTTCGATTTCAGTAATTCGGACTTGTTGTGCAGGTGTCAACTCGTTTTTCGGATTTCTGTCCGGCATTGCTTCGGCATTGAGAACGACCAGAAAAAAGGAGAGTGCGAGAATAAGGTTTTTCATAAGAAGGTTGGTTTTAAATCGATACGCTGTGATTATCAAAATTGAGTCCAGAGCGTGCCATCTCCTGTCTGAAAAACAAATCCCCGGGAAGTCGTTGTCGGAAAAATTGTAACTTAGACCCTTCAATCCGGCCTTCCCAAACTTTAAACAATCCGCCACAAATGTCCCAAAAACAAGCCTGCAAGCTATTTTTACTAGATGCTTTTGCCCTCATCTACCGGGCACATTTCGCCTTCAGCAAAAACCCCAGAATCAGTTCAAAGGGCTTAAATACCGGGGTCATGCTGGGCTTCACCAACACCTTGATGGAGGTGCTGGATAAGGAAAAACCTACACACATTGGGGTCGCATTTGATACGAAAGCCCCAACTTTTCGCCATGTCCAGTACGAGGCTTACAAGGCAAACCGTCAAGAACAGCCCGAGGATATCACGGTTGCGATCCCCTGGGTGAAGGAAATTGTCAAGGCTTTTAATATCCCCATTCTGGAATTGGACGGATTCGAGGCGGATGACATCATCGGAACGCTCGCCAAAAAAGCGGAACGGGAGATGTTTACCGTCTACATGATGACCCCGGACAAGGACTACGGTCAGATCGTCGATGATCATATTTTTCTCTATAAGCCAGCCTTTCTTGGTAACGGTGTCGACGTCATGGGGCCAAAGCAGGTGTGCGCCAAGTGGGATATCGAGCACGTAGATCAGGTGCGTGACATGCTCGGGCTGATGGGCGACGCGGTGGATAACATCCCCGGGATCCCGGGAATCGGCGAAAAAACGGCCACCAAACTTCTGAAAGAATTTGGAACCGTCGAGGGGCTGATCGCCAATGTGGATAAACTCAAAGGAAAGCAGAAAGAAAACGTCGAGAACTTTGCCCAGCAGGGTATTCTATCCAAAGAACTGGCGACGATCAAGATCGACGTGCCAATCGATTTTGACGAAGCGGCGCTGAAGTACGAAGGGTTCAACGAGGAAAAGGTCCGCGCGATCTTTACCGAACTGGAGTTCAGGACGCTGGCGGCACGGATTTTTAAGGAGCCGGGTACAAAGAAGGCGTCGATCAATGCGCCTGCCCAGATGGATTTGTTTGGAGCTCCGGCTGCGCCCGTGGTGACTATCGTCCATGAAAATGAGGACGGGGACTCTGGCTCTGAGCTTGAAGTCGGCCCACCGCCGGTGCTGGACACGATCTGGGCCAATGTCCACAACTACCACAAAATCAAAGGAGCGAAACAGATCCAGGAATTGGTAGACTACCTCCAGCTGCAAACTGAGGTTTGTTTTGACACCGAAACTACCGATCTGGACCCCATGAAAGCAGAATTGGTCGGACTTTCCTTTTCTTACGTCACCGGCGAGGCGTACTACATTCCGGTCACCGAAGACCAGCAGGAGACCCAAGTGGTGCTCGAGATCCTTCGTCCTTTTTTTGAAAATGAGGCAATCCTCAAGATCGGGCAGAACATTAAGTACGACATCCTGGTGCTTAAAAATTACGGCATCGAAGTCAAAGGCAAGATCTACGATACGATGCTCGCCCACTACCTCATCGATCCGGACGGCAAGCATGGCATGGATTGGCTTGCCCAACAATATCTCCACTACAGCCCCGTCTCGATCACCGAGCTCATCGGCAAAAAAGGCAAAGCCCAGGGAAACATGCGGGACGTGGATGAGGATGATGTCACCGCCTATGCCTCTGAAGATGCGGATATCACCCTGAGATTGAAGGAAAAATTCGACCCGATTCTTACCACCAATGGATTGACGAAGCTTTTTGATGATGTGGAAAATCCACTGATCGAGGTGCTGGCCGCGATGGAGTTTGAAGGGGTTAGGATTGACACGCAGAGCCTTGCTGAGCTATCCGTTTTGCTGGAGACTGAGAGCAAGGAAATCGAAAAGCGAGTCTATGAATTGGCCGGAGTCCGCTTCAACCTGGCTTCGCCAAAACAGTTGGGCGACGTGCTTTTTGAAAAACTGAAACTCGATCCAAAGGCCAAAAAGACGAAAACCGGCCAATACGCCACCGGTGAGGAAATCCTCAGCAAGATGGCTAACGAGCATCCCATTGCCGAAGCGATCCTGGATTTCCGCCAGATGGTCAAGTTGAAGTCCACCTACGTGGATGCCCTGCCAACGATGATCAACGCTAAAACAGGGAGAATTCACACGACTTACAACCAGTTTGTGGCGGCTACGGGAAGGCTTTCCTCGATCAACCCCAACCTGCAAAACATTCCGATTCGGACGGCCCGTGGGCGGGAAATCCGCAAGGCTTTTGTACCAAGAGATGAAAATCACCTGCTGCTATCGGCGGATTATTCCCAGATCGAGCTCCGTCTGATGGCGGCCTTTTCTGGAGATGAATCGATGCTGGAAGCATTCAAGACGGGCCGGGATATTCACTCCACCACCGCTGCCAAGATCTTCAAAGTTCCTTTGGAAGAAGTCACTTCTGATATGCGTCGAAAGGCCAAAACCGCCAACTTTGGGATTATTTATGGGATTTCGGCATTCGGACTTTCCCAGCGACTCTCCATCCCAAGGACAGAGGCAAAGGAGATCATCGACGCGTATTTCATGGAGTTCCCCGCGGTCAAAGACTACATGGACGGGGCAATCCAGAAGGCCCAACAAACCGAGTTTGTCGAGACCATCCTAGGTAGGCGTCGCTACCTGCGCGACATCAACAGCCGAAATATCACCACGCGTGGCTTTGCCGAGCGCAACGCCATCAACGCCCCACTTCAGGGTTCGGCCGCCGATCTGATCAAAGTCGCCATGATCGATGTGCACCGATGGATGAAAACCGAAAACCTCAAGTCCAAGATGATCCTGCAAGTACATGATGAATTGGTCTTTGACGCGCACAAGGACGAGGTCGAGCTGCTCAAGAAGCATATTCCCGGCCTGATGTCCAATGCAATCAAGATGGATGTACCGATCGAAGTAGAAGTCGGAGTGGGCACGGACTGGCTGCAGGCGCACTAGGAAGAGGCAAGAGACGAGAAGCAAGAGCCAAGACGCAAGACTTGAGACACTGATACCGAGACATAAGTATCAAGATGCTAGTATCAAGAAGATAGATATTTCTTCTCCGAGTTCGCTATTAGATTGAAGAGCGTCATTTCCCGGCTGATCCATAGAAGTTCTTAGAATCCTCGTAAATCGTATTTCAAAAATCGTAAATCCGAAAATGGCTAAAACCAAAACCTCTTTCTTCTGTCAAAACTGCGGAGCCCAAAGCCCAAAATGGACGGGTCGCTGCCCGGTATGCGGAGAATGGAATACCTACGTCGAAGAAATCATCCAAAAAGAGGAAGTCGGCAAAGGAAGCTGGAAACCCCAAGGTTCGGGTACCAAAAAAGCCAGCGCGCCGCAGAAGATCGCTGAGGTCAGGTACGAAGAGCAGTCCCGCTGGGTGACTGGCGATCCGGAACTCGATCGGGTACTTGGAGGCGGAATAGTACCTGGGTCCTTGGTTTTGATCGGAGGCGAACCCGGTATCGGCAAGTCTACGCTGATGCTTCAGATTGCATTGATTTTAAAAGGAAAAACCATCCTCTATGTCTCAGGGGAAGAAAGTGAAGCCCAGATCAAGATGCGGGCCGATCGGATGGAAGCCAAAAATCCCGACTGCTACGTTCTTTCCGAAACTAATACCCAGCAGATCTTTCAGCAAATCGAGGTCTTGAAGCCGAATTTTCTGATCATTGACTCCATCCAGACGCTCAATAGCCAATATGTAGAGTCGGCTGCTGGCTCAGTTTCCCAAGTGCGGGAATGCACTGCCGAGCTGATGAAATTTGCCAAAGAGACGGGCACGCCGGTTTTTCTGATCGGCCACATTACCAAAGACGGCTCCATTGCCGGACCCAAAGTACTGGAACACATGGTGGACACGGTCTTGCAGTTTGAGGGCGACCGGCATTTGACTTATCGGATTCTGCGTACTTCCAAAAACCGCTTTGGTTCCACCCATGAACTGGGCATCTACGAGATGCGGGCAGAGGGACTTCGTCCTGTCGCCAATCCGTCGGAGATCTTGCTCACGCAGCGCGAAGAGGTGCTCAACGGCGTGGCCATCGGAGCGATGATGGAGGGCAACCGTCCTTTGCTGATCGAGATCCAGTCCCTAGTCAGTCCGGCGACCTACGGCACACCGCAGCGAAGCAGCACCGGCCATGACGCCAAGCGGCTCAATATGCTGTTGGCAGTGTTGGAAAAGCGCGGCGGGATGCGGCTAGGGCAGCAGGATGTCTTTTTGAATGTCGCAGGAGGACTGAGGGTGGATGATCCGGGATTGGACTTGGCGGTTTGTGCTTCGCTGATCTCCAGCTATGAGGACACGCCGGTTTCGGAGCATATTTCCTTTGCTGGAGAGGTGGGACTGGGAGGAGAGATCCGTGCCGTGTCCCGAATAGAAAACCGAATTGCCGAAGCGGAAAAGCTGGGATTCAAGAAAATCATGGTCTCCAAATATGCCGTCAAAGGATTGGATTTGAAAAAATTCAAGATTGAAATCGTCCAAGTCACCAAGCTGGAAGAGATGTATCAGTTGATATTTTAGAAGTGATGTATTCACTGGACTAGATCCTCAAGCTGTTGAAAATCCACCCTTCTGCACTTCGAAACAAACGGGCGCTGGGATCAAAAGGAGGTTTGATCAAAAAGGTCAGGAAAGACACCGGATTGTAGTCTCGTACGCGTTTTGCGTTAAATTGGCAGTAGAGCTGCTAACTAAACCGAAAACGCCATGTACACTTTTCAAAAACAAACTCAAAGAATCAAGGAAGGAAAAGGCTTCATCGCCGCGCTGGATCAGAGCGGAGGTAGCACACCAAAGGCCCTTTTGGGCTACGGAATCGCCGAAAGCGAATACAGTTCCGAAGCCGAAATGTATGCCCTAATGCATCAGATGAGGGCGAGAGTGATGCAGGATCCCGGGTTTACGGGAGACAAAATCATCGGCGTGATCCTCTTCGAAAAAACTATGAATGGGCAGGTCAACGGCATGCCGACACCGGAGTTCCTCTGGTCAAAAGGCATCGTTCCTTTCCTGAAGATAGACAAAGGGCTGAAGGAGAAAGATCTGGGAGTCCAACTCATGAAAGACATTCCCAGTCTTTCTGACGTACTGGAGGACGCAGTATCAAAGGGGATTTTTGGGACCAAGATGAGGTCAGTCATCCTCGAAAATAATCAAGATGGCATCGCCTTGATCGTCAAGCAGCAATTTGAGCTTGGCAGAAAAATCCTCGCTCAGGGATTGGCGCCGATCTTGGAGCCAGAGGTGGATATCCACGCTGCGGAAAAAGGAGAGATCGAAAAACTGCTGCTGGATGAGATTCTGAAGGAATTGGAGGGGATGGCAGACGATCAGCCGGTGATTCTCAAGCTTACTATCCCGAACGCGGCGAATCACTACCTCACACTCGTCAATCATCCCAAGGTCCTTCGTGTCTTTGCTCTCTCCGGAGGCTATGAACTGGACGAAGCCTGCGCCCTCCTGAGCAAAAATCAGGGGATGATCGCAAGCTTTTCGAGAGCCTTGCTCAACGATCTTCGCGCAGATCAGAGCGCCGCGGACTTTTCCGAAGCGCTCGATACTGCTATCGGGAAGATCTACGCCGCATCGATCACCTAGTCCGGGCAGGATACCACTTGACGCTCATTGCTATTTCCGGCCTGATATTGCTGTTGGAAAAATCACCCAGATAGCCCTCTGTTCTATGAAAAAGTCCTTTTTGCTTGTCTCCTTTCTTTCGATTTTGCCGCTCTTCGCATGCTTGGCACAAAGCCAAACTACTGAAACCTGGCCTGATGGAAGCCCGATGTCGGAATGGTTTCTAGACTATTCTAAAGTAGACCCAACCAAACTGGGAAAGCAGTACCGCCTGACCGACCATGGTGTCAAGGACGACTCCACCATCCTCCAAACGGCTCAAATCCAAGCGATCATCAACCACGCCGCAGACTTTGGGGGCGGGGTTGTTGTCGTTCCAAAAGGCACATTTCTCAGTGGAGCGTTGTTTTTCAAACCAAAAACCCACCTCCACTTAGAGGAAGGGGCTGTGCTCAAAGGCTCGGACGACATCGCCAACTATCCGAAGATTCCCTCACGTATGGAGGGTCAAAATCTGGATTACTTCGCCGCTTTGGTGAATGCTTATGGGGTACATGGCTTTACTATTTCCGGCAAAGGAACCATCGATGGCAATGGGTTGAAGTTTTGGGAAGCATTTTGGAAAAGACGGGAAGAAGATCCCAACTGCACCAATCTGGAAGTGTCCAGGCCGCGACTGGTTTTTATCTGGAAAAGTAATGACGTGCAGCTGCAGGATGTCAAGCTGATCAACGCGGGATTTTGGAGCAGCCACTATTACCAGTGCGAAAATGTCAAAATCCTTGATCTACGCATCACTTCTCCCCATCAGCCTGTGAAAGCTCCGAGTACGGACGCCATTGACCTCGACGTGGTTAAAAACGTCCTGATCAAAGGCTGCTACCTTGCTGTCAACGACGACGCCATCGCACTGAAAGGCGGCAAAGGCCCTTGGGCAGACAAAGACCCCAACAACGGGGAAAACACCAACATCCTGATTGAGGACAGCGAGTTTGGCTTTTGTCACGGAGCTCTGACCGCCGGAAGCGAAGCCATTCACAACAAGAACATCGTCATGCGCAATATCAAAGTCCAAGATGCCGTCAGGCTTCTTTGGCTCAAGATGCGCCCGGATACCCCGCAGCACTACGAGTACATCACGGTCGAAAACATCAGCGGTCAAGCGCGAAGCTTCATCTATGTGAAGCCTTGGACACAGTTTTTTGACCTCAAGGGCAGAGAAGACGTGCCGCTTTCATATTCAGATCACATCACCATGCGGAACATCGATCTGGACTGTGAAATCTTCTTTGATGTGGCGATCACGGAGCACGATAGACTTGCTGATTTTTGGTTTGAAAACCTGAGGATAAATGCTAAAAACGGAGTCTTTAATGACTCCTTAGTGGACGGGTTCACGCTCAAAAACGTCGAGGTAAACGGTCGAATGCTGTATTGATTCCCCAGAAGAAGGTTCTCATCTCTGATTGTTTCTTGTAACGGAGCATTTGGAAATTCGAAGGAAGTCATTGATTTTTACAGGGTATAACTCGACTTTTCTTTGAGGACAACTTTAAAAAAATCCAGCCTACGTGATCCAAATATGTCCTATCGCGGAAAGAACCCCGGGAGGCTGGATAATCTTACTGATGCGGTATTTGGCATCGCTATTACGCTGCTTATCTTCAATCTGGTCAATCCCAATTCTTTTGAGAATTTGGTGGCCTTTACCAAAACTCTACCGGCATTTCTGGTAAGCATTGCCTTTCTTATGATCGTCTGGAAAGAGCACGTTAACTTTTCGCAGATCTACGGATTGAACAATTCCTGGATACAGACTCTCAATGTTTTGTTTATCTCATTGATCATTTTCTATGTTTATCCGCTGAGATTCTGGACTCTCTTTCTGACCAATTTTTTGTTTGAGACTAATATTTCTATCCAAATTCAAGCCGCGCAGGTGCCGGATTTAATGATTTATTATGGGTTTATGGCAATGGCACTTTATATCTGTCTGCTATTATTTTACCTCATCGCAAGCGGAAACCAAGATTCTCTTTCGCTGAATCCCTACGAGATTCTTCACACCCGGATGCAGATCATCAGGATGCTGATTTTTGTAGGTGTCCCGTTTGTTTCTATTGTAGTGATCTTCTTTCTTCGCGGCTACAATGTAGGCCTGGCCTCCATGCTCGGAGGAATGGCCTATATCCTGTACACTCCTTTGATGATTTTTTGGAGCAAGAATTACAAAGCCAAGATCAAAAAACTCAACGATTCCAATTCCCTGCAGATTATCGATCCAGCGTCCCTATGAAAGCACTCCTCACCATCGGACTATTGGTCCTCTCCAATACCTTCATGACTCTGGCTTGGTATGGCCACCTGAAATTTGCCGAGTTGAAATGGTTCAGCAAGCTCGGGTTGGTTTCCGTGATTCTGATCAGTTGGGGGATCGCACTTTTCGAATACATGTTCCAGGTGCCGGCCAATAAGATCGGCTTTGCGGGAAACGGGGGGCCATTTTCTTTGGTTCAGCTCAAAGTCCTCCAGGAGGTGATCACCCTGGTGATTTTTATGATCTTCACGCTGATCGCTTTCAAGACAGAAACCTTGCGATGGAACCATGCCATCGGAGCGGTTTTCCTGATCTTGGCAGTCTACTTCATGTTCAAAAAGTAGGTGTAGTCTAACCTTAGCTTTTTCATTTGTGGAAGATTCTCGGCTGGCATTCTCTTTTCAATTTAGCACCCAAAAAGTCGGGGCGGGAAGCTAGCCCTGACTTGGGAAAAAAGTCTAAATCAATCTTTCTTTTCTTTGTCTTCCCGTCCTCAATTCAGCTTTGGGATGCTGTTACTTGGTTTTGATGAGTTAGGCGACCAAAGAAGTAGGGGTCGTCGGAGATACGCTGATCAAACCCCAACTAGCTCCGGTGTTTTTGGCCAAATGGAGAATATAAATAATTGTGTACCAAGGGTCTCAACATAAATAAGTTGAGACCTTTTTTTAGTATCTTTTACCTATATCAATTTTTACCAACCTTAACTCTTGTCTTATGAAAAAACTAGTAGCGGAATTCATCGGGACGCTTTGGCTCGTCTTGGGTGGTTGTGGCAGTGCCGTATTGGCGGCAGGATTTCCCGAGTTGGGAATCGGCTTTGTGGGCGTCTCCTTGGCATTTGGCCTCACGGTCGTGACGATGGCCTATGGCATTGGTCACATCTCCGGATGTCACCTGAATCCGGCAGTCTCTGTCGGGCTGTGGATGGGCGGCAGATTTGATGCCAAAGACCTGCTCCCTTACATCATTGCTCAGGTACTTGGAGGCATCGCGGGAGCCGGGATTTTGTACGTGATTGCGACGGGCAAAGCCGGAGTGGAACTGGGCGGATTTGCGTCCAACGGATTTGGGGAGGCATCACCGGGTGGATATTCCATGACCGCTGCTTTTGTGACTGAGGTGGTGATGACCTTTATATTTCTGATTGTGATCTTGGGATCTACCCATCCCAAAGCACCGGCGGGTTTTGCAGGCCTGGCAATCGGTCTTTGTCTAGTCTTGATTCACCTGATCAGCATACCGGTGACCAACACCTCTGTCAATCCCGCACGAAGTACTTCTCAGGCATTATTTGCCGGTGGAATTTACCTGCAGCAAGTCTGGCTTTTTTGGCTTGCTCCGATCATAGGTGCAGTTTTGGCTGGGTTGGTTTACAAGAATCTCTCACCGACAAATGAGTAATCTCAGAAGAATTTAGATATTTGATTGAGTTTTTTGTACCACTTAACCCTTACTAAAATGAAAAAATTATTTCTAGCAGTAATCATAGTTTTTACAGCGCTGAGCGCACATGGCCAAGCTCAAAAGTATTTAAACCTAGGTGGTGTAGGCACTGGCCTATATGCAGGCCTTGAATTTCCGGTAGGTAGCAAAATAACTGTTGGCCCGAGTGTCTATACAGATTGGGATTTTAACAAGTGGGTTATTGCTGGCAAAGGTAATTACTATCTTGACGATGCCTTTGGACTTGGATCTCAATGGGATGTTTATGTTGGTGCAAATTTAGGTTACAGACTGGAGGAGATTGACAACAATGGTGATGGTGGTGACGGGTTCAACTGGGGAGCACAAGTCGGTGGCCGATGGTTTTGGACCGAAAAATGGGGGATAAATGCAGAATTTGGTGGTGGCTCGGGTGTTACCGGTGGAGTTGGTATCACTAAAAGGATGTAATGCTTAAATAAAATAATTGATTAAAATTTGAGAGCGGGGCGACCCGCTCTTTTTTTGTCCGTATCGGTGATGTCGTCTGGGGAAGCTGCTCATTCCATCCACTGAAAAAGCCAGCCAGGAGCATCCCGGCCTTATTTTGGGGAGAAGAAATTTACTCCTATCAGCGCCGAATTTTTAAGCTTAATCCAAGAATTGGCGCAATTTTGGCTAAGATCGTCTACAAAAATCTGTCTCCTGCCGAATAGCAGAAGACTCTTTTTTCTAGTCAATTTCAATTTTACAAACCAACTTATTTTATGAAGTTTTTGAAAGTAATTTCCTTGGTGATGTTTTTAGGCATCTTCGCTGCTCTGGAGTCTCAAGCACAAGAGGTCGGTATCCGATTTGGAAATGTAAACGGAAACAACGTCGCTGTCGATGGAGTGTTTGCCTTGGGTGAATTTAGCAGGATACATGCCGATGTCAGCTTTGGAAATGACGGTGTGGGTATCGACGCGCTTTGGAACCCAGTGTACGACAATATATCCACCTCTGATTTTAAATGGTACGCCGGATTTGGTCCATCGCTGTTTCTTTCGGATAATTTCAAATTTGGAGTAGCCGGTGAGATCGGGGCAGAATATCCCTTCCCGGACGTTCCCATTACCATCGGCTTGGACTGGAGACCTTACTTTATCCTTGTCGAGGAAACCAGCTTTGATGCTGGAGGATTCGGCCTCAACATCCGATGGAGATTTAATTGATTGCTTACCACTGATGACCGGAGCGGGGAAACCCGCTCTATTTTTTTGCCATGGAATTAATATTGGAAGGTGAGTTTCTACTGGAACGGTTTGCCGGCAAGGGTGGCTGGACTTTCGTGCGTGTTCCGGTGAGCCGTTTGCCTGGCGGCAAAGCTTTTGGCATGGTCAAGCTCAACGGGAGCATCGACGAGTTTGAATTTGTCGGCAAGCACCTCATGCCGATGAAAAAGGGCATTCTCTTCTTGCCCGTCTCCAAACCAATTCGAACTCAAATCGGCAAAGAGGAAGGCGACGTGGTGTTGCTCAAGCTATACCGCGAAGACATGCCCTCCACAACGCCGCAGGAGCTGATCGATTGCCTGGAAGACGATCCGGGTAAACTTTCGCTTTTCTACCTGCTGAGGGAAAGCGAGCAAAAAGAATGGGTCGAATTCATCTACAGCGCAGATTCTGACGACGTCAAGGCTAGCCGAATCGTCAAGCTGCTGGATGAGCTAAAGCCCGATTCCTAAAATTCCACAATGATGCCGACCGTGGGCAAAACGCTTCCGGCCGGATTTTCAATGAGTTTCAGCAGGTACCGGCTGGGATCGGTCGGGTCAATCAGGATGTCGCCCGACTCATCTCTGACAGGAATAAGGATGGGAGCCTGTGCGGCCTGGAAATTATAGAGATTTTGGATATCCACGTACCAGTTGAGATTCCAGCGCTTGAAGTAGTACTTTTTGTCAATCCTGAGATCCAGTTGGTGAAATGGGTCCAGACGAATGGCGTTGATCTGGCTGTAGTCCAGTATTCCGGCATTTCTCAGATCCCAGTTGCTGATCAGGCTGGACTCCTCCAAGTCGTAGGGAGTGTACGGGGTTCCGCCAAGAAATCTCCATCGGGCACCGACTTCCCAATTTTTCCCAAACCGCTTCCCCGCCGTTAGACTGACGATGAATTTGTTGTCCCAAGAGGAGGGAACGAAGCCCTCGGTATTGGGATTGGTAAATTCGCTTCGAACCAAGGTCAGGGCTGCGATCCCGTAAAAATCATTGAATAGTCGCTGTTGAGCCAAAAATTCCAGTCCGTAGGCCCGCCCTTCAGAATTCGAGACGACGGGCTCGTTTCCGATCACCCCAAAATCGGCTCCCAGATTCGCCAGCGATATTCCGTTTCGGATTGAGGAGGGATAGTTACTGTATTTCTTGTAAAAAGTCTCAACCGTGAATCGCCGATTTTTGTCAGGTCTGAGCCACTCGATCCCGGCGATAAACTGGGTGTTTCTGATAAAGCGGACGTCATTCTCGCGATTTTCGAGCTCTCCATCGCCGTTACGATACCCCAACACCGTGTAGGGAGGCTTTTGATAATAAATGCCGGTATTGGCGGTGACAAACAGATTTGGCTTGAGTTGGTAGGAAAAGGAAATCCTCGGACTGATCTGATTCAGCGGATTCGAAGCAGTCTTCGCAAAGTCCGCACCGTCCATGCGGATACCTCCAGTCAAGAGCAGCCGTTCTCCGTAGAAATTCTTGCTTCCAGATACAAAAGCACCGTATTGGTTGAAAAATGAGGTCGACTCCACCTCGATCACCTCGCCGCTCGCCGCGAGGGTAGATCGGTCGTAGTTGCTGATGAAATATCTGGAATACTGATAGTTAAGCCCATACTTGAAAGTAAATCCTTTCGCAAAAATGCTGTTTTCTGCCCTGAATTTATTTTCTGATTCCTGTGAGGAATAGTCGAAAAGCAGATTGGCAGCCGAGCTTTCATCGTTGCCCGCATACTTGTAAGACTGGTTGCTGAGCATATTTCTGCTGAGGACAAACGTCCAAAAGCCATTTTCGCGAAAACGCTTCAGCCGGAGTCCGGTGGCATAGTTCCACTGCTTCTGCACCGGAAGCACATCCAGCAGATACAGCCTATTTTCCAGGTCCTCACCCGTCTCTCCCTCCGGAATTTCCTCATTCAGCTCAAAGTTGTCTATCGCTCCCAATCCGATAAAGGTCAACTCTGTTTTGTCATTCAGCTTGGTGGTAGTTTTGAGCTGAAAGTCATTGAAAGTGGGCAAAAATGGCAGCTCCAGCAGCTTAAAAAGTCCTTGAAGATAAGATCGCCGGGCCGAGAGCGAGTATGTAGTCTTGTCGGAAATGGGCCCTTCGTTGGACAGCGTCAGCTCCGAAGCCCCGACGGTGACCTGCGTGGCCATCTTGTCTCTTCGGCCCTCCTTGAGTTGAATTTCGAAAAAGGAACTCATCGCATCCATCCTGTTGGCGGGAAATCCCCCTGCGATGAGATCGACATTTTTGATCAGGTTGACGTTGAGGATGCCCACCGGCCCGCCCGAGGAGCCTTGGGTCGAAAAGTGGTTGATCACCGGCACTTCGATCTCGTCGACATAGAATTTGTTTTCGTTGGGAGCGCCGCCTCTGATGAGGATGTCATTACGAAAGCTCGGCGTGCTCGCCACACCCGGCAACGCCTGGATGACGCGGGAGATATCCCGATTTCCGCCCGGATAACGTTCTATTTCACTGGCATTGAGCTTTCGGACGGACAGCGGCGTCTCCTCAGATCGGGAAAATTCGCTGCTGACGACGACTTCACTGAGGTCCGCCGCGTCTTCCTGCAGCTGAAAATCCAGCTGAACCGGCTTGGCCAACGTCACCTGAACTTCAAATACGGTGGCGGTCTTGAACCCAACAAAACTTGCCCTGACATTGTAAAGCCCAGGAGGAACGGAGGAGATTTGGTACATCCCATTTTCGTCGCTGATCGCTCCCAATTCTGTGTCAAGGATCAAAATATTGGCAAAACTGACCGGTTCGTTGTTGACCGGATTTACTACTTTCCCGCGGATGACTCCCTGCGAAAATGCCTGAAAAGTAACTGTGATAAAGACCAGAATGGTCAATCTGAATTTCATGGAAGGAGTTGGTTTAGGACTAGAATCAAAATACAGCCACAAAGTTTAGTAGTTCAAGAAATTTTGACAAAAATCAACAGATTCAAGCAGCCTTTTTTTCTTTTTCTCTCCAAAGTCTCCACCAGGGAGTACCCGGAGCGTCGTGATGCTCGTAGTGATATCCAAAAAAGTAGCAGCTCAAAAAGGCCCAAAGGTGGTTTTTGGATTGGGTGTCCGAATGGTGCTTGTTGTCGTGATCCCCGCGGTGGGGAAGGTAGGTGCCAAAGTAAAACAGCTGAAAGGTCGAAAGGATCGCTGGAAGCATCCAAAAGACGATGAGATTTTCGGTATTGAAAAACAGCTTCAGGATATTGAAAGTCACTGCCATCAGCAGAATCTGCCAGACAGTCACGTACTGCCGGATAAAGCTGACGTACCAGATCAGAAAATTGCCCGAATCATGGTAATCCGGATCCTCCGCAGTGGCAACATGGCGGTGGTGGGCATGATGCCTGGGGAACAGCCGTTTGTAAAAATTGAAAGAGAACAGAATAGCGGCTATCCATCCGGTGAGGTCATTACTTTTTTTATTAGAAGAAACGACCCCGTGCATCGCGTCGTGAGCCGTGATAAAAAGCCCCGTGTATAAATGCATCTGGACTAAAATCCCGAGATAAACCCAGGGATTCGCCCACGAAATCGTCAGCCGGAGCAAGATGGAAAGTGATACAAACCACAGCAGGATAATCGTCCATCCGATGGCCAATCCTTTCGGATCGACTGGGTTGGAAGTAGAAGATCTGCCCGAGTCCATAAGAGTAGTACGCTTGATCAAAGGGTCAGGATGCGTTCTTTCACCTGCTCCATCAGCCACATGGGAGTGGAGGTGGCACCGCAGATTCCTACAGATTCATCTTGCCCAAACCAACTTGGATCTACCTGCTCTGGATTAGAAACAAAGTATGTATTCGGATTGCTCTCTTGGCAGGCTTTGAAGAGCACCTTGCCGTTGGAGGATTTGGAGCCCGCAACAAACACGATCTTGTCATACTTTCTGACGAATTCACGCAGGTCCTTGTCGCGATTAGATACCTGTCGACAGATTGTGTCATTGGTGTTGACAGTGATCCCGTTTTTTCGTAGCGTTTCGTTGATTTCGTAAAACTTATCAGTGCTTTTGGTAGTCTGGCTGTAGAGCGTGAGGTTTCTCGGAAGACTGTCAAGGTCCAGTTCTGATATGTCCTGGAATACCACCGCCTTGTTGCCAGTCTGACCCAGCAGGCCAATGACTTCCGCATGCCCGTGTTTGCCGTAGATGTAGATAGTTTCCTTTTTGTCAAAAGAGCTTTTGATCCGGTTTTGCAGTTTGAGCACCACCGGACAGCTGGCATCGATCAGGGTCAGGTTGTTTTTCAACGCCAACTCGTAGGTAGCAGGCGGCTCTCCGTGAGCGCGGATCAGGACTTTTTCGTCTCTCAATCCATATAAGTCGCCGTGATCGATGATTTTAAGGCCTCTTCTGGCGAGTCGCGCGACTTCCTCGTCGTTGTGCACGATATCGCCGAGACAGTAGAGATGACCCTGCTCGTCCAGGATCTCTTCGGCCATCTCGACGGCATAGACCACACCAAAGCAAAATCCGGAATGCGTGTCAATATGTACTTGGAGACCTTTCATATACTATCAACTCCAGAGGTTCGCAATTGTTTTTGGCTGCGGATCTTTTCGAAGATGCTGACATTCAGTAGCAACAAAGACATCGAATAGACCAAATCCTCGACCGGCACCGTCCAGATCCGGATTCCCAGATTTTCGGCGTCGTTGTAGATCACGACAGGCTCTTCGGTCAGTCCTCCGGTAAGAATGCCATTGCACAGGATGAAGGGGATCAAATGAACCAGATAGGTGAACAAGAATCTACCCAGAAAGCGATCGTTGAAAATGAGAAAATGACCCAGCAGCACCAATGCTCCCAACAGAAAATTGAACGAAGTGTACAACTGGTCTAAATGAAGCAGTCCAAATCCCAGGAGGAAGGGAACCATCACGTAGACAGTCGGCTTTGCAAAAGGCCGAAAGATGTCTTTGGGGAAAAAGTATCGCAGTACTTCATAGATGAATATGCAGGCAAATGGAATGACAAAAAAGAACAGGATCTCCTCGATCGGAAGACCATAGATGAAAGCCCCCAAGACGTATCTCGGATTGAATTCCCAAACGCCGATCTCGGTAAACCAGTAATCCCAAACCAAAAAGATCAATGCTGACAAAAGTAAAGCAGGAAAAAGCGCATACCACTGCGACGCATAGCGGACCCGATGCTCAAAAGACCGGGCAAGCGGGAACGAAAGTGCAAAGAGCAAAACTCCTGAATAGAGGTATTTTTCCATCAGAGCATTCCGAGTTTTGTTTCGAAATACATCCCGACAAAAAGGGACAGTTTCTGGGAATTGGGGATTCTGACCCGTCTCTTGGTGAGGGTGTCAGCCGGCATTCCTTTGATTTTGTCGAATAGTTTCTGGTAGTAGCGATAGGCGATCCGAACGCCAAATTTTGCTCCAGCGGGCAAATTGTCGATACCGATCAACGAATCGTTGAAGTCTTTTTGGATGTCTGCTTCAATCTCCCCTTTCATCGCGTTGTCAAACCGGAGATAGTCTACGCCGGGGAAATAGACTCGGCCGCGCTCCTCATAGTCACTTTTTATATCCCGGAGAAAATTTACTTTTTGAAAGGCAGATCCCAGCTTGCAGGCCGGAATGCGAAGGCGCTCGTACGCCTCGGCGTCACCTTCGCAGAAAACCTTGAGACACATCAGCCCGACTACCTCTGCGGAGCCGTAGATGTATTCGGAATAGCGTGAATCGCTGTAGGTCTGGAAATCCAAATCCATTGCCATGCTATGCAGAAACGCCTCGATAAGCGCCGAGTCGATCTGGTAGCGGTTGACCACGAGCTGAAAGGCATGGAGTACCGGGTTTAGCGATACTCCACTCTCTAAAGCCAAGTATGTGTCAGTTCTAAATCGGGCTAAGAGTTCTTTCTTGTCTTTATCATGAAACGTGTCTACGATTTCATCGGCATATCGGACAAAACCATAGATCGCATAGATGGGCATGTGAAACTTTTTGTCCATCGTCTTGATCCCCAACGTGAAGCTGGTGCTGTACCGCTGCGTGATCAGCCGGCTACACTCCAGAGAAGTTTGGTCAAAAAGCGCTATAGAGTCCATTGTTATAATATACTAAATGTCTACAAATTGTATTCTTTGATCACTTCCCCCGCCACCACTTCTCCGGAGATCAGCGATGGCGGGACCCCGGGACCTGGCACGGTCAGCTGACCGGTGTAAAACAAATTTCTTACCTTTTTGTTTTTTAGACTTGGCTTTAGGACTGCAGTTTGGAGCAGCGTATTGGCCAAGCCGTAGGCATTTCCCTTGAACGCATGATAGTCCGACTTGAAATCAGTGTGCGCATAGGATCTTTTGTAGATCACATGCGGCCGGATTTCCTGTCCGGTGATTTTCTCCAGGCGATCCATGATAATATGGTAATATTTTTCCCGTAGGGTCTCCGAATCTTCCAGATTTGGCGCCAAAGGAATGAGCAAAAACAGGTTCTCCATCCCTTCCGGCGCCACAGTAGGATCAGTGATAGACGGGACACAAGTATAGAAAAGCGGCTTCTCGGGCCATCTCGGGTTTTTGTAGATCGCATCTGCATGCGGACCCAGCGGCTCGTCAAAGAACAGATTGTGGTGCCGAAGGTTTTTCAGCTTTTTGTTTACTCCCAGGTAAAAAAGTAGGCTGGATGGCGCCAGGACGCGCTTATCCCAATAGTCTTCCGAGTAGTTGCTGTATCTTGGATCGAGCAGATGCCGGTCGACGTGGTGGTAGTCTGCTCCCGCGATGACCACATCGGCGTGGATGATTTCGCCGGATGTTAGGCGGATCTGCTTCGCCTCTCCCGATGTCACCTCGATCGCCTCCACCTCTGCCGAACAGCGGATCTCGACTCCTTTTTCTTCGGCTAGGCTGACCATCGCGCGGATGATCTCGTGCATCCCTTTCATAGGATACCAAGTGCCCAGCGCAATATCTGCGTAGTTCATCAGGCTGTAGAGCGCGGGAATATTCTCGGCCGTTTCTCCGAGAAACAGCACAGGAAACTCCATAAGACGGATGATTTTGTTATGAGAAAAGAACTTTCGCAGGTGCTTAGACATGGACTGGAAGACGTCCATTCGGATCATATCGACTAGCAAGCCGGGCGAAGCAAATTCAAGTAATGAACGACTGGGACGATTCACCAGATCATGGATACCTACCTCGTATTTGTACTTGGCCTGCGCAAGAAATCGATCCAACTGCGCTCCAGCACCGGGTTCGATCTGTTCCAGCATTGCTTTGAAATCCCTCAGGTCCGCGGGGATATCCATCACTTCTTTTTCTCCGAAAATCACGGAATAGGAAGGATCCAAACGGATCAGCTCGTAATAGTCGGAGGGTTTTTTCCCAAAATGTGCAAAATACTGCTCAAACACATCCGGCATCCAATACCAGCTTGGACCCATGTCAAAGGTAAATCCGCCCGTCTCGAACTTCCTGGCCCGGCCGCCGGGGGAATCGTTTTTTTCCAACAGTGTAACTGAGCAAGTACCTCGGGCTGCGAGGTGTGTAGCTGCGGAGAGTCCGGCAAAACCAGACCCAATCACCACCACGTGTGTTTGCGGCATGGGATCAGTTGTTATGCATGTAGACCATCAAGCTCTCCTTGAGTAGTTTACGGGCAATATGAATTCGATTTTTCACAGTTCCAATCGGAATCTGGAGCGTATCAGCGATCTCTTGATACTTGAATCCTCGGAAATACATCTCAAAAGGAACTTTGTACCCTTCATCCAACCGCTCGATCGCTGCACGAATATCCGTCAGCGTAAAGCTGCCAAATACCTCATTTTCGATCAGGGCATCGCCTGAATTGAGGTAGTGCAGGTTATCTGTCTTGTCGACAAATGTCCCCCTTCTCACCATCCGCTGGTAATTGGTGAAAAAGGTGTTTTTCATAATAGTATAGAGCCACGCCTTAAGGTTAGTGCCTTCAGCAAACTTGTCCTTGTTGGAGAAAGCCTTGAGGAATGTGTCCTGAAGCAGGTCATTGGCATCGTCCACATCTTTGGTGAGTTTCAAAGCAAAGGGTTTCAGCGAACTTGACGCCTTGTTGAGGGAGTAGCTAAATTCCAGAGTTGTCATAGTGGACTTGTTTTGTTTAACGAAAGTTAGGAAAGATTAAACAAAAAACCAAACCCGGTTTGCAAAAACTTAAATACCAAGGTGGTATAGAAGCTTGATGGGCATGTCAAAAAAGGCGTAAAAACGATCAATAGGGGAGAAATCGAATGAGTTCTTCGGATTATAACCTTAAAAAAATAATTAAAACAGAAGCTTTAATGGCTATACCGAATAGCTGCCGCCCAGAGCAGCGCTGTCGGCAAGGAGCGAAATAGTTGAGAGTAAAAAGTTATTGCCGTTGCCGGAGAGCATCAAAGATACCTCTAATCTTGGCCTCCAGCTGTCATCAAATACCAACGGCGCTTATTTCAGCCAGGATCTTTCGGAAGTCAGCGAAGTCACGCATCACACGGACGTTTTTAGGGAAATGAAGCTCTCTGCCGATCACCTGATAGCCAGACATCAGAATCTGGGCGGCTGGAAACTTCGCGGAAAGTGCGTTAATATAGTCTTGTACGTGTTCTGCTGAGGGCGACGAAGTCACGACAGTCAACAAATAGTCCGGCTGATGAAGGCGATAGACAGAAAGGAGGTCAGCGCTGGGAGTACTCTGACCAAGGTAGACCACACGATGTCCGCTGGCTTTGATCAAGTAGTTCGAAAAGAGCAGCGAAATCTCATGCAGTTCCCCCTCGGGCAGGAAGAGCAGAAAAGTCCTCCCATCGCTTGGTTTTGCCAGTCCATCGATCGCTACTATCAACTTTTGTCTGACCAGATTGGAGATAAAATGCTCTTGAGCCGGCGCGATGGCACCCGTCTGCCAAAGCACTCCAATTCTGGACATGAAGGGATAGATCAATTCAAACATCGTCCGCTCAAATCCATACCTGCGGATCTGAGATGAGATAATCTCCTCAAAGCGATACTCATCCATATTGATCAGACAAAGAGTAAGCGCGTAAATCTGGTCATCCAGCGCCTCCGATTCGTCCGTCACCCGAAGCACCTCGGCGCGGATCTCCTCGGGACGCAGCGCCGCAATCTTACTGATCTTGAAGCCATTTTCATTCAACAGCGCGACGTTCAATATGAGCTTCAGATCCTCATTGTCGTAATAGCGGATATTGGTATCCGTCCGCTTGGGGTTGAGCAAGTGATAGCGTTGCTCCCAAATCCGCAGGGTATGCGCCTTGATGCCGGACAGCTGTTCCAGATTCTTGATCGAATATGTGCTCAATGGTTTTTGTGTTTAAAAATAGTTTTTGGGCCAAAAACAGCCCGAAAGATACAGCTTTACTTCCTCCGGTTCGATGTGCGACTGAAGTGCTTTAATTAAAGCCCGTCAGTGTAGCGAATCAACCAAAATCCGGTTGAAATGTTCAAATCTATTTTTTTGAATTACCCGGGACAAAATTTTTCGCAGATGTAACATGCGCCTTTCACGGATTTTCAGATGAATGAGAGCACTCATTTCGGCTAAACGATGGAAATGTCCCCAGAGTAAGAGTTTCCAACCCAACGTCTTGCGTGGGGAAAAAAACAGACATCACTTTTCCCATGTGCGGACAAGACTGTTCTGTTCCGAACATTTTTTCAGCAGATATCCCGTCAGTTCAGTCCATTTAAGTCTCTTTTTTTTGGCACACTAATTACTACAAATAGGAAAATATTATCCACTGATGAAAAAGTATCAACTGGGAGAATTTGAAGAGGTCGTAATGCTCACTGTGGGAGTCCTGTATGACGAAGCCTATGGCGTATCCATCAAAAAGGAAATCGAAGGCCGCCTGTCTCGGGGTGTCAGCGTCGGCGCCCTGCAAACGGCGCTCAAACGATTGGAAGAAAAAGGCTATCTGAGATCCCGAGAAGGCGAATCCACCGAGGAGCGGGCGGGAAGGCCGAAGAAATATTTCCAAATCACCGCCCTAGGCAAACGGGCGCTGGAGTATTCCAAAACCACCAGAGAGGAACTTTGGAAGGCTATCCCGAATATGGCCTGGGACATCAAATCGTCCGGAATCTGAGAAAGCTGCCTGCAGTGCCTACCTGATCCTGCCCATCACTAAAACATGATAAAACATACTCCTCCCCGTGTCCCTCTCCGCTTCTTTCGCTGGTTTTGCCATCGGGATCTGAGGGATTCTATTGAGGGCGATCTAATGGAGCTGTATGGGGAAAGAGTGCAAGAGATGGGAAAAAGAAAAGCGGATTGGAAGTTTGCAAAGGATGTGTTGCTGCTTTTCCGACCGGGGATTATCAGACAAATGGAAGGATATCAACCTGTAAACAATATCGGTATGTATAAGAGTTATTTTAAAATCGGTTGGAGAAATCTGGTGAAAAACAAAGGCTATTCTGCCATCAACATAGGCGGTCTTGCTGTTGGGCTAACTGCAGCAATCCTTATTGCCTTGTGGGTTCATGATGAATTAACCTTCAACAAGAATTTTGAAAACTATGACAAAATTGCAGAGGTTTTACAAAACCAGACTTTCAACGGGGAGGTAGAAACCTGGTCGAGTCAGGCTAGGCAGATTGCTCCAGAACTCCGAAACCACTATGGAAGTGATTTCAAGCATGTGATCATGAGCTCCTGGAACGGTACCCACAAACTTACATTCAATGAGCAAGATGTAAGGAAATCCGGGAGATATATGGAGCCTGAGGTAACAGAAATGTTGACGCTCAAAATGTTGTCCGGAACCCGTGATGGCCTCAAAGATCCCTCTTCCATTTTACTTTCCGAATCCGCAGCAAAGGCCATTTTTGGTGATTTAGCACCTCTTGGACAAGCCATTCAGATGGATGACAAATTGGAAGTAATGGTGACTGGGGTATATGAAGACTTACCCAGAAACTCAAGTTTTCATGACCTTACGTTTATAGCCCCTTGGGAACTGTATGTATCAAGTGAAAATCTGGAAGAAAGAACAGGCTGGGGTAACAGTTGGTTTCAATCCTTAGCCCAAATTGAAGACAATGCCGACATGGATCAGGTCTCTCTCAAAATCAAAGATGTGAAATTGAATGCTGTGGTGGCCGCGGGTGATGATGATGACCGGTTTAAACCTGAAATTTTCCTCCATCCCATGAGCCGTTGGCATTTATATTCTGATTTTAAAAATGGGGTTTCTGTTGGTGGTGGAATCCAATATGTTTGGTTGTTTGGGTTGGTGGGCGTATTTGTTTTGTTGCTAGCCTGCATCAACTTTATCAACCTCAACACTGCCCGTTCTGAAAAAAGAGCCAAGGAAGTTGGCATCCGAAAGACACTCGGATCGATCAGGATTCAATTGATCAATCAGTTTTTTACAGAATCCATGATGGTGGTGGTCCTGTCATTATTCCTTTCACTTGTCCTTGCCCAACTGGCTTTGCCCTGGTTCAACGAGGTTTCGGGAAAGCAAATTGACCTGTTATGGTCGAATCCGTATTTCTGGATGATTGGTCTTGCGTTTACCATCCTTACCGGAATGATCGCTGGAAGTTTCCCGGCATTTTATATCTCATCATTTCATCCTGCCAGGGTTTTGAAAGGTGCATTTAAAGCAGGTCGTTTTTCGGCAGTTCCTCGGAAGATTCTGGTAGTGGCTCAGTTTACAGTTTCGATCACGCTCATTATTGGTACCTTGATTGTTTTCAAACAAATTCAGTTTACCAAAAACCGCCCCATCGGATACGATAATATTGGAGTGATTTCGGCTCCTATCAGAGCAGATGGCATACGGGATCATTTCGATGCCTTCAGAAATGATCTGCAAAACTCAGGTGCAGTTAAGGAAGTGGCGCTGACAGACTCCCCATTGACAGCAACGAATGTGACAAATGGCGGCTTTACTTGGGAAGGCAAAGATCATGGTATGGCAGAAGAATTTGCTACGCTTCGTGTAACCCATGAATTTGGAGAAATGATTGATTGGCAGATTCTGGATGGTAGGGACTTTTCAAGGGATTTTGCGTCTGACTCGATGGCTTTTATCATCAATGAATCAGCAGCGAAATACCTTGGCATGGAGGATCCCGTCGGCAAATCACTCAAGTGGGGAAATAATGGAGAATATAAAATAATAGGTGTTGTCAAAGATATGATCACACAGTCTCCTTATTCTCCTGTCAAGCAAATGCTTTTCTTTCTCAACTATAAGCGGGTGAATCTGGCGCATGTTAAGATTAATCCGGATGTAAGCGCAACCGAAGCTTTAAGTAAGATTGAAACTGTGTTCAAAAAATATGATCCTTCCAATGCCTTTGAATACTCCTTTGTAGATCAGGATTATGGCAAAAAATTCGACAACGAAAGGCGGATTGCCAAACTGACCTCGGCCTTTGCTGCACTTGCCATGCTGATCAGCTGTCTCGGACTTTTTGGATTGGCATCATTCATCGCAGAACAACGGACAAAAGAAATTGGAATCAGAAAAGTAATGGGGGCTTCTGTAGCCAATTTATGGAGCATGTTGTCCAAAGATTTTGTATTGCTTGTGGTCATCTCAAGTTTGATTTCTATTCCGATCGCTTATCACTATCTGAGTAGCTGGTTGGAAAACTATGAGTATCGAACATCAATTTCATGGTGGATTTTCGCTGTCACAGGTTTTGGCGCAGTATTGATCACATTAATGACTATTAGCTATCAATCCTTAAAAGCTGCCCTAATGAATCCGGTGAGGAGTCTGAGATCAGAATGATATGAAAACCACTCCTCCCCATCTCCCTCTCCGCTTCTTTCGCTGGTTTTGCCTTCTGAATTTGAGGGGTAGTAGCTTCGAAACGGGTAGCTCTTCAATTCAGAGCGGCATCGATTGATTTGTCCCTAACCATATCAGCTTTTTAACATTGTCCTTCACCGCCCGTTTTTGTTCGGGATCGCACAAGTCAACTGACAAAAAGGGCCTATTCTTACCGGAATAGGCCTTGTTTGTTGTGGCACACTTATTCCTACAATTAGATAATATTATTTTGCCGTGAAATCGAGCAAGTTGCTGGCAACACACAATGGGATGATTATCAGTAATACGAAGATTTTCCCGATCCGCCGAAGCGGACGGGACAGTCTATAGAACCGCTGAAAAAATTTACAATGATATGAAAGACTTTCAACTAGGTGAATTTGAAGAGATCGTGATCCTGACCGTCGGGATTCTCAACCAATCAGCCTACAGCGTAGGAATCAAAGACGAGATCGAACTGCGGCTTTCGCGGACAGTCAGCATGGGTGCACTTCACACTGCGCTGAACAGGCTGGAGGAAAAAGGGTACCTAAAATCCCACTCCGGCGAGTCCACCGAAGAGCGGGCAGGCAGACCGAGGCGGTATTTCGAAATCACAGCACTTGGCAAGAAAGCCATGCAACATGCCAAAGACACCCGGGATGAGCTCTGGAGCGCGATTCCAAAAACACTTTGGCAGGCTAATCTAGCAGGTATCTAGTCCATGAAAAAAGAAGCTGCTTCTCCACCGGGCGTCTTCCTCCTCTTCTTCCGCTGGTACTGCCATCCCAGGATGCGGGATTACATCGAAGGCGACCTGATGGAAGTGTATGACAGAAGGGTAAAAGAATCGGGGAAGCGCAAAGCTGACTGGAAGTTTATTCTAGATGTGCTGCTGCTCTTCCGGCCGGGGATTATCAGACCACGAAGACCCTATCAAGATTTAAACACCTATGGTATGTATAAAAGCTATTTTAAAATCGGCTGGAGAAACCTTCTCCGTGACAAAGGTTTCTCGCTGATCAATGTCGGCGGATTGGCTATGGGAATGGCTGTGGCGATGTTGATCGGATTGTGGATCTGGGACGAAGTATCTTTCGACTCCTATTTTGAAGACCACGACCGGCTGGCCAAAGTTATGCTCAATCAGACGGACCAAACCGAGACCTCCACGGACGGAACCATCGCCACGCCATTGGAAGATGCGCTCAGGACGCTTTACCCCGATGACTTTGAAAGATTGTCGCTCATCTCCTGGAATAGTGACCGGGTGGTGATCTTTGAAGACAAGAAGCTATCGGCTCAGGGAAGGTGGGTTCAGCGTGATTTTCCCGAGATGTTCACGCTTACGATGCTAAGCGGCAGCCGACAGGCGCTGAAAGACCCTTCTTCCGTTTTTATTTCCGCCTCGGTCGCCAAGGCGATCTTTGGTGAGGCAGATCCAATAAACCAAGCCATTCGCATAGACAACGAGTTAGACATGACGGTTGCCGGTGTGTTCGAGGATTTCCCAAAGAACACCACCTTCTACTCCACAAACCTGCTTTTGCCTTGGGATAATCAGGCGAATAGAAATAACCGACAGACCAGCTGGAGCAACCACTCTTGTGAGTTGTTTGTTTTGCTAAGCGAAAAAGCGGGCGATGTCACGGCTCTCAGCGAAAAGGTCAAGAACGTTCCTACCCCACACATTACCAAGATCAAGGAGGAGATCCTGCTTCATCCGCTCGATAAGCTCCATCTGTATGACGAGTTTGAAAATGGGAAGGCAGCCGGTGGAAGAATCGAGTTTATCTGGCTATTTGGTACCATCGGAGCCTTCGTCCTGCTGCTGGCCTGCATCAATTTCATGAACCTGTCCACTGCCCGGAGTGAAAAGCGAGCCAAGGAAGTCGGGATTCGTAAGGCAATCGGATCGATTCGCCAGCAGTTGATTACGCAGTTTCTCTGCGAATCGATGGTAGTCGCGTTGCTGGCTTTTGTGCTTTCCCTTTGCGTGACTCGCCTTGCTCTTCCTTTTTTCAACGCCATGGCCGAAAAGCAAATGCAGATACCCTGGAATAGTCCCGAATTCTGGGGGATGCTGTTGGGCTTTGTCCTGATTACCGGAATAGTTTCCGGAAGTTATCCTGCCTTTTATCTCTCTGCCTTCAAACCCATCTCCGTCCTTAAAGGCACCTTTCGAGTCGGCCGTTTTGCCCAGCTTCCACGCAATGTCCTTGTGGTCATTCAGTTTACCGTTTCCATCACGTTGATTATAGCTGCGATCATCGTGTTTCGACAGATTGAGCATGCCAAAAGCAGGGTGTCGGGTTATTCGAGAGAAGGCCTGGTGACAGTCAACATCAATACCCCCGATCTGGACAGGCATTACGAGGTGGTCAAAGATGAATTGCTTCGGGCTGGAGTCGTTGCCCACATGTCAAAATCATCCTATTCTCCCGCACACTTCAGCAGTAATAATGGTCTGGAATGGCCAGGGAAGGATCCTGAGCTCTCTGTAAACTTCAGAAATGTCAACGTCACTCCAGAGTTTGGACAAACGCTCGGATGGGAAATTGTAGACGGGCGCGACTTCCTGGCTGATTCCCACGCTGATTCGGCAGCTGTTATTTTCAATGAGACTGCTATTAAGATCATGGGGTTGCAAAATCCCCTCGGCGAACCAATCACATTCGGAGGAAAGCAGTACACGATCGTGGGTATCACCGAAGATATGGTCACTCAGTCTCCGTATGCGCCCATCGAACCCACGATGTTTTTCACCGATGGATGGAAGGGAGTGATTCTGATGAGGCTAAATGCGGAAGCTTCCACCAGCGAATCGCTCGCGAAAATGGACGCGATATTCACTAAATATAATCCCAACGCGCCATTTCAATACAACTTCGTGGACGACGTGTATGCCCGGAAATACGCCACTGAGGAGAGTATCGGGACATTGGCTGCTTTCTTTGCCGTGCTGGCAATCTTCATTTCATGCCTCGGTTTGTTTGGGCTTGCCTCGTTCGTGGCAGAGCAGCGTACCAAGGAACTGGGTATCCGAAAGGTGCTCGGAGCATCTATACTCAATCTCTGGGGGATGTTGTCCAGAGAATTTGTGCTTTTGGTGGTCATCTCCTGCAGCATCTCCATTCCAATTGCATTTTGGTTCATGGACAACTGGCTCCTGCAGTTTGAATACAAAACGACCATGTCATGGCAGATATTCGCTGCGGTGATCTTTGGAGCAGTGGTGATCACGCTGTTGACGGTGAGCTTCCAGACAGTCAAGGCGGCACTTTCAAATCCAGTCCGTAGCCTGAAATCAGAGTAAGATGCCCCATCCCCCAAAACTCCCCCACCGATTCTTCCGATGGTACTGCCATCCCAGGATGCGTGACTACATCGAAGGCGACCTGATGGAAGTCTATGACAGACGAGTCAAAGAATCCGGAAAACGCAAAGCAGATTGGAAATTCATCCTCGATGTGCTGCTGCTCTTTCGCCCGGGAATTATAAGACCGAGAAAACCTTATCAGAACTTAAACAATTACGGTATGTATAAAAGTTATTTTAAAATCGGCTGGAGAACCCTCCTGAGAAACAAGGAATATGCGGGGATCAATATTGCCGGACTGGCACTCAGCATCACCTGCTGCATCGTGATCTTTGTGCTGGTGAAGCATCATCTGAGCTTTGACGATTTTCATCAAAACAAAGACAGAATCTACCGCGTCGTCACCGAGCAACACCGGGAAACGGTTTCATTTACCAATAATGTCCCTTCACCCTTGGGGGCAGTTTTGAGAGACAATCATACCTATGGGGAAAAGGTCGCGAGGATGTTTCATGAATCTAATGCTGTGATTTCTTTTGAGCGGAATGGGGAAAAGCAGCTGATCAAGGAGCCGGATGGTTTTGCT
The DNA here is from genome assembly GCF_000429445.1 of Algoriphagus terrigena DSM 22685. GTDB lineage: Bacteria > Bacteroidota > Bacteroidia > Cytophagales > Cyclobacteriaceae > Algoriphagus > Algoriphagus terrigena. The sequence continues at coordinate 28,119 of NZ_AUBW01000008.1, forward strand.
TTTGCTGAGCCAGCTTTTTTTGAGATTTTCAATTTCCCGCTTTCCAAAGGATCCATCGAAACTTCGCTGACTGAACCCAATACCGCCATTCTCACCGAAAGGCTGGCTGAGAAATATTTTGGCGACCAAAACCCCATCGGTCAGGTGATCACTTATGACAATTTTTTGCCTTTCAGGATTACCGGAGTTTTGGAGGATCTTCCTTCCAATACGGATATCAAGCCGGAGATCTTTGTTTCCTATGTCACGATGAAAGATTTCAATCCCTGGCTGGCCAGTGATGAGGCTTGGGGAGGAATCATGTCCGGGATGTCTTGCTATGTGCTATTTCGACCAGATGTAAGTTCTGCCGAGGTGGAAGAAGCCATGCAGCCTTATGTGAAACAGTTTCGGCCAACCAGTAAAAATGTCCATCACTACAAAATGCAGGCACTGTCAGACATCCATTTCGATGGTAAATATGGTGGGGCAATGGAGAAGTCGGACATCGGAATTCTGATTGCAATTGGGATCTTTTTGTTGCTCACAGCCTGCGTGAACTTTGTCAATTTAGCGACCGCTCAGGCACTCAAACGGTCCAAAGAAGTGGGAGTGAGGAAGGTGTTGGGCAGTTTCCGTGGACAGCTTTTCTGGCAGTTTATCGCTGAAACGGCGATCATAGCGACGATCAGTATCCTGGTGGCAGTGTTGGCGGGATATGCTTTGGTGCCCTATATCAATGACTTCTTCAGCACTCAGATACCTGTCAATTTCCTTGCAGACAGCACTTTGGTCCTGTTTATCTTAGGACTGGATATCTTGATTACGCTTTTGGCAGGTTGTTATCCGGCCTTTATTTTGACTGGGTTCAAACCAGTAGCTGCACTGAAAGGGAAGCTTTCCTTCCAGCAATTGGGCGGCTTCAATACCCGACGTTCTCTGATCGTTACCCAGTTTGCCATCTCCCAGGTATTGGTCATTGGTGTGATTGTGATCATGAATCAGATGCGGTTTGCCAAACAGGCAGATCTTGGTTTTGACAAGTCATCCATTGTGATGGTGAAGCTCGGAGGCGATTCTCTGAACACGATGAATGTGTTGAAAAATGAGTTTTTGCGCCTGCCAGGAATAGAAAAAGTGTCTCTCTGCTATCAAGCTCCGTCCTCTGATGACTCCTGGAACAATTCCATCCGGTTTGGGACGGATCCGGAGGAAGTGAATTTCCTCACCAATATGAAACTGGCAGATGCGGATTACATCTCCACTTTTGATCTCGAACTACTGGCTGGCAGGAATCTCACGCCTTCTGATACCGTTCGTGAAGTCGTCGTCAACGAAGCCATGCTTCAAAGTCTGGGTATCACCTCCTACGAGGAGGCTTTGGGCGAAACGGTCTATGCCAACGGAGGGACAATGAAAGGTCAAGTCGTCGGTGTGGTGCGCAATTTTCACGACAGATCCTTGCACGAGCCGATTTCTGCTGCTTTGATCACCACTGCGAGTGGCATGTATTCCAATTTTGCGATCAAGATCAATGGTAATTCGGTGAAAGCTACTATGGAGGAAATTCAAGCACTTTGGGAAGAACAATATCCCGACAAGATGTTTGAGTATTCCTTTTTAGATGAAGATATCGCCAGGTTTTATGAAGCTGAGGATACTTTACTCAAAGGCATTCAGTTCTTTTCCTTCATCGCCATTTTCATTGGTTGTCTAGGTCTTTATGGATTGATTTCCTTTATGATTTCACAAAAGACCAAGGAGGTTGGCATCCGCAAAGTATTGGGCGGGGGAGTTCCGCACATCATCTGGCTGTTTGGACAGGAGTTTGTGCGCCTGATCCTGATTGCGTTTCTGATTGCAGCGCCAATTGGCTGGTGGTTTATGAGCGGATGGCTGCAGGATTTTGAATTCAAGATCACACTGGACGCATGGACCTTTGTCGTGGCCATAGGCAGTTCTTTGGTGATCGCTGTCTTGACTGTGGGCTATCAGGTACTTCGCGTGGCCTATGTCAATCCTGTACGGAGTTTGAAAACTGAGTAAGTCGCGCCAGATTCGCATTGGACTGGTCAGGCGCTAGCGATCAAGCCTCTCCGGTGGCCGCGCTTTTTGGTCGTTGGATGGCAAGAGCGCCTAAATGTAGCCGGAGATTTCAAGCTAGCTTCTGCAGGCTTGGAATCTCCGGCTCTTTTGTCGGAAAATCGTACGCTAAAACCGCACCTTTTTGGTATCCTCCACCGAGCCTAGCCAGACTCTTCCGCCGTCGAGATCAAGGGCGGATCGGCTGGTGATTGCGAGATACGGTGACGGAAAGTCAAAGGAGAAATTCAGATCTTTTCCCTCCGGCACAGCTCCGAGACGATAGGTAAACTCCCATTCCTTGGTTTGATTTCCGGCAATCTCCGCGAGCCAGTCATTTGTCCAATAGTTCCAAGGATCTGGGCTCTCAATTGCTGTTCGGTCATAGACGTAATCGGGGATTTCAGGATTGTAAAAGGTCAGACCGTTCGTGAAATAGTGAAAAAGTCCCGTGCCCATCTTGTCAGGATCGAGGTGGTAGTAAGAAATGGGATCGAGGTTTTTGAGTCTGAGGGTGGTCTTGATGTCATTTCCATTTTTCTCCGCAGAAACGATCTCGACCGAGAGCCCTCTTCTCAACTTATCGTGACGCTCCAGCACGTCACTGATGCGCGGATCGAGTCGCGGATCAAAAACCCGAATCTGCTGATAGGTAGACCGTTAGAAGACTCCCCGACTGCCCAAGCAATCGATTACCTTTCCTTAAAGAATTTTTTGGGGACGAAAAACAGGCCGAAGGACTCAGCATCGTCTCTTTGGTTAGTTCTGTGATGCGCCTGATGGGCTTTGAAAATCCCCTTTAGAAGGATATTCCGCGGTTTTCCAAACCATTTCAGTCTTCGGTGAACCCACACATCATGCAGGATGAAATACAGCATTCCATACAGGCTGATTCCCACGCCGAGCCAAAAGCGATAATCAAACCCATCCACTCCCAGGAAAATCAAGATCACCGCAACGCTTCCAAAAACAAGGGAAAACAGGTCGTTGAGCTCAAAAAAGGACTTTGAAGGCTGATGATGCGTCTTGTGGATCGCCCAAAGGGGCCCGTGCATCAGGTACTTGTGAATAGCCCAGCCGGCAAGTTCCATCGCGGCAAAACCAAGAAGTAAAAAAGCTATCGCCTTCATCATTATTCAAACAACTCCCATCCGGCAGGTTTTGTTACGTTCCCTAAACCTTCAGCGTGAAATTCAATATCGCAAAAAACAAGATCATTGCCATCAGCATCAAGGCCGCTATGGGATTGGACTTTTCGAAATTCGCTTTGCGATAAATCAGATGGATCAGGAAAGATACCCCAAACCACCCGGCGTAATTTCCCGGAGGGATGATATCAAACTTCCAAACCCAAAACTCCAACGCCACAGCTACCGGCTCCATGATGTAATCCAGCGCCGTCATGGCCAAGGCTCCCAAAAATGCCGCATAGTAGTCGTTGGGGATCTTGCGGAACACAGTTCCTGTGAGGTAGCTGAGGATAAACCAATTGACTCCGATGATAATGGGGATATCCCAAAGCTTTGGCCCCAAAGTCGGTCCATAGACATAGTCTCCATACAGGTAGCCGGTATGGATACCGATCAACTCAGAACCAAATCCGATCCAGAATGCCGCTGCCGCAAAGATGGGAAAGGCGTCGCTCCAGCCCCTATGAAAGAATAGGACGAGAAAAAGGGAAACCAGCAGCTGTGCAGGAACCAGCTTCAAGAATAAATCCCGATACTCAGGCAGACTCAAGCCGATCACCCCTACCAGATAAAATGCGACGACCAGGATCTTGCCGATCAATTCTCTAGAAACGCGGGGCTCTCCACGGGAGGGAACATATTTATGCATAAAACGAATAGCAGTCGAAGTTTCGATTTGGGATGCTTAACTTTGGGCACCCGTTTTTGTTGGCAGCAAAAGTAACCAAAACCGCGCGCTCCGCTTATGATCCTTTACAATATCACCTTCAACGTGTCACCAGACATCGAACAGGACTTTATCTCCTGGATGAAAGAAATCCATATTCCGGAAGTTTTGGGTACAGGTAAATTTCACGAGCACAAGTTTTTCAGACTTCTGCATGACAGCGAAGATGGCTCTTCCAATCTTTGTGTCCAATACTTCGCCGAGAGCATAGAGGACATGATGGCCTATGAGAAGGAGCACGCCGCTGGACTCCGCTCCAAAACTCAAGGGAAATTCGGAGACAAAGCAATCGCTTTCAGAACGCTGTTGGAATCGATCTGAGCCATTCGACGAGCTGCGGAGGCACATCTCTCTCAATCATTTTTTTATTCTTCTACGATTCGAAGTGGGGGTAATCGCCAACTTTAGCGCGACTGCTTTTCTCCCCCACTAAAATGCTTTTTGGAAAGTTAAAACCTGCTGATTTTTAGCTATTTTAGGAGGAAAGCTGGCAACCAAACCCGGTTTTGAAGTCAGGATTGAACTCTCATCTCCGATAACCGATGCCTGTTTACCCCCGTTTGCCAGCCGAACTCTCCCCTTGGATGGATAGGTCTTGGAGCCGAGCTCCATTACGCGACCCGGACCGATCTCGTCCCAACGGCATTCTATTGCTTTTTCCCGCCTACCCGCCTTTTTGAGTCCTAGATCCCATCCACCAACCCAATCCTCCCCATGGAACAAACCTCCAATCCAGAATTAGTCCCGATCAGACAAGCTGATCGAATCCTTTCCCTCGATGTGATGCGTGGGATCGTGCTGTTTGGCATCCTCTTGATGAACATCAACGGATTCGGTCTCGCCCATGCCTACGAAGATCCGACGGTCTCCGGTGGAGCCACCGGCTTGAATCTGTACACCTGGATTATCACCAACATGTTCTTCGAGGGGACGATGAGGGCCCTGTTCTCGCTGCTTTTTGGTGTTGGCATGTTCATTTTTCTAGACCGCTTGGTCGAGAAGGGCGCTGGTATCAAGGCCGCCGACGTGTATTTCCGCCGAATCACCTGGCTGCTGGTATTTGGCTTGATCCATGGCTATCTCCTTCTTTGGGTTGGCGAGATCTTGTATCAGTATGCGTTGATGGGATTCTTGGTTTATTCGTTTCGACTGATGGCTCCCAAGAAATTGATCGCGATCGCGCTGGTGCTTTTCATGATAGGCACTGCGTGGAATTATTACGATTACAGGGATGCCAAGAAATGGATGGGGGAGGTAGAAGCGGCAAAAGTTGATCTGGCGGCAGGTAAAGAGCTGACCAAAGAATTAGAAAAAGCAAAAGAGGCCTGGGATAAAAGGGAGGAAAGGCGCGCTCCCGAAGCGATCGAGGAGGAAAATGCGGAAATGCGAAAGGGTTACTTTTCAGTCGTCGCACACCTCGCTCCCGTAAACTATGATTTTGACGTCAACTGGCCGTATCGAAACGACGTGTGGGATGTGCTGAGTATGATGCTGATCGGCATCGCGCTCTTCAAGCGGGGGGTCTTGACTGGAGAAAAGCCCACGTCCTTTTATTTGCTGATGGCGGGAATCGGCTATCCTATCGGGATTGCGATCAACTACTATGAACTGCGGCTGGTCCTGGATGACAACTTCTCGCTGCTCTCCTTCGCGGAATCCAACGTCAGCTATTACTGGGGGAGGTTCTTTGTCGCGATGGGCCATATCGGCCTTATTATGCTGTTCTGCAAGTCCCGGTTTTTTGGTTGGCTAAAAGCCGGACTCGCTGCCGTCGGAAAGATGGCCTTAACCAATTACATGATGCATTCAGTGATCTGTATGGTGGTATTCACCGGAGTGGGTTTTGGTCTTTTTGGCGAGCTACAGCGCTATCAGTTGCTGTATGTGGTATTTTCGATCTGGATCTTCCAATTCATCGCCAGTCCGATCTGGCTCCGGTATTTTCACTACGGGCCGATGGAGTGGATCTGGAGAAATCTGAGCTATCGCAAAGTTCACGCGCTGAGAAAAGGCGGCCCGCAGCCGGAATAGATCTGAGCTTTCAAAGAATGTCTCTCGTCTAGCGGCATCAGAAAACATCCGATCCCAGCGATTTTGTATTATCCCAATTTCCATTCGAAGGATCAACTGAAAAATGAGCTCAGGTATCTATAAATCAGTATTTTGAGCAAAAAATTCATTTGGATCGATCCCCGTATTATCCAATTATTCTATCTAGATTCCGATACCAAATATTCCAGTACCGCATACTCTGCCACCTATTTTTAGCATACCAGCGCCAAGTCTTACACTCTCAATTACTCATTGGTCTTCTAGTGAGGTCGATCGCGAATCAGTCCCTGAAATGAAGCTAGCGAGCTTCTGACGGGGAATTGTCCTTTGTGGCAATTGTCTTAACAAGCATTACCGTCCACGTACATGACACAGGAGCGGGCTATTGCTGCTTTTAAACTTTCCCTCGAGTCCCATTCCCTTTTCTCACCAACAATCCAACCAATTCTATGAAAAAGCCCATTTATGTTCTACTGATGGCCTTGGCCCTGACGGCCTGCCAACAAACTCAAAGATACACTCAACAATCACCGGAGATCGACGCGGTTAAAGCGCTATTTGCAGCCTATGAGTCTGGCGAACTGGAATCGCAGCGCTCTTTCTATGCTGAAAACGCCGAAATCTTCTATAATGCTCCCGAATCCAAGCCTGCGACATTCGACGAGATACTTTCCAAGCAGACGATGGAAATCGCCGATTTTTCTGAGTATTCCATCGAGTTTGACGACGATGGGATCGAGATGGTCGTCACCGACAAGGGTGAAACCTGGGTGAACGTCTGGGGAGAATGGCAGGGAACTATGAAAGCCACTGGGCAAAAATTCGTGGTCCCAATGCATGAGACCTTCCAGTTTGTGGACGGGAAAATCGTCAAGGATTTTGGCTATTGGGACAATTCGGAGATCATGGCAGCTTTTATGGAGCTTGAAGCAGCGGAGATGGCACCGGCAGACTCGATTCCTCAGTAGCGACTCGACGCTTCCTGAACTTAGGCACTAAATCGCCATGATCAAGAAACTATTCCTAATCGTCATCGCTTCGATCCTTACCCTCGGATTGGGCTTGTGCTTATACATCCTGATGATGTGGGACAAGCAATACGACATTCCCTATCCGGATCTAAAGACAAGCACTGATTCGACCGTCATCGCGCGCGGCAAGTACCTCGTCCACGGCCCTGCCCACTGCTCCAACTGCCACGTGTCGAGTATTCCGGATATGATTGCAGCGGACGCGGGAGAGCCGGTTCCGCTCAAGGGTGGTGCTCCCTTCCATTTAGGGCCGTTGGCTGTCCTCTATGTCCCCAATCTGACTCCTGACCCGACCACCGGAATCGGCAGATATTCTGACGGGCAAGTCTTTCGGATGATGCGACACGCTGTGAGACCGAGCGGGATTGCTTCGATATCGCTTTTGATGCCATTTTGGAATATGGCAGACGAGGACTTGGTAGCTGTGGTCTCTTATTTGAGAAGTATGGAACCGATTGAAAACGAGATCAACCCGGCAGAATGGTCTTTTTTAGGCAAGGCCATCCGCGTGTTCGTGTCTTCGTTTCAGCCCATTCAAAATCCGACTCCACCGAAATCCGCTCCTCCAATGCTTCCCACGATCGAACGGGGCGAATACCTCGCGCGGTCGGTTGCCAATTGCGTCGGCTGCCATACCCAACGCGATCCGATGACATTTGAGGCCACTGGCCCCGAGTATGCCGGTGGCATGGAGTTCGAACCCGATCCCGAGTTCAACAAATCAATCGGAGAAGATCCCGAGATCTGGCTACGAACTCCAAATCTCACCCCAGACCCCGGAAGCGCACTCTCGAAATTCAAAACTTTGGAGGAATGGAAAGCGCGCTTTCGACAAGGCCGACAGATTAAGGTTTCTCCCATGCATTGGGGACCTTTTTCGAGACTTTCGGATGAGGACTTGGAAGCTTTGTATCTGTATCTACACAGTCTGTCCCCAGTCAAAAAAGATAACAATCCTTTGATGTTCAAGCCAAGCGAGTGATTGAATGATTCAAGTCGAGCGGGGAGATCATGGATTCATGGTCTCCCTTTTTTATTTCTCCGGATCATTGTTTTAGATTTTCCCTTTTCTCTTCGAAAAGTTGCTTCGGGTAGTTCGCTTTCGATTTATAGGGGGATTTACCGGTTTGGCTGTAGTTTTTACCTCGATTCCAAAAAATGCTTCCAAGTCCTTTTTTTGGGGCCGTTCATTTTCTTACCTTATCAGAAAGAATTATTTTTCTATAGATTAGAATTCCATCGCCCAAAAACCGCCAGTTCTTAGGCAATCACGTTCCATTAACCCCCTTGACATGACCGACTTCAAAAATTTCAAAGTTCCCTTTGATCTTGCGCCCGAATATTCCAAATCGGTAGCCTATTTCTCGATGGAATTTGCCATCCACCAGCCCCTGAAAATCTACAGCGGCGGCCTGGGGTTTCTATCCGGATCCCACTTGCGCAGCGCCTATGAGCTCAAACAAAACCTGATCGGCATTGGTATCCTATGGGAATACGGGTACTACGATCAAGGCAGAAATCAGGACCAAACCTTAAAACCCGAGTGGTATGAAAAAACCTACAGCTTCTTAGAAGACACGGGCATCAAGTTTCAGGTCCCGGTACACAATCAGCCCGTCTGGGTCAAAGTTTGGTATCTTCCGCCAGACACTTTCAAGAGTGCGCCGCTGTTTCTCCTGAGCACCGACGTTCCGGAAAATGATTACATCAGCCAGACGATCACACACCGGCTCTACGACGCCGATACCGCTGCCAAGATCGCCCAAATGATGATCTTGGGGATTGGCGGGACGATGCTTGTCGATCAGTTGAATTTCAACCCGGAAGTCTATCATCTAAATGAAGCTCATGCCGGAAGTGGCATTTTCTACCTGATGAAAAAATTCGGAAGCAAGGAAGAGGTTAAAAAGCATCTCGTCTTCACTACTCATACCCCGGAAGAAGCAGGCAATGAAAAGCATGACTACTATCTTCTGGACAAAATGAGCTTTTTCTATGGCCATTCCATCTCTGAAGTGCAGAAACTAACGGGAATGGATGGTTCCGTTTTCAACCACAGTTTGTCGGCTCTACGATTTGCCCGAGAAGCTAACGGCGTGAGCAAACTGCACGGAGAGGTCAGTCGCAAGATGTGGGGTGGCTATCCTGACATTCCTGAAATCCAGTCCATCACCAACGCCCAAAACTGGAAATATTGGTCGGATAAGCAGCTCTATCGCTTCATGGAAGAGGCAAACAACGACGCCTTTGACGATCGAAAACGCTTCCTGAAGAAACGAGCCTTTGAAATAGTCGCCGACCAGACTGGTAAACTACTCGATCCAGATGTGCTGACGATTGTGTGGGCAAGAAGATTTGCGGCGTATAAGCGTCCCGATCTGATCGCGCAGGATTTGACAAGATTTCAACAATTGATGGACAACACGGAGCATCCTGTGCAAATCATCTGGGCCGGAAAACCGTACCCGATGGACTACGGTGCGATCAGCGTCTTCAATTCCTTGGTCCACCTGAGCAAGCGGTTTAAGAATGTGGCTGTCTGTGTGGATTATGAACTGGCCCTGAGCAAGCGGCTCAAGCAGGCCTCAGACGTCTGGCTCAACAATCCCCGGGTACCCAGGGAAGCATCCGGCACCAGCGGCATGACTGCTTCCATGAACGGATCGGTCAACTTCAGTACCGATGACGGCTGGATTTGCGAGTTTGCGAAGCATGGTGAAAACTCCTTCATCGTACCTCAGGCAGACTATCATACCCTAAGCATTCAGGATCAGGACAGTCAGGATCTGGATCATCTCTATGAAATCCTGAAAAACGAAATCCTGCCGACCTATTATGGTAACAAGCGCAAGTGGAGAGACATCGTCCAAGCTGGCATGCACGACGTGCGCCAGGAATTCGAAAGCAACCGCATGGCAGATGAGTACTACCAAAAACTCTACAAATAGATTGTCAAAAGCCCGCTTCTGCGGGCTTTTGCTTTTAGTTGGAAAAGACCCGCATCTGCTCTTTGGCACCCTCCGAGTCAAACAAAAGCAGCGTCTTCTGGAGTTCGAAATGAAACAGGCCCACAAAAATCTCTCTGTAGTGTCTCCCTTCGAATGTAATGGCTGATCCCTCACTCTCCATCGTCAGCTTTCCCTCTTCTGCCATCTCCCAATCAAATTCAGTCTCCTCTATCAGGTTGAAATAGACGCCCTTTCCGCTTTCATGGAAAAAATACCAAGGGATTTCTTCTCCCGGACTTCTAAAAATACACCAGAGATTCGCGCAGAGGATCTCCTTCGTCAATGGAGATCCCTCTCGGCTGATGAGATAAAACAATTCTTTTTGGTGTTTTTCCATAGGGATAAAAATTTAGGTTCCTTTAATCTTATAGACCTTCCCGTCAGCCTTGGTCATGAGGTAAAGCTGTCCGCTCTTGTCCTGTCCAAATTTAAGATCGACTCTATTATTCCCGCAGAGTTCTTTCAGATCCATCTCCTTGCCCTGATAGCGAACTTTCCACGACTCGACTTTGATATTCTGATGATCCGTCAGATCCGCGATCATCAACCTACCTGAAGGTACGTCTCCGAAGAGTAATTTTCCTTTATGTGTGCCTTTTTGAACGAAATATCCAGCGATAATCGCCGCAATCTCGTCATGATCCAGCTGAAGGAAGGGGTAGGTAACACCAAGCTTGGCGTCGTCTGCAGGCAAGGCAAATACCTGGTCCATATCCTTGTAAGGATCGATCACAAAGGTTCCCTCCCGGTTTGGCCATCCGTAAAATTTGCCAGATTCGATGAGGTTAAGTTCCTCCACATTCTTGTGTCCGATGTCTGAGGCCAAAAGCCTCCCCTGAAGATCCCACAAAATCCTGTTGGGATTTCGGAAGCCATAGGCAAAGACTTCCTGGGCTTTTCCAGCCTGACCCACAAAGGGATTGTCCGATGGGATCCCATACTTCCCGTTTTTGCTGTTGCGGCCAGCAGGGTCGATCCGAAGGATGCTGCTCCAGATGTCCCGCCCCTGATGATCGCAAATGTAGGCGAAGCCGCTTTCGGCAGACCCGCCGTCTCCGATGCCAATGTAGAGCATGCTGTAGTCTGGATCTCCTTTCTTCGCATTCGGATTAAATGTGACTTCCTGCATGCCGTGAATCTGGGTCACAAAGTTGATCCGGAGCAGTTCGCGGCTTGTGCCTTCAAACTTCCCGGCCATTGGATCATTGGCTTTCCACTCAGTAAGAACCCATTGGAGAAAGACTTTTACCGAATCCGGATAGGCGTAGTCCGCCGGAGCGGCATTTCCCTTTTCGCTATGGCCCGTGTAGAAAATCCCATTTTCCGCAAACTCCGGATGGAAGGCATAGCTGCCCAACCCCGTAGCCAAACCCGGTTTGAAGAGGATATTTGGCATCAAATCACGAATCGGCAGATACTCGTGGTACTTATTGCCCTTAAACTCATACAGGACACCCCGCTGATCGTTAAGAAACGTGCGACCGGTGGCCGGTTCTGATTCCAGCTTGGTGATCTTGGCAAGTGGGGGGACGGTGTCGGATGGAGGAATCTGCATCACAAATTCCAAATCAAGCCGGATGCCCGAATCGGAGACGGAATCTACGATGGGATTTGCCAGGCCGGCCAGCGAAGTGGTATCCGGCAATGTCGTGTAGGTATGAAGGTAGCTGAGGATGGCGTCCAAATCGTCTTCTTTCAGCTGGGGAAATCCCGGCATGTAGATCTTGAATTTTGCAAATAGCGCGGCGCCCCGCTCGTCACCCCCGTCAATGACTTCAATTGGGTGCTTCACAAACTCGCTAATCCAACGGGAGTCCACGGAGCGGGTCAGTCCGCTGAGGTTCGGGCCAATGGTGGTCTGTAGGAAATTGTGGCAAGACGAGCAGTTTTGCTCAAATAGCTGCTTGCCCTTGGCGATCTGTTCGGTGTCGGTGGAGATTTCAGATCCAAATTCGCTTTTTTCGGAATTGCAAGAGAAAATTAAAAGGCTGGTGGCCAATACAAGAAACAGGGCGTTTTTCATCGCTACTAATTTGGGATTTTCCACCTGTTAGAAAAACCACAAAACAAATTCTTTCGGGCTTTTTTGCCTTCCGTGCGATCCAACAACAGCTCTATGAGGTGACGTCCGTCATGATTTTGCAGCAATTCAGTTCTTAACTTGCTTTTCAGATTGCCAAAATCCCCCCTTCATGCTTGAACTTTCAGCAATTGACTATGTAGCCCCTGGAATTATCGGAGTGTCGCTCTTTGTCCTTCTCATAGCGGCCTACGTCGTAGGATTTCGACTGAAAAAATGGAAACTCAAGCGAAATCCATCCAAAACGAACGACGAGTTGGGATCGATCAGTTCGACTTTGCTCGGCTTGCTCGCGCTGATTCTAGCCTTCACGTTTAGCATGGCCAACTCCCGATTCGACACCCGAAGAGAACTGGCTACGCAGGAAGCGAATGCGATAGGAACGACGCTCCTTAGAATGGGCTTTTTCCCAGACAGCGTCCAGGCCCCGATGAAGTCCAGTCTCAAGTACTACCTCGATGAGCGGATCGCCTTTTTTGAAGCCGGATCGGATGTCGGAAAAATCCTGTACCATTTGAAAAATTCTGATTCAACCGGAAAGGCGATTTGGAACCAGGCAACGGAGTTCGCAAAGTCGGATCCAAATCTGGTAAAAACCTCAGAAATCGTCCCCGCGCTCAATGACATGATCGACGTCACCACGTCACGCAAGGCAGCAGGGGAGGCAAACATTCCTCCCTCGATTCAGTGGTTTTTGATTATCCTTTGTATTTCCTCTACGGTTCTCCTTGGCTATGAGCGTAAAGACAATTTCGACTGGATCATTGTCATTGGATTTTCGCTGATGCTATCGATGACGGTCTTTTCGATCTTCGATCTGGACAGACCCCGATCCGGCTTTGTGACGCTTGACGAAGCAAATTCGAAGATCATTGAGTTGCGCGGAGAGTTTGATTAAGAGGTCAAATTCAGCTTTTCAACGGTGAAGAAAACATTGAGAGACTGGCCTTTATTTTCTCCAAGAAGTCCCAAACACAAAATAATACGCCCACTCCTCCGGCCCCCGTGCGATGTCAATGCCCATCCTCAGTTTAAGCTTCCTCGCAATCAGATACCTTCCACCTGCTCCGCCGGAAGTTTTCCAAGACTCGTCACCCCAAGAATCCTCCTTCAATACTGCTTTTCCTGTGCCGACAAATCCTACCACGCTGAATCTCGGGCTGAAGTCCCATCTCCATTCCGTCTCGGCCGTCGCGGTGGTGTTTCCTTGATAGCGTGCCACTGGTATACCCCGAAGATTCACAAAAGGAAGCACGTAAAACGGCGCATTGCCCCATAAATTTTGTGCCTCCACCCGGAAGCCAGAAATCAAGGTAGACGTGACAGGGAGCCAATAAAACGCTGTTGTACTCACCAACCCATAGCTATATTCACTACCCAGCCACTCGGCAGATGTACCGATCAGATTGGTCCAGTGCAGGCCCCGGTCAGGCGTAAAGATATTATCCCTCCCGTCATACTCAATCAGCACACTGGGACGGCTGATGATGGCACTGATCGCCTTATCATCGTGGAAATCGTAATTGGTGAGCCCGAGATCAGTTTTCAAAAACAAGTAATTCAGCCCCGCATACCAGTCACTTTTTCCAACCTGCTTGGTCAACTGACCCATGATGGGGATGGTTCGGATATTGAATTCAAACGTCCTTTCGCCCAACTGCTCAAATGTTCGGTAAAATTCCAGATTAACATCCGCATAGCCCGTGACTAGGCGATAGTTAGAGCGCCATTTTTTGATTACCCCGATGGCAGCTGCACCCAGCATCCAAGTACCGTTTACGGTCATTGCTCCACCCGCTCCATAAATGTTGGGCTTGACCCGAGTAAGGACCTCCTTTCCATCCACACTGTCCCGATAAGGCGTGTTTGGGTCTACGAATACTCCGAATAAGGCTCCTCCAAAGCCACCCAAAGCCGGCTCCGTGATGATAGAAGGAAAGGGGATGAAGCCATGTGCAGTCAAAACCCAGTCGCTGAGATCGAGCTTCTGATCCAGGGAATCTTTGAAAGACACTTTTTGCTTTTGCGCCAGCGCAATTCCCAATTGAAGTGAAAAAACGAAAAAGAAGAGGAGGGCTTTTTTCATGCTAAAAATCATTAGATAAAATATAATCCAATCTAAAAAGGGATCAGCATTCGACAAAAGGATTTTACAGGGAAAAAGAAAAGCCTTTGGTTTGTCTGAAAACCAAAGGCTTTGTAATCTAAGTCCGTCAAATCCTAAAAAGGATATTTGCCCTCGGCGATCATGTAGTCTGCGATCTGTCTTCTCAGTTCTTTGGTATTCACCAGATCTGCTTTGGTAAACCGTTTCAGGCCCATCAGCATGACTTTTTGTTCGTCTCCTTTGGTAAAAGAGCCAATGGCTTCTTTGGCAGCAATAGCAATCTTGTCCACCGCTTGGGAAAGGTAAACTTTCGCCATGGCGATCTGATGCGCACAGGCTTCTTGACCTTTCAGGCTCACGAGCTTCTCAGTTCGTAGGATTCCCGACTCCGCTGCGTAAATCTCAATCATCAGGTCTGCCAGGTTCATCATGATCTCCTGCTCGTCCTCGATGCGATCCTGCAAAGCAATCGCCGCCTTTCCGCCCACCATCAGGAATACTTTTTTGAGTTTCTTGAGGACTTCTTTTTCGGCTGCGAACAGCTCCGAGGTGTCAATGGTCTCGAAAGAAGGTACAGAAGTCAGCTCTGCGGAGACGGCCATTGCCGGTTCGAACAGGTTGATTTCGCCTTTCATCGCGCGCTTCAGCACCATGCCCACCATCAGCATCCTGTTGATCTCATTAGTACCTTCGTAGATTCTGGAGATCCTTGCGTCCCGATAGGCTTTTTCCATCGGTGCTTCTGCGGAATATCCCATTCCCCCATAGATCTGGACACCCTGATCCACTACATAGTCCAACACTTCAGAACCGTGGATCTTGGCAATCGCACATTCTATCGCAAATGCTTCCACGCCTTTGAGCTTGGCCTCGGCATCATTCATCCCGTCCGCAATGAGCGCATTGATCCGGTCGTCGATGTCCTGACCTGCTCTGTAGCACAGGGATTCAGAGACATAGGCCCGGGTTGCCATCTCTGCCAGCTTGGATTTGATGGCACCGAAGGTATTGATGCTCACACCAAACTGCTTCCGCTCGGTAGAGTAAGCGATGCTGCGGGAAGTAACGGTCCTCACCCCACCCAACACGCCCGCACCCAGTTTGACCCGCCCGATGTTCAGGATATTTACTGCGATCTTAAAACCATTTTGGCGATCTGAAAGCATGTTTTCTAGCGGCACCGGGCAGTCATTGAAAAATACCTGACGGGTGGATGAACCTTTGATGCCCATCTTCTTCTCCTCCTCGTTCATCGTGATACCACCAAAGGTCTTTTCGACGATAAATGCGGTCAGGTTTTTATCCTCGGCGATCTTAGCGAAAACGATAAACAGATCCGCAAAACCGGCATTGGAGATCCACATCTTCTGCCCGGTGATCAGGTAGTGTGTCCCGTCCGGTGAAAGAACCGCCTTTGTTTTCCCGCTGTTGGCATCCGAACCGGCATCCGGCTCGGTAAGGCAATAGCAGGCAGCCCATTCACCGGTTGCGAGTTTGGGCAAGTACTTTTGCTTCTGCTCCTCAGATCCATAGTACAGGATCGGCAAAGTCCCGATCCCGGTATGTGCTCCGTAGGTGGTAGAGAAAGATCCCGCTGCGCCAATAATATCCGCGATGAGCATTGAGGTGTTGAAGCTCATGCCCAACCCTCCGTATTGCTCGGGAACAGCCACTCCGAGTAGGCCCAGCTCGCCTGCCTTCTTGAAAATGGAAGGGACCAAATCGGGGTGCTTCATGCTGTCGATTGCCTCGGAATTCGGAGTGATTTCCGTATCGATAAAGTCCTGACAGGCCTGAGCCATCATTTTCTGCTCTTCGCTGAACTCCTCCGGGATGAATATATCCTGCGCGGAAGTTTCTCGGACGAGGAATTCACCTCCTTGGATTGCTTTGGTTAGTGTGGTCATATTGATTTTTTAAGATTTTAGAAACTAGACTTTAGATGTAAGATCCATCTAGATTTTGGAGTCAAACTTTAGAATTAAGGCGTAAAGCATTTTCTGTATTTCAGTGATTTCGGTGGTGATGAAATCAATTTTATCGAAATAAGTAAACTCGAGTTCTACGCTAACATAAAGCTGGGATTCGACTTCACAGATCGATCCATGCGCAATGCCAAGAAAATGCGCAAACTCCTTATCGGTACGCCTTCCACCGCCTTCTGCAATATTTGAAGGTACAGAGACGACAGCCCTACGTATTTGAGAAATGAGGCCAAACCTTTCCTCATTTGGAAAATCTGCAGTAAGCCGATAAATATGAGCACACAACCTAATGGCTTTTTTCCAAACAATTAGTTCTTTGTAGTTATGCATGGAAGTCCGGTTTAAAAGTGTAACTGACCTTGTGCCTGTCTTAGATCTTGTGTCTCTCGTCTTACTATTTATTTCAACAACTCGTAAATCCCTGCCACGCCCTGTCCACCGCCGACGCAGGCGGTGACCAAGCCATATTTTTTGTTTTGACGGCGAAGTTCATTGAAAATCTGCACGGAAAGCTTGCCTCCGGTGCATCCGAGCGGATGTCCCAAAGCGACCGCGCCTCCGTTGACATTGACGATGTCAGGGTTCATATCCAGCGACTTCATCACCGCCAGCCCCTGCGCAGCAAAGGCCTCGTTGAGTTCGACGAGATCAATGTCGTTCAATGTCAATCCAGCCTGCTTCAGGGCTTTGGGAACTGCCTCTCTCGGTCCGATACCCATGATGCGTGGATCGACTCCAGCGACGGAGTAGGACATCAATCTTGCGACCGGATCCAGATTGAGCGACTTCATCAGACGCTCAGACATCACCACCACAAAAGCGGCTCCATCAGAAGTCTGCGAAGAATTTCCGGCAGTCACTTGTCCGCCGTTTTTGAATGCGGGCTTTAACGAAGCTAAGACTTCCATGGTCGTTCCGGCGCGTGGGCCTTCATCCGTATCCACGGTGAACTTTCGGGTTTTCTTTTTGCCCTTTTCGTCCAGATAGGTTTCTTCCACCTCGACCGGTACGATCTCGTCTTTGAATTTGCCAGCTGCGATTGCCGCAAGGGCTTTCTCATGTGACCTGACGGAAAAAGCATCCGCTTCTTCGCGGGTGATGCTGTATTCTTTGGCCAGCTCCTCAGCAGTCAGTCCCATGCTGATGTAGTAGGAGGGATGCTCGGTTGCGATCTTGTAATTGAGGGCTGTTTTGTAGCCCATCATCGGTACCAAAGACATCGATTCCGTTCCGCCTGCGATGATGCAATCAGCCATTCCCGCTTTGATCTTGCCTACTGCCAAAGCAATTGCTTCCAGTCCTGAGCCGCAATATCTGTTGATGATGAAACCGGGATTTTCGATTCCAAGGGCCAAAAGAGAGATCATTCGTCCCATCTGCATGCCTTGCTCGGCCTCGGGAACGGCATTGCCGACAATCAGGTCGTCAACCATCTTGGTCTCGAGTCCCGGTGTGTTTGCGACCAAATGCTTGATCACATCAGCTGCCAGATCATCTGGCCGGTAAAACCTGAACCCTCCTTTTTTTGATTTTCCTACTGCTGATCTATATCCGTTGATTATGTATGCTTCCATGTTGTTGTCTAGTTATTTGCTTATTGAGTTACTTGGTACATTGTACTTCGTACTTTGGACATCAGTTTCTCAGCGGTTTGCCTTTGAACAAGATACTGTGAATGCGCTCCAAGGTCTTTTTCTCTCCAGTCAGACTCAAGAATGCTTCCCGCTCCAAGTCAAGTAAATACTGCTCGGTGACTTCGGTAGGAGAGGACAAGTCTCCGCCTGACATCACCCAAGCAAGCTTTCGGGCGATCTTGGCATCATGTTCCGAGATATAAGCGCCGTACTGCATTCCGGTGATTCCTGCTTCAAAGAGCGCCAGGGAGGTTTTTCCCAACACTTTGATGTTCGTCTGCTGCAGTGGCTGAGTGTAGCCACTTTCGCTCAATACCAAAACTTGCTCTTTCGCGTCGGCCAGTTGGCGCTTTCTGTTGATTGAAATACCGTCGCTCTTCCTCAGGTAACCCAGTCCCAGGGCTTCGTGTGCCGAAGTCGAAACTTTTGCAGTGGCGATGTTCATAAAGTACTCCTGAAGCTGATTAAGTTCGACATCTCCATTGATGATCGCGTTCGAAAACCGCAAGGTCATCTCCTTGGTGCCTCCGCCGGCGGGGATCAGCCCCACCCCAACTTCTACCAATCCCATGTACAATTCCGCATGCGCTTGCACATGATCAGAGTGAAGCGAGAGTTCACATCCACCTCCCAAAGCCATGTTGTGCGGTGCGACCACGACGGGAATCGATGAATATCTCGCCCGCATCATGGTGTTTTGAAACTGGGCAATCATCAGATTGACCTCGTCGAAATCCTGATCTCCGGCAAACATGAAAAGCATCGCGAGATTGGCGCCTGCGGAGAAATTTGCTCCTTCATTTCCGACGACCAAGCCTTTGTAAGATTTCTCTGCCATGCCGATTGCGGTGTTGATCCCTTCGATCACTTCGGCGCCCATCGAGTTCATCTTCGTGTGGAATTCCAGTCCGATGACATCGTCGCCCAGATCATAGACCGTAGATCCTGCATTTCCCCAGACCTTTTTACCCGCGGATTTGAGCGTGTCCAGGATGATGAAATCTTTGACACCAGGTACCTCAACGTAAGACTTACTTGGTATGTCGTAAAAGAGTTTTTTGCCGCCATCTACTTTGTAGAAAGTTTCGTTCCCAGCTGCAAGCATTTCGTGAACCCACGGAGCCGCTGTTTCTCCAGCTGCTTCCATTTTTTCGACGGTTTCTTTTACACCCAAGATATCCCAGGTCTCAAACGGTCCCAATTCCCAGCCGAAACCGGCCGAAACGGCCTGATCGATTCGGAAAAGTTCATCTGTAATTTCCGGAATGCGGTGGGAACAGTATTTAAACAAATCGTAAAACGAAGCGCGGTAAAACTCTCCGGCACGGTCATCAAAATTGACCAAAAACTTAATCCTTTTTTTGAGATCCTCGATGTCTTTCGAAGCTTCGAGCGCCTTGAATTTTGGTTTCTCTACGTCTTTGTATTCGAAGGTTTTCAGATCCAGTTCCTTCAGTTCTTTGGTTCCGTCCTTGTGACGGATCATCTTGAAATACCCCTGACCGGTCTTGTCTCCAAACCATTTGTTGTTGTAGAGCACCTCGACGATTTGGGGAAGCTTGAATTTGTCTCGGGACTCGTCATGGACAAGGGCTTTGTACAGGTTGTTGGCCACGTTCACCGTGGTATCCAGACCGACGACATCCATGGTACGGAACGTCGCGGATTTGGCCCTACCAATTATTGGTCCAGTCAGTTTGTCCACTTCAGAGACGCTGAGTCCCATCTTTTCGATGGTGTGCATCCCCGAGATGATCGCGTAGACGCCGATTCGATTGGCGATAAACGCCGGAGTATCTTTGCAAAGCACGGTCTCCTTTCCCAAAAACCGGTCACCATATTCCATCAGGAAATCGATGATTTCCGGTTTGGTCTTTGGCCCGGGGATGATCTCAAGAAGTCTCAGATATCGGGGAGGGTTGAAAAAGTGCGTTCCGGCAAAATTGAGCTGAAAGTCTTCGCTTCGCCCTTCGCACATCATGTGCATCGGAATCCCTGACGTATTGGAAGTAATCAGGGTACCGGCTTTTCTAAACTTTTCTACTTTTTCGTAGAGCGACTGCTTAATGTCCAAGCGCTCCACCACCACCTCCATCACCCAATCATAATCTTTGATTTTCGGCAGATCATCTTCAAAATTTCCAGTCGTGATCCTGCTGGCGAAGGCCTTGTCGTAGATCGCCGACGGGTTGGATTTCAGGGTGTTTTGAAGGGCGGTGTTGACGATCCGGTTGCGGACGGCGGGATGTTCTTTGGTCAGTCCCTTTTTCTGCTCTTCCTCGTTGAGCTCAAAAGGAACGATATCCAAAAGAAGCACCTGTACACCGATATTTGCAAAGTGACAGGCAATGCGCGATCCCATTACACCTGAACCTAAAATGGCTACTTTCTTAATGGTTCTGTTCATTATTTTGAGTTTTTGGTAGTCTCCTCCGCCGGGAGGAATATTGGTTTACAATTCAAATATGGGCTTGTTGACTTCATTGATGTTGACCTGGTCGATCACGAGCTGGATCTTTTCAAACACCTCGAAAAACGCATTCAGTTCCTTTTCGCTGACCAACTCACGGACTTGCTCATTGAAGTTTCTGATGGTGTTGACAGACCTTTCCTTTTTTTCCTTTCCTTCCTCCGTCAGAAAAATCCGAACCGAGCGCTTATCCAAGGGGTCGGCTTTTTTGAAAATCAGGCCTTTCTCCTCCATGGTTTTCAGCATTCGGGTGAGGCTTCTGGTCTCCAAACCAATCAACGGGGCAATCTTGGTTGCAGGAGTACCGTCCTTGGAGTGGATGTTGATCAGGACAAATCCAATCGCCGTGGTAAATCCCTCCTCAGCCGCTTGCTGATTGTACATCCGGGAGATGGCATGCCAGGCACTTTTGATATGATAGTCTACGGTCTCTTCTCTTTTCATGTGTTCATAACTGATTTTCATTGGCCATCCGGAATCTCGCAGATATTAAAATCATCACAGTGTGAGGCGCTGCCAACATGCTCGATTTCATGGCGATCAAAAGCTGAATTTGAGCAGACCTAATTTAGAGATATTTTGTATGCATGCATACTATTTCGCAAAAAAGTTATGCATGCATCACAAATTTAAAACTGTCAATACGATGGTTTGAAGAATAATAATTCATCATCACGCCGATTATGTCACGAAGTCCAAATAATCGTATCGATAAATCCACATCACCAAAAAGTAATTCTGAGATTAATTTTTCATAAAGAATCCTAAACCGGCAAAAAATAGGAAGTTAGACATGGTAGATTCCTTCGATTTCTTTGGAAAACTTCTGAGTGATGACTTTTCTTTTCAATTTCAGCGTTGGGGTCAATTCCCCCGAATCGATTCCCCAAGGTTGGTCCAGCAATTTGAACCGCTTGACCTGTTCCCATTTTGCAAAGTGCTTGTTCAGGTTGTCTACTTCCGACTGGTATTTTTCCTGAATTTCAGGCTTCAATACCATCTCAGCGTCAGAGGTGTACGGGATATCCTTTCGGCGGCAATACTCCCGGAGCCCATCAAAGCTCGGAACAACCAAAGCCGCCGGATAATTTTTGCCATCACCGACTATCATCAATTGTTCGATCAGCAGGGATTCCTTGAATTTGTTCTCCATCAATTGCGGCGCAATGTACTTTCCGCCGGAGGTTTTAAACATCTCTTTTTTGCGATCTGTGATCTTGAGGAATTCTCCGTCCAGCTCGCCGATATCTCCTGTGTGAAACCAGCCGTTTTGGAGTACCTCTGCGGTCATATCAGGCTGCTTGTAGTATCCTAGCATCACATTGGGTCCTTTGACGAGGATCTCGCCGTCTGAGGCGATTTTCACTTGCACGTCTTTTACTATTTTGCCGACATAGCCGATCCTTACCCCGTCGGTCGTTCCGTAGGTTGCTGAAACCACCGGTGAGGTCTCTGTTAATCCGTAGCCTTCACAGACTTTGATGCCCGCGGCCCAAAATACTCTGGCCAATCTAGGTTGAAGTGCGGCAGACCCAGAGTTGATCTGCATGATGTTTCCGCCCAATGCTTCTCTCCACTTCGAAAAGATCAGCTTGTTGGCCATTTTGAGCTGAAAATCATACCAGCCGCCCTTCTCTTCTGTAGGATCGTAGCTGAGACCCAAGTTTAGCGCCCAAAAGAAAAGCTGCTTTTTCACCCCGCTAAGGCCATATCCTTTTGCGACAATCTTGTCGTACACTTTTTCCAAAAGTCGCGGTACGGTATTGAATACATGAGGCCGGACTTCTTTCAGATTGTCCGAAATCTTCTCCATGCTCTCAGCGTAGTAGACTGAAAAACCAAGATACAGAAAGCAAAAAGACCCCGTACGCTCGTAGATGTGGCAAAGCGGCAAAAAGCTGAGCGCGGTTGACACGCCTGGAGGAGGCGTCATCCGGTCGGAGACAGCAAAGACATTGGACAGAATGTTGGCATGGCTAAGCATGACGCCCTTTGGTTTTCCGGTCGTGCCTGAGGTATAGATGATCGTAAAGAGATTCTCGTTTTTCACCCGGCTTTTGCTGTCTTCCAGTTTTGCCAGATCGCCAGATTCGCCCAATTCGACTAGAGATTTCCAATCTTCGACCCCATCCAGCGAATCAAAAGAATAAATAAGTCGCGTACCGGCAACTTCCGCTGCTTTGGCATAGATAGTCTGATCGCCCACAAAGATCATTTTCACCTCGGCGTGATCAAAGATATACGCGTAATCCTCCGTAGTGATGGTCGGGTACATCGGTACCGAAATGGCACCAAGCTGCTGCAATGCAAAATCCACAAAATTCCACTCGGGACGGTTTTCGGAAATAATCGCCACTTTGTCTCCAAATGAAATTTGCGAAGCCAGCAGTCCGAGACTCAGATTGTCGACGATCGTCTTTACGTCCCGGGAGGAATAGGTTTTCCAAGCTCCTTCAGATTTCTGAGCAAAAGCAATCTTCTTGTTGTAGGTAGAAATCTGATACGGGATCAGGTCAAAAAGGCGATTGAGCTCCATCGGTTATCTTGGGTTGTCTATTCTAATATTAGCCAATCCAAGACGCATTCACAAAAGCTATCCACACAATTCACAGGGTAATAACCTTATTAATTTATTTAAATAAATAAAACTATTAAGGTTATTAAGGCTGTGGATTTGTTGATAAGCCATTGATTAAAAGTTTACCACAATTTCTGTAGGTGTGAATTGATGTTCTTGACAAGTTATCAACCGTCTATCCACTTGTATGGTTTTGATATGCTGTCTTTTATGGAAAAGGTGAAGATATGGTGGATTTCTCCGAGTTTGCTGAATGTGGTTAAGTGGGGTGTGGATAGCTTCTCAGGTGAATGTGGACAAATGGATACTTTTCCCCAGAGAGATTCTTCCGAGGCGGGAAAGTCTCAGAATTGTTGACGGAGCTATAATTTTCCGGAGTTTTCATCCGAGTTGTCTACATTGATTTGGGGCTTTTCCACAGGCTCAATTTGATCTTTTGGAAGACCGGTAGGGTCGGATGCCCGTATGTTTTGGTCTTGAAGCGACCATCCACTTCTGATGATAATCGTTGGCTGTAGCTCTGCGTTTTGGAAATAAAAGACTCTTTCTGCCAGTCTTCTGTGTGCGAAATTGGATGGATCCCAGCGCCGGTTTCCGTTGAGATCTTCAATTACCCGGATTTTGAACGTTCCGGGTTCGACAAGTTTAAAGGAATAGGCGCTTGAATTCTCTAAAAATTGCTCCTGAATGAGCTCGTTTTTAGAGTTTAGCAGCTGCACAAGGAAGGGTGGTTTGGCATCAAGGATGTTTCCGGAGATTTCATCGGCGAGGCCCTCACGTTTTAGTTTCCTGTAATTGGCCGATAGGACTGCTTCATTTACTTGGTTTTCGATGTCGGTGAAGGTAGAATCGGCTGCTTTGATGGTAAAGACCTCTTGAGAAATTGAGTCAGGGACGCTCAAAAGGATTTTTAGAATGTCTCTTTTCGTGGAATCTGGGAAGAAAAACATCGATTCGGTGATAGGAATGGTCGATGCGGTGTCGTATGTCACATAGAGTGAGTCGGTATTGATTGACTTCAGTGGCTTGTTAAACTTCAGCTCTACCTCCAGATTTTGGTAGAAGTTTTTTCCAGAGTTGGCTGTCACCGTCAGTTTTTCAGGTTTCCGGTCTGATTCGGGAAATTTTGCCCAGAGCAATGAGTCCTTGGTATAGCCCACAGAATCTTTTAGACTGACCTGAAACGGGACGCTGTCGGTTTGTGCACCGGTAGCGTAGATCCTGATTCTTGAGTCCAGATTGGCATAGAAATAATCCTGTCCGAGCTTGTCGTTACCGAGTTCGGTTTCAATAGGACTCCGGTTTACGATGATATCGAAGTTTTGTCCAAAGGTGGCGGATCTTAGAATTCTTATGGGTGTTATATCGGCTTTAGACAGGTTGAACGTAATGTTTTCGATGTTCGAGTTGAGATTCAAGGTGTCCAGGAGGAAGTCATAATCCTCCGATTTGGCCTCGGCTTTCAGCGTTCCGTTGGTGTCTTTCCAGGCGTATGCGAGGTATTTTCCGTTTTTGATATTGGTGATGGTAAATGTGCCCGTGGTGTCTACCTGGCTTAGATAGTAGGGCTGTGCAGTCAATACATCCGTGGTGTCTCCAACGGGATAGATTCCGACAAGGACATCTTTGAGGTCGGTCTTCGAAAGCGGAAAATAGAAATTGACCTTTCCTGAGATACTCATGCTGTCTATGGAGTTTCCGGTAGAAAAAACCAGTTTGAGGTTTTCTGCTGGGTTTTCCTCCGAGATATCTACAATTGATTTTTGAAAATCAAACACGTAGGTGGTGCTGTCTTCGAGTTCTTGATTGAGTTTGATGGTGACCACATTTTTTAAAGCAGAAAACTCAACCTCATCTTTTTTGACCCTAGGCGTGATTACAATTCCTTTTGACGGATTTTCCAATTTGATGTATTCGTCAAAGGTGATCGTGATTTCGTCTGGCCTCGTGTTTAGGCTTTGGGTAGCTGGATTAGATTCTAACAGCACCGGCGGATCTTCATCCCTTGGGCCACCCGTGGGAGTACTTTGCTTAGCGCATGCAGCAAGGATCAAAAATGTGAGTCCGTATAGCAGTAATCTTAGCTTGTTCACTTCTTTTGGAAAACGAAAATATTGCTTGAAAATTGACCCGGTGAATTTGCAGAACGATTTGATTTGAGGCCATTGGCTATGGCCTTCGAGTATCTTGAAATTAAGGAAGAGGTTTTGTCGAGATATCCTTCGGATAGAAGAGAGACATAGAAACTGTCGAATTTCATCGGCTGTACTTCTTTTAATTCCAGTCCAAACTCCTCTCGATAACTTTCCATCGATTCCTTGGTGAAATGGTAGAGATGTCTTGGTACATCCCAGCCGGCCCAATACTTTCCATAGTTTTTGCCGTCCCAGCTTTCGTGATTTGGGACAGCAATCACTATGTAACCATCTGATTTTAAGTGATTTATGATCTTTTTTGATGTTTTTCTTAGATCGTGAATGTGCTCGAGAACATGATACAGTGTGATGATATCAAAGCTTGAATTTTTTTTGAGGTCGTCGACGGATGCTTGGATTTTGTTTTTGAGCTTTAGGTTAGCTTGGGTTCTCGCTTTTTCATTTGGCTCGACTCCGGCAACTTTCCAGCCTTTACGTTTAGCCGCGTTTAAGAATTCCCCCGTACCGCAACCGTAGTCGAGAAGGTTTCCTGTTTCTTTGAGCAATCCGATAGCTTCTACCTTCTTAGAAATACTGTAGTTTCTCACCTTTTGGTAGACCCATTGGGTTAAGTTTTTTGCCTTGTCCTCGTGGGAATAGTATTCCGGGAAATTATAGTAGGGACCAATATTCTCTTGACTAGGTCTTGGGTTTGTGAAGAGCAATTTGCAGCTAGAGCACTTGCAAAGAATGAAGGCTTCTTTGCTCACCGCATAGTCATTAACTTCGGAGTGGTTAAGAAAAAGCCCACTTTTGCAAAGTGGGCATTTACTAAGTCGTTCTAGCATTTTACCTTCCCAAATAGACCGTTAAGATAGATAAATCAGCCGGTGATACCCCACTGATTCTGGAAGCTTGTCCAAGTGTTTCCGGACGGATTTTGTTAAGCTTTTGTTTTCCTTCATTGGATAGTGCGGTGATGGCCAGAAAGTCAAACTGAGTGGGGATGCGGAAATTTTCCATGTTTGAAAGTTTTTCTACCATCTGCTGCTCTTTGTCGATGTAGCTGTCGTATTTGATCTGAATTTCGGCTTGCTCCTGTACTTCCTTCGTGTACTTGCTAAGGCTTCTCCGCAAATCGTCATCGATGTTGACTAGTTCACTGATCCCTATTTGGGGTCTTTTCAGAAGTTTTTCGGCGCTTGTCTTTTCTTGAATCGTCGCAGTACCGATCGCTTCCAGACCACCGTTTGCCGTTTCTGGACTTAGTTTTTTCTGTTTCAGTTCGTTGATAAGTCCTGCAGTGGCGGACTTTTTGTCCAGCATTTTTTCCAATCGTTGATCTGAGGCTAGGCCAATTTCATGTCCTAACTTCGTCAGGCGAAGATCAGCGTTGTCCTGACGCAGGAGCAATCTGAATTCTGCTCTAGACGTGAACATCCTATATGGCTCCTCAGTGCCTTTATTGATCAAATCATCTATCAGTACACCTATGTAGGCATCGGAACGCTTGAGAACAAACGGATCTTTTTCTTGGACTTTAAGGCTCGCATTTATGCCAGCCATCAGGCCCTGCGATGCGGCTTCTTCGTATCCGGTGGTTCCGTTTATTTGCCCAGCAAAAAAGAGATTTTCAATCAGATGAGTTTCAAGGGAAAGTTTCAGCTGGGTTGGCGGAAAGAAATCATATTCGATCGCATATCCGGGACGGAACATCTTGGTATTTTCAAAGCCCGGGATGAGACGCAATGCTTTGTACTGTACGTCTTCCGGTAGAGAGGTGGAGAATCCGTTGACATAGATTTCGACAGTATCCCATCCTTCTGGTTCGACGAATATTTGGTGTCTTTCCCGCTCTGCAAATCGATTGATTTTATCCTCTATACTTGGGCAATATCTTGGACCAAGCCCTTGAATCCGACCATTGAACATCGGAGAGCGATCAAAACCTGTTTCTAAGGCCTGATGAACTTCCTTGCTTGTATAGGTAATCCAGCAGCTCCGTTGTTTTTTCAGAGGCTCTGTTGAATCCAAATAGGAGAATTTTTCCGGGTTTTCATCCCCGAATTGTTCTTCCATTTTAGTATAGTCCAAGCTGCGCCCATCGACTCTTGGCGGAGTTCCGGTTTTCATTCGTCCTGCTTCAAAGCCAAGTTGAACCAGCTGTTCTGTGATGCCTTTGGCTGCGGACTCCCCTGTTCTACCTCCACCAAATTGCTTTTCACCAATGTGAATCACGCCATTCAGGAATGTTCCGTTGGTAAGCACAACTGCATTTGATGGGATTTCTATACCGATTCCAGTTCTTACCCCGCATATTTTGCCGTCTTTCACCAATAGGCCGGATATCATTTCTTGCCAAAAGTCGACGTTTGGAGTGCTTTCTAAGGCCAGTCTCCATTCTTCAGCAAATCTCATTCGGTCATTTTGAGTGCGCGGCGACCACATGGCGGGACCTTTGGATCTGTTGAGCATTCTGAATTGGATCATGGATTTGTCTGATATGATCCCTGATCTTCCCCCCAGCGCATCAATTTCGCGTACAATTTGCCCTTTAGCCACACCTCCCATTGCTGGATTGCATGACATTTGGGCAATGGTGTTCATATTCATTGTGCAAAGGAGCACTTTTGAACCCATCATCGCTGCCGCGTGCGCGGCTTCGCAACCTGCGTGACCCGCTCCTACTACTATAACATCGTATGTTGGAAACATGCTTTTCTATATTGTGTTCCACGTGAAACACTGTCTTTTTGAAACGAATTTCATTCAAGGTTTCACGTGGAACAGTTAACTTTTTTCGTACAATTTGATGGCCAATCCTTCTTGAGTTCTCATAGCTTCGCTCTCATCCTTGGATTTGTCTTTGTATCCCATGAGATGAAAAAGACCGTGGCTGATGACTCGACTAAGTTCGCTGGCTTCGTCTTGCTGATGTTTTGAAGCGTTTTCTCTTACCCTATCAATACTTATAAAAATGTCACCTTCGATGACGTTCTCTTCTTCAGAATTGTCGAAAGTGATGATGTCTGTGTATGTGTGATGATTCAAATAGTCGACGTTGATCTGGTAGAGATATTCATCAGAGCAAAAGATATAATTCAGTTCGCCGATTTTGAAACCTTCAGATTGGGAAATTTTCTTCAGCCATGCCTTTCTTCGCAGTTTCTGGGGGAGGTCAAACTTGATCTCTTCCGAAAAGAAATTGATAGCCATAGTTAATCCATGTAAAAGGAGAGTACGGTCTTTTTGCCTCCATCTTCGAATCTCACTTCGTCGCTTAGATGACGAATGAGAAAGATCCCTCGCCCTCCCGGTTTTTCTATGTTTTCAGGTGCAGTAGGATCTTGAAGCGCTTGCATGTCGAATCCCTCGCCTTCATCCTCAATGATGAATTTAAGCTGATCGTCCTCCATTTTGAGTTCGAGGTGAACGAGCTTATTCTTGTCATTTTGATTGCCGTGAATGATCGCGTTGCTGATGCATTCCGTCACGGAAATCATAATGTTTCCGTAGATGTCATCGTTGATCTCAAATTTATCTTTTGCGTTGTCAATAAAGCTTTCGATGACTTTGATGTTCTCTATTAGAGACGGAATTGAGATTTTTATAGACTTCATCTGGGAATATTCTATGATTCAGTTCGTATTGATCGATTTTTATTCAATTTCTAGTACAACCGGACAATGATCCGAGTGTTTCACATTTGGCAAAATTACGGCACTTTTCAGTCTGTTTTGCAATGACTGGGTTGCCATGTGGTAGTCTATTCGCCAACCCAGATTTTTTGTGCGTGAGTTTGCTCTGTAACTCCACCAACTGTACTGATGAGGATTTGGATTGAAGTGGCGAAACGTGTCGATGAAACCAGACCCAGTGAACCGATCCATCCATGCTCGCTCGTCCGGTAGAAATCCGGATGAATTTTTGTTTGAAATAGGATTGTGGATATCAATCGGTCTGTGGCAAATGTTGTAGTCGCCGCTGAGTATTATCGAAGAATTGTCTCTTCTCAAATCCTGCATGTATCCGAAGACGTCGTCCAAAAACCCGTACTTGAACCCCTGCCGAATATCGCCCGTCGTCCCAGAAGGGAAATAGGAAGAAATGAAAGAGAAGTTTTCAAAATCAGCTTGGATCATCCTGCCCTCATCATCGTATCGATTCAGACTCATTCCATACCTTACTGCTTTCGGTTTGATTTTTGAGAAAATGGCGACTCCGCTGTATCCTTTTTTCACCGCCGGATACCAGTATAGCTCATAGCCCATATCTTGAACGATCGCCGCATCAATGTCTTTCTCTTGAGCCTTAATCTCCTGTAAACCAATGATATCTGGATTTTCTTCCCTCAGCCATTCTACAAAACCTTTGTTGATGGCAGAACGAATACCGTTGACGTTGTAAGAGATTAGTTTCATTCAAATTCAAATTTCGATTTGATATTCTTTTTCGAAATATTCCATTACTTGGATTTTCAAAAGCTTTTCTTGTTCAAGTAAATCAAAATGCGGCAAATCTTTGACTAGTTTCCAGTGTGGCCAGCCTTCCTGGTCAACGGAATCGAGTTCGTAAAACCCGGCATAGCTCAGCACCTTACAGACAGCAATGTGCATCAAGTCCTGCTTTTGTTCTTTGGAGAAGTTCTTGGTGCCCTTGCCCAATTCCTGGACGCCTATCAGAAAGAGTACGCCGTTCAGATCGTTTGGTTTTTTTCCAATGGTTTCTTTCAAGCCTTCTAACAGCTTAGACCAGCGTTTTTCGAGATCAAGATCGCGCTTAAACATAATTTAAGTTATTGATTTTCAAGTTCTTCCCAGTATTCTACAGCTCTTCTCAAGTGCGGGATGACGATCGATCCGCCGATTATCATGGCGATGGAAAATACCTCGAAGATTTCTTCCTTTTTCAGGCCGGCTTCGTGACTTTTTCCCAAATGATATTTGATGCAATCGTCGCATCTGAGCACCATCGAACAGGCCAAACCGATCATTTCCTTGGTCTTGACATCCAACGCGCCTTCCGAATAGGCATTCGTGTCGAGGTTGAAAAACCGCTTGATCACTTTGTTGTCTTCGGCCATGATTTTCTCATTCATCTTGGCTCGATAAGCGTTGAATTCTTCTATAAGATTCATTAACTTAAGGATTAATACTTTCCAGAGGGCAAATATACTGCATATTCCACCCTAAGGGTTAACAACAGAACTTTTTAGCGATGCGTTTACTTTTTTTGAAAGATTTTTTGGATCTCATTTTCCCCAGAAACTGTCCTCAGTGTGGAAAGTCTCTTTTCGATTTTGAGCCTTGCCTTTGTACGGTTTGCCAAGGGTCTCTTCCTGTAGCAAATTTTCACCTCAGGCCTTATGACAATGAGCTTACTTCGAAAGTCCGGGGACTGATGCGGGTAAACCGGGCGATGGCCTTTCTTCGATTTTCAAAAAAAGGGAATAGTCAAAAACTACTCCATCAGCTCAAGTACCGGAATAAGCCTGAGATTGGGGAGGAAATGGGTCGGCTGTATGGGTTGTCGCTGGCTCTGCAGGGTTATCAAGATGAATGGGATGTGATCGTGCCTGTGCCACTTCATCCCATGAAGCAAAAACGACGGGGATATAACCAAAGCGAAGTGTTTGGAAAAGGCCTGTCAAAAGCACTCAATATTAAGTTGGAAAATCTGCTCGAGCGCAAGAAATTCACCGAAACCCAGACCAAGAAGTCCCGAATCCAACGGCTTGACAACGTGGATGAAGTGTTTGACTTAAGAGCCGGTGAGAATATTGAAGGTCTTCGGATTCTTTTGGTCGATGACGTGATCACCACTGGCGCTACACTTTGCGCCTGTGCCAATGTGCTTTTGGGCTATGGCGCAAAACATGTAGATTTGGCAACCATCGCCGCCGGTGGTCAGTAATCTTTAGTAATGAACATCGACATCGAATTTCTCAAATACCCCATAGGCAAGTTTCAGAAACCAGCGACGATCACGTACGATCTGATCCAAGAGGCAATCGCCGTGATCAAATCCTTTCCGGCTCATATTTTCACAGCCGTCAGCCCACTTTCTATCGAACAATTGGATACTCCCTATCGGCCGGGCGGATGGACGGTCAGGCAGCTGGTACATCACTGTGCAGACAGCCACATGAATGCCTTTACCCGCTTTAAGCTGGCGCTGACGGAAGAGAATCCTACGATCAAACCGTATGACGAGGCTGCATGGGCCAGGCTAGCTGATGCGGATTTACCCATTGAGTCGTCATTGGCCATTATCAAAGCCATGCACCTTAAGTGGGGTGTTGTGCTGGATTCGATGAAGGAGGAAGATTTTAAGAAGACATACTTTCATCCGGAAAAGAAGCACAGCCAGGAATTGGCTGAAATCGTTTTGCTATACGCTTGGCATTCCCAGCATCACCTTTCTCATGTCCAGCATCTGATTTTGAGGGAAAAGTGGTGAAGTCAAAACATCTGCAACCATGAACGTTTCCCTCAAAAATCAACGAATTCTGGTCACCGGATCTTCCCGCGGAATCGGACGAGCGATAGCCAAGCAGCTTTCAGACTCCGGTGCCGAGGTGATTATTCATTGCAATGCGAACAAAGCTCAGGCAGAAAGCCTCTTGAGCGAACTCAAAAACCCCGCATTTATCGAGGCTTGTGATCTTTCTAAACCGGATGAAGTGATGGGATTCATTCCCCATCTAGTAAAAAAATATGGTCCGCTGACGGCTTTGGTCAACAATGCCGGAATCTCCACACCCGCCGCAGATTCCATGCCCACGGGTGAATGGCTTCAAGTTTGGGAAAAGGTCATGGCGGTAAATTCAACAGCGGTGGGAATACTTTCCAAGGAATTTATCGATCAAGCCAAGATCCATCACAACGGTAGAATTGTGATGATTTCGTCACGGGCGGCTTTCCGTGGCGATACGCCAGATTACTTGGCCTACGCGGCTAGGGCTCAATGGTGAGTTTGATAAGATCGATCGCCAGACATTACGGCAAGCAGGGAATAAAAGCATTCCTTATTGCGCCGGGGTTCACTCGAACGGATATGGCCGAGGAAATCTTGGCAGAGTACGGTGAAGATTTTGCGCTCAACGACATCGCGCTCAGAGAGCTGACCGTTCCAGAGGATATCGCGCCAATGGTGACGCTGCTGTGTTCCGGACTGGCAGATCACGCCACAGGAACTTCAATAGACATGAATGCCGGTTCGTATGTGAGGTAACCTGATTAAGAAAAAGGCAATTGGAAAAATCTTTGCCCATTTGCCATTCGTTTACTGGAGAAAGATGAGCAAAAGAGACCCCATATTCACTCCCGAGCTGGTGAAAGTGCTGAAGATCTTCATTTTTTCGTCCTTGGCATTGGTGCTGGTTCTCTCTTTTTTCAACGGATACCGTGCGAATAATTCAGGGGAAGACCGGACATTTCGAGTGACAGATTCCAAGTGGCTCTATTTTCAGAATGTCCGATCGATTCACTATGATCGAGAGATCCGGCAAGACGCTTCGATGACTTTGTTTAGACACCGAAACAGGCTGGAAACGGACACCTTGCCGAGCTTGGATTTGGTGATTATCTTAAATCCGGTCAAAGACGACGCCTATATCTATTTTGAACTCAAGAATGGCGAATGGCCGATTCAGATCAGGACGACATCCTCGGTAATCGTGGAAACCATCGATTTTGGCAATGGGAACAATCTGGATCATTTTAATTTGTTTAAAAAAATAGCTCCCTTAATTGAACAGAATGCCCAGTTTGAGCTGATTTTAGGAGAAGAACTCTACCCGCTCTGGGCGGAGGAAAAAGAGAAAGATGTATTAAAAACGGTCTCGGAGGACTATTTTAGACTTTTGGACATAACCAACTGATATGGAAAACACCACAAATCCTGGGCTGGAGCTCTTCAAGACCCAGATCGGGAAAAAGCTGGATAAAACTCCCTCCGCAGCAGGAAATTGGCTCGGGGGCACATTGCTAGAAATCGATCTTCATCATATCAAAGTCTCCTACACGATACGTCCGGATATGTGCAACCCGGGCAAGATTCTCCATGGAGGCATAGCTTCTCTGATGCTGGACGATGTGATCGGCATGGGGAATTTTGTGGCAGGATCGGAGTACCTGATGACCAGCATCAATCTCAATGTCGACTTTTTGTCTTCTGCCCAGATCGGAGAAACGCTCGAAGTGACGGCCAAACTTGTCCGTTCGGGCTCAAATCTGAATCACTGGGAAGCTGTGATAAAAAAATTGACAGGGAAAATAGTTGCCAAAGCCAGTTCCAACCTGATCAAGACGCACGTAAAACTAGGTGATTTGGGATTTTAATGACTCTGATCGAAGTTGAGAGGGTAATTTCTAAATTATAAGGCTATCCAATTTTAGAACTGCTCCAGCTTCACCATCAAATCCCAGACGGCGATTCCCAAAGAAACAGAGATATTCAGCGAATGTTTGGTTCCCAGCTGCGGTATTTCCAGGACTTGGTCACAGGCTTTCAACACCTCTTCTTCCACTCCGAACACCTCGTTTCCGAAGATTAGCGCATATTTTTTGCATTTTTCTGGAGAAAAATCATTCAGCTTCACGGAGTTTTCCACTTGCTCCAGCGCGCAAAGTCGATAGTTGGAGGCTTTCAGCTTTTCGATCGCCTCGGAGGTGTTAAGGCAGTATTCCCAGTCCACGGATTCAGTGGCACCCAAGGCAGTCTTCTGGATATCCCGATGGGGCGGTGTGCCGGTGATGCCACAGAGGAAGATTTTTTCGATCCGAAAGGCGTCTGCAGTGCGAAAGGCAGACCCAACATTATTCAGGCTGCGGACATTGTCCAAGACCAAGGTGATTGGTGATTTTTCGGTTTTCTTGAAATCCCCGACCGACAATCGATCCAGTTCTTCCATGCTTAATTTCTTCATCTTTTTTTGATCTCCTGCCCTAAACGGCTATTTTCAGGCCTTATTCCCGACTCAAAAGTACTACAATTCCCGTTTTATCCCCATGAGCAAATCCAAAGACAGAGAGGAAACTCCCCTGATGAAGCAATATAATGCCATCAAGGCTAAGCATCCCGGAGCTTTGTTGCTCTTCCGTGTCGGGGATTTTTACGAGACTTTTGGGGAAGATGCCGTCACAGCGAGCAAGGTTTTGGATATCGTTTTGACCAAAAGGGCAAACGGCTCAGCGTCGCATATTGAGCTGGCCGGTTTTCCACATCACTCCCTAGACAATTACCTGCCGAAGCTGGTGCGGGCCGGACATCGGGTTGCTATTTGCGATCAGTTAGAGGATCCCAAATCTGTCAAAGGAATTGTCAAGCGGGGCGTGACCGAACTGGTGACGCCGGGACTCTCCTACAACGACCAAGTCCTCGATACCCGCAAAAACAACTACTTGGCATCGATCCATTTTGGGAAGGAAAAGCATGGCATCGCCTTTTTGGATGTTTCCACAGGGGAGTTCATGTGTGCGGAAGGCAATGCGGCGTATCTGGATAAGTTGCTGCAAAGCTTTGCTCCTTCCGAGGTGATTTTTTCGAAAGCAGCTAAAAAGACAGCGGCCGAAATCATCAAAAACGACTTCATCACCTTTCATTGTGAAGATTGGGTGTATCAGTTTGATTTCGCTTACGAGAAGCTTAAAAATCACTTTGGCACAGCCAATTTGAAGGGTTTTGGAATCGAGGAACTCGAGTGTGGGATCGTTGCTGCCGGGGCGATTTTGTTTTATCTGGAAGAAACCGAGCACCGGGAAGTGCAACATATTTCGGCAATTTCCCGAATTGCAGTTGAGAAATATGTTTGGCTGGACAAGTTTACGATCCGCAATCTGGAGCTGGTTTTCCCCCAGCATGAGGGCGGGGTTCCGTTGATCCAAATCCTCGATCAGACCGTCACTCCGATGGGTTCGCGAATGATGAAAAAGTGGATGGTGCTACCGCTCAAGGAGAAGAAAGCCATCGAGGAGCGATTGAATGTGGTGGATTTTTTCTACCAAAACTCAGCCTTGATTGAGGATATCATCGCGCAGCTGCGACATATCGGAGACCTGGAGCGTCTGATTTCCAAAGTTGTCGTCGGTCGCGCAAATCCCCGTGAGATGAACCAGATCAAGCGGGCGTTGAAATCCACCCTTCCTATTAAAGAAATTCTAAAAAACCAGTCCAATGCTACGCTGAAGCGGCTTTCGGATCAGATCAATCCCTGTGAATTTTTGCTTGAAAAAATAGCCCGTGAACTCCAAGAAGACGCTCCGATGCTCGTGCATCAAGGCGGAGTGATCAATGACGGTGTAGACCCTGAGCTTGACGAGTACCGGGGTCTGGCTAATAAGGGCAAGGATTTTCTGGTTCAAATCCAACAGCGTGAGGTTCAGCAGACGGGGATTTCATCCTTGAAAATCTCTTACAACAAGGTCTTTGGCTACTACCTGGAGGTGACTCACGCCCACAAAGACAAGGTACCGCAGGAGTGGATCCGCAAGCAGACGCTCGTCAATGCCGAACGGTACATCACCCCTGAGTTGAAGGATTACGAGGAAAAAATTCTTCATGCCGAGGATCGTATGCTTGGCATCGAGCAGAAGTATTTCCTGGCGCTAGTTCAGGAAGCGGCGCAGTATGTCACCCAAATCCAGCAAAACGCGCGGGTCTTGGCCACGTTAGACTCGCTCCTTTCTTTTGCAAAAGTCGCGCTGAGCAACGCCTATGTCCGCCCTAAAATATCCGACACCGAGACCTTGGAGATCAAGGATGGACGGCATCCGGTGATCGAAAAGCAGCTCCCTCCGGGTGAGCACTACGTGCCCAACGACCTCTACCTCGATCATGACAGCCAGCAGATCATCATCATCACCGGGCCTAACATGGCCGGTAAGTCTGCCTTGCTTCGGCAAACTGCCCTGATCGTCCTGATGGCTCAGATGGGAAGCTTTGTACCCGCATCCTTTGCGAGGATCGGGATCATCGACAAAGTCTTCACCCGCGTGGGTGCTTCGGATAACCTATCCAAGGGCGAATCTACTTTTATGGTCGAGATGACTGAAACAGCCAGTATCCTAAACAATCTTTCGGATCGGAGCTTGGTCTTGATGGACGAGATTGGCCGCGGCACGTCGACCTATGACGGCATTTCGATTGCCTGGTCG
This sequence comes from Algoriphagus terrigena DSM 22685, assembly GCF_000429445.1. GTDB lineage: Bacteria > Bacteroidota > Bacteroidia > Cytophagales > Cyclobacteriaceae > Algoriphagus > Algoriphagus terrigena. The sequence continues at coordinate 64,333 of NZ_AUBW01000008.1, forward strand.
ATCGTGGAGTTCTTGCACAGCCATCCTACTTTCAAAGCGAAAACGTTATTTGCTACCCACTATCATGAGCTGAACCAGCTTGCGACAGATTTTCCACGGGTGAAAAACTTCAACGTGTCGGTGAAGGAAGTCGGGAACAAGGTGATCTTTATGCGAAAGCTGAAGGAAGGCGGAAGCGAGCACAGCTTTGGTATCCACGTGGCTCAAATGGCGGGAATGCCCAATCCCGTGGTCCTTCGCGCTGCCGAGATTATGGGGCATTTGGAAAAGGACAAAGCAGTCCAGGAGAAAAAAGAACACTTGAAATCCATCCCGAAGAATAATTATCAGCTTAGTATGTTTGAGATGGATCCGAAATTCACAGAGGCGAAACAGCTTCTGGATCAGATCGATATCAACGCCATCTCTCCTATCGAAGCGCTGTTAAAACTGCATGAAATAAAAAAGAGAATGGAATGATTCACATTTTTTTTCATATCTTAACTAGAATTTAATTAATTCAAAGAAAATAGGGTGCTTTTAGATGGATAAGGTATTACTCAAGGACCTGGAAAAACAGGATAAGTATACCAAGTTTTTTAAGGAATGGAAGGAGCAGGAATTCCAAGGAAAAATCGATGAACAAAAGCTCAAAGATGACTTGGCCGCTCTCAGCAAAAAGATTGGGATAAATGAAGGTCTGGTAATCGCCTGTTTCGATTATCGCAACTTGAGTTTAGCGTTTTTCACGGGCAATGTGGAAGAACTGACCGGTTATCCAGAGTCGATGTTTCGAAATAAAGGGATGGAGACATCGCTTACAATGATTCATCCGGAGGATCGGCCGGAGCTTTTTCGTTTTCAGCAGATCGTTTTCGAATCTTTCCATAACTTGTCCATTCCTGAGCGGCATACCTTCGAGTTTTCCTACACGACCCGATGGGTGCACCGCACGACCCAGGACGTGATCTGGATGACATCTAAGGTGAGACCTTACGTCATCGACGAAGCGGGCAATTTCATCATGGATTTGCACATCATCGTGCAGCTGTTTACTCCTCCCAAAACAAAAAACTACGATTGGAATTACACCTACACCAGTGATGAGGGGAAAAAGATCTTCGTCAGCAAAAACTCTCCTGTTGGCAAGACGGTAAAGATGACCGCAAAGGAGCGAGAGATCGTTGGATTTATCCTTGAAGGGAAAGAGTCCAAGGAGATCAGCGAAATCCTCAATATTTCAATAAATACAGTAGCGACCCACCGAAAGAATATTTTTAGGAAGCTGGGAGCCAAGAATGTCGGAGAAATGGTCAAAATTTTAGCCGCCAACGATTTTTGAAAAAGCCTGTAAATCAGGTCTATTTAGAGAATTTGTGGGCTTACAGGAAAAATTTCTTTAGAGCCGGCTTGTAAAATTATAATTGAGGCTTACCTTTGCATCCACAATTCACCCAGATCACGTTCTGGAAATTGCCTTAAGCGAGAGTAGCTCAGCTGGTAGAGCACGACCTTGCCAAGGTCGGGGTCGCGAGTTCGAATCTCGTCTCCCGCTCAACAAAGCCCTTGCAAAAGGGCTTTGTCGTTTCAGGACATTTCTAATTGGAGATGCACCTGACCCTCTACAGCCACGTAGAGTCTGCCGGGATGGTGGAATAGGTAGACACGCAAGACTTAAAATCTTGTGGGAGCAATCCCGTGCGGGTTCGATTCCCGCTCCTGGTACCGAGCCTCACAGCGATGTGGGGCTTTTTTAATAGAAAAAGCCTGACTTTAGAATAAAATCAGGCCGCTCGTTAGTGTGGGATTTACCTCTATAAAATTCCCTTCAAATCTGCCGGAGAATAACCAACCGACTTTAATGTTTTGCGGTCTCCTTCACGGAAGACCAAAAACAAATCTCCCTCCTTCTCATAGAAACAAGGTGTTCCTTTGGCTTCGTAATGCTTGACTGTAGCCTGGGCTTCTTCCTCGGTTTTGCAGGCTTTGCTCATGTTGGAGCGCTGCACTTCGTCAAAAAGGGCCTTGAATTTTTCCCCCAAACCAAACTCCAAAATCGCACCGGAAAGCACGTATTGGAGATCACACAAAGCGTCGGCGATTTCGACGATGTCTTTGTTTTCAATAGCCTCTTCCAGTTCTTTCAGCTCTTCTGCCAAAAGAGAAACCCGCAAGTTGCATCTTGTTTCGGAAGGAATCGTGGGTTCGGGAAGTACTGGGTGCTTGAATGTTTCGTGGAATAAAGCGACTGAAGTGAGTGACTTGGGGTCTTGCATGACTGGTAGAATTGATTGCCCGAAATAAATGAAAAAGACCGGGAATTCCGGCCTTTTTATGATTGGATTTGTCAGGGTAAATTACACCGAAGCAGCAGCAAATCGCTCGGCAACTGTGTTCCAGTTGACCACATTCCAAAATGCGGACACATAATCGGGGCGTTTGTTTTGATAGTTCAGGTAGTAGGCGTGCTCCCAGACATCGAGTCCGAGAAGAGGAGTTCCTTTGAAATCAGACACGTCCATAAGGGGATTGTCCTGATTGGCAGTAGAGCCCACAGCAAGCTTCTTGTCAGCACCCACTACGAGCCAAGCCCAGCCCGATCCAAATCTGGTCTTGGCAGCTGTGTCAAACTGGCTCACAAACTCATCGAAGCTTCCAAAAGAGGAATCGATCGCCGCAGCCAGGTCGCCGGTTGGCTTTCCGCCGGCGTTTGGCGCCATTACTTTCCAAAACAGTTCGTGGTTGTAGTGCCCGCCCCCGTTGTTTCTCATCTTGGTAGTGTACTTGGAGACTTCAGCGAGGACATCTTCCAAGGGTTTATTGGTGTCCACTTTCTCATCTGCGATAGCCTCTCCCAGACTTTTGGCATAGCTGGCGGCATGTTTGGTATAGTGGATTTCCATCGTCATCGCATCGATATTTGGAGCAAGTGCAGCGTAATCATACGCAAGCGGAGTCTGTGTAAAACTCGTGACCAAGACCGCTTTGTCTTCTCCATTTGCGTCGCCCGCACAAGCGCTCAATATTCCCGTTCCTGCCAGGCCAATAGCGAGGCTTGCTTTGGAAGTATTGGACAAAAATTCTCTTCGTGATAATCCGTTTTCAAGACCTTTCATGGTGGTATAGCTTTGGTTTATGTTTCTGATTAACGTTTGAAATTAGCCAATCCGTACCGGATTAAAAATTGATAGTCAGACATTACGTCCGAATTCCTGACAACTTGGTTATGTTTGCAGTTCAATTAGCTCTTGGAAAAGTTTTTGTCAGGAGAAGTCAAAATAGCTGGGAATGGAACTCACTTTCTACAAATATCAGGGCACTGGCAATGATTTCGTCATGATCGATAACCGTGACGGGAGCTTTGATGTGAGCAATCTAGACTTGGTGAGAAAGCTTTGTGACCGAAAATTCGGAGTCGGATCAGATGGCTTGATCGCGATCCAAAATCATCCAGACTATGACTTCGAAATGGTCTATTTCAATGCCGACGGGAGCCAAAGTATGTGTGGAAATGGAGCCAGATGCGCAGTAGCCTTCTCGGCTTTTCTGGGAATAATCGGGGGAAAAACACACTTTCTCGCGATTGACGGACCGCATGATGCCATTCTTTCCGGTGATCAGGTAGAGCTATTGATGGGTGATGTCAAGAATATCGAAGAGCGATCCGGAGATTTCTTTGTCAATACCGGTTCTCCCCACCACATTCGATTTATCGACCAGGCGGAAAGCTACCCGGTTTTCGAAGAAGGAAAATCCGTTCGATACGACGCTGCATATGCACCTGCGGGCACCAATGTCAACTTTGTTCAGCCGCTCGCCGAAGACGAGGTTTTCGTCCGTACTTACGAGCGAGGCGTAGAGGATGAGACTCTTTCCTGTGGTACCGGGGTCACCGCAGCAGCCATTGTCTATGGTTCTCAGCATCAGCAAAATCGGGTGAAAATCAGTACCCTAGGAGGCAATTTGTCCGTTAAATTTCAATCCAATCCTGACGGCACTTTCAGCAAAATCTGGCTAATTGGCCCGGCTGCGCAGGTTTTCTCAGGAAAAATTAAAATCGATACTATGGACCGCGGGTGAGAATCCGAGGTCTTACTTATTACCAATTATAACAAAAACGGCTTATTTTTAAGCCCCCCAAATCGGGATTCCATAGAACGACATGCTAGATTTTATTGCAAAAGGATTAGCCAAAGTATTTGGCACCAAGTCCGACCGAGATATCAAGGAACTTCTTCCAATAGTGACTGAAATCAATCAGGCGTTCGCAGGATTGAAAGGCTTGAGCGACGATCAGCTGAGGGCGAAAACCTACGAAATCAAGGATGTCATCAATAGCCGATTAAAGTCGACCGACGATAAGATCGTCGAGATCAGAACTCAGATTGATGCCTTGCCGGCTCAGGCGATTCATGAAAAAGATCAATTTTTCAACGAAATCGACAAGCTGGAGAAGGATCGGGATACCGAGCTGGAGAAAGTTCTCGAAGAGGTGATGCCTGTGTCTTTTGCCATCGTCAAAGAGACCGCGAGACGATTCAAAGAGAATGGCAAATTGGTGGTGACTGCCACGATGCAGGATCGCGAACTCGCAGTGACCAAGGCCAATGTAGAGATTGAGGGTGAGCAGGCGATTTGGCACAACAAGTGGATGGCTGCAGGTACGGAAGTTGTCTGGGATATGGTGCACTACGACGTGCAGCTCATCGGTGGGATGACGCTTCACAAGGGAAAAATAGCCGAAATGGCGACCGGTGAAGGCAAAACGTTGGTTTCGACTCTCCCAGCTTTTCTCAATGCCCTTGCGGGTAGAGGTGTTCATATCGTGACGGTCAACGACTACCTGGCCAAGCGTGACTCCGAGTGGAATGCTCCGATTTTTGAGTTTCACGGCTTGACGGTGGATTGCATTGACAAGTATCAGCCCAATTCAGCTGGCAGAAAGAAAGCTTACGCTTCTGACATCGTCTATGGGACGAACAACGAATTTGGCTTTGACTATCTGAGAGATAACATGGCTCGTGAATCAGGCGATCTGGTTCAGGGCAAGCACCATTTTGCGATGGTCGATGAAGTGGACTCCGTGTTGATCGATGACGCGAGAACGCCGTTGATTATTTCCGGGCCGGTGCCAAGAGGCGATGTGCATGAGTTTGATCAGATGAAGCCCCGTGTTTCGACTTTGGTGGATGAGCAGCGGAAACTGGTGCAGGGATTTTTGGCTGCGGCCAAAAAACAAATCGCTGATGGCAATGACAAAGAAGGTGGCTTGGCTCTCTTCAGAGCGTTCCGAGGCATGCCTAAGTACAAGCCTTTGATCAAATACCTTTCCGAACCTGGGATCCGGGTGATCCTTCAGAAAACAGAGAATTTTTACCTCCAAGACAACAAGCGCCAAATGCCGGAGGCTGATGAGCCGCTGTTGTTTACCATCGACGAGAAAACGAATGTGGTAGATCTTACCGATCGTGGCATCGAGACGATGACGACCAAAAATGAGAACCCGGAATTCTTTATTCTCCCGGATATCGGTGTGGTGATCGCTGAATTGGAAAAAGCAGAAGGAGTAGACGATACGGAGAAGCTTGTCCGTAAAGAGGAAGCAATCAAGGATTACAGCGTAAAGGCACAGCGTATCCATACCGTAAACCAGTTGCTCAAGGCCTATTGCATGTTTGAGCGGGACACGGAATATATCATCGTGGATGGCAAAGTGAAGATTGTCGATGAGCAGACCGGCCGTGTGATGGAAGGCCGTCGTTATTCCGACGGATTGCACCAGGCGATCGAAGCGAAAGAAAATGTGAAAGTGGAGGACGCGACGCAGACGTATGCCACGATCACTCTTCAGAACTACTTCAGAATGTATCACAAACTGGCCGGTATGACCGGTACGGCGGAGACTGAAGCGGGAGAATTCTGGGAAATCTACAAGCTGGACGTAGTCGTGATTCCGACTAACAGACCGATCATCAGATCAGATCGCGAGGATAAAGTTTATAAAACTGTCAGGGAGAAATTCAATGCAGTTGGCGATGAAATCAACGAATTGGTAGCCGCTGGCAGACCAGTTTTGGTCGGTACCACTTCCGTGGAAATTTCCGAAGTGCTCAGCCGAATGCTGACTTTGAAAAAAATTCCCCATCAAGTATTGAATGCGAAGCAGCACGCCCGTGAGGCTGACATTGTCGCTGCCGCAGGTCAACCGGGTACTGTGACCATCGCCACCAACATGGCCGGTCGGGGTACAGATATCAAGCTTACCGCCGAGTCAAGAAAAGCCGGCGGCTTGGCCATCATCGGTACTGAGCGCCATGAATCACGCCGTGTCGACAGACAGCTTCGGGGCCGTTCCGGTCGTCAGGGTGATGTGGGATCTTCCCAATTCTTTGTTTCCTTGGAAGATAGTTTGATGCGTCTCTTCGGCTCAGACCGTATCGCTAAACTGATGGATCGAATGGGCTTGGAAGAAGGCGAAGTGATACAGCATAGCATGATCACCAAATCCATTGAGCGTGCCCAACGCAAAGTCGAAGAAAATAACTTTGGCACCCGTAAGAGACTCTTGGAATATGACGATGTGATGAACTCACAGCGTGAAGTGGTCTACAAGCGTCGCCGGAATGCGTTGAAAGGTGACCGCCTGGAGCTGGATATCCTGAATATCCTGTTTGATGTCTGCGAAAGCCTCATCGACATGGGCAAATCGACCGACAGCGCGGAAGATCTGAGGATGAATATTTTCACCACTTTGGGTCTGGATCACCACATCACGGACGGAGATCTCAAATCCAAAGATGCACCGAAGCTTACCCAAGAGCTTTACACGGTTGCTTTTGAAAACTACATCAAAAAGAACAATACGATTGCGCTGACTGCACTTCCGATCTTCAAAAGAGTGCAGGAAGAAAGAGGTGCTACCGTGAAGGATATCATGGTGCCGATCTCTGACGGAATGAAACAAATCGGTGTGGTCACCAATCTCCAAACTACGATTCAGACTGAGGGCAGGGAATTGATTAGATCGATCGAAAAGAACGTTTCGCTGGCGATCATCGACCAAAACTGGAAGGAGCACCTTCGTGATATGGACGACTTGAAGCAGTCAGTGCAGAATGCGGTTTATGAGCAAAAAGACCCACTGTTGATCTATAAGTTTGAAGCGTTTGAGATGTTCAAGCGATTCATCGGCAAGTTGAATGAAGACATGATCACGTTCCTTTCGAGAGCGGATCTGCCAAAGCAAGAGCCTGCCCAGGTACAGCAAGCTCAAGTTCAACGAGCTCCCGAACCTAAACTTCAGACTTCCAAAGCAGAAGTGGCAAGCTCTTTGAACCCTGGAGCTAATCGCGCTGCGGCGGCCGCAGCGGGTGCTGGGAGACCGGCTCCTCAGCCCGTCGCTCCGAGAAAGGTCGAACACGCCTATGGTAGAAATGACAAAGTTTCTGTCAAGTATACCGACGGCACCACGAAGAGTGACGTAAAATATAAGAGCGTGGAGCAAGATCTAGCCGATGGAAAGTGCGTTGTGATTGAAAACTAAGTCGAAATGAAAAATTTTTGGGTATTTGGGATTTTGTCAATCCTTTTTGGTTGTAAAATAATTCGTCCTTCCTCAGACTCAGCAAGTACGGCGTATGCTACTTACCAAGAGGATCTGAGTGGATCATTGCCCAAGTACCCGGACTATACCACGGCCACTGAAGAGAGCTCTTCAAATCCCTCGTCAATCGGGTCAGTCCAGCCTGTGGATGGGCAACTGGATGAAGTACAGCGTCGGTTTACCGAAAAAAACAAGAATGAGCCATATTTCAGCGGCTACACCGTTTTGGTGTTTTCCGGAATAGACCGAAATCAAGCGTTCAAAACTCAGGATGATCTAAAGCTCTATTTCCCCGATTTAACCCCTGAAATGCAATATCAGCAGCCTCGGTACTTGGTCAAGCTGGGAAAATTCACCTATAAAATCGAAGCGCAAAAAGCCTTCTCCCAGATCAAGGGTCAATTTCCCACTGCCCGGATTATTCAGGACAGATTTCAGCGAAAGGAATACGTCGCTCCTACCACAGACCAAGATGCTCCTATCCAAAATTAAGTCCCTGGCCAAGGCCTACAAAGAGGAAGTAATTTCAAACCGACGACACATTCACGCCAACCCTGAGCTTTCTTTTCAGGAATTCAAAACGGCCGAGTTTGTAGAAGCAAAACTCAGGGAGATCGGAATTGCCGAGATAGAGCAGAAAGCTACTACCGGTTGGTCTGTCTTGATCAAAGGCAAAAATCCCGATAAAAAAGTCATTGCTCTTCGGGCAGATATGGATGCTTTGCCGATCATCGAAGCCAATGATGTGTCCTACAAATCCCAGAACCCGGGCGTCATGCATGCCTGCGGTCATGATGCACATACCGCGTCGCTTTTGGGCGCGGCCAAGATTCTCCATGAGATAAAGGATGATTTTGAAGGCACGATCAAGCTTATTTTTCAACCTGGAGAGGAACTCGTTCCCGGTGGAGCGTCGTTGATGATTAAGGACAAAGTCCTCGAAAATCCCCGGCCTTCAAGTATTCTCGGCCAGCACGTGATGCCCTTTATCCCTGCGGGAAAAGTTGGCTTTCGACCCGGGATCTACATGGCCAGCACAGATGAACTCTACGTGACGGTCAAAGGAAAAGGAGGTCATGGCGCCATGCCGGAGACATTTATTGATCCGGTGCTCATTGCGTCGCACATGATCGTCGCCTTGCAGCAGATCGTGAGCCGTGTCGCAAATCCCAAGACTCCCTCCGTTCTGTCTTTTGGACGCGTGGAAGCATTGGGTGCGACGAACGTGATCCCGAATGAGGTGAAGATTCAGGGGACGTTTCGGACTTTGGATGAACCTTGGCGAGCCAAAGCCCATGAGAAAATGCTCCAGATCGCCCACGGGATCGTGGAAGGAATGGGTGGAGAATTAGACTTTGAGATTCGAAAAGGCTATCCTTTTCTCAAAAATGATCCCGAGCTCACCGCCCGGTCGATGGATGCCGCGAGAGATTATCTTGGCGCCGAAAATGTGCTCGACTTGGACATCTGGATGGCGGCGGAGGATTTCGCCTTTTATTCTCAGGAAATAGACGGATGCTTCTATCGACTCGGAACTCGTAACGAAGCCCGGGGAATCGTCTCAGGTGTACATACCCCGACTTTCGATATTGAAGAAGATGCCTTGGAGATCGGTTGTGGCCTGATGGCTTGGCTGGCGGTTTCAGAACTTTCCAAAGCGTAATCTTACCTCAACTCACAAAATCCGGCGAAGAATTATCTTCGCCTTTTTATTTTTCGATATGAATCGAGCATGACGAAGGCGTCAAAGTGGGATGATTATTCACAAAGAGAGATTCTCGCGAAGAAAAATCGGGACAGGCTATCTGACCTTAGATATCAAATTATAAACAGATGAAATCGAGCATGTTGCAAACACGCCCACTGATGATTGTCAGATATGCGAAGATTCCATATGGCCGTTGAAAAAAAATTTTAGTCATATGAAAAAAATTACTTCTCTCGCACTCGCTTTATTGATGAGTCTGGTTTTGGCTCAGTCTGCTGCAGCTTGGGGTCAGCTCGGTCACTATGTGGTAGGATATCTGGCACAAAAGCAGATGAAGAAATCCTCACTGAAAAAGGTGAATAGCGTGCTCGGCACGATGTCTATCGGACGTAGCGGGACTTGGATGGATGAGATCAAATCTGACAAAGCCTACGATTACCTCTATTCCTGGCATTTTTTGACGAGTGATGATGGTGAATTTGACGCGGCGATTCAAGAGAAAGGTGGCAATGCCTACGAAGCAATCAATCAATTAAAGACAGAGCTAAAGGGTGGAAACCTCAGCCCAGAAGAGGAGTCACAAAAACTGAAGATGCTCATCCACATCGTAGAGGACATCCATCAGCCACTTCATGTGGGCACGGGCAAGGATCGGGGAGGCAACGATGAGAAGGTGGAGTATTTTGGAAAAAACTCCAACCTTCATTCCGTCTGGGATACTGAGATGATCGAAGGGTGGAATATGAGTTACACGGAGATTGGTGATGAACTGTATCGCAGACTCACACCGACGCTGAGATCAGACTACCGGAATTCTACTTTGGAGGATTGGTTAAACGAAGCGGTTGCACTTCGGCCTTTGATCTACAAGCTACCCGAAAACAAAAAACTCTCCTACAATTATGGGTATCAGACCCGAGATGCGGTGGAAGAAAGACTGCTGGCAGCCAGCGTCCGACTGGCTCAGATTTTAGAGGAGATTTATCCTTGAGCTTTAGACAGATTCTTTCCCTGCTAGGACCACTAGCAGGGATTTTTTTTATTTCTCCTAGGTGCGAGAGAGTCAAGGGCTTGGGTAAGACACTATCTTTAAGTAGTCTGGAAAATCAAGACACTCAAGTGATTCTTTCTTAAACGAGCAAGCATGCCTATTCGAATCGCCATTGCAGAGGATAATCCATTTCTGCTAAGAGCCATTTTGGAAAAGATTTCCTTTTTCCCTGACTTGGAGGTAAAGTTTCATGCGGACAATGGACTGGATCTACTCCAGAAGCTCGAGAGAGACGCCAATATTCAACTGATATTGATGGACATTGAAATGCCCAAGATGAACGGTATCGATGCTGTCCGGCAGGTTTCGCAGAAATATCCCCAGATCAAGACGATCATGCTCACTGTTTTTGACAATGACGAACACATTTTTCGTGCGATTCAGGGAGGTGCAAATGGCTATTTCCTCAAAGAGGTAGATCCCGCCACACTCCATAAAGGGATCTTGGATACGCTCGACGGAGGAGCTGCGATGACGCCTTCTATCGCGCTAAAGGCTCTCAAACTCCTTCGGAATCCGCCGAATTTTGAGAAAATGGACGAAGAAATCCTGCTTACTAGTCGTGAGATAGAGATCTTAGAGCAGACAGCCAAAGGACTTAATTATAAACAGGTTGGCGAGAACCTCTTTATTTCACCCAAAACCGTCCGCAAGCACCTCGAAAATATTTACGGGAAGCTCCAAGTTCATTCCAAACTTGAAGCGGTACAGAAGGCTGTCAAAAATCGGATCATCGAGGGATGATTCTCATTCAGAGTACAATGAGTTGTTTTTCTGGAGAAAAATCGATGGAAATAATGGATTTTGGAAAAATGTCGTATTTTTAGAGACAAATGACCATGGCATGAGCGAAGACGGAGATCAAAGAATTGATATGGTGGAGGATGTGCTGGCCACGTATGTGACCGGGCTACCCAAGTACAGATTGGAGACTCGAATATCGAGAGGAATGACTCTGAGTGGTTTTTTTTCAGACCGGATGTTGGTGGTCAAGGTGATTCGAGAGGGGATACCCCAGTCTCTTTTTATGTCTATCAAAGACATGGCGCCTTTTTCCGATCAAGAATGGTCGGACTTTTTGGATGTCTCGCTCAAGTCTCTACAGCGCTACAAGGGCGATACGGAGCATATCTTTAAGGCCATTCATTCCGAGAAGATCATTGAGCTAGCGGAGGTTACTTCTGTCGGTCAGGCCATTTTTGATACCAATGGGCAGTTTGCCAGTTGGCTCAATACACCAAGTCACGCGCTGGGCAATATGAAGCCGATGGAACTCCTGAGTGACTCCTATGGCAAGGAAATGGTGCTGAACGAGCTCAATCGGATCGATCAGGGAATATTTGTCTGATGCGAGTTTTCCGGCTACTTCGAAAGAAATATCCCATCGAACTGAGTGGCAAAGGTGCTGCGATGTCTGGAAACCGCTGGAACTCGAAGGGTACAGAGATCATCTATTGCGCAGAAAGCCGTGCTTTGGCGATGGCTGAGGTGGCAGTGCATATTTCTCTCGCTACACTACCAAACGACTTTGTGATGGTGGAAATCGAGATACCAAGCGCTGTTTCAGTTTCCTCCTTTCCTTTTGCAGAATTGCCCGATGGTTGGAATAGCTTTCCACACCTGCTGCATACTCAGCGTGTCGGAGATGAATTTGTGTTTGGGAAAAAAGCGTGTGTGCTGAAAGTACCGTCGGCTGTTGTGCCGGGCGATTTCAACTTTTTAATCAACCCAAATCACGCCGACTTTTCTTCGATCCGAATCGTAGATCATGCGGACTTTCCGTTTGACAAAAGGATTTTCAGCTCCTGAGTTATTGCGGGTATTCCGAATGGTTAGAACCTGTATTACCCGACAGGAAACCAGTTTTGTGAATGAAAATCGAAAGGGCTTTACCTTCTTTTCTCAAATTCTTCTTTTGCCCCATCCAAAAATTCAATGAACGCTGAAAGGTCAGAATCGTATCCTCTCGGCTTCGCGACGAGCTTTTCTTGGTGGTCAAGGATCACGTAGTAAGGCTGGGCGTTGTTGTTGAAGCGGGTGATCTGGAAGTCGGCGTTTTGCTTGCCGAGCGTCTTTTTCACTTTTCCGTCGTAGCTGGAGGTGTACCAGTCACTCTCGGGCAGCTCCAGCCGCTCGTCGATGTAGAGGGCGACCATGACAAAGTCATCTTTCAAACGGGCCAAAACCTGTGGGTCTGACCATACATTTTCTTCCATCTTGCGGCAGTTGACACAGCCGTGTCCGGTGAAGTCGATCAGCAAGGGTTTTCCTTCTTTTTTGGCGGCAGCCAAGGCCTCTTCGTAGTCAAAGTAGCCCTCGATGCCAAAGGGAATGTGAAGAAGATCACCGTATTTCACGGATTTTGTTGGTGACTCAGAAGATGCGCTTCCAGCCCCGATCTTAAACTGCTGAGTAGTCAGCGGAGGCAGATAGCCGCTTAGATATTTGAGCGGCGCTCCAAAAAGTCCGGGAATCATGTAAACCGTAAACATGAGCGTGAGCAATGCCAAAAGCAGCCTTGGCACCCCGATATGATCGAGCTTGGAATCGTGCGGCAATCGGATTTTTCCCAAAAGATAAAACCCCAGGGCTCCAAAGATCACAATCCAAATCACGAGGAAAATGTCCCGATCCAGGATTCCCCAGTGGTAGACCAAGTCAGCGATGGATAGGAATTTGAACGCCAGGGCGAGTTCGAGAAAGCCGAGGACGACTTTGACTGAGTTGAGCCAGCCCCCGGATTTGGGAAGGCGGTTCATCCACTCTGGGAAGATGGCAAAAAGCGTGAATGGAATCGCGAAAGCCAGCCCGAAAGCAAACATCCCCAGCACTGGCTTGACCAGCTCACCTCCGGCGGAGGAGATCAAGATCGAGCCCACGATCGGGCCGGTGCAGGAGAAGGAAACCAAAACCAGCGTAAAAGCCATAAAGAAGACTCCCCCGAGGCCGCCTTTTTCGGCTTTTGCATCGACTTTGTTGACGAGGCTGGAGGGCAAGTTGAGCTCAAACAATCCCAAAAAGGCCAAGGCAAAGAAGATGAAGATCGCGAAAAAGAAGAGATTCGGCGCCCAGTGCGTGGCCAGCCAGTTGGCGAATTCTGGGCCCTGAATCGCCGCGACGGCGGTCCCGGCAATCGTGTAAATGGCAATGATGGAAATGCCGTAGACAAATGCCTGGCGGATCCCCTGGGCGCGTGACTTCGCCCGTCCGGTGAAAAAACTCACGGTCATCGGAATCATTGGAAATACGCAGGGTGTCAGCAATGCCGCCAATCCAGCCAAGAAAGCCAAGACCATAAAACCCCAAAGCGACTCGCTTTCTCCTTCTGCAGTGAAGTCTTCTTGCCCGATCTCTGGAGATACTTGCTGTGCCACGTCCGGAGAACCAGCCTCGCCTACTGAATCCAAAACTGAATCTTCGGGGAGTGCAGTTTCCCCGGTTTCTTCCAGAGTAAAGGGGGAATCTTCCTCAGGTTCTTCAGGAACTACAGTCTCGGGTTTTTGAGATTCTATTGTTGCAACGGGATTGTTTGTGGCTTTTGCCGGAGTTGCGGTGAAAGGGACCTCGATGTCCTCTTCGTAGTTAATGCACTGCCCGTCGAGGTCCGAACACATCTGATACTCCAGCGTGGCAATGATCGTTCCGGCGCTTTTTTTGAGGATTAAGGACTGCTCAAACCGGCCTTTTCCCATGAAATAGGTAACCTCAGCGCCCCAAACTTCTTCAAACTTTTTCTTGGGATTGATGCCTTTGAGTTTTCCTGATTCTGTAAAGGCGTCTGATTTTTCGGATTTAAATCGCGCGATAAGCGGCCCAGGACTCAGGTCGAAATCATTGGAATAGACATACCAGCCAATCGGGATCGTTGCTTCCATCACAAGCACAGCGGGTTCTCCAACCTGCGGGGTTTTCGGCTCCAGTGTCACGGTCCATTTTGGTGGCTTGATTAGCTGTGCCTGTGCCAAAAAGGAGTTGAATACAAAAACCAGAAGCAACAAGCCTCCGGTTTTGAAAATTTGGAACGAAAACGGAAATGAATTGGTCAAAGCTGATTGATTCAAGGTACAAGAAAGAACCTTTCTGCAAGGTCTACGGAAAACGGCTTACTGCTGGCTGAGTTTACGGAAATGTCTGAAGAAAGCCGCAATCGTCTCGATACCGATGAAGTAGTTTGTCACCCCATAATGTTCATTGGGCGAATGCAGTGCATCGGTGTCTAGACCAAACCCAAACAAGATTGGATCAGATCCGAGTTCCTTCTGAAAAAGCGCAACAATAGGAATCGATCCGCCTTCTCTGGTCGGGATTGGCCTTTTCCCGAAAGTCTCCTCCATAGCTGCTTCTGCGGCTTGGTAACCGACAGAGGAATCCGAAACCACAGCCGGAGCTCCTCCGTGATGGGTTTTGACCTTTACTTTGACTGATTTTGGGGCGATTGCTTTGAAATGATTTTCAAACAGAGACGCGATTACTTGCCAGTCTTGGCCAGGAACGAGTCGCATGGAGATTTTTGCGAAAGCTTTTGACGGCAGTACCGTTTTCGCACCTTCTCCCGTATAGCCACCCCAGATGCCATTGACATCCAGCGTGGGACGAATGCCGACCCGCTCGATGGTGGTATAGCCTTTTTCGCCGTGGACGGCTTCGATTTCCAGCTTTCCCTGATACTCATTGAGATCAAAAGGAGCCTCATTCAGGCGCTGTCTTTGCTCATCGGATACCTCTTGAACGTTGTCATAAAATCCCGGAATGGTAATGTGTTCGTTTTCGTCTTTGAGCGAAGCGATCATCTTGCAAAGCACATTGATCGGATTGGCCACGGCGCCACCGTAGGTGCCGGAGTGCAGGTCGCGGTTGGAGCCAGTGACTTCGACCTCCATATAGGTCAAGCCGCGAAGCCCGACCGTGATGGACGGATCTTTCATGCTGATCATGTGCGTGTCCGAAATCAGAATCACGTCAGCTTTCAGTCTTTCTTTATTGGCGATCACAAATGCGTCCAAGTTGTCGGAGCCGACCTCTTCCTCGCCTTCGATCATGAATTTAACATTACAGGTCAATTCTCCAGTCGCCATCATGGCTTCGAATGCTTTGACGTGCATGTAGAACTGACCTTTGTCATCAGCGGATCCGCGGGCGAAAATGGCTCCTTCTGGATGGATTGTGGTCTTTTTGATCACGGGCTCGAACGGCGGTGAATCCCAAAGCTCGTACGGATCGGCCGGTTGCACATCATAGTGTCCATAAACCAACACTGTGGGCAGAGCGGGATCGATGATTTTTTCTCCATAAACAACCGGATAGCCTGCTGTTTGGCATATTTCGGCGACATCGGCACCGGCCTTTTCGAGGGATTCTTTGACAAAATTGGCTGCTTCAAAGACGTTATTCTTAAACTTGGGATCAGCACTGACCGACGGGATGCGGAGAAGGTCCAGCAGTTCGGAGAGAAAGCGGTCTTTGTTTTTTTCGATAAATGCAGCTGCAGACATATTTGGGTGATTGAGTTGGTAAAGGCCTCAAAATTATTCCATTCGCTAGGATTTGCCTAGTTTTTTTCTTCTTTTGCCACGAAGGCTTGAAAGTTAATATTTGGCCACGAAGACGCTATGACGCTAAGAGAAAAAGGGGAAACTATGTATTCACAAAGCGTCTGATTCCTCTTTTGATCAAGGGAACGTTGAAATTGATCAGGTATCCAAGATTTAACCGGGAAAGTTTGAGATGGCTGATGATTTGGGACTCCCATACAGGATTGACAATTTCGACAGCTTTGAGCTCTACAATCACGCGATCATTGATTAAAAGATCTAACCGTAGACCTTCATCAAACCAGATTCCATCATAGCAAATTGGAATATTCACTTGTCTTTTTACTTCAAATCCTGCTTTTTTAAGTTCATGCTCCATGCATACCTCGTAAATTCTTTCCAAAAGCCCAGGGCCAAGTGCTTTGTGGATAGTGAAAGCGGCATTAACCACCTCTTTTCCGATTTCTTCCTCTAATTCTGTAGGTTTCCCGTAATTCATTGATCTTCTTTCCTTGAAATCAATAATTTAAAAAATCTTTGTGACTTAGAGCCTTAGTGGCAAAAATAGTATGAAAGCAATCCTTTGTAAAGAGTTTGGTGGTCCCGAGAAGCTTGTTTTTGGGGATACTCTTGATCCTGTCCCGGGGCCAAAACAGATTTTGATCGCCGTAGAGGCTTGTGGGGTCAATTTTCCAGATGTGCTGATCATTCAGAACAAGTATCAGTTTAAGCCTGAACTCCCGTTTTCGCCGGGCGGCGAAGTGGCGGGTAGCGTCATTTCTCTCGGATCCGAGGTCACGAACTTCCAAATCGGCCAACAGGTTTTGGCGCTTTGCGGCTGGGGAGGTTTTGCCGAGAAAGTGGCTGTCGATGCCAACCGCGTTTTTGCACTTCCATCCGGTCTTCCCCCGGAGATTGCCGCCACCACACTCTATACGTATGGCACGTCCTACCATGCACTGAAGGACCGCGCCAACCTTCAGCCTGAGGAGACACTTCTAGTGCTCGGAGCAGCCGGAGGCGTGGGTTTGGCGGCAGTCGAGTTGGGAAAACTGATGGGGGCCAAAGTCATCGCCGCCGCCTCTTCCGAAGAGAAGCTTGCGCTTTGTCAGGAAAAAGGAGCAGATCTGACCATCAACTACGAAATGGAAGACCTGAAATCCCGAATCAAAGAACTGACGGGAGGAAAGGGCGTCGATGTAGTCTATGATCCTGTTGGAGGGAAATACACAGAGAGTGCCGTCCGCAGCATGGCTTGGAAAGGGCGCTACCTAATCGTAGGCTTTGCCAACGGGGAAATCCCGCAAATCCCGATGAATCTCCCCTTGCTAAAAGGCTGCTCGATCATCGGAGTTTTTTGGGGGCAGTTTTCCACGCTAGAGGCCAAAGCTAGTTTTCAAAATACCCAGCAACTGATGGAGTGGATTCAGGTGGGAAAGATCAGGCAACACATCGGGAGAAGCTATTCACTTGAGGAGGCTCCTGAGGCCTTGCAGGCGATTTTGGATCGGAAGATGCTTGGAAAAGGAGTGGTGATGATTTGATTTTACCATGAAAATCGAAAGTACAATATTCGATTTTCATGGTAAATTGGCTGCAAGCTAGACGTTTTACCGGGTGAGTTGTGCCCCTTAGGCTGTAACAGAAAAAAGGCCCAAAACCCTGGCGGACTTTGGGCCTCTGACACTGGAGCGGGTAATGAGGTTCGAACTCACGACCTTCAGCTTGGGAAGCTGACGCTCTACCAACTGAGCTACACCCGCTTTTTCTAATCAAATTTATCCTTTTGCCAAAAAGGCACAAAATCTTCGACTTTGTGCCTTCGTGGAAATTTTGTGGGATCTAAGGGATTCGAACCCATGACCTCTGCTCTGTCAAAGCAGCGCTCTAAACCAACTGAGCTAAGATCCCGGTTTGTGGATGCGAATATATATAAACCGTCGAGGTTTTCTAAAACTTGGAAGACCAAAACGCCTCATTTATTCATGGAGCGAAAAAAGTGGATCTTCCAACAAATCAGAACTCGATAAATTGGTGGAAATTAACCACGATTGAAATGAGCTAGATTTTTAGCAAGAAGCTAGGACTGGCTTTGGCATATTTCAAATGGGATCCAATCTGTTAATGGAAAAAGAATCGGAGAAATATTTTGAGAAATTCAGAGCGCATATTGAAAGATATGTCAAGCTCGGAGATGTTGAAATGAACCATATCAGAGGCTTTTTTGCCGCGAAGAAAGTCAAGAAGAAAGGCCTTCTTCTTGAGCCTGGACAGGTATGCGGACTCGAATATTTTATAGTCTCAGGACTTTTTCAATCTGCAGTACCGGATGAATTTGGTAAGATACACACCCTGAATTTCCCCCATGAAGAGTGGTGGGTGGGTGATTTCAAAAGCTTTACCTCACGAATGCCCTCTACAATGAGAATTGAAGCACTGGAAGATTCCATTTTGCTCGGTATATCCCAAACCTCTCTCAATGAGTTATTGGCAAGCTCAACGAGTTTCGCAACTTATTTTAGAATTCTTAGCGAAAACGCGAGTATCGCTGCAAATGACCGGATTGTTCACCAATTATCGCAGCCGGCTGAAAAACGATATGAGCTGTTTTGCCAAAAATATCCGGGGATAAAGGACAGACTTTCACAGAAAAGAATTGCCAGCTTTTTAGGGATTTCTCCAGAATACTTCAATCAGATAGAAAGAAAATTAAATAAACAGGACTTAATGTAGTTAAAGTTTTTTGCGGCTTGAGCGGGGTAGTTTTGTGAAAACCAAACCGAGAAAACAATGACCAAAAAACACCCAAACATCCAACTAGTCGAGCGCTTTTTTAGAGCGTATGCGGATTCCGATTTTGACGGAATGAACCAAGTAATGGACGCCGATATCAAGTGGCATATTCCAGGCAACCATCCCTACAGCGGGACAAAAAACGGCATTAGAGAATTAACCGAATACTTCGAAAAACTAAATGAATTCGGTTTCAAAGCCGAACAGATAGCAATGGGAGTAAACGACAACTATGTAATAGATTGTCACAGAAATTGGAGTACTTCGAACGCTCCAACAGCTCTTGATGCTATGTCTTGTCTGCTATGGAAGATCGAGGATAATAAAATTGTTGAGGTTTTCAACTTTCCTCAAAACCAGAATCAGGTTGATAATTTTTTCAATAATGCTTAGAGTTTCGATAAGCCCAAAGCTCCAACACTGGCAGTTTTATGAGTCAACTTGAAATTATCGGTCAGATGAAGCGACTTCTCGGGACTCGTGATGCACTAGACAAAACTTTCCCCCAGGTACATACCAGTAAAGTTTTCCTTCTCTTTCGCCAAGTCCTCCGGAATCCCGGCAAAGGTCAAATGCCCGCCTTTATTTCCTCCTTCCGGCCCAAGGTCGATCACCCAATCCGCTGATTTGATGACTTCTGTATTGTGCTCGATGATGATCACAGAGTGACCTTGGTCGATCAGGGCATTGATCGAGTGAAGCAGCTTTCGGATGTCGTGGAAGTGTAGTCCGGTGGTCGGTTCGTCGAAGATAAAGAGGATGTGATCGCCGGTTTTCGTTCCGCCTTTCCCCAGGAAAGAGGCCAGCTTCACCCGCTGGGCTTCGCCGCCGGACAGCGTATTGGAGCTTTGGCCCATTCCGATATAGCCCAATCCAACTTCCTGAAGCGGCTGAAGCTTGTTGATGATCTGGGTTTTTCCTTTGAAAAACTCCAAAGCCTCATCGATCGTCATCGCCAACACTTCGGAGATGTCTTTTTCTTTATACTTGACTTCAAGGATTTCATTCTTGAAGCGCTTGCCTTTGCACGATTCGCAGGTCAGGTGGATGTCCGCCATAAACTGCATTTCCACTGTCGTGGTACCTTCTCCCTGGCAGGCTTCACAGCGTCCGCCGTCCACATTGAAGGAGAAAAACGCCGGTTTGTAGCCGCGCTGTTTGCTGAGTGGCTGCTCCGAAAAAAGGTTTCGGATGGCATCATAGGCTTTCACATACGTCACCGGATTGGAGCGGGATGACTTGCCGATCGGATCCTGATCGACAAACTCTACCTGTGTGATCCGCTTATAATCTCCTTCCAGACGTTCGTATTTTCCGCCCTCATCGATGACCGTTCCCAGCATTTTTCCCAAAGCAGGGTAGAGCACTTTCTTGATCAGCGTCGACTTGCCCGATCCCGAAACTCCCGTCACCACGGTCAGTGTATTGAGCGGAAACCGGACTGTCAGGTTCTTAAGGTTGTTTTCACGTGCGCCTTTTACCGTGATGGAATCCTTCCATTTCCGATTGCCGGATTTTTCAAAAATCTTTTCTTCGCCGCGGAGATACTTCGCCGTGTAGGTTTTGCCGGAGGCAATGAGGTCTTCGATTTTTCCCTGAAAAAGCAGCTCTCCGCCATGCACGCCAGCATCGGGGCCGATATCAATGATTTGATCCGAGGCTTTCATCACCTTGTCCTCATGCTCGACGACGATGACGGTGTTTCCGAGATCTCTCAGTTCCTTGAGTACACCAATCAACCGATCCGTGTCGCGGGGATGCAGCCCGATGCTCGGTTCGTCTAGGATGTACATTGAGCCGACGAGTGCAGAGCCCAGGGAGGTTGCCAGCTTGATCCGTTGATATTCTCCGCCGGAGAGCGTGGAGGTCAGTCGATTGAGTGTCAGATAGCCCAAGCCCACCTGATCCATAAACTCCAATCGGCTGACAATTTCTTTTAAAAGCCGGTTGGCTATCTTGGCTTCGTGTGGGGCCAAGTCTATCTTTTGGAAGAAGGCCATGGCATCCTCGATGGGCATCAGCACAATGTCCGTGATGGATTTGCCACCGATCTTGACATAGGACGCGTCCTTTCGTAATCTCGTACCACGACAGTCCGGACAGGTCGTCCGTCCGCGGAATCGTGACAGCATGACCCGATATTGGATCTTGTAGGTTTTGCTTTCCAGATCTTCGAAAAATGCATCCAGTCCGCTGAAGTACTTGTTGCCTTTCCAGATCAGTTCTTGTTCCTTTTCGCTGAGTTCGTTATACGATCTATGGATCGGAAAGTCGAATTCAATGCCTTTTTTCAAGAGAGGCTCCAGCCATTGTTTGCTGGATTCACCCCGCCAGGGGGCGATTGCTCCTTCGTACACAGAAAGCTCCTTGTCCGGAACGACCAGATCTCGGTCGATACCCAAGACATTGCCGAATCCTTCGCATCGCTTGCAGGCACCATACGGATTGTTGAAGGAGAAAAAATTGACTGAGGGCAGCTCGAAGCTCATTCCGTCAAGTTCGAACCGGTCCGAAAACGACTTGGTTTCCACCTCCGGGACCGTGATTTTGCAGTCTCCATGTCCTTCGAAAAGCGCCGTTTGCACGGAGTCGGCGATGCGAAACTGGTTGTCTTCGTCTTCCTTGTGAACCGAAACCCGATCAATCAGGATCTCATACTTGCCTTTGGGTACTTTCTTTTCACCCAAGAGATCCTCGACAAAAAACACTTCTTCATCGATCAGGATTCGGGTGTAGCCTTTTTGCAGCAACAGCTCCAGTTCCTGCTCGATCTTGCGGCCGCGCTCCAACTGTAGCGGACAGGAGATCATGACTTTGGATCCTTCTTCAAAAGATTGGACAAAGTCCACAATATCGGTCACGGTGTGATGCTTCACTTCTTTGCCCGAGATCGGAGAAAAAGTTTTTCCGACCCGAGAGAAAAGCAGCTTCAGGTAATCGTAGATCTCCGTCGTGGTACCGACGGTAGAGCGGGGGTTTTTGTTGCTTACCTTCTGCTGGATCGCGATCGCTGGAGCTACTCCTTTGATGTATTCCACGTCGGGTTTTTCCATCCTGCCGAGGAATTGTCGGGCATAGGAGCTCAAGCTCTCCACGTACATCCGCTGGCCTTCGGCAAAAAGTGTGTCGAAAGCCAAAGAGGACTTGCCAGAGCCGGAGAGGCCCGTAATCACCACAAACTTATTTCTGGGAATCGCCACGCTCAGGCTTTTCAGGTTGTTGACCCGGGCGTTTTTGATTATGATGAAATCTTTGGGATCGAGAGAATCGATGTCGGTTTTAGCTGGTAAAGTGCTCAAAGTCATAGCTGGCAAAGATAGGAAGTCAAAGACGAAAAAGCAGGAAGATATCCAAAAGTGGTCTTGGTGAAGGAGCTAAAATCGAATTTTTCCTGCAAATAGTCGGACTTTGTAAAATAGATGGTGCTCCGATATTTTAATTGACCTTTTTGACTTTCCTAGCAGATAAAATTTGTACTTTTCAAAGCTGCTTTTTAAAAAATCCCGTTGATTGGAAGCGCTGAAATTTTGTTAGTTGATTATCACCACCAAGCTCTTTTTGAATGCCAGATTTACGGTATCGCATATCGGATAAAGTCAGGGAGAGTTCCCGATACATTGTCTACAAGGCCAGTCGCCTTCGGGACGCAAAACCTGTGACCATTCAGACGTTTCGTTCAGCATACCCCACTTTTCGGGACGTCAATCATATGAAGCAGGAGTATTCGATCCTGTCCAAGCTTTCCCACCCGAATATCATCCAGCCAATCAGTCTTGAAAACCTCGAAAACCTCCCGGTTTTGGTCATTGAGGACGCTGCGGGGGTTCCGCTTTCGCATTATTTGAAAAAGGGGCAAATGGATTTGCTGCTGCTGTTGAAGATCGCGATCGGCATCACCAAGGCCGTCCACTACCTCCATAGCAAGAAAATCATCCACAAAAACCTCAATCCCGAGAACATCCTGGTCAACAGCAATGGAGAGGTGAAGGTTTGGGGATTTGAGTTTGCGATAGAGCGGGGAAGAGATTTGAACTATTCCAATGTCGGCGAGGCGCTGGAGCTGGGGCTTCACTACATCTCTCCGGAGCAGACCGGCCGGATGAATCGGCCCACCGACCATCGGACTGATCTCTATTCGATCGGGGCGATCTGCTATGAAATGATCACCGGCAGACCGGTCTTCCCACTTGAGGATCCGGTCGAGTTGATCCATGCGCATCTGGCTCTCTTGCCGGAATCTCCCGGAAAACTGCGTGCAGGCCTACCGGCTGTATTGAAAAATATCGTGCTCAAGCTTCTTAAGAAGCACACCGAGGAGCGCTATCAGAGTTGCTCCGGATTGCTTCACGACCTTGAGCAGTGTCTATACCAGCTTCTGAGCTTCAATCAGATCGACGACTTTGAGCTGGCGACTCAGGACCACCTCGACCAGTTTCAGATTTCCTCCAAAATCTACGGACGCGATCCCGAGTTGGCGGAGATGAAAAAGATCTTTCATCGAATCCAAGATCAAAAAGCCGAGCTCGTGCTTGTCAGCGGCTATTCAGGAGTGGGCAAGTCCAGCTTTGTACGAGAGTTTCAAAAGCACATCAACTTGGAAGGCGGCTTTTTTGTCGCTGGAAAGTTTGAGCAATACCGAAAAAATCCGCCGCTCAGTTCACTGTTGCTTGCACTCAACGATCTGATCAGCCAGATCCTGATGCGAAGCGAGGAGCAGCGGGACTATTGGCGATCTATCGCGCTGCAGGCCTTGGGCAACTCCGGCCAACTGATCATCGAGATCATGCCAGACCTGGAGCTGCTGATCGGGCCTCAGCCGGAGGTACCGGTACTTCCGATGACCGAGTCCAAAAACCGTTTCAACCAAGTCTTCAACAATTTTATCCGCGCTTTCGCACGGGAGGATCATCCCATGTGCATTTTCCTGGATGACTTGCAGTGGCTGGACACCACGACACGCCGCTGGCTGGAGAGTACCTTGGAAGACCCGGGACTTAAGCACCTCATGGTGATCTGTGCCTATCGGGAAAATGAAGTTTCGCCTTCCCATCCGCTGATGCTGATGTTGGATCGGCTGAAAAGCAACGACGTCATCACGACTCAGATAGACCTGAAGCCGCTCGATCAGACCTCCGTCGCGCAGATCGTGGCAGACTCGCTGTCTATATCGCTGGAGCAAAGTGCCGACCTTGCCGAGATTGTCTTTCGTAAGACCCTTGGGAATCCATTTTTCATCAGGCAGTGTCTCTTGACCCTATACGAAAGCGGTGTGATCCATCTGTCTACTGCAACGCAAAACTGGACTTATAGCGCAGCAAAGGCCCGTGAGGTGAAGATCAGCGACAACGTCATCGACCTGATGGCGGAGCTGTTTTACCGCCTGCCGACAGAGGTACAGGCGACGCTGAAATATGCAGCATGTGTCGGTAATGTCTTTTCAATTGAGATCCTGAGTGGTCTGGTCGACATCTCGGAAGCGGAGCTGGATATGCAGCTAAAGCTCGCTGAAAAACTCTGCATCATCGAAAATCTCAACAGTAAGGAGCGTTCCGGTGAGGGAGACTATGGATTTCAGCATGACAAAATCCAGCAGGCCGCCTTGGCCATGCTTCCGGATGAAGAAAAAAGACGGGTGCGATTGGCGATTGCCAAAAGCTTCCTATCCAAGCTGGAAAACATCGAGCATTCGGACCACATCTACACGGTGACGGATCATTTCAATTTTGCGCAGCAACTGATCAGTGACCGACAGCTACTCGATCGCATGGTCTCGCTGAACATTGCCGCCACCATCCGGGCCAATCACGCCAATGCCTACGAATCCGCGCTGACCTATATCAAGACGGCGATGGATTTGGTAGAAGAACACAAACTCGAGGTCCCAAAGGAAATACTCCGTGACCTCAATCTCCATCGGGCCGAATCAGAGCATCTCTCCGGAAACAACGAGTCTGTAGAGGCATTTTTTGATCAGGCACTTTTCCATACCGACGATGTCCTCAGCAAGGCGAAGGTCACGATCCGTAAGATCCAGTTTTTCAACAATGTCCGCAATTTCGAAGCCGCCTACCGGGCCTGCCGGGAGGTCACTTCGGAGTTGGGCATCACGATTCCGGCGAGTTTTTCGCCGCCTGCGCTGCTTGCGGAGTTTGTAAAATATAAAGTGATGATGGGCAAGCGGGATGTGGATCAACTGATCGACTTGCCCGAGATGCAGGACGAAAAGCTCAAGACGGCCGTGTTGCTGATGGCGGCAGCGGGGCAGTCGGCGTTCCAAATCCGTCCGGAGCTTTGCGTACTCCTCTGTGCCATTATTGTCAACAGCTGCCTCAAGCATGGCAATACAGCAGGAGCTTTTGTGGGCTATTTAGGTTTTGGGCCGGTTTTCCACAGCGGGATTTTAGGCTTTAGGACGACGGGTTATAAGTTTGGCCAGTTGATCTTGGCGCTGGTCGAGAAGTTTCATGACTTTGGAGGAAGGGCGGAAGCGTACTTTGTGACCGGATATTTTGCCATTCCTTGGAGGAAGCCTGCGCTGGAGATGGAGCAATATTGGCAGACTGCATACGAAGCCGCACTGGAGGTTGGTGATCAGTTTCATGCGAGCTGTGCGGCCTGCGCCACGATCCAAAGTCATTTCATGCGGGGTGTGCCTTTCGCCGCAATCTCGGAGTCAAGCCGAGCTTACCTTGATTTTCTGAAGAGAATCCAGCTGGAGGAGGGGATTTTGACCATCGCTTCGGTCGGTCAGTCCATCAAGAATCTCCAGGGAAAAACGGACAGCAAGGTCTCTTTCTCAGATGGAAGTTTTGAAGAGAAAAGCTACGTAGAGAGTCTTGGGGGCTTTAGTTCCAGACATTTTGCGCATTTCTATTTTATCAACAAGATGCAGACGCTGTATCTCTGGGAGGAATATCAGGAGGCTTACCAAGTCTCGCTGACTTCAGACGCGTACCTGAGCGACTCCCCGGGGATGTTGCATACCGCGGAGCACTTTTTCTACAAAGGACTCATCTTGGCAGCGCTGATCCCGTCTACACCCGGTGTGGATAAGTTCAAAATGAAGCGGAAACTGAAGGGGATCGTCCAGAGGTTCTATAAATACACGACGCATTGTCCAAGCAATTTTGAACACAAATATTACGTGCTCAAAGGGGAGCTGGCGAAGGTAAACGGCGATATGGCCGGAGCTCAAAAAAACTATTATTGGGCTTTGGAAGCTGCTGAAGCCTATGAATACCTGCAGATCCAGGCTTTGGCAAACCGAAAACTGTATGAGGTGCTTTTTGCCCTCGGCAACAAAAAGGTGGCAGCTATCCACCTCAGCGATGCGGAGTATCTGTACGATCTACTCGGCGCGACGGGAATTGCTGACCTCATGATGTCCAAGAGAAACTCAAGTAATTTCTCGCAAAAAGAAGTCAAGTTTGGACATCGTGTGGACGATCGCGGCAAGATCCAGCGCGACTTATCCACACAGGATTTGGATCTCCGCTCGGTTATGAAATCCTCCGAAGCGATCTCCAAGGAGATTAGACTGAAGGATCTGCTAAAGATCCTGATGAAGATCATCATCGAAAATGCCGGAGCCCAGCGTATGGTCTTGCTGCTGAAAAGTGAACAAGGTCTGCTCGTCCAGTCTGAGTCTTGCACCAAATATCCCGAGCCCAAGCTGTTTGAAAATCTGGCCCTGAAGGATTATTCGGAGATAGCCAAAGAGCTGGTTTCTTTTGTTGCGAAAAACAGGGAAAATATCCTCCTCGATAACGCCACAAAGGACCATCGATTCGCAAAAGATCCCTACATCCAAAAGGAACAACTGAAGTCCATCCTGTGTGTGCCGTTGGTCAAGCAGGGAGAGGTCACGGGGATTATATATCTGGAAAATAACCTGATCGAGGGAGCTTTTACCAAGGAGCGGCTAGACCTGATCAACATCCTTTCCAGTCAAATGGCGATCTCACTTGAGAATGCGCTTTTGTACGAAAATATGGAGGAGAAAATCATCCTTCGAACCAAGCAGCTCAACGCGGAAAAAGAGAAATCAGACGAATTGCTGCTGAATATTTTGCCTCCGGAAGTCGCTTCGGAACTGAAAAATCACGGCAGATCCAAGGCCAGACACTTCGAAAACGTGAGTGTCATGTTTACCGATATTGTCAATTTTTCGAGCGTCAGCGAGCAGCTGTCCGCAGAGGATTTGGTGGCCGAGTTGAATTACTTCTACTGCGAGTTTGACCGGATCGCTGAGAAATACGGAGTAGAAAAAATCAAGACCATTGGTGATAGCTACATGTGCGCCGGCGGGTTGAATCTGGCCAAGGACTTCAATGTTTCGGACATTGTATTGGCTGCTTTTGAGATCAACGAGTTTATCCAAACCAACAGGAAAGAGAAGGAGGGGTCGGGAAAACCAACCATCAACATGCGTATCGGAATCCATACAGGGCCGGTGATCGCGGGGATCGTGGGGATCAAAAAGTTCGCCTACGACATCTGGGGGGACACTGTAAACATTGCCTCGAGGATGGAAACGACCGGTGAGGCGGGGAAAATCAACATCAGCGGACATACTTACCAGTTGATAAAAGACAAGTTTGATTGCACCCCGCGGGGCAAGATCGAGGTCAAAAACAAGGGTCAGGTAGAGATGTATTTTGTCGAGCGTGAAATTTGACCCAGCCATTTGAGTGGGCGGAGTCATCTGAATATCTATTGATTATCCAAATAATTCCAAACACTTATGAGCTATCTAAGCTATCCCCGAATCAATTTTTACGGCAGGTTTTTCACAGACCCATCTACGGTCAACAACGACCCGACCCACTACAATGTAACTGACGCGCCGCCCTCGCCCTGGCAAAATCCGGATGGCTTGCACCAGTTTAAGCTGGTGGATTGCACGGTGGTGTCGACGATCGGGCAAAGTGGAGAGGTGTCAGACCCCTTGGTTAATCTTCCATTTGTCACGACTGACTTGCCATCTCCGGCAAAAATCGCCGACCTCGACGTCTATCAGCAAGGCGTTCCGACGATCTACGGGATGCAGGTTAGCATTCCGATTTCGACTGGAGTCAGTCTGACGGGTATCGTCGATCCGGCGGTGTTGAACCAGATCTGGTGGCTGGCAGTGTTGGCGACACGGAGCTGGGAGGACGCGGATTACAACATGGACAGCTTTGGCGGAGATATGAATGCCTGCGGG
This sequence comes from Algoriphagus terrigena DSM 22685, assembly GCF_000429445.1. Lineage (GTDB taxonomy): Bacteria > Bacteroidota > Bacteroidia > Cytophagales > Cyclobacteriaceae > Algoriphagus > Algoriphagus terrigena. The sequence goes on from NZ_AUBW01000008.1 coordinate 92,203, forward strand.
TCATATCAGTCGGTCATCCGAGTGCCTCAAGCGAGCTGGCCTGCTGATTCTGTTTCTCCCGTTTTGGCTTTGTTGAAAAGCCGAACCACCTTGGAAGATGGCTTTTATCTCATATCGATGCGGTTTGTCGTGGATGGCTATCGCAATGTCCCGGAAGACCGCAACTATCAGACTGGGAGAATCACGGGTTCCCTGGGGCCGGTCATTGGCACAGAACCGAGATACAACGCCGGCGCAAGATGGCTTTCCGGAAGACTTCAGGACAAAACCGATCCCTGGAACTGGCCGATGTTTAACAACGTCCAGCTGGTAGTGGATCAGGCCAGAAAGCTCCTGATCATTGACTTGGCAAATGGGATTTGCCGACAGACCGCCGGAGGGGCTCCGGTAGATTTGGGAGTGCTTACCGCCTGGATGTTTCCCGCCAATCAAGAACCAGTCTCGCTGGGCGCCATTGATTATTCGGAGTTTTGCTACAACCTCTACTCCCACATCGTGGAGATTCCACTGACGGATGCACAGCTCGCGCAGGCGATGGTTTCTCCCATCAACCTGAAGATGTCAAGGACGGATATTGGACCGAGTTTGCTTTTCAGAGAGGATAGTACGCAGACCAACATCGAAGTGGAGGTCAGACCTATCCGGATGGCTGGAACTCCCGGTACAACCGCTACCACTCAGGTCTATGTGAGCAATCTCTGTAAACCCATGGCCGGTAAACAGCTTCAGCTGGAAATCATAAGCGTGCACGGAGATACTCCGGGAGCGACCGTTCCGCCAAACAATCCAGGCAATACTCTCCAAGCAGACCATGCAATCAAAGCAACCATCTCTCCGACGGATGCCAACGGCTATGCGACCGTGACCATCACGGTGCTGAATGATCCGGGGTTCAGAACTCCCCTGCTGGATGGACAGCTCTACTTCATCAATATCATCGAACCAGACGTTCCCATTCCGAGGTCAATTTCGCAGAGCTCCATGATCTCTTGCTTGGCTTGGTCGGATTATAAGGTAAATGAAAATCCTACATGGGATGAAATCCAAGACTTGTTTGCTGGATTCGTGAAGCTTTTTCCCGGTATGACCAAGAAGATCAACCTGAGCGATTTTCCTTCCTTCCAGACTTTTGCGCTCAATCCGCCGTGGGTCGCCTATGGCGCGCAGCCAGGTCCATTGGGTATAGATCGGGGAGCCATCGGCTTTTACATGAGCCGGGATATCACGGATCCGAGATACATGCCAGTGACTCGGGATATGTCTCCGGCCCGTGTCCTGACGATCTTTTATTACATCTTAAATCTGATCAATACACCTATTGTCCCTCCCAATTCATGAAAAAGTCTCTGAGATTATTCCTTCTAGTTGGGCTTGGAGCGATCGTAGCTTCGAGCTGCTCACCGGATAAAACGTCCTCAAACGAGGCGTCTCCCGAAGAATTGGTTTCCCAAGTTGTCTTGGACACCAATGCGATTGCCAACGCGCTGCCTTTTACCATTGAATTTGAGGAGCAAGCTTTCAGTGGAAAACCTCAGCTTCCGAAGCTTCAGTCCTACGCTGCTGCGGTGACAGCGGCTGGAGAATTGTTCATTGCCGGAGGTAGAAGACAAGGCTTGCATACTTTCAGTGGTGCTCCGGCCAACAATTTTGTCAAAGACAGCGCGAACAATTTCCTCTTCATCATCGATCCGGTGGCTGGAGACCAGTGGTCTTTTGATGTCAAGCAACTCAGCGATGACTTTTCCGCTCCATTGCAATCGACCAATCTCCAGGCCTATCATGACGAAGCGTCTGACTTCATGTACTTGATCGGTGGCTACGGCTGGAAGGCAGACGGATCTGACATGACGACCTTTGGCACCGTGATCCAGTTCAAGCTGGAAGATATGGCAAACGCGATCAAAAGCGGAGCCTCGGCCCAGACCGTTCAGGCGCTGATGAAGATCGGTAAGGATGATCGGTTGGCAATCACAGGCGGGGATCTGATCTTTTTGAACGGAAGCTTTTACCTCGTTTTTGGGCAAAAGTTTGACGGGCAATACCGGGCGTTTGGAGGTTCAGATTTTACCCAGGAGTATTCCAATCAGTACCGAACCTTTCGTCTCGATCCGCAAACTCTAAAGATCACAGTCTACGGAGCCAGCACCAACTCAGGGAGCGACCAGCCTTTTCACCGGAGAGATGGAAATATCCTCGAAAGTATCGATCCATTAACGGGTACTCCAAATATCACGGCACTTGGAGGAGTCTTCAAACCGGGGATTATCGGTGCGTATGATTATCCAATCTACATCTCCGGGCCGGGAACTGTCAGCATGGATTCCACGGTTCATCAGCGATTTAGCCAATACGAGTGCCCGGTTATCACCATCTATCAGGCATCTGCTCAGGATACTTCGGTGTATCACACATTGTTTGGCGGGATCAGCTCCTACTACTATAATCAGACTCCCGGCCAGAAGGCCGCCTTTGACACGGTCACCGCGCAGGGAAGAAATGACGGTTTTCCTTTCATCTCGGACGTGAGTACCTTCCAGCACTCCGCTGACGGGTCTTACCACGAATACATCTTACCAGATCCGATTGTAAACAACCGATTGTTGGGATCTAGTATTCCTTTTATAGAAAATCCCGCTCTGGTATCCGAAGGCTTGGCTTTTGCCAATGGCGTCCTCCAGCTCGATAAATTTCCTGCGGGAAAGAAGATCCTCGTTGGATATATCTATGGTGGAATCGAAGCGGAGTTTCCACTTCCCCTGGAGCCCAACCACGGCACTTTCGTCTCGAACTCGCTCTTTGCGGTCTATGTGACCAATACGCCATCGGCGGCGATTCCTGCGGATTTTGCCAAGAAAGCAAGAGATGGTGCGCCTTTGACCCATTTTCCACGATAATTTTTCCTGGCGGATTTCCAGAATTCCGCCAGGCTTCTTTGCCTCTTCACGGACGCCGATTAGTTTAACCCGAAATATGCATTAGCAATTCTGCTATGGGCTGGAATTGCTTCAAAATCAGCCACTAAGTCGCTGTTTTCGACTTCACCATAGCGGTGCTATGCCTCAGTCTCCAAACAGCCTGATTTTCTTGCAATTTCAGCCCTCATAACGAAACCTAATGCATAGTCCGGGTTTAAAAATTCGTTATTTCGGGGCATGGATTTCCAGTTTCTCCTAGATGGATTTGCCGAGGGCCTTCAAAACATGACCTGGCTGGAGGCTTTTGCGGTATTTTTTGGAATCGCTTCGGTATTCTATTCCATGAGGGAGCATATCTGGGTGTACCCGACGGGCATTATCTCCACCTCGATTTATGTCTGGATCTGCTTTGAGTACAAGCTCTATGCAGACATGGGCATCAATGCCTATTATTTTGGCATGTCAATCTACGGTTGGTATGTCTGGACGCATCCTAAGGAGAACGAAACCGTCCTTCCGGTCACTTGGCTGAACGGTCAAGGCTGGCTAGGGTCAGTCGCCTTGTTTTTCATTTCTTACCCGCTGCTTGCCTACTTGTTGGACAATTTCACCGACAGCGATGTGCCGTATTGGGACTCTTTTACGACGGCTTCGGCTTTTGTTGGGATGTGGCTGATGGCCAAAAAGAAGGTGGAAAACTGGTACTTTTGGCTGCTGACGGACTTGGTATCTATTCCGCTTTACTTTTACAAGGACTTGGTGCTGACGTCTTTCCAATACCTGGTTTTTACAGTTCTGGCCGCGATGGGACTTGTAGCTTGGATCAAATCTGCCAAAACGTATGCAAAAGCCTAAACGCATCCTGATCTTGGGACCCGAGTCGACGGGGAAAAGTACCTTGGCCGAAGACTTGGCCAGCCATTTTGGCGAGCCCTGGGTTCCCGAATTTGCCCGGGAGTATTTGGAGAAAATCAATCGTCCGTATCGCTACGAAGACCTTTTGGAAATAGGAAAAGGTCAAGTCAAAGCCGAAGATGAACTCGCCGAAACTGCGGAAAAATTCCTTTTTGTCGATACGGATCTGAGAGTTATCCACATTTGGTCAGAACATCGTTTTGGGAACACTGATCCCTGGGTGATGGATCAAATTGAAAAGAGAAAATACGATCTGATTCTGCTGACCGACACGGATCTGCCTTGGACTCCCGATCCACAACGAGAATATCCGGAGCTGGAGATGAGGCAGTATTTTTTTGATAAATATCTGCAGCTGGCTCAGGAGAGCGGTTTTCCGTTTCTGGTTGTTTCTGGAGATCGGAGAAAACGATTGAAGACAGCAACTGATACTATGGAGAAACTTTTCCTTTATTGAGGAATCTTTCAATTTTTCAATACCATCACCACTTCCTCAGCGAAAGTGTCGCCGCTTCGACGAGCTTCATTTGATCGGGATGATAGTTGTTGTTGAGGACGATGATGGTTTTGTTTTCTTCGATAAATCGGACGATGATCGTCTTATAGCCAGGATTGTCGCCAGTGTGCATAACCATCTTTCCGAAGGGACTTTTCGGCTCGACTTCCCAACCAAAGCCGTAATAGCTCCTTGTGCCGTCGTTGAGCACATAGGGAGAGAAGGCTTGTTCCAGCGTCTCCTTGCTCACCAGTTTTTTGGTATAGAGCGCCTGATCCCATTTCAGCAAATCTTCGACATTACTGCTCACCCTTCCAGGACCTTTGCGGTTGCCAAGCCAGACGGTGTAGTCCGATTCGTGAAATTTGTTTGCGTTTACATAGTTTTCGAGGCTGTCCTGGAGGTGGCCTGCGGCAAAGTTTATGACGCCAACCTTCTCGGCAAGACTTCTGATGTCGGTGGAGGTCATATCCAGGGGCTTAAAGATCCACTCCCGCGAAAGGGCTACAAAATCTTTTCCGGTGGCCTTCTCGGCGATGCTCGCCAGCAACACATAGCCCGTGTTGCTGTATTGGTATTCTTCACCCGGCTCGAAAAGCTTTGGCGGAGCATACTTTCGCAGATACTCTAAGATCTCCGGATTGCCGGCCACCTTGGTTTTGTCCCAATACTCGTCCATGACCTCCTGATAGTCCGGCAAGCCGCTGGTATGTGTCAGCAGGTGGCGAATTGTAATTCCTTTGTAGGGAATGTCCAGGTACTTTTCCACCGGATCGTCAAAATCCAACTTTCCCTTTTCCTCGCAGATCATGATCACCATAGCCGTAAACTCTTTGGAGAGCGATGCGAGCTCAAAGATGTCCCCGGTCTGGAGGGGGATGTTTTCCTCAAAAGTCCGTTTGCCCATGGCCTTTTCCATCAGGATTTCGCCGTCGGATGCGACCAAGACGACTCCTGAGAAGCCATTGCTTTCGGCCTGGACGAGGGCGGATTCGAGGATTCGCTGCTGACCCAGGCAGACGAACAACGGCAAAAGAAAGAGGATAGCAGCAGTTAAAAGTTTCATCTTGCAAGTGGAAGGTAGGCACTGAAAATACAAAATGCTTGTGGATAACTTTGCACCTGAGTATAAGATCACACCTTAAAAGGCCAAATAATCACTCAATGGTCAGCTTTTTAAACTCCCGCGTCAGATTCGTCAGTGATTCCTCCACGCCCATTCTTTCCAGAGAAGACGCGCCGACAAATCCATGCACATCCGCTTTTTCCAATACAATCCGGACATCGTCCGGGGTATTGATCGGGCCGCCGTGGGCGAGGAAAAACAAATCGGGATTGACGGCCTTGGCTGCCGCGACGATTTCATTGGTACGGGCGATGGCTTCATCCATGCTGCAGCTCGCTCCAGTCACTCCGATGGAGCCCCCAACAGTGGTGCCGACGTGGGAAATGATAGCATCCGCACCAGCTTCTGCCATCTGCCTCGCATCCTCAGGAGAAGCCACATAGACGATGGAAAACAAATCCATCTTATTGGCGATTCTCACCATCTCCACTTCCTTGTCGAAGCCCATACCAGTCTCTTCCAACACCTGGCGGAAATGTCCGTCGACAATGCAGTGCGTCGGGAAATTGTTGATGCCAGAGAAGCCCATTTCTTTCACTTTCAGCAAATGATGCCACATCCGTCTGCGTGGATCAGAGCCGTGCACACCGCAGATCACGGGAATCTCTTCCACGACAGGCAGCACTTCAAATTCCCCGATTTCCATCGCTACCGCATTAGCATCGCCATACGCCATCAGTCCGGCAGTAGAGCCGTGACCTGACATCCTGAATCGGCCGGAGTTGTAGATGATCAGCAGGTCAGCCCCGCCTTTTTCGATGAATTTGGCTGAGATACCGGTTCCTGCTCCGGCGGCGATGATGGCTTTTCTCTGCGCCAGGGTGTCTTTAAGTCGGTCTCTAACTTCCTGTCTCGTATAGGGATTACCCTTTCCTGTCCATGGATTTGGCATAGTTTATACTTTTTGTTGTTTCTATTTTTCCGTTTAACCGCAGAGTTCACAGAGAATTCCCGAGAACACAGCGGTTTACAACCATTCTCTAAATCTCACAATCTCTAAAAATTCATCATCTCCAACAACCTTTCCACCGCTTCTTCAGCAAAAGCCCTGTCGTTGATATGAAAAGGCAATTTGACAAAGGCAATGTCGGAATTCAAATTCTTCTCAATTGAGTCTGAAAGTATTTGATTCACGGCTGGATTGTAAAACACATTTCCTTCGGAGTCGATTTGGGAAAGTCCTTTTTTCGGAAAAAGGACGCTCACTTTTCCGGTGGCTTGATTGAGTTTTTCAGCCAAGATACTCCCCAGCGCTTTGTTTTCATCTTCATTGGTCCGCATCAGCGTGACTGTGGGCACCCAACTATACAATTGACGGTTTTTATATTTTTGCGGCACGGAATCCATGGTTCCAAAATTGACCATGTCCAAGCAACCCGGCACCACTACTTGGGGGATTCCCAATTTTCCCGCGGCTTCCAATCTGTTCTGGCCAGCACTGCAGACTCCCCCGCAAAGTTCATCCGCAAGTTCCGTGGTCGTAATGTCCAGCACTCCTGCAAAACACCCCTCCATTGCTAGGCTCTCCATCGCTTTTCCACCCAGGCCATTTGCATGAAAAGTCATCACTTCGTACCCTCGGGATTCCAGAATTGCAGTGCAGTGATCGACGCAGGCATTTGTATTGCCAAACACGCTGATTGCGATTCTTTTACTTTGGATCGTGTCGTTTTGGATTTGGAGCTTGCTCATGGCAACCACGGCTGCGGAAGCCTGCTGGATGATGGGCTTGATGATGCTGTTCAAGGCGGCGACATCTACGACGGATGGCATCAGCAGCACGTCTTTCACGCCGATAAGATCAGATAGATCTTTGCTCGCAAGGGTGGAGATGCAGATTTTTGGCAGTCCCAAGGGCAAGAATTGCATGGATTTTAGCGTGACGTAAGTGCCACTACCGCCACCCATTCCGATCACGGCTTTGAAAGCCTTTTTAGCCAGTAATTCCGCCGAGATCTTCGCCGCTCCCCGTCCCATGACGTCCATTGCAGCTCCGCGATCATTGTTGTTACGGATGACTTCCAGGATTTGTCCGGCGGCTTTACACACTTCATCGGCGTCTACGTCTACGGGAAAAATTGTCGTAGAACCCATCACGCCCACATTTACCGTGAGCACGTCGGCTCCCTGCTCAAGCAGACAAGCTCTCAGAAAAGCGAAGATCTCGCCTTTCGTGTCGAAGCAGCCAAGCATGAGGATGAGGGGTTTTGGGGTCATAGATTAAGGATGGTATTAAAGGTCTCGACTCCAATCAAACTGACAGGCTTGTCACCCTGAGCACCTGACCAACGAGAGTTGGGAAGTTCGAAAGGTGAGACACCTGACATTGGTCTTTCTTTCAATCTACCTCAAGAAATTTAAAGCTCCCTTTCTTTACTTCCAAAAGATCTGCTTCACTGCCATTTTTTACAAATTCCAGTTCGATCAAGGCCGTTTTTCTTGGGGCCACTTTCTCATCGGAACTGTGTGTATGGAGCACATATTGCAATTGCCCCTTCGCGTCTACAAAATAATCGCCGTGACCGGGACCGTTGATTCCGGCGTCGCCTTTGTCAAAAATCGGATTGCGCGGGCTTTTTGTCCAAGGTCCCATTGGACTTTTACTCACAGCATAGCCTACCGCGTAGTCGGGATTTCGGAAGTCGTTGGCCGAATAGATGAAGTAATACAAGTCATCGTGCTTGATGATTGCAGGACCTTCAGAGACCGTCCAATCTACATTTTGGGTGTTTTCCCAAGCTTCCTCGGCATGAAAGCAATATGTCAAAGTCTCGGCTTTGATCCCCGAGAAATCATCCTTGAGTTCTGCGACGAACAGCCGGTTGCCCTCTGACAATCGCACATGATAGAGGTACTTTTTTCCATCAGTGTCGATAAAGACATAGGGATCAATCTGCTTCATGGGAGCTTCCAAATCTTTCTTTTCGTTCTGGGTAAAAGGCCCCAGCGGACTCTCGGAAGTTGCGATGGCAATGTGCTCATTGGCGGTGTAGGCCATGTAAAACGTGCCTTCAAACTCAAAAACCTGAGGTGCCCAAAACCCCTTGTCACCATAGGACTCCCCCTTTTTAAGTGCGTAGGTATCGTTTTTCTCAGATCTCTTCCAAGATTTCAAGTCTTTTGACACATACACTTCAAAGCCACGATTAGAATCATGACCGCTCGTACCATAGAGATAGTAGCTGCCGTCATGGTAGAAAATCGTCGGGTCAGCGAGTAAAATCGGGCTTTTCTCAGGGGCTGAAAAGTAGCTCAGGCTAAGCCAAAAAGCGGTGATGAGGAGGTGAGTTAAGTTCATGGTTTAACGGTTGATCCGGGCTTTGAGAATGTTGTGTTCTCATAGATACAGTGGTCTGTGTCCGCACAGACCACGGCTGCGAATTTTCATTTACTTATGAAAATGCTTCTTATAAAAAGCCAAGCCTTCGCTTGCAAGTTCGTCGGGACTGTTAGCCAACGGCCTCCAGATGCAGGTAGCTTTTGCCATTTCCTTAGACACAGCACCGAAGGTTTCGATCACAATCGCTCCGTCGTAGCCGATTTCCTCCAAGGCTTCTTTGATCTCATCCCAAGCCAGATTTCCGGTGCCGGGAGTGCCCCGATCACTTTCATTTCCCTGCACATGGCAAAGCAAATCTTTGCCAACCTTGCGGATCGAGGTAGCGATATTTTTCTCCTCGATGTTGTTGTGAAAGGTATCCAGCTGGATTTTCAGGAAAGGGGAATTCACGGCTTTCACGATTTCAAGCGCCTGATCCACCGTGTTGACCATGTCACTCTCAAAGCGGTTGAGCGGCTCCAGGCCCAATGTAATTCCGTATTCCTCTGCCGTTTTGCTGGCGTTCTTCAAGTTATCCACACACCAGTTGAATTCTTGCCTTTTCTGATCTGCAGAGATGGAGCGCAGCTTTCCTACGGCAGAATAGAGCGGTCCGCCAAATAATGGACTGCCCATCTTTGCGGCGATCTTGATCGAATCCTCGATGTATTTCAATCCGTTCGCACGGATCGCGGGATCTTCGCTGGAGATATCGCGGTCAGCGCCGAAGGCTCCGCTGATGCTTACTTTCAGACCAAGTTGGTCAGTCAGCTTTTTCAGTGCATCCCAGTCCACCAGATCTTTATCCTCCACAGGGACTTCGATGATGTCAAAACCCATCTCTTTGACCTTGTGTACGAGGTCAAAAGAATGGGTGTCGAAAGGCGACACCCATAGAAATGTACTTACTCCAAATTGCATCTTTGATCAATCAAAAGTTGGAATCTGGATTCTCTCGCCGCCCTTCATTGCAGACTCATGTGCGCAGATTCCGGCGCAAGTGTAGTTGGCGGCAGTAGTGGCATCGACTGCGGAGTCTCTTCCCTCCACGATTGCAGCGACGAATTCCTGCACCAAGTGCGGGTGCGATCCTCCATGTCCGGCACCTTGCAGGAACGACACGTGATTAGGATCGTCGATCGTCTGTCTCTTGGTGAAGTGCTTGATCGGCTCGATCAGTAACTCATCCGTGTCTGGCACATCGATTCTTCGGGCATTTTCTCCCCCATCAAAGATCACATGGCTTTCATCTTCCAATTGCTCCCATTCGAAGGACATCTTGGTGCCATACACATCGTAAGACTCACGGTATTGACGGACCACATCGAAAAGTGAACGGGTAGCTTCGGCGATTACGTCTGAGTTTTTCAGGGTAAAAGTGGCCGTCTCCATCGCAAATGGCGAACCATATCGGCTTGCGAGATCATCGCTCAAGCGACCAGAACCGTGGCAAACCACAGTCTCAGCTTTGGTATTGTTGATCCGCAAAAGTGGGGAAATCGCGTGCGTACCGTTCAGCATCGGCGGGAACCCTTTCCAATACTCATCCCAGCCCGGCATGCTCATATCCTGGATGTGCGAGCCTCTCACCATCTGAATTCGGCCCAACTGGCCAGTTTCTGCCAGATTCAGTCCGTACAAAAACTCGCGGGTGTAAAGCGCAGTTTCCATCATCATATAGACTTTGCCTGACTTCTTCTTGGCATCCACGATGGCTGCACAATCTTCCTTGGTCATGGCCATCGGAATGGTGCAGGCCGTGTGCTTATTGGCATTCAGAGAAGCCAGCGTCATTCTGGCGTGATCCGGTACCGGAGTCACGATATGAATCGCATCCACGTCATCGCGCTTTGGCACATCTTCGAAATTGGTAAAGCAGAGATTCCTGTCCAGGTTGAATTTGGTGGCAAGTTCATCGATGGTCTTCGGGTTTCTGGTACAGATACCGACGGCTTTGATGTTTGGATGCGCTTGATAGATTGGGATAAACTCTTTGCCGAAACCCAGTCCGACTATAACTACGGTGATTTGTTTTTGACTCATTGGTGTATGCTTTAGGTTTTGATTTTAGGGTTGAAAAAAAGATTCAAGGGGATTGAAACTCATTTTTATTTCCGGTCTGTGGAGACACAGACCGGGGCATTTTATTAGCGAATTAATTTGCGGCCCATTTCACAGCATTTCTGATAAGCGTCTGATAGGCTTCCAGTTCGTGAGAGGCCGCGTCATGACCCAAGGCGATGCCGACGATCTTGGCTTTGGGATTTTTCACGATGAAGATAGACGGGAAAGGCTCTGTCTCGGCATTGCTGGCGTTGGCGAGAATTTCGATTCCCGGGCCGGCGGTGTCTACTTTGAAGTAGTAAAGCTCGTCATCCAATGAGAAATGGGCGGGAAGGCCTTTGGTCACGGGATGCTTTTCGGTCAGATCGACATTGAAATTGCCATACTTGTTGTGGCCTCTGGAGCCTCCGCTGACCATTGTTTTGTTGTATTCTGGCCAGTCGTTCCAGTTGTACCAGATCGCCGGGTGCGCCAGGATCAGACCTTTTCCAGCTTCTGCGAAAGCAAAGATCGCTTTGCGTGTCGCATCATCTGCGATCGGTTGATTGTTTGCCAAAAAGAGGACATCTGTATCCGAAAGGTGTTGCAAGATAGTCGTCGGATCATCGGTGTAGGTCACTTCTGCCAAGCCATCTCTTTCCAAAGTAGCCACGTCAGCGCCTTTGTACCACTTGTCAAAATCGTGCGAAGAACCGCCGCCAACCATCAGGACTTTGATTGGTTTTTTGGCCGGATTGTCTTTTGCCAATAGGCTCATGGAGATTCCAAAAACCAGTATAAGGCTCAGAAAAGGAATGATTGTGTTTTTAAGGTTCATATTTTGGGTTGTAAGTTTTAGAATTTGTGAAATGATAATAACTACTTCGAAGTGGCTTCGACTCCGCTCAGTCTGACAGTTTCCGACATCCAGCATCAGTCATCCAACACCCGACAATGGGCTTTATTCCACGATCATGATTCCATTCATCATCCGCCAGTGACCGGGGAATGTGCAGGCGAACGGATATTTCCCCGGAGTAGACGGAGCAGTGAAAGTCAACGTGTACAACTCCTGCGGCCCGATCATCTTGGTAGCAAAGAGCACCTCAGGAATCTCCGGAACGTAGAATTTCTCTGACGCCTTGGGATCACGGAGCATCGCATCGGCGGCGGCACCGACTTTCTCCAGCGTACCTGGCTTGGCAATCAGCAGGTTGTGCTGCATGCCGTCCAGATTGTCGATCTCCAGGGTGATCTTGTCTCCGGCTTTCACCTTGAAGCTCGCCAAGTCAAACTTCATCATCTCAGGGACGATCTCTATCACAATCGTCGTCGCCCTTTCCGCGGTATTTCGCTCGACGCGGACAGCATTTGTTGGTTGGTTTGTGTTTTCAATACTTGGTTTTGCTTCGCAAAGGGTGATAGACTCGGCGGTCTTCGCATCTTCCGGTGCATAAAACCGGTTCCCCATCAGCAATGCTATAGCAATGGGAAAAAGGGTCGCTTTAATCATGGTATGCTTATTTTAACTCTACTACTACATTTCTCAGGTTGCCCTCAAAGCCAAATTCGTCTTTGTAAGAGCCAACGTTTCGGTCGCCACCGAAGTCACGGCCGGTTCTTAGGCTGGGAGCTAGCTTGCCGCTGAATGCGCCGGTTGCTTGGGCTGAGGCCACGGATTTGCCATCCACGAGGATTTCCATTTTTCCGTCTTGGCCGATGGTAGCCTGTGTCTCGTAGCTCTCAGGAAGCGCTTGGCTGGTCACGGCTTCGAAAGTCTTTCCGTCTTGCTTCACCATCCAGTGTAATTTTCCTTCTTCCAGATAGAAAGAGTAGCCATTTTGTGAATCACCATGTGCGGCGATCACACCAAAGGATTCATTCTCTCCTCGCTTTGAAATCTGTGTGGAAATGGAAACAGCTTTGCCGCTTACATCCGGAGAGAACTGAAGGTTGCTTCTTCGTCCCAATTCATATTTCTCATTTGCCACAGCCGTGGTCAGACGGCTGGTTAGGTCAGTTTTGTCAGAGCCAATTGCGTCGGTGAAGAATTTTCCCTGCTGAGCAGCTGCCGCAAAGATCGCCTTCTGCAACCAGTCGTCTTTGGCATTTGCTTCATCCAAACTCGCTTGGTAAAGCATCGCTCCGGCTTCGGCGCTGCCTGGAACTTCCGCCAGCTTCAGGATCGCATGCATTCGTACATTCAGGTCTTTGTCTTTGGTCAATCCGGCTGTTTGGATCGCTTGCGTGGTAGCCTGATCTGCAGGCAAGACCGCGATGGCGGCTTTTCTCACGCCCGCGGCGGGATGTGTCAGTGCAGCGGTGGCTACTTTGATAGCCTCGGCGTTAGTTGCTTCGAAAGCCCCTAGGCCGTCCAGTGTCCAGAGCGCGTGAACCGCCGGGCTGTTCAGGCCGATTTCATCCACAGATTTGTCATTGACGATCTGATACAGATCGCCGAATACATTCTTGTTTCCTGACTCCACGAGCAAGCGCTGTGCGGTCATTCTCCAGAACATGTTGTCGTTTTCCAGGGCTGCGATCAGCAACTTTGGATCTTCCTTCGAAAGTTTCATCGGCTTGTTGCCGCTTCCGTCTTTGTAGACTACCCGATAGATTCGACCGTGGTTGGTGTCCCGAAGCTTGCTTTGGAAGGCATTTCCCTGTCCATGCGGTTGGTCTTCAAAGGGCAAGATCATCCTCGATGGGGCCTGGCGCTCCACGAATACGTTGTGCTGGATGATGAAATTGTACCAGTCAGCTACCCAAACGGCGCCATCCGGACCGACTTCCGCCTGCACCGGCCCAAACCATTCGTCCGAGCTCGCTAGGAAGTTCCAGCCGTCTTTTTCGCTGAAGCCCGCGCCCTTAGGTTCGATGATCGCATTGTGCGTCAATCGGATCGTCGGCTCGTTGACAAAAGCGATCCGGTTCCAGTATTCCTTCGGGAAATCACGGGCGGTGTACAATCTAAAGCCAGCGGCTGAAGTGAATCCGCCGACGACATCGACTTGTCTCAGGTTTGGAGTCATCGCGTGCGCATCGTAGTGCCCGTCGATCTTCTGGATTGGCTGGATCTCAAACTCCGGAGAGATCTCACCTTCACCAGCTTTGGGAAATGCGCGCTGCAGATACTTCGCGGGGATGGAATAGTAGCCCGCATGCGTATTGTTGGCAGTGGACATGAAAACGTTGTTGTCCTCGGAGAATCCAAGTCCCCAGGTGTTGTTGCTGGAGCCGGCGAGGTATTCAAAGTCTTTTCCGTCAGGATCCAATCGGTAGATTCCCTGTGGAAAACTCATTCGTTCCCCGTTGATTGTGCCGTTGAATCCCGAGTAGCCGGTTACGCCCCAGATCTTATTGTCAAAGCCATATTGCAAGTTGGACGGACCTGCGTGGGTGTCATTTTTGCCCCAGCCAGTCATGATGACTTCTTTGACATCAGCCACGTCGTCGCCGTCGGTGTCTTTCATGAAGACAAAGTCCGGCGCCATCGACACGACAATCCCGCCATTGGCGAAGACCATGCTGGTCGGGATATTCAGCCCATCTGCAAAGACTGTGAATTTATCAGCCTTGCCATCGCCGTCGGTGTCTTCACAGATCTTGATACGGTCATTGGCTTCACCGTCAGTTTCTACGAAAGTATTTGGATAATCCACAGATTCTACGATCCAGAGTCGGCCTTTCTCGTCCCAAGCCATGGCAATGGGATTTTGGATATCCGGCTCGGAGGCAAAGAGCTCAATCGAGAAATCAACAGGTTTCTGGATCAGTTTTTTAGATTCTTCGGGAGCCAAAGCTTCCTGCATCTTTGGCACCTCATATCTGGCGGTAAAGTCAGAGATAGTCTCCTCGTAGATCGATACATCCGGGATGTTCAAGGCCGTGACATTGGCTTGGACAGCGTCGCCCATTGCCCAGAAGATGCCATTTTTCACCAAAGCCAAAAATCCTTCGGTCTTCCAAGTCCGCTCATCGTGTCCGTAAGCGGTGTAGAAGACGCGGCCTTTGCCAACGTTTCTAACCCAAGTGTAAGGTTCGCGCTGATCGCCTTCGACGCGCGCCGTCAGCAGCGTCATGTCAGGATTGACGCGCTGATGCACGTAGGTTTCGTCCCAAGTCGCGAACGGCTTCAAGCCTTTCATGACCGCGTGATCCGGTGCCTCGATCTCTCCGGTAAATTCGCCTTCTCCGTGAGAGGCAAACTGACCCCCAATCGTCTCAATGTACCAATCGGAATTTTTGAAGCAGCCGGCGGCAGAGTGTAGAGGAATAAGTCCTTTGCCACCTTCCACGAAGCCTTTCATGGCCGCTTCCTGATCTTTGGAAAGCACATCGTGATTGGCGTAGATGACCAAGCCATCGTACTTGGCCAGGTTTTCCTTATTCAGGTCTTCGAGGTTCTCGGTGTAGGTGATGTTGATGCCGCTTTCGAAAAGTGCTGTAGCCAGCCAAGGGACATAGAGTCGGGAGTTGTGATGCTCGCTGGCATGCCCGAGAAAAAGTACTTCAGCACGTCTGGGATCCGGCTTTGGATTGGATGCTGAAGCAAGATGGGAGAAATTGAGACTGAGGAAAATAGTCGCAATCAGCAGGCGGAGATGATTGCAGGTTCTACTTAATCGCATGATTAATTCGGGTTAATAGGGTTTATCAAAATGGCGCTAGCCTAAAGTACATACTTTGGCTCAAGTTGGGCTGTAAAACTACCGATCGACGAGCTTTTCGATTAGTCACAAACCTTCAAAAAATAGCAAATTCCCTTCTTTTTGATTTTTCATGGTTTTGGCAATTGATTGATTTTCAACGAATGGATTTCTTCTTCCAATTTTCGGAGTGAGCGACTTTAATCGGGATTTAAAGCGGGCTGTGTGCTCAGACCATGAGCTACAGCACATCCGGCTTTTTCACAAAATCCTTCGGCAGCTCGCCGAAGTGCTTCTGAAAGCATTTGGTGAAGTAGCTCGGACTGTTGAAGCCGACCATCTCGCTGATCTCGGCGATGCTGTGGACTCCGTCGCGAAGTAGCTCTGCCGACTTTTTCAACCTGACCAGTCGGATGTAGCCATTTGGCGTGAGTTCGGAGATTCCTTTGATCTTGCGCAGCAGACTGGACTGGCTCATGTGCAGCTGCTCGGCAAGCTCGGAGACACCGAAGAATTCGTTCTCAATATTTGCCAGGATTGCCTCATTGATCCTATGAAGGAAGTCTTCATCGGCCTTGGTATGTGCGATGGTATCCGAATTTACCAGAGGAAGACTGGCAAAGGCTTTCTTGATCTGATCCCGGTGTTGGAGGAGATTTTTGATCTGGAGGTAGAGGAATTCAAGCGAAAAGGGTTTCTCCAAGTAGACGTCCGCGCCCATTTCCAAGCCGGTGATCTTCGCGTTGATGTTATTTTTGGCAGTCAGCAGCACGACCGGAATGTGACTGGTGGCTAGGTCGGATTTGATGTGCTCACACAGCTTGTACCCATCCATCTCGGGCATCATCACGTCCGAGATGACCAGATCGATGGGTTCTTTTTTCATCACTTCCAAGGCCGATATGCCGTTTGCAGCTTTGTGGATCACATAGTTTCCTTTCAGTTTATCTCCGAGAAATTGTAGCAGCTCTCTGTTGTCTTCTACCAACAGAATCGCTGGAAGGCTAGACTTTTTCTGGGGTTTTGGCGGAAAACCTTCCTTCTCTTCGATGATTTTGACATCCGTTGGCGTTTCGTTTTCCTCGTCAAAGTGTATGGCATTTTTTTGCTTGACGGGAAGCTCCAGCACAAATCGGTTGAGATTGCCCTGAGTGTTTGTTCGGAGCGATCCATGATGCATCTCTGCGAGGGACTTTGCAAGAGGCAGGCCGAGTCCAGTCCCTTGTTTTGACTTTGAATTGGAGGTGTCGTCTATCTGGAAGAAAGGTTCGAAGATCTTTTCCGCCAATTCATCCGGTATGAGGAAACCGTCATTTGAGATCTCGATCTGGAGATGACTGGGGTGAGCCGGATCATAGATCAAGTGGATGTGGATCATGCTTTCGGCATTTTTCAGGGCATTGATCAGGAGATTGCTGAGGATCTTGGTGACCGCTTCCCGGTCCACGTCCGCAAAAAGCGCCGCTGCGGGTTTTTCCAGCGTGAAGTTCAGTCCTGATTGATTGGCGGTCACTTTGAACCGATCATATAGCTCATCGATGATCCCGCTGATCTCAGTCTTGAGAAAGCTGAGCTTAAATCCCCGCTGCTCGGTCTTGCGAAAGTCAAGCAGCTGATTGCTGAGGTCGATCAGTCGATTGGTATTTTTCTCGATGATCAACAGGTCATTTTTTACCTCCGGATCACAGTTGCGATCCTTGCTCAGGATATCCTCCAGCGGCCCTTTGATCAGTGTCAGCGGAGTACGAATCTCATGGGTGATGTTGGTAAAAAACTCGATCTTGGCTTCGTAGAGCTCTTTTTCCTTTTCGGCCTCCAGTAGATTGAGCTGTACTTGATGGCGGTTGTTCATCCGTGTTTTGTACAGCGTAACCAGCCAATAGACTATCCATATCGTCAGGAGCAGGTAGATGGAATAGGCCAGCGGAGTCTTGTAGAATGGAGGGAGGATCTCGATAATCAGCCTCGCTTCCTCAGCCTCCGCGCCTTCGATCGGTAGGTTTGACTGCACGACCAGCTCGTAGTCTCCGGGAGGCAGATAGGAATAGAAGATCTTCTGGGAATCGTTCATCTTCTGCCATTCTTTCTCGAATCCTTCCATTCGATACCGGATGTTCTGATTCATGGCGTTGGTATATCCTAGGGAGGCGATGTCAAAACTCAACGAGTTTTGGTCTGCGGCAAGGGTGATTTTATCTGTATAGGTGATGGCTTTGCTCAGGATGCCATCGGTTTCCGTGATCGGGATTTCCTGATTGAAAAGCTGGATACCCGTAAACACCAAAGGCGGCTGGAAATTGTACGTTTCAAACTGGCTTGGCTTGAAGGCGATGAATCCATCGAGGGTTCCGAAGTACAGGGTGCCATCCTCGGCTTTGTATCCAGACTGGTAGTTGAAGCCGCTGGACATCAGACCGTTTGTCCTGTCATAGAGCAGGAAGGTCTCCTTCGCCGGATCAAACCGTAGCAAGCCCTTATTGGAAGTTATCCACAGTAAACCCTCGTCGTCTTCGACGATGTTGAAGTAAGTATTCGTGGGAAAACCCTCGGCGATGGTATAGGAGGTGAAGGAGCCCTTCTGGCTGTCGTATTTAGCAAAACCTCCGCCTGAAGTAGCTACCCAGAGCTTTTGCTTCGAGTCCAGAAATACATCTACGATCGTGTGATGGCGCAGACTTTCGGGATTCGTCGGGTCGGGTAGGAAGGATTGCTTTTCACCCGAGTCCGGATCAAACCGGATCAGGCCGTCATTGTATGAAGCAATCCAAAGCATGCCATCCTTGTCCTCCAGCATGTCGTAGATAAAGATGTACTCAATCTGGGGAATATGCTGAAAAGCATCTTTTTCGTCGTCATATCGATAAAGACCCGCAGTGCTTCCAGTCCATATCTGGCCTTTGCTATCCACCAGTATTGAAAAAAAATCATCGCTGCGCAGTTCTGAATTCGGTGTTTTGGAGGAGTATTTCCTGACGAATCCTGTCTTTGTGTTGATGACATTGATCCCACGACTGAACGTACCCACCCAAAGCTCATTGTCACGCTGCGCCAACCCGTGTATGTTATGATAAGAGAGTTCGGTGGACGAGGGCCCAATGGGGTAATGGTAGAAACTGTTGTCTTTAGGATCAAATAAATCCAGCCCGGCATCCTCTGTACCGATCCACATCTTGCCGTCTGGCGCACCGATTATTTCTCTGACCCGCTTGCCCGTAATGGTGTTTTCCCCAGCGATGGGATAAAACCGATCAAATTTGGTAGGCTGATTTGGCAGGTAATTGACACCGCCGAAGTAGGTACCGACCCACAGTCCTCCCTCTAGATCTTTCCAGATAGCGTAGACGGCATTGTTTGAAAGTGCGTTGGGGTCGTTGTTGTTTTCCCGGATGTGTTGATAACTTTTCTTCACAAAGTCATAGATAAACAATCCTGACTCCGTACCTATCGCCAGTTCGTTCTTGCTGATCGGCAGCATCTCTCTGACAAAAAGCGGCGATCCCTTTTCATCTTTGGAAAGTAAATCTGTAATGATTCCCGTGCTTTTTTCGAGTTTTTTGATGCCCGCGTTTTTTGTTGCGATGATCATGAATTCACCCCAATCCTGGAGTCCCTGCACGATGTCCTCGGCCAACCTATTCTCCTCATCGATGAAATGGACAAAGGTGGAGGAAGCCGGCACAAACCTCACGACGCCTTTGCCCGTGATGGCAGCCCACACTTCATTGCGCTCATCGATCTTGACGGTGTTGACATTACCTGAAGGAATACTGCCCACCTTGGCAGGATCATGGGCAAAAAGCTCCAGTTTTTGATCCTGAGGACTATAGCGGAACAGGCCGATGTAGTTTGCCACCCACATGTTGCCGGATTGATCCATGGCAATCGAGGAGATGGTGCCCGCGATCCGATGACCACCCGAGGTAGAATCGGTGAAGTGTCTAAACTTCTCTTTTTCCCGGTCAAATAAGTACAGCCCTTCTGATGTCCCGACCCAAAGTGTACTGTCCTGGCTCTCTGTGATGAAATAGACAAAATTGTTTCCAAGCCGATCTTCTATCGGACCTTTGCTGTCTGAGTTGTAGTTTTTCCAGGCGTTTCCGTCAAAACGCGTCAATCCGTCTTTGGTGCCAAACCACATGAATCCCTGGCTGTCCTGAAAGATGGAAAAGACGGAATTGTCTGTCAGGCCGGAGGTCGAGTCATAATGCCGGAAATAGTAGCGCTTATCCTGAGCCAGTCCAGAGACGACTATGAAAACAAGGAGACACAGGCTGAGAAAACCTGCCGGCAGACTTTTGGGCAAGGTCATAGGATCTTGGGTTGTAGCGCTGAAATTATCAAAAACCTTGCAGCGAGCTCGTTTGCTGTTTGATATTTACAGTCTGAGCACAGAAATAGGCGATTTCTTTTCATTTGCTGACCGAAAAGTTACAAAAGCGCTCTTTTCACGACTCCTGTCCAAAATTGTCTGCGGCGCCGGGTCGTGGCCTTGCCGAAAGATTCAGTAGTAAGTTTTGATTTGGGCTGGATTTTCTGACATCTCAAGCTATAAATATTCTCTAATTTTATAAATACAAAATAATGTTTTGAAAAAAGACGTTTTTAACAAGCTTATCTCTCGTCGCTAGCGGAAAACCTTACATTTTTTGGAGTTTTTGTGATAGAGCTCCGCTGACGGAAATTTTACTTTTAGGCTGTAGATAAATCGTCTTTTTCCTGATCGGAATCGGGATGTCAATGCCACTGATTTTTCACTAAACCCAACATAGCCACATGACACTAAGACTCACTCCAATCTAGCCGAATCCGCCGGCGATACGCCCAGTCAACTCAGACTGGCGCAGTACCACTTTTCTTTTCCTACTTCTAAGGGATGCCTTTTCGAGGCGTTCGGAGAAAGTATTGCCGAAAACGAGTACCAATTTTCTACCTATTTCTAACCCAAAACCAACCTACATGAAAAGACTTCTTCTCATGACAGCCACTCTGCTACTATGTATGAGCTGGCTTTCTTTGTCGGAGCTTTCTGCACAGACCTCGCGAGTCATCCGGGGCCAAGTGCTGGAAGATAGCTCCGGAGAGCCGCTGCCCGGCGTGAGTATCCTCGAGCGGGGCACCACCAATGGTACCGTCACCGACCTTGACGGGAATTTTGTACTTACACTTACCTCAGAAGAGCCCATCCTGAGGCTTTCTTTTATCGGCTTCAAGACTCAAGAACTGGTCATAGAAGGCGATGAAGATCTAAAGATCACGATGGAAAGTGACCTCGGAAGCCTGGAGGAAGTCGTAGTCGTCGGCTATGGCGAGCGCCAAAAAGAGACCATCACCGGCGCCATCTCCAATGTAACCAGCCGCGATATTGAAAAGGTGCCGAGTGCAACGGTGTCTGGCGCTTTGGCTGGTAAGATGGCCGGTTTGTCCTTTCGTCAGCCCGACGGCCGACCGGGCGCGGGAGCCTGGCTCCAGATCCGAAATATGGGAACGCCACTGTTTGTAATCGACGGCATCCAAAAGGACGAGGGGCAGTTTAACAACCTCGCGCCCACGGATATCGAAAGCATCACGATCCTGAAAGATGCGGCCGCGGCAGTCTATGGATCGCGGGCTGCCAACGGCGTCGTGGTGGTGAAAACCAAGCAGGGGACACGCGGTGAAAATCCCACGATCAACATCAACGGCTACTATGGCTGGCAAAACTGGTCGAGATTTCCCGAGGGCGTGGACGCCTATGAATGGATGCTGGGTAAAGCCGATGCGGACATCAACCAGTTTGGCAGCACGAACATCACAGCTGAAGAGCTCGCCAAATGGAACGCAGGAACCGAGTACGGCTACCGATCTTTTGACTGGAACGATTTCATCATTCAAGGAAATGCACCGCAGAGCAATTTCAACGCGTCGGTATCGGGCGGGTCTGAAAAGACTAACTATTACATCTCCGCCACGCGGTTTGACCAAAAGGCCGTATTCAGCGATGAATTTGAGTTTAGCAGGACTAACATCCAGTCCAATGTCACTACCGATATCACGGACAAGCTGACCGTAGGTGTACAGATCAACGGGCGGATCGAAGAAAGAAACAACCCCGGCGTTCCGGGCGGGGACGATTACTGGCAGCCAAGATTTGCGCTTTTCCGTAATCGGCCGACCGAGCGTCCCTATGCCAATGACAACCCCGATTATCCAGCCAATATCAGCAACATCGAAACCAACTGGGCTCTGTTGAACTATGACCGTACAGGCTTCTATACCAACAAATGGCAGGTGATTCAGACCAACTTCAATGCGGATTATGAAATCCTCCCCGGACTGAATGCCAAAGGAATGTACTCCTACTATCTGGCGGACAACATGCAAAATACCTTCGAATACACCTATGATGTGTATGGCTATAATCCTGAAACAGACGAATACTTCCGATCCGGAGGAAATGACAATCCGTACCGTGGACGTGGCCAAGAGAAAATCATGGAGAATGTATGGCAGCTGTCGCTCAACTACGACAAAACTTTCAATGAAAAGCACCACGTCTCAGCGCTCTTCCTGAACGAACGGATCCAGCGAACGAGACTGTACAACTTCGTCCACTCAGTACCGACCAACAACTACTTGGACATCATCAAGTTTGCCGATGTGGACACCTACAACGACGAGCGACAGGAAGAAGCCCGAATCGGCTACGTGGGGCGTGTCAACTACGACTATGCAGGCAAATACCTGCTGGAGTTGGCGGGCAGAGCGGATGCTTCCTGGAAGTTTTCTCCGGACAACCGTTGGGGCTTTTTCCCTTCCGTCTCCGCGGGATGGAGAATCTCCGAAGAAGGGTTCATGGACAATCTCACTTCCCGCCTCAACATGGACGAGTTGAAGATCCGTGCGTCTTACGGGCAGCTTGGTGATGACAATATAAATATGGGAATCCCTTCAAACGATTCGAGATTTATTACCCCATTTGATTATATGTCCGGATATATCTACGGCGTGTCCACCGTGATCGTAGATGGTCAAAACATCCCGGGTTCCGCAAATACCGGCCAGCCGGTGGATAACCTCTCTTGGTTTGTCAGTAACATGACCGACGTCGGCGTGGACTTTTCCTTTGCATCAGGCAAGATCACCGGCCAGGCGGATTACTTCTACAGAAAAAGAACCGGACTGCGCGGGGTGAGAAACGACGTCTTTCTCCCACTGGAACTAGGCTATGGTCTGACGGACGAAAACCTGAATACGGATGCCCACTCAGGTGCCGAGCTTGCTGTGAATTGGAATGGAAAAGCAGGCGATGTCGTCTTCCGTATCGGCGGGAATGTCTCCTATGCCCGCGGCAAATTCCTCGAATCCTACAATCCTACCTTCAGCTCCTCCTGGGATCAATACCGAAACTCACGTGAGGACCGGTACAATAGTATCTTTTGGGGGTATGAGACAATTGGCCAGTTTACCTCATTTGAGGAGATCAACAACTATCCTGTCAACGTCGACGGGCAGGGCAACAAGACCTTACTGCCCGGCGACCTGATCTACAAGGATGTGAACAACGACGGCAAGATCGACAGCTACGATGAACGCCCCGTGGGTTACCAGTCCGGAGGACAGCCGATCGTCAACTTTGGCCTGAACTTCAATTTTGCCTACAAAGGGTTTGACCTTACGGCGGACTTCTCCGGCGGAGGCATGTATTCCTACAATCAAAACTGGGAGATGAGATGGCCTTACCAAAACGGCGGCAACCTGCTGGCTGCGATGTACGACGACCGCTACCACCGGGAAGATATCTTGGATATTAACTCCCCATGGGTACCAGGCAAAAATCCCCCGCTGAGATTCAACACGGGCGGGCACAGCAACTACAACAAGAACTCAACCTGGTGGCTGACCAATGTGAAATACCTCAGAATGAGAACGCTCGAGCTGGGCTACACCCTGCCGGAGCGAATGCTGAACAAATGGAAGATGCAGACGGCACGGGTGTTTGTAAGCACTTACAATCTGTTCGCTCTGGACAATGTACACCAGCTGGGCATTGATCCAGAAGTGGCTGAAGAAAACGGTCTCCAATATCCACAGAACAAGGTGGTCAACGTAGGCTTCAACATTTCCTTCTAACCAACCCAAAATGATGACAATGAAAAAGTGGAAATTTATAGCGCTATGCTCGCTGATTGCATTTGTGGGCTGCGACAACGAACAGTTTTTGGACAGAGAGCCCACCGACATCCTCCAGGAGGAACAGGTTTGGGAGAATGAAGACCTGGTGTTTTCCGTCCTGGCAGATCTGTACAACAGACTGCCCGACTACCAAGGCGTGGAAAACTGGTGGGAGTACGCCAATTTTGACGAGGCTTTTGCCAGCAATGCGGGAGACTACTGGCGCCACCAAAACCAGGAGTACAACTACGACAACTGGGGAATGTGGGACTATGGCCTGATCCGGGACATCAATCTTTTCATAGAAAAAAGCGAAGCGGCAACCGAACTATCGGCAGAAGCCAGGGAACGGTTTTTGGCAGAGGGGAAATTCCTCCGTGCCATGGTGTACTTCGAGCATGTGAAGCGCATGGGCGGCGTGCCCCTGATCCTGGAGTCACTTGAATACGACTACAGCAACGACCCGACCTACTTGCAGCATCCCCGCGCTAAGGAGCACGAAGTCTATGACTACGTGATCACCGAGATGGAAAACATCAAAGGTGACCTGCCCGTGGGAGGTACACGATCCAGGGCGACGGCCGGTGCAGCGCTTGCTTTGAAAACCAGGGCGGCGCTCTATGCCGGATCCATTGCCAACTATGGTCAGACTACTCCCGAGGTGTCTTTGCCGGGCGGTGAGGTGGGTATTCCCGCGAGCATGGCCACGCAGTACTACACCACCGCCTTGGCGGCGGCAGAGGAATTGATCGGTATGGGAACTTATTCACTGTACAACAACGACCCAGTTGCTTCGGAGAACTACACCAATATCTTCCTTAACAAGAACGCAAATCCAGAAGTGATCCTAGCCAAGGACTTCCTGGTGCAGGGACGTACGCACGGCTTCACCATCGATAATATCCCACGCTCGATCCGAGAGGAAAATACCTCGAGCGGGAAGATGAACCCCTCGCTCAACCTGGTACAGTCCTACGAATTATTGGACAATTCCTTCGCGCAGTTTGCGACCAAGGATGCGGACGGCAATCCTATCTACTACGACAACCCGATGGATATTTTCTCAGGCAGAGATCCAAGATTGCAAGGTACGGTGATCGTACCTGGCGCTAGCTTTAGAGGAAAGCAGGTGGACATCTGGGCCGGTTACAAGTTGGCAGACGGATCGGTGATCACTTCCGGCGAGTTGGGCGGACAGGCGGTGTTGCCGGGTGGCTCAGCTCCACAGCAGGTGGTGGGCTTTGACGGCCCGATCAACCAGATGGAATGGACAGCTCAAAACGGCTTTTACCTTCGGAAATATGTAGACACTGCCATAGGCTCCGGTCAGCGGGGCACGGGTTCTGCCGTATGGCTCGTCCGATTCAGATACGCCGAAGTGTTGCTCAACGCTGCCGAAGCTGCATTTGAGCTGGGCGACATGGCAAAGGCTGCGGAGTACATGAATCTGGTGAGGAGACGTGCAGGATTTCCAACCGACCTGAGTGCCGGAGAGATCACTTTTGAGCGGATCATCCATGAAAGAAGAGTCGAGCTTTCCTTCGAAAATCACATTCTCTGGGACTACAAGCGCTGGAGAATCGCCCACAAAGTCTGGAACGGCGTCAGCACAGACCTGACCAATGATCCAGGCGATGCTTTGGCTGTCAGCACGCGGGTTTTCGGACTGAGGCCTTATAAATATTACGAGCCGGGCTCTCCCAATCATGGGAAGTGGCTCTTTGAGGAGTTTGTCCCGGCACCGGTATTTAATGCGCATAGATTCCGGATGGGCAACTACTATTCCTACATCGGGGACAATGTGCGCAACAACAATCCACTGATTGTCAGAAACCCTAACCAATAACCAAAACTAGACATGAAGGAAATCTTAAAAAATATAGCCGGGGTCATCGGACTGGGGGTGATTCTGACTTCTTGCAGCTATGATAACTACGAAGAGCCAAAGCTAACCTTGGAAGGAACCCTAGTATATCAGGGAGAGCCTATCGGGGTGAGTTACAATGATGTCTACATGGAGCTCTGGGAGCAGGGCTGGCAGCGATTGGGTAGCATCAGTGTCGCAGTGGATCAGGATGGCACATTCTCGTCCCAGCTTTTTGCCGGAGAGTACAAGCTCATCATCCCGGGGAATCAGGGACCTTTTCGCAAGATCGCCAATCCGGAATCCGGTAATGACACGATTCCGATTAACCTCAGCGGCAGTCAACTCATGGAGATTGAGGTACTGCCTTATTATATGATTCGCAGTCTCAACATCAGCGGCGGAAGTGACAAGGTGGAGGCGGCTTTTTCCCTGGAAAAAATCATCACCGATGTCAACGCCAAAGACATCCAAGAAGTCTTTCTCTATGTCAGCAAAACGAGCTTTGTCGATGGGCGGACGAGTATCGCCAACACGCGAATCGGCGGTTCGGACTTGACGGATTTGAGCAATATCAGCCTGTCGGTCAATGTTCCGGCGAGAGTACCTACGCAGGACTATGCCTTTGCCAGGATTGGTGTTCGAATCCAGGGTGTGGAGGATATGATCTTCTCTGACATCGTCAAGGTGGATTTGTAATCATCCGAATTTCAGTGCAAGTTGGGGAGCCTGGATCTAAGGCAGTGGATCTGGGCGACCCGACTTTTTTTTATATTATTTTAGAAAAAAACAAAAATGATCTCTGGACTTCTTATTCTGTTGCTATCACTCGGATATGGTGTTGACACAGTAGGTGATCGACAGATGGATGCAGATCCGTCGCATTTGGCGGACACGTTGACCTATCAAAATCCCGTCTTCGAACCAGTCTTGGCCGATCCAACGGTGATCCGGGTCGGAGACAGTTTCTATGCCTATGGCACGGAGGACAATTGGGGAGAAGAGGGCGGCTATCATCTGATTTCGGTGCTGAAGTCACAAGATCTGGTGCAATGGGAATACCAACAAGACGCCATGACTACCAAGCCCAACTGGAAGGCGAAAGGCGGAATCTGGGCGCCGGACGTCACGCCGGTCGGCGACAAATATTGGATGTACTATTCCTTTTCCACTTGGGGAGACCCTAATCCCGGAATCGGTTTTGCGATCTCAGATTCTCCCGAAGGGCCATTTGCAGATCAGGGACCGGTTTTCTTCTCAGAAGAGATTGGGGTAAAGAATTCGATCGATCCCTTTTTTATTCAGGAAAAAGGCAAAAACTACCTGATCTGGGGAAGTTTTCACGGGCTGTTTTTGACGGAGCTTTCTCCTGACGGAAAAAAGGCCGTCGGCACTAAGATCCAGCTCGCCGGCAATCAGCTCGAAGCAGCGTACATCTACCAAAAGGACGGATACTATTACCTCTTTGGCTCAGCTGGCACCTGCTGCGAAGGAGCCAAGAGCACCTATCGTGTGCTGGTCGGCAGATCCAAAAATCTAACAGGGCCATACGTGGACAGCAAGGGGAACGACCTCATGGACGGGAAATCGGGAGATTTGGTCTTGAAAGGAAACGGCGGAGCAACGGGTGTCGCGGGCCCGGGTCACAATGCTGAAATCGTCACGGACGACCGAGGCAAAGACTGGTTTCTATACCACGGCATGGATCTGGAAAATGCCAAACTCAAAAATGGAACTAACCGCCGCGCCTTGTATCTTGACCCCATCATTTGGATCGACGGCTGGCCAACTGTCCAAGACAAACAGCCTGAACTCGCACCACAAGAGTCGCCAGTTTTTCACCCATAAATCATGAATAAAAAAATTAGAATAATCCGCAGTTTCCTTCTCCTCTTCGTGCTCGCACTCGGGTTGCAGCAGGCTTTTGCTCAGGAGAATGTGCTTCCAAATCCTGTTTTGGCGGGAGACCGACCCGATCCGACGGTCGTGAAGATCGGCAAGTTTTATTATGCGTCTGCCACTTCTAACGAATGGGCGCCGCTTTTTCCCATCTTCAAGTCAGCCGATCTGGAGAATTGGGAGCTGATTAATTATGTCTTTCCCGAAGGAGCTCCATCGTGGGCAAAAAACAACTTCTGGGCGCCGGAACTTGCCTATGACGAAAAGCAGGGAAAATTCTACTCGTACTACACCGCGCGCGACAAAGCCAGCAACCGCCTGAGTGTCGCCGTGGCAAGTGCCGATTCTCCCGATGGCAAGTTCACAGATCACGGCCCGCTTGTAGCGCAGGAACTTGGCTCGATCGATGCGTTTGAAACGCGGGATGAAAACGGCAAACTTTTCCTCCTGTGGAAAGAAGACGGAAACAGCCGCGGTCAAAAGACACCGATGTGGGCGCAGGAAATCAATGAAGACCGAACCGAGCTAATCGGGGAAAAGCACGAACTGTTTCACAACGATCAGCCTTGGGAAGGAGGATTGGTGGAGGGCATCGCGATCTTCCGGAAAAACGGCTACTTCTACGCGACCTACTCCGCACGGGGCTGCTGCGAGATCGACTGCGACTACGTGACTGGCGTCGCGAGGAGCAAAACGCTTCTCGGCCCTTGGGAAAAGTTTGATCAGAATCCCGTGATTAAGGACAACGAGAGCTGGAAATGTCCCGGTCACGGCACAGTCGTCGAGAAGGACGGCGAGCTTTGGCTGCTCAACCATGCCTACAATACGACCGGCAGTGTCTATGTGGGACGTCAGGGCGTACTTCAGAAGGTTGAATGGACGGCAGATCAATGGCCAGTTTTTGCCAACAACGAAGGCTATACTCGGAGCATGGCGTCTTTGGAGTTTACCGATGATTTCAAAAAGCGCCTCGATCCCGTCTGGCAGTGGAGAGTGACACAGGACATCGAGTTCGAGACCGGGAAAAAGGGACTTTTTCTTCAGGCTTCTGAGGAAAATGAAAGCTTGGGAACGCTCCTAGTTCAAGGCACTAAAACCTTGGATTACCGGTACGAAGCGACTGTCATTCCAAATCCGGATGCTGCTGCAGGACTGGCCGTGATCGGTGGGGCAAGCAACAAGTTTGGTGCTCCGGTGGCTGGAATGGGCATTTCCGTGAAAGGAAACGAGGTGACGCTTTGGGAAACGGTCGATCAGAAAACCAAGGTGATAGCCACTGAGACCCTTCCTCCGGGCAAAGAAATCCAGTTGATCTTGAGTATGAAAGACGGCTATCTCATGACCACATCGATCTCGGTAGATGGAAAAGTAGTCCAAGTCGGCAAAGAGCAAGACGTCAAGCACCTAGTCCCGTGGGGCATGGGCTTCCGCTTGGGATTGGTGTCAAAAGGCGATCCCTCGGCTGACGCCCATTTCAAATCAGTGCGAATCATTTACGAATAAATTCACCGAATTAAACCACTCCTCATGATCCATTCATCTTTTTTGAAAAGCTTGGCGATTCTCACAGCACTGGCTGCTGGAATTTTAACCCAAACTTTTGAATCCAATACTTATCCACATCAAAACGAAACTCCAAAAGCCGCAGAGAAATGGTCAGAGCAAAAGGCCAATGACTGGTATGATCAGCAGCCTTGGCTCGTTGGGGCCAATTTTACCCCAAGCAACGCCATCAACCAGCTGGAGATGTGGGACGCGACGACCTTTTCTCCAGAGCTGATTGACAAAGAGCTTGGTTGGGCAGCGGCGATCGGGATGAATACTATGCGTGTTTATTTGCATGATTTGTCCTACGAAAGTGACAAAAAAGGCTTTCTGGATCGAATGGATCAGTTTCTTACAATAGCTGAGAAAAACGGGATCAAGCCCATGTTCGTGTTTTTCGACTCCTGCTGGGATCCTTTTGCGGAGGTCGGCGTGCAGCGCGCGCCCAAGCCGCATGTGCATAACTCGGGCTGGGTCCAAAGCCCCAATAACAAGGCTTTGGCAGACAAGGGCCAGCATGGACGATTGGAAGCCTATGTCAAAGCCGTGGTCAAGCGCTTTGCAAAAGACGACCGGATCTTGGCTTGGGACATGTGGAATGAGCCCGACAACGATACCGGCAATGCGTACCGAAAAGTGGATTTACCCAACAAAGTCAGCTATGTCATTCCGCTGTTGAAAGAAGCGTTCGGATGGGCAAGGAGCCAAAATCCGACCCAACCCCTCACCTCGGGGGTTTGGGCTGGAAACTATGAAAGTGATGCGACGCTCAAGCCGATTGAGAAGATCCAACTTGAAGAGTCCGACATCATCACCTTTCATAACTACAGCAAGCCGGAGGATTTTCAGCAAATAATCAATCAGTTGAAGCGCTACAATCGCCCGATTCTTTGCACCGAATACATGGCCAGACCTAATGGGAGCACGTTCGAGGGATTTTTACCCATCGCGAAAAAGGAGCGAGTTGGCATGTTCAACTGGGGATTAGTTGACGGCAAAACCCAGACAAAATATGCTTGGGACAGCTGGGACAAAACCTACACGGCAGAGCCTGAGCTTTGGTTTCACGACGTGTTCCGGGTCGATGGGACGCCTTACAAGCAGAGCGAAACGGACTTTATCAAAGAGATAACGGCTAGGTAATTGCTCTTCGTTTTGCTTATTTAATCCTAAAATTCCAACCTATGACCAAAAATATTCTTTCCGCAGTTGCCCTTTCGGCCGCCTTATTCGCTGGGGCATGTTCCCAGAAACCGGCCGAAACCAACGAACCTCTGATCACTCCTATGCAAAGTCCCTATCAACTCCTTTTCCTCAAAAACTCAAACGGTGTCAAGCTGCAAGTCACGACGCTCGGCGCCCGCGTGATGAATCTTTTCGTTCCTGACAAAAACGGAACGCTCGTCGATGTCGTCCTCGGCTTTGATACGCCGGAGGAATATTTGGGCTCGTCTGAGCCGTTTTTCGGGACGGCAATCGGTAGATATGGCAACCGGATCGCAAAAGGGAAGTTTGAGTTGGATGGAAAAACCTATTCCCTTCCGATCAATAACGGGCAAAACACGCTGCACGGTGGACCTGGCGGGTTTCACAATGTGAACTGGACAGTCGCAGAATCCGACGATTCGCACATTGTGTTTTACTACGTTTCCAAGGACGGAGAGGAAGGCTTTCCTGGAAATTTGACTGTGAAAATGACCTATTTCCTGACGGAGGAAAACGAATTTAAGATTACCTACGAGGCTGAAACCGATCAAGCGACGCCGGTCAACCTGACGCACCATTCTTTTTTCAATCTGAATGGAGAAGGCATTGGCGATGTCCTCGATCACGAGCTTCAGCTGATGGCAAGCAAGTACACGCCAGTGGACAGCACCTTGATTCCTTTTGGGACGAATGAGGCGGTGGCTGGTACACCGATGGATTTTACCAAGACCAAAGCGATCGGCAAGGATATCAGTCAATCTACCGAGCAGCTGACATTCGGTGGCGGATTTGACCACAACTGGGTGTTGGACAAAAAGAAACAGGGCGAGTTGGAGCTTGCCGCAAGCGTCTTTGCTCCGCAAACGGGCATCGGAATGGAAGTCTGGACGACCGAGCCGGGGATTCAGTTTTATTCTGGGAATTTCCTGGATGGCTCGATCGAAGGAAAAGGCGGCAAGCCGTACAATTTCCGCGCGGCGCTATGTCTGGAAACTCAGCATTTTCCTGATTCGCCCAACCAACCGGCGTTTCCTTCTACAATCTTGAAGCCCGGAGAAAAGTACACTCAAACCTGTATCTACAAATTTTCGACGAAGTAAGATTTCTCAACGGGAGTCCGAGTTGATCAAAACGACACGTTCTAAGGCCTGCCAGATGTTAGAAATCTGGTAGGTTTTTTTACATATACGCTTCAGTAAACTGTGGATAACTGTTGCGATGGGGCGATTTTTCCATTGATCAAAGAGCATTGGCTTTCTGATAGTCAAATGATTATATTTTGAGAAACCCAGAATTATGAAGCCTGCTATCATCCTGTTTTTCAGTTTCTTTTTTGCGCTTCCTGCTTGGGCTCAAATGTCGCAACAGCAGCGAGACAGTCTGAATAAACTCAGCCAAGCTGATCATCAGTTGATGATGAAGATGCTTGGGATCGATTCTCTTCGCCCCGGGCCATCAGGAAACCCTCAGGCACCCAACGCCGCCAATTCGGATGAGAGCAAAGTTCGCTACGAAGATGTGCCGGATCCCTTGATCTTCGAAAGTGGAAAACCTGTAAAAAACACGAAGGATTGGGAGGCTCGAAAGCTGGAACTTTTTGAACTCTTTGATCGGGAGATGTACGGCAGAACTCCCGAAAACCTCCCGTCGGTGACTTGGGAGATGGTTTGGGAGAAAGACACATTGATCGGATCGGTGGAAACAACCTATAAAAAAATGAAAGGAATTGTGGATAACTCATCGTATCCGTCCATTTCTGTGGCGATAGATTTTGAATATGGAGTTCCAACGAATGTGGATAAGTCGGTTCCATTGGTGCTGGAATTCGGTTGGATCTGGCCTGTCGGGATGCAAAGACCACCGGCACCTCCAGGCCCGACGTGGCAAGAACAGGTGCTTTCGAAAGGCTGGGGTTTTGGCGTGATTATCCCGACGAGCTATCAAGCTGACAATGGAGCGGGATTGAGAGCAGGGATTATCGGCATGGTGAATAAGGGCGAACCCAGAAAACTCGACGACTGGGGAACTCTGAAGGCTTGGGCTTGGGGCGCAAGTCGGGCCTTGGATCACTTAGAAAATGACCCGAAAGTCAATGCTGATAAAGTGACGATCGAGGGCTTGTCCCGCTACGGAAAAGCCGCAATAGTCGCCATGGCTTATGATTCCAGATTTGCGGTCGGTTTGATTGGCTCGTCTGGCGCGGGAGGGGCGAAAATGCTTCGGAGGGTCTTTGGCGAGCAGGTCGAAAATCTGGCTGCTTCCGGGGAATATCATTGGTTTGCTCCGAATTTTATCAAATACGCCGGGCGTTTGAATCAGGATGACTTACCAGTAGATGCGCACGAACTGATTGCTTTGTGCGCTCCCAGACCGATGTTTATCTCTGTCGGATCTCCGACGGAGGAGGGACAGTGGATCGATGGCAAGGGGATGTTCGGGGCAGCGGTTTTTGCCGGGCCAGTGTATGAGTTACTGGGAAGGAAACCTTTGACGACAAGCATGTTCCCTCCGATTCAGACCTTTTTGGATGGCGGAGATTTAGCTTTTCGCCAGCATGAAGGCGGTCACACCGTCGGGCCGAACTGGCCTTATTTTATTGAATGGGTGAAGAAGTACTTGGAATAAATGATTATTTAGGTCTCTTTTTTTAGAATTTCAATCAAATCCTTTTCGAGCAGTGGCAAAATAATTTTACAAACTTTCCAAACAGACAATAGATCGATTCCAAAGTAATCATGAACGAGTTTATCCCGCATTCCTGCTATTTTTCGCCATTCTACAAAAGGATATCTCTCTCGAAAGGTTGGATTAAGCTTTTTTGTAGCTTCTCCAATGATCTGGAGGTTTCGGATAACCGCATCTTGAACCAAAAAATTAGAATAAAATACCTCTTCACTTTCGATTGTCTCGAGATAGGATTGAATTCTAGAAATGGAGTTTAAGATATGAAGTAGAAAAATTCTAGGTTCTTTTTCCATTAGAGGAGTGGGATCAAATCTTTTTCCACAAATGCGTCTAATATGGGAGAAAGGGATCTTTTGGTTACCAGATCTACTTTTCGATTTAACAAATCTGATAGTTCCTGCTCCAATCCAATCAATTCCAAAAGATTTGGACTTTCTTCAAATTCAACCAACAAATCAATATCACTGCTCTCGGTCTCTTCATTTCTAGAGTAAGATCCAAAAACTCCCAAACTTCTTAGATTATGGGGGCTAAGTGTATTCAAGATTATTTTTTTTTCCTTTTCCGAAAGCATGATTAAAGTTAACCAACTATTTTAAATAAGCTAAAAAGTCCCGCCGAAGCAGGACTTTTTAGCTTATTTAGAGGAAGATTAATCCAATCCACCTTTTCTGTTTGGAGAGCGCGGAGTCGGCCAAGTGGTTGGCTCACCGGTTCTGAAGTCCAATGGAACTCTCACTTCTCTGGAGACCTGGTTTTCTTCTTCGCAAGCCATGTACACCATAATTGCAGTGAGGATCGCGTTGCTTTTCAAGTCATCAAACACGAGTTTATCCATGGTATCGACGTTGGTGTGCCAAGTTTGGGTGCCATAGTCCCAGCTCAGGGAGCTCAGGTTAAATGCAGGAACGCCAGCCGCTACGAAAGAGGCATAGTCAGATCCGCCTCCACCTGGGTTGCCGGGGAATGAAGTTTCGATGTCTTTGGTGATTTCTCTAGGCACTTTGTTCATCCATCGACCGAGGTATTCGTAGCTGTCCACGAATCCCTGGCCGGACAGGTTAGCCACTCGGCCGGTGCCATTGTCTTGGTTGAAAAGAACCTGGATTTTTTCAATCATCTCAGGATGATCTTCCACAAATCCTCGGGAACCGTTCAATCCCTGCTCTTCTGAACCCCAGTGACCTACTAGGATCGTACGCTTAGGATTAGGGTAAACTTTCTTTAGGATTCTCATCACTTCCATCATCAGGATGGTTCCGGAGCCGTTATCCGTTGCGCCGGTGCCGCCATCCCAAGAGTCAAAGTGTGCAGAAAGCATCACGTATTCATCCGGTTTTGTGGAGCCTTTGATCTGAGCGATGGTGTTTTGAGTTGGCTGTACGCCAGTTTCTTTGGACTGTGCGTCGACGTGGATTTGAGGCTTTTTGCCACTTTCAGCCAATCTGAATAGCATGCCGTAGTCTTCCAAAGAAAGATCGAGGGTAGGTACTTTTTTGGTGGCTGCGGAGAAAATCTTGTTTGCTCCAAAAGCTCTTGACCAATAAGAAGTGATCACACCGGCTGCTCCTGCATTTTCCAAAGCCACAGGCAAAGTACTGCGGTTCTTTCCTGTTTTTTGAGTTCTCTCCATCCAGGCTTTGTCCTGCTCTGCACGCTCTTCTTTCATCGCTTCGAAAGAAGATTCGGTAGCCCACTTTTCCCAGTTGTAATCAGGACGGCCGGTGATCTGAGGCGATGAGATCATCACATATTTTCCTTTGACAGAAGGAAGCCATTTCTGAAAAGCTACAGAATCAGCAAATTCAGGCAAAACAACCACTTCGCCGGACACGCCGCCTTTTGGAGACGCAGGGCTCCAGGCCAGTTGAGTTCCTGAAAGGGAACGGGTCCAAGGCGCAACCATGTCGATGTGGGTGATTCCTCGCTCCCAGCCTCTCCATTCGCCCCATTTCTCATTGTGGGCTTCGATGCCCCAGGTACCGTATTGCTTCACCGCCCAGTCGTGGGCTTTTTGCATCTGTGGGGAGCCGACCAATCTCGGGCCGATGCCATCCAGGAGTTCGTGAGCCAACACCTCCAATTGGGAGTTTTCGTTAGCTTCTTTGATGATGGCGTCGATGACTTCGTTTTGTGCCTGGACTCTGCCAGCCAGCAAAAGCATCAAGCCTAAGCCAAGGGAGTAAATTTTTTTCATGAGAAGTGATTTTTGATTAAGAGGAGTTTGGAGTATCAGTCACTCACCGTTTTTGGGAATTGAAAAAGACTCTGCCTCCGTCTTTATTTAGTTGACGGTCTAAAAATATTTGAAAGGGAATCAATTTCCGAACCATTGGTGGAAACGTATTCGATTTTCAGATCGATTTCACGACCCGGCAGGGATTGCCGAAGGCTAGACTATCGTCCGGAATATCCTTGGTGACGACAGATCCCGCCCCGATTGTCACATTATTTCCAATCGTCACTCCAGGCAATATCACGGAATTTCCCCCAATCCAGACGTTATCGCCTATGATCACCGGCTTGGTGGAGGTTCGGAATCTGGTCGTTTCGCCGTCCTGGAAGATTCTGTCGGAGGCTTTGAGCGGATGAATGGCGGTATAAATCTGCACATAGGGAGCAAGGAGGCCGTTTTTCCCAATCCGGATCAGGTTGTCGTCCAGCAGCATGCAGTTGGTGTTGATAAAGGTATTTTCGCCGATTTCGATATTGATTCCAAAATCGCAGAAGAACGGAGATTCGATCCAGACTCCGGAGTCCACTTTTCGCAAAAGTTGGTGGAGAAGCTCAGTTCGCTTATCCCGATCGCTGGTGTCAGAGGTGTTGTAAGCCAGGATAAGCGCTCTTGCCCGGTGGTAGATTTCTAAGAGTTCTGGGTCTCGGGTGTCGTAGGACTCACCGGCGAGCATTTTTTGGAGGTTGGATTTCATTGGATTAGGTCAAACTTTAAAAAGTTTTGCATAAGCCGGAAATTTTTGTCGAAGGAGAAAAGCGTCAGTTTTTCCTCAATTACTTGCTGTAAAATGATAAGATCCGGTATGCCGACCTTATTGATTCCATTTTTGAGATTTAATACTTGATAGTATCTGATTAAATCCCAATCGATATTTAGAGGAAATTTTTCCAGAGAAAATAACCCCTCTACTATTTCAGTTTTTCTTTCTAGCAATAGTTTGGGTACCAACTCGCTGAGTATTATGTCGTTGATTGACACTAAATCCTCTTCTAAGTATAGGTTTAGAGAAGTAGATTTGGAAGTCCTAAAGAAGTCAATCCAAACAGAGCTATCGACTAAAATACGAGCCCTGGTCACGTTATTTTCTATCTCTCAAGACATCCAAATCAAGATCTAAATCAATCGATCCTTTCATGTTGATCAGTCTTTTACGTTTGGTAATGGCAATTTTTTCTTCGAGAGCTAGTTTGACTGCTTGGCTCTTCGTGGTCGCTCCGGTAATCTTCATTACCTCTTTAAGTAATTCTTCTGGAATTTCGATAGTAGTTCTCATGATTATCTATGCTTCGTTGCATCATTTTATATGCAAGTTAACGTTTTCAACTGAATTGATGTTTTCTGACCACTTACAAACTTTCTGATTTTGATCAGGAAAAGCGTATTTCTTCCTCCATTCCTCCCAAACCGGATGGATTTTAATTTCTGATCGAGTTTATTTACATCCCGAGCAAAACTTAACATTCAAAGATGGCTTCAGCATCAGAAATCATAAACTTTCTCAAAACCCTGGTTGAGAAAAATGCCGAAGAAAAATCAATCTCCTGGCTAAATCAAAAAGTGGAGCAAGTGCAAAGTTCAGGTTCGAATTCGGCCTTTTTCCTGGCATTTTCTCAGGCTTCCCGGTTTTTCAAAAAGGACAGTCTGGAGCTGAGCGAGACGGAAGCAAGGCAGGCGGATTTGCTTGTTGACGGTTTCGAACCTGCCTATTGGAGTGTGCTTCAAGCCGCCAGAACGATCCTGTTATTGAGTTATCCACAGGAAAAAGAAAAGTGGTTTGCGATCGTGAACCAACTCTTCGAGACGGCTGACATGAACGAACAGCAGGCCTTGTTTGCTGCTTTGCCGGTATTGCCTTATCCTGAGGAACTGCTCCCTCGGGCTATTGACGGTTGCCGCACAAATATGACCTTGGTGTTTGATGCGATTGCGCTTAATAATCCTTACCCCGCCAAATACTTCCCCGAAGCCAACTGGAATCAGCTGGTGCTGAAAGCTGTCTTCATGCAGCGGCCGCTCTATCGGATTCAGAAGTTGGACGAACGCCGAAATCTGGCTTTGGCCGACATTGCTTCGGACTTTGCCCACGAACGATGGGCCGCAGGAAGATCCGTCATGCCGGAACTTTGGAGGTTGGTCGTGCCGTTTATCAATGACCGCTTCTTGGCAGATTTGAAAAGAGTCATCGAATCCGAAGATGAGATGGCCGTGGAGGCTGGTTTGCTGGCCTTGTATCAGTGTGATTCTGAGAAAGCAAAGCAGCTTTTCAAATCCCGCTGCGAGGAAGTGATGGCAATCGAGTACGGAGAGATTACCTGGGAAAAAATCGGAATCGGATTTCAGGAGAAAAGGACCTGATCTCTGACAGGACAGTCAAGTACGGCACACTCGCATTATTTCTCTTAAATTTGAAGATTCATACTACCTGTAAAATGGAAATGTACATAGACCCTCATATTCACTTGGTTTCCCGGACGACGGACGACTACGAAGCGATGCGTAAGGCCGGAATCGTGGCGACGATAGAGCCGGCTTTCTGGCTGGGTCAACCCCGAACCGAAGTCGGATCGTTTAAAGATTACTTCAGCACACTGGTCGGTTGGGAGCGATTCCGGGCCAGCCAGTTTGGGATCGTCCACTATTGTACGATGGGGCTCAATTCCAAGGAGGCTAACAATGTGGCTCTGGCCGAGCAAGTCATGGAGCTTTTGCCGCTTTATGCAGGGAAAGAAGGAGTGGTCGCCATCGGGGAGATCGGATACGATGACCAGACGGAAGCAGAAGACAGATTCTACCGACTTCAGCTCGAGCTGGCCAAAGAAGTCAATCTGCCGGTACTTATCCACACCCCGCATCGTGACAAAAAGAAAGGAACTACCAGATCGATGGATGTAGCCGAAGAGCATGGCATGGATCCAGGTTGGGTCGTTGTCGATCACAACAATGAAGAGACGGTGAAGGAAGTTTTGGATCGTGGGTTTTATGCAGGATTTACCATTTATCCACATACCAAGATGGGCTCGGATCGGATGGTTGAGATCGTGAAGCAGTACGGGCCAGAGCGAATCATCGTCAATTCCGCGGCGGATTGGGGTATTTCTGATCCTCTGGCAGTACCAAAGACTGCCAACCTCATGCGTAAGATGGGCATTCCCGAAGAGCATGTCCGCCTGACTACCTATCAAAATGCCCTGACCGTCTTTGGCTTGAGCGGACAGATGAACGAGTCGGATTGGCTCAATGCACCGTCTATCGACCAAACCAAAAAACTGGGAGGAAACTCTGTATTGCGTGGAGGACAGGTTCCTAGAGTGGAAGGTCCGGCCGACCGTGTTGAGAACTGATACATGGCAAGACAAGGCATCTTCCCTTACCTCCAGCTGACCCGACCGGCGAATGTAGTCACAGCGATTGCAGATATTTGGGCGGGTTTTGCCATTGCCGGGGCTTGGGATTACATGGCGACCGACTACGTCTACGGCGAGGGAGATTTCTGGTTGAATCTGCTGTGCCTTTCATTGAGTACAATCGGATTGTATGCTGGCGGAGTAGCCTTCAATGACGTAGCTGACGCTGAGTTGGATGCGATTGAGCGACCGGAAAGACCGATTCCAAGTGGCCGGGCCTCTAAGTCCACCGCGACGATCATGTCATTGACATTGCTGGTACTTGGTGTGATCGCTGCTGCTCAGGTCAACTGGCTCGCGGCAGGACTCGCTCTGGCGGTTGCTGTTTTGGCGGTGGGTTATGACTATTGGGGAAAACATCAACGCATCCTTGGGCCAATCAATATGGGCCTTTGTCGATCGGGAAATCTGCTCTTGGGGATAAGTGTCGCTCCAGAGGTGTTGGAGAAATTGTGGCCGATTGCCGTGATTCCTTTAATCTATGTGGCAGCCATCACGATGATCAGTCGGGGCGAGGTTCATGGCAAAAACCGAAAAGCTTTGTATTTCGGTGGAGCGATGTACGGATCGATCTTCGTCTTCATCTTTGCCATGGCCTATATCCAAGGTCCGAGATATCTGCACGTTTTGCCCTTTTTGGCACTGCTGGCGTATATGATATTCCCGCCTTTGGCAAAAGCTATTCGGACACAGGAACCCAAATTCATCGGAAAGTCGGTCAAGGCCGCAGTCATTTCGCTGATCATCGTCAATGCTTCGATTGCCGCGGCGTTTTCGGGCTGGCCCGTCGGAATCATCGTTTTGCTTCTTCTTCCTATATCCCTTTGGTTGGGCAAGAAATTTGCCGTAACCTGAGGCCGGCATAAACCAATTTCGCCCCAAGATTGTCTTACAGACAGCTATCACCCGAATATCCTATTACGAATTCCAATGAATACGATTCTCGAACAGACATTTTCAGTTCCCTTCCGATATCCGGTGTGTTTCACGGAGGATCTTTTTGATCCGAAAAACATGATTTTGGTCGATGTCCTGCGGGGGGAGCGTGTCCCCAAGGTTCTTTTCGTGATCGACAGCGGCGTATCTGATACCCATCCGGGATTGGTTCAGCAGGTGAAGGGCTATGCTAAGAGCCACAAGGATGCATTCATCCTGGCAGCCGAGCCGATGATTGTCATCGGTGGAGAAGCTTGTAAAAATGATTCTATGCTTTATCAGGACGTTGTCGAAGCAACGCATTTGTACGGTATCGACCGACATTCCTACATCGCAGTGATCGGCGGCGGAGCAGTCCTCGATATGGTCGGCTTTGCTGCAGCAATCTCCCATCGCGGTATACGCTTGATCCGAATTCCGACCACTGTCTTGTCCCAAAATGACTCAGCAGTCGGTGTGAAAAACAGCATCAATGCCTACGGCAAAAAGAACTACCTCGGTACGTTTACGCCTCCCAATGCGGTTTTGAACGATTTCAATTTCCTTAAAACCCTCGATGAACGGGATTGGAGAGCGGGGATTTCTGAAGCGATCAAAGTGGCGCTGATCAAAGATCTGAGCTTCTTCGAATGGTTGGAAGCGAATGCCGAGGGACTTGCACAGCGGGAGATGGAGCCCATGAAGCAACACATCATCCGTAGCGCCCAGATGCACATGGACCATATTTCGGGAAAAGATCCCTTTGAGTTTGGTTCTTCGCGTCCGCTTGATTTTGGACATTGGGCTGCACATAAGCTGGAGAAACTGAGTGACTTCCGCATCCGGCATGGAGAAGCGGTGGCCATTGGGATTGCACTGGATTCGACCTATTCCTTTTTGCAGGGAAGAATCTCAGAAGCTGATCTAAATCGGATTATTAGCCTGATGAAAACGCTCGGATTTGTCCTTTTTGCTCCAGAGCTCCAAGGCGAAAGTTTAATAAAAGGCCTTAAAGAGTTCCAAGAGCACCTCGGCGGCCAATTGACGATCACGCTTCTTGAAAAACTCGGCAAAGGTCTTGAAGTTCATGAGATGAACGAGGACTTGGTCCATCAGTCGGTTGACTTGCTCCAATCTTTTCAGGAAAAATCCAACTTGATTACTTCCTGATTTTTCTAATTTCACCTTATGGAGATCAAGGGCTTTCATCTTAGCTATTGCAGCAACATCCATCCGGGTGAAAGCTGGGATGCAACTTTTCAGAATCTCAAGATTTATATTCCCGAGGTTCGGCAG
This sequence comes from Algoriphagus terrigena DSM 22685, assembly GCF_000429445.1. Classification (GTDB taxonomy): domain Bacteria; phylum Bacteroidota; class Bacteroidia; order Cytophagales; family Cyclobacteriaceae; genus Algoriphagus; species Algoriphagus terrigena. Next base: position 132,867 of record NZ_AUBW01000008.1, read on the forward strand.
CGGCTGAAAGTGAAGGGCCCATTCGGGATTGGTCTGAGGTTGTCCAATGAAGCTTCGCTGGTTTTGGAAAAGCCGGAAAAGCTCAAGGAATTTCGGACTTGGCTGGACAAAGTCAACGCCTATGTGTTTACACTTAACGGCTTCCCCTACGGTGATTTTCACCGACAGATTGTCAAGGAAAAAGTCCATTTTCCGGACTGGACGACTGCCGAGCGGAAAGATTATACCATCCGATGCTTCCGGATTTTAGCGGAACTTTTGCCTGCTGGCTTGGATGGAGGAATGTCTACTTCGCCGATTTCCTACCGCCATTGGTTTACCTCTGAGCAGGAATTGGAAGATGGAATGGAGACAGCTACCCGGCACTTGCTGGAAGTGGTCGAGGAATTGGCGAAAATCCGCAAGGAAACTGGAAAACTTCTGCATCTGGATATCGAGCCCGAGCCGGATGGGATTTTGGAAAATTCCGACGAGATGATCTGGTTGTTTACCGATTGGTTACTTCCCAAAGGCAAACCTTGGCTGGCGCAAAAGTTGGGAATTTCGGAGGTCGAAGCGGAAGAGCTCATCAAGACCCATACTCAGGTTTGCTATGACGTCTGTCATTTTGCAATAGTATACGAGGAACCGGCGAGCACCTTTGCCAAGTTTGCGGCAGCGGGCATCAAGATCGGAAAGATCCAGATTTCTGCCGCACTGAAAGTGCTGATTCCCGAAACTGCCAACGAAAAATTCAGCCTGGGCAAAAAACTGGAGGCTTTTGCCGAATCCACTTATCTGCATCAGGTAGTCGCCAGGCGTGCGGATGGGAAACTGAAATCCTACGCTGATCTGCCCCAGGCGCTGGAAATTCTCCCCAAGACCAAGGAGCTGGAATGGAGAATCCATTTTCACGTGCCCGTCTTTCTGGAGGACTATGGCTCCTTCTCTTCCACGCAGGAGACGATTTCGATTGTACTCAAAGAAATTTTATCCAATCCAGAAGTCACCCAACAACTGGAAGTGGAAACCTATACCTGGGAAGTTTTGCCAGAGGATACCCGCCTGAGCTTGGGCGAATCCATCGCACGGGAATTGAGTTGGGTGATTGGGGAAATGGGGTAGGGCGTTCCAAGACGAGAGACCGAAGTTGGAAGTTTGGACCCATTTAATTTTCCAGATTGGACTCAGAGGAAATGCTCAGCTCTGCCCCTTAATTGTGGAATATACCAATCCCAAATTTTGATTAGAATCTGACCATGAAAAAAACTGTCGTCCTCAATATCGTTGCCCTTTCTCCCAGACTGATCGGAGAGCACACCCCCTTTCTCAAAAAATGGATAGAAACGCGTAATCGCTCGGTGGTCGAACCCGTACTTCCTGCTGTCACTTGCTCGGCGCAGTCGGCCTATCTGACTGGAAAATGGCCTTCTGAAAATGGGATCGTGGGCAACGGCTGGTATTTCGAGGAGGAGTGCGAGATCAAATTTTGGAGGCAGTCCAATAAGCTAGTCCAAGGCGAGAAGATCTGGGAAGTCCTGAAAAAGGAAAATCCAAACTTCACGGTCGCCAATATGTTTTGGTGGTACAACATGTATTCTAGCGTCGACTATGCCGTGACGCCGCGACCGCTGTATCTACAGGACGGGCGCAAGATGCCTGACTGCCATTCCCAGCCGATGGAACTTCGCGATCGCCTGCAAAAGGAGCTCGGGCAGTTTCCCTTATTTTCTTTTTGGGGACCAAATACAAACATATCGTCCAGTAAATGGATAGCCGAGGCTTCGAAAAAAGTCGATGAATGGCACAATCCCACGCTGAATCTGATCTACATTCCGCACCTCGATTATGGTTTGCAGAAGTATGGGATCGACTTTGACAAGATCGGAAAGGATCTCCGAGAGGTCGATGCGCTGGCTGAGGATCTGATCACGTATTTCGAAAAGCAAGGAACACAGGTTTTGTTATTATCTGAATATGGCATTACGACTGTGAGCAAACCCGTTCATCTCAACCGGATTTTCAGGGAAAAGGGCTGGATTCAGGTAAAAGATGAATTGGGCCTAGAGACCTTGGACGCGGGGACTTCTACCGTTTTTGCGGTGGCGGATCATCAGGTCGCTCACGTTCATGTGAATGACAAATCGAAACTTGCCGAGGTCGGATCCCTGCTCGAGAAGACTCCGGGTGTGGAAAAAGTTCTCGATGCTGCTGGTAAAAAAGACTACCACATCGACCACGAGCGAGCCGGAGATTTCGTCGTAATCGCGGACGCTGATTCCTGGTTTACCTATTACTTCTGGCTGGATGATACGAAGGCACCGGACTATGCGAGATGTGTGGATATCCACCGCAAACCCGGCTACGATCCGGTTGAACTCGTTTTGAATCCGGCAATCAAAATTCCTCTTCTGACCGTCGGAGCAAAGGTTTTAAAGAAGAAACTCGGATTCCGGTACCTGATGGACGTGATCCCGCTGGACGCGACTTTGGTCAAGGGTGCCCACGGCCGCATTCCAGAATCGGATCTTGACAAGCCGCTTTTCGTGTCCGACAGAAGTCTCTACTCAGAGAAGAAAATCCAGCCTACAGCGGTTTTCGATTTGATTATCAAGGCAGTGGCTGGTTAAAATTCCCAAAAAACGGCGCTGTTTCTTTGATTTTAGTTTAAATTGATTTTCTTCGTAGTGAAATTATTTTCTATGAAGAAGTTGATTCTGATTTTTTTAGCGCCACTTGTTTTTTCCTGTGGAGGTAAATCAACTGAAGGTACTGCGTCGGGCAATATCCTCGAAAATCTTAGCTATTCAATAGACACTCTTTCGGTCGATTCCAATGGCGAAATCATCGATCTGGGATCTGAATTGAGGAATTTTTCGCTTTCGTCAGATAGAAGTTCGTTGTTTCATTTTGACCACAAGAGAAATATTCTTCAGGAAATTGACCTACAAGAATTGAAGCTCATAAACAATATTCATTTCGAACGTGAGGGACCAAACTCGATTGGATTTAATCCACCGCAATTCCAAAGTTTGGCAAATGACCAAATGCTCGTCTCCACCTACGGTTTTGGAGTCAATATCTTTGGTATAAACGGTCAAAAGCAAAAAAGCCTGAAATTCAATTTCAAAGAGATTGAGGGTCTGGATTACGACGAAGGGGGGCTGATTACACATAAAGCTATCGTCAGTGAAGACGAAAAACGTTTGTTTGCTCTGTCGATGTTGGATCCTTCTTCACCTGAAATCAAGCTAATTATCGTTGACCCTGAACAGAAAACAGGTAAAACCATTCCCCTGCCTGCAATGAACCAAGCGTTGGAATCAATTATTATTTTGAGAACTCCGGGTTCAATCTCCCGGATATCGGGAGACATCGGCATACAACCCTTGAAAGGTAAGCTGTATGTAACCAGTTCGGTCACTTCTGATGTTTACCAATACGACTACGTGCGTGACTCTTTAGTATTGATTGAGTTTCCGCATCGGCTAGTGCCCTCCAAAAAAACTGGTGAGTTTAAAAATTTGGTCTCGGACGAAAAGGAATTTTACGAAGAGGCTGGAAAGCTCATTTATCAAATCAGCTTTGAAAAGCTGATTTGGGATGAGCAGCGAAATCTGTTTTTCCGATTTGCCAGTAAGCCGATTCCTGACCAAGAGAAGAAATGGTACAATGAGGCTGAAGTTTTTCTCTTCGCCTATGATCACAATTTGACTCTTTTAGGAGAAACGCATTTGCCCGAGATCAATAAAGTGCCGGATTATCCCTTCTTCAAAGACGGCAAGCTCTGGTCTTGTGTGAATTTAGATGACGAGCTGGGCTTTGCGGTGATGGATTTTAAGTTTTAAGATGATGAAAAAGCTGGCTTACATAGTCACCGTCTCATTTTTACTTAGCTGTGGTAATGATAAAAAAGCCATAGAATCTTATCGTATTCCCGTATTTGCTTTTTCTATTGATACTGTTAAAGTAGATTCCAAAGAGAAATTACTGTCAGTTCAGGCTGGATTGAGAAGCATGACTTTGGCTCCAGATGGCCAATACTTATTTTTTTACAATGCGGTGGAAAAGCGGCTGGACAGAATCGACTTGAATAGGTACGAATTGGATCGATCCGTTCAGTTTGCATCAGAGGGACCAAATGGAATAGGGAGTCTTTCTATATATGATTTCCATGTGACAGATCAAAAGGAGTTTTATTTCTCCGCCTTCGATGGAATCAGAAAGATGGATTTTATTGGAAACCGACTCTCCTTTTACAATTGGGATGTGGAGGAATTTGTATCCAAAACTCTCCCGTCAAATACAATTGCAAGCTTCAGTGGGGATTATGATTCAAAGGGGAATCTCTTTGCCGGAGTATATGGCAAATCCAGAGGTGGTAACTCGTCGGGTGAAGGCCTAGTCCTGATTGACTTGGGCGAGCGCAAGAGTAGAACCGTGGATATCCCTTTATTAAAGCAACTTAAGGAATTTGAAATTGAACTGGTTGGTGATTCTCCCATAGAAAATGGAGACGAGTTTTTCATGGAATTGGTAAGGGATCAAGTTTTGATCAGTACTAGTACAATAAATGCCGTAGCTATTTATGACCTGAAAACAGATTCACTTTATCAAAAAAGCTTCGTCACGGATCTGCTCCCTGCTCAGAAACCTGGAAATTTTCCTCGGAAGGTCAGTTCGATGGATGCCTTTGAGCAAGCGGTGAAGACCAAATACTATGAGCCAACTTTTGGCAAGTTTACTTATGATCCGCTTTCGAAACGATATTTCAGGTTCTCTCGCTATCAAATCGATGCCTTTAAGGGATCAAACAATTGGATCAGCGTGCTTTCTGTTTTTGATGAAATGCTAAATCTGATTTACGAGACAGATCAGGTTCCCAATTTTAACGGGAATGTGTTTTTCAAAGACGGCTACCTACACCAGGGAATCAATCAAAATGATGAATTGGCTTTTATAAGACTAAAACCAAATTTATGACTATTAGAGACTTTTTCTTGGGCCTATTACTTCCTTTACTAGTCTCCTGTGGAACAGAAACTTCTGAAAAGGCCGAATCTGGAAATGTTCTTGAAAATCTGACCATCACGGTCGATACTCTGATGATCGATTCAAAAGATAGACTCTTTGAACTCTATCGGGGACCTCGCTCTTCTTCTATTTCGGAGGATGGAAAGTTCCTTTTTCTTTTTAATTCCAGGACCAGCCAAATCCAGCAGATCAATCTCGACAAGTTGGAATGGGAAAGGGACATTGACTTCGAAGTAGAAGGACCGAATGGAATCGGCGATGCTGTTTTTGAGACCGAATCACTTGTAGACGGCACCTTCCTGATCACAGGCTATCGGAAGATGGGAATCTTTGATGAATCTGGTACGAAGATCAAAGATTTCTCGATTTCTTCCCTTCCTATTTCCACTGATTTGGAGGAGCTTGATTATGCGCTAATTCTTTCTAAAGATCAAAAGAGCATGTTTTCTCTCCCAGGAGTTCGGTATTATGAGCCCCGAACTTTTGCAAAGATCGATCTTCAGACCTATGAAATTGACAACGTTCCGATCAAGGAGATGGATTGGATCTCTGATATAAAGGTCGGAGTATCTACCCATTATATGTTTGACGAATACATGTACGTCCAGCAGTTTAAGAATCAGATTTTGGTCTTGACGCCATCAAGCAGTTCATTTTATCGGTATGACATGGAAGCTGATTCCCTGACCTACCATTCGTTTGTACACGTGTTGAGTCCCGTCGCCAATGACATCAAGCTGAAAATGATCGTCGAATCGAATGAAGAATACCAAGACGAGTTGAGGCGGTTTTTCATGTCATACAAGTTTGGGCAGCCCCTTTGGGATGAAAGCAGGGATCTGTATTTCCGCTTTGGCAGAAAGCCGGTATCCATAGACGACTCATTTCAAATCACGTCGAGCCAGGTTTTTATGTATGTCTATGATCAAGACTTCAAATTGGTCGGAGAGGCCGAATTGCCGGAGATTTCAAAGGCGCCAAATGAGCCCTTTTTCAAAGACGGCAAGCTCTGGTCCTATGTCAATGTTGAGGATGAGCTCGGCTTTGCGGTGATTGATTTTAAGTTTTGAGTCTAGGCTAATCCCAGTCTCTTCTTCACCGTCAGTAGATTTTCCTGCTTTTTGGGCTCCCGGTGGATGCGGCAGTATTCGGTGTGGTAGTGGTGCTTTTGCATGAAGACCAACTGGAGCTCGTCCCATGCCTGCTCGGTAAAGTCCGGATTGAAATGCTTCAATTCCTGATAGAGCGTCTCACCGATTTGATCAAAAAGATCCGTTCCCAGGTACTCCAGATCGGCATCAGCCAGGATGTTTTCGAGGTGATTGGTCGGACTTTGGGGGATTTTGGTAGCCATGATCATCCCGTAGATTTTTTTCAGCTCGGCGGGAGAGTAGAAGTTGGCGAGGTAGGATTCGGCTATTTTGCAGCCCTTTTCCTCATGGTCTTTGGGGTTGTCGATGAATCCGGTGTCGTGAAAAAGCGCCGCCAACTTCAGCAGATGAATGTCTTCGCTCGACACCTCGGATTCATTGGCCAAAAAAATCGCCTGATCCAGCACGTAGGTGGTGTGCCCCAGATTGTGGTAGGCGAGATGTTGAGGCAGTTTTGCCAAAATATCCCGATAGATTGTGTGTTGGATTTCTTCAAAAACCATCAGCTGTGCTTTTTACCGACCCGTTTGATGACTCCACCTTTCACTTCCTTGATCGTCTGGACATAAAAGAAGGCCTTAGGGTCTATATTTTTGATCGCTTCTTTCATTCGGTGTACTTCCAGCCTGGTGACTACAGTCATGATGATGTCACAGGGATGCTTGATGTGAAATGTCTCAGGAAGATAGCCTCTTTCGCCTTTATAAACAGAGATAGCCTTCCCAAAATCCTTCACGATTAGTTCCTTCACTTTGTCCTCCTCACGGGAGATAATAGTCAGGGCCGTGTATTCCTCAAATCCCTCCACCACATAATCCGTCATCTTGATGGCAGTGAAATACGTTAGTATCGAATACATCGCAGGTTCTATGCCGAAAAATATAGCGGCGAACAACATGATCAGCGAGTTCAAAAAAACAGTGATTTCGCTGGCTGAAAGCGGGGAATTTTTCTGTACAAATTCGGTAATGACCTCAAAACCATCGATCAATCCGCCCCCTCGTATAATCAGTCCGATGCCAAGACCCATCAATATTCCGCCAAATACCGCGCTTAAAACCAAATCTCTGGTAATTGGACCGATACTCAAAAATTCGAGTACAGCCACCAGCAGAAATACTGAAAAGGTAGATTGGACTGCGAAAGTCTTCCCGATTTTTTTCCACCCCAGGTATAAAAACGGGATGTTAATTACCACCAACAGCACGTTGAGGTTAATCCCATAATGGAGGTTTGCAATGATGGCAATGCCTGTCACTCCGCCATCCAAAAACTTATTGGGAAGCATGAATACTTCCAGTGAAATTGCCGCACAGAAGACTCCTGTTACGATGTAAAAAATTGACATTGGATCGAAAACTGCTTTCCAGTCAACTTCTTGTTTATTAAGGTTCATTCTGCGTGCTGTGAAAAAAGAATACGTTTTTTCTCCAATTAATTTTTCGTAAAATTTAAGCAAAAAGGGATGGCGCCCAAACCCGAATCTGAGAATTCTTTAAGGAAAGTGAAATAATCTGCCGTTTCCCGCATTTTAGTCCAATCTCGGGAGGCTTAGCTTGTATTTCATAGCGATCAGGCGAATGCCAACGACCAATGCCATCGAGATAAAGAGGTTGTAGTTTCGCTCTAGCCCAAAATAGTCCATCAGCAAGTAAAACACAGCACCTGCCAGACAGGCCGAGGCGTAGATTTCCTTGCGGAAAAGGATCGGGATTTCGTTGGTCAGTGTATCTCGGATCACTCCGCCCATCACTGCCGAAAACATGCCCATGATCGCAGCAATCTCTGGCCGGAAGCCAAGGCTTAGCGCTTTCTCGACGCCCAACACGGTGAAAAATCCAATCCCGAGCGTGTCGAATAGGAAAAACGTCTTTCGCAACTGACTTAGAAATCGCGGGAATATGAACGCAGCAAATACGCCGGCTAGGATCGCGTACAATACCTGCACATTGCCGATCCAAACCAGCGGATAGCTGTCCAGCAAGATGTCCCGCAGGGTTCCTCCTCCGATGGCGGTGATGAATCCCGTGAATCCCGCGCCAAAAAGATCATGTTCCTTTTCACGGATGGCGAGAGCGCCCGAGATCGCGAAAACAAACGTACCGACGAGTTCAAAAGCGTATTGGAATTCCATCTTCAAAAGTTATGGTAATAAACGCAGCGAATAGCAAAGACCCAATTCAATCCGAGAGATTCCATCACAGGATCGGGTTACTGGACTTTTTCCATCAAGAAAACTCCCATCTCCCGCTGTCCCAAGACCAAGACCGTTTTCGGGGTTTCGAGGAATTTGAATCCTATTTTTTCCAAGTTATCCACATCGGAAGAACTCAGCACAAACCGCTCTGACCCGTCAGGAAGGTGGAATCTGCCGCTTCCCAGCGACTTGCTTTGCTCCAAAACTCCTCCAAATCCGGTGCACATCCGAAACCAGAAAATCCCTCCCGGTTTCAGCACCCGATGGATCTCGGAGATCATTTTTCGGAAGTTATCCACATCGTGCGCAAAGTGCAAAACAGCTGAGCAAATCACCGCGTCAAACGCTCCGGTGTGAAAGGGAACCTCCTCCAGTTTCCCAACTTGAAAGCGATGCGTATCGAAATTGGAGTTCAGGCTTTTCGCCTGATATCGGCAGTATTGAATGGCTGTTTCATTTGGGTCGATGCCAAAGATCTGATACCCCTGATTGACGAAGTAGACCGTGTTTCTTCCTTCTCCGCAGCCAGCGTCGAGAATCTTCATTTCTTTGGTAAGTCGCCCCTTCAGGATTTGATCCAGCAGATAGATGTCGACATTTCCGAGTAGTCGATTGAGGCTATTAATTTCCATCTTCCAGTTTGTCAAGGGCGGTTTTGGCGAGGTTTCTGCCTATTTCGATCATCTCCGCAGCGCGGTGAAACTCCAGCGTACCCGCTTGCTTTCTCGCGATTCTCACGGTCACGTCGACAGGATACTTTTCGATCAGCAATTCACAAAACCGATCCTGAAGTAGCTCAAAAGACCTGGAGATAATGCTAAATGAAGTTAGGGAGGTGGGTTTCTCTACCTTTTGCTCTTCGGGGAAATACTGGATCATCTTCCGGTGATAATCCTGGAGCCAACCTGGAATCGAAATATAGCTTTTACCCCTTTGATCAGTCTTGGGACGGGGGACGAAAAAGTGTTCCGGCCCATTGACCTCCACCACGACCAGCGTACGGTTTTCATGATTGGTAATCAGAGAAATCGGAATCGGATTCAATACCCCGCCGTCTATGAATTCCTGCCGAGAATGCCGGGCCGGTTGAAACACTGTCGGGATGCTTCCAGACGCGCGGATTGCTGCAAACAGGCTTCCTTCTCTAAAGATGTATTCTTTTCCGCTTTTGTAGTCGACTGCATTGCAGGAAAAGGGAATCGGGAGGTCTTCGATTTGGCAGTCTTTGACCACTCTCTTCAGGGCATTGTACACCTTTTCTCCCCGGATAAATCCCCGGCTGGAAAACGTGAAATCCATCAGCGAAAAAACATCCAATCGATCTAGGTTGCAGATCCAGTCTTTGAACTCCGGCATCTTGCCGGCGGCGTACATGCCTCCAACCAAGGCCCCGACGGAGCAGCCGGCAATCTCGCCGATCTCGTAACCCCGGCTTTCGAGCTCCTCGATCACGCCCACATGCGCCAGCCCCCTTGCGCCGCCGCTGCTCAAAACCAATGAAACTGTTTTCTTTTTTGACATATATTTAGGGAGCAAAAAAAGAATCCTTCAGATAAAAAACCTCCGACAAAATTAAGCAATATGGGCCAATTTAAACCTTTCCACCTGGCTTTTCCGATCCGAGATATCCAGGAAACACGAGCATTTTACGGTGATCTGCTGGGTTGTGACATCGGTAGAAGTACCGAAAAATGGATCGATTTCAACTTCTTTGGGCATCAGCTTTCCGCCCACATCAAGCCAGACGAACTGGCCAATGCCAAGACGAATGAGGTAGATGGGAAGAACGTGCCGGTTCGGCATTTTGGAGCGATCTTGGATTGGGACGAATGGCACGAACTAGCCGAGAAGCTCAAGAAATACGGGATCGAATTCGTGATTGATCCTTACATCCGGTTTCAAGGCGAGGTTGGTGAGCAGGCAACGATGTTTTTCCTTGACCCTTGCGGAAATGCGCTGGAGTTCAAGTCCTTTCAGGATCCTTCTCAGATTTTTGCCAAATAGTAATTGACGCGCTGACCAGTGAAAAATCATTACCTAGACTCAGGAATCGGCCGGATGGTCCAGATAGAGGGCAAAGACTACCTCTATTTCAGTGGAACGTCCTATCTGGGAATCGCCCAAGACACCGATTTCCTGGACAATTTGGCCAACAATCTTTTTGAATTTGGAGCCAATTATGGACAGAGCAGGATCGGCAATGTCCGACTTCATGTGTTTGAGGAATTCGAGGAATCTTTTTCATTGGCTGCAGGGGCGGATGCCGCCGCGGTGCTAAGCTCTGGATATCTGGCTGGGATTGCAGCTTGGAAATCACTCATCGCCGATGCTGACGAGGTTTGGATAGCGCCGGATACACATGCTGCAGTCATCCCGGACGGTTTGAAACCTTCTACTCAACTCAATTTTACACAATGGAAAGCAGACTGCTTGGTGCAGTCCAACGAGCTCTCAGCGCGAAGAATTTTGATCATTGGGAATGCGTTAGATCCAATGGCGGGTCAAATCCATGAGTATGAATGGGTCAAGGAGATTGCAAAAAAACATCAAGTTAGTCAGTTGGTCGACGACAGTCACGCATTCGGTACGTACGGGAACAGCATCTACGGAAGCTATCAGCGATGGGCCAATCCACACGTGAATTTGCTCGTCTCGGGCTCATTGGGGAAGGGTTTGGGCCTGCCCGCAGGCATAATTCTGGGAAAGGATGCTCAAATAAATAAGATCAAAGATACCCCACTCTTTGGTGGCGCGTCGCCCGGCTCGCCGGCGTATCTGAGGACTTTTCTGGACATGGAGGATCTGTATTTGGAGAAGAAAAGATGGCTTTCAGATGCCTGCGGGATCTTTGCCCAGGAGACGGCCAAGATTTCCCAAATCAAGGGAAGCAGACATTTTCCGGCTTTTATCTACACAGAAGACGAGTGGGTGAAGGAATTCGAGAAAGCCGGAATCATCACGTCGTCGTTTTCCTACCCGACGGCGCAGAGTCCGAGTATAAACAGAATTGTCATTTCCGGGTTCCACGAGATGGAGGACTTGATGTATCTCAATGACATCATTCATAACCTCGCCCGCTCATGAGAAGTCTATCCTTTTTGTTGCTTGCTGCGATTGTTTTTTCATGCGAATCTAAGCAGACTAGCCCCTTTGAGGATGAATTTGAGGACTATCCCATGATCAAGCGGGTACTGGCGGATGTGGATAAGTATCAAGTTCAGATCATCTACACCCAGATTGATCGCAACGAACATGGCGTCCCCATGTTTACGGATTTCAAGTTTAACCTGGACGACGATCATTATTTCTATCCGGCGTCCACTGTCAAGCTGCCGATTGCGCTGTTGGCATTGGAGTGGTTGGAGGATCAAAATGTGGAAGGCTTGAACTTGGAGACCATCATGTTGACCGATTCTGTCAGGCCTTCCCAACTTCCAGCCTTCACTGATTCCTCCGCCCAGAACGGTCTTCCCAGTATCGGTCATTATATCAAGAAGATCCTGTTGGTCTCTGACAACGACGCAGCCAATCGCCTTTATGAATTACTCGGATTGGACTATATCAACAGCAAGCTGAAGGAAAAGGGACTCAATCACTCTGTCATCACACAGCGCTTGAGTTTTCCAATTTCCCCGGAGGAAAACCGTTTTTTCAATCCTGTTAGATTTGTGGATAACTCAGGAAAAGCGTTGCTTGAGTTGCCTGGACGCCACTCGGACAGCACGTATGTCGTGCCGGGAAGACCCAAAATAGGGAAGGCTTTCTATAGAAATGATTCCCTGATTCAGGGAGGAATGGACTTTTCTTTTAAGAACAAGTTTGCTTTGACCGATCTGCATGGAGTAGTTCAAAGGATCGTTTTTCCGCAGGCTTTTTTGGAGTCGGATCGGTTTGATATTTCGGAGGAGAATCGGGATTTCGTCCTGAAATACATGAGTATGCTCCCGGGGGAAAGCACTTATCCACACTACGACCAAACGGAATTCTACGATGGGTATTCTAAATTTTTCAAGTTTGGAGCCACCAAGGATCCCATCCCCAAACAGTTTAGAATCTTCAACAAGACAGGTTGGTCATACGGCTACCTCGTCGATGGGAGCTATTTCGTGGACTTTGAAAACGGCGTGGAGTTTCTCGTTTCTGCGGTCATTTACACCAATGAAAATCAAACGCTTAATGACAACACTTACGAAACGGAGGAAATTGGAAAGCCCTTTTTCGCAGAACTGGGGGAGTATCTTTACCAGCGAGAACTCAAGCGAAAGAAGCAGATTCCTGCAGATCTGGAGAAAATCAAGTTTGACTACCATTAAGCATCGCGGAAACATGGGCAAACCTAGCTCTAAGAAGCTCCCTTTTATCTATCGATCAATCTTCAATTTTTGGTTGAGTTTCGTGCTGCCCACGAGTTTGGCCATGATGGTCGTTACCGAGCTTTACATCGATGGGACGATCCAGTTGGAGTTGTTGCGGCACTTTTCCCCATGGATCAATTGCCTGCTTTTTCAGATTCTTTTTGGTTTTTTGATGTACGTCTGGGTTTACATTCCCGCAGTCAGGAAATTTAAGAAAGCTGCTGATTGAACCGGAGCCTTCTCGAGAAACACGGACATTAGCCGGTTCCAAAAGCCGTCAGAACCAAGTTTCTACCACCTCCACGATAGCGAAATTCGCAGAGGTAAATTCCCTGCCATATTCCAAGAGCGAGTTTTCCACTGGAAATGGGAATTTGCAAGCTGACGCCAAAAAAAGCGCTTTTAATGTGCGCAGGCATGTCATCCGGGCCTTCGTCGTTGTGGACAAAGCGTGGATAATTTTCCGGAATCAATTCGTTTACAAATGTTTGGAAGTCTTTACGGACGGTCGGATCGGCGTTTTCATTGATGCAGAGTCCGGCGGAAGTGTGCTGGAGAAAAACCTGCAAAAATCCGATCTTGATTTCCCTGATTTCAGGAATTGCCCGCTCCACATGATCCGTAATTAGGTGGTACCCCTGTGGATAACTTGGCAATCGGAGAGTTTTTTGAAAGAAGACAGTGCTCATTTTTTACTTTTCTTGGCCTTGGGGTTGAAAGCCAAAGCCAAATCAATCCAAAATTCCAACTGATCGTCCATGTCAAACCCTTCCGGATAAACGTATACAAACCCCTTCATCGGTCTTCCGGTAAAATCCATCTCTCTACAGCCGGGTTGTCGGAGGGCCTCCGCCCATCCTTCCTCCCCAACTCGAACCATCAGTCGGTTTTCCTTGGTCTTTTTATCCTGATCAAGGCCCATAAGCATTTTATCGTCCACTAGGATGAGTTGACCTCCCATCATTTTCTTGGATAGAAAAGGGATTTTTCTAGAATGGAGTACTTGTTCGATCCGCTCCAGCTGATAGGGGTCAAAAGCCATTTTCGATCAGATTTTTCCTACTTTATTCTCCAGCGTTCCGATTCCCTCAATTGTGATTTTAACCACATCACCTTTTTCAAGCGTAAAATTGTCCGGCACGATGCCGGTTCCGGTCATCATCAAGCAGCCGATTGGGAAGGTATTGGCGCGGAACAGCCAGTCTGCCAACTCTTGTGGCTTGCGCTTCATCTGGTCTAAACCGGTCTCGCCAGAAGCTTCTATCTTGCCGTTTCTGACAATTTCCAAGCTTATTTTGCTCGAATCTGGCAGCATCTCTTCCTGAATCAGGATACAGGGACCAACCGCGGCGCAACCTTGATACACTTTGGCTTGCGGCAGATAGAGCGGGTTCTCGCCCTCGATGCTGCGGCTGCTCATGTCATTTCCAACGGTGAATCCCTGCACTTTTCCCGCAGGGGAGATCAGTAAGGTCAACTCCGGCTCGGGTACGTCCCAGGTGGAATCTTTGCGGATATTGACCGTCTCACCGGGATTGGATACGCGGCTTGCCGTCGCTTTGAAGAATAGTTCGGGCCGGTCGGCCGCATAGACTTTGTCATAAAAGTCCGCTCCACCTGCACCCTGCGATTCTTCCATTCGGGCGGTTCGGCTTCGGTAGTAGGTCACGCCGGCTGCCCATATTTCCTGATTGCCCATCGGAGCCAATAGGCCTTCTTCCTTCAATTCTTCGGCTTTTTCAAACTCAATTTTTTCCCAATGGGAAGCCTCTGATTTCAAAAGTTGAGGTAAATGCTCTCTTCCAAGTAATTGATCCCAGTCGAGTTCTGGACCGAGAAAGATGCCGTTGTCAGATTCTAAAAGTGTTCCGTTGGTCAATTTGTAAAGTTTCATAGGCTTGAGAAGGGTTTATTTTTGGGAATTTAGAAAAAAGGAATTGAAGGGCGAGACTTGCAAAGAAACTTTTCGCTCGTACATTTGCCAAAGATCATAAGGGGTGCCTTAACAAAACGGGCTGAGATCATACCCATACGACCTGATCCGGATAATGCCGGCGAAGGGAAATGAGAAAGTGAAACGGAACTATTCATGAACATGCCGAAGCGGTACCCTTCGGGCAATTTCTGATTTTCGTTTTGCAAACCGGGTAAACTGTCACGGAAGACCTCCCTTGGGCTTTCCAATGTTTCACTCAATGTCCCGGAAGGGAATATATTACACATGAAAAAGTTAGTAATTGGCTTGGTGCTGTACTTGGCTACAATCTCTGCTTGGGCTCAAAATAGCCTGAGTGGAAAAGTAACAGAATCTCAAAGCGGCGAACCGCTGATTGGAGCATCTGTCTGGACTGAAAAACTCGGAATCGGTGCAGTGACGGATGAAAAAGGAGAGTTTACGCTCTCAAAATTACCCGCCGGAGAGGTAGAATTACGCGTATCGTTCTTGGGCTTTGAGGCTTTCAGGCAAGTGATTTCTGTCCCATACGCCGGTAAATTGGAGATTGCGCTGACGAGCCGGGAATTTCTGTCCGAGGAATTTGTCGTCTCTGCTACGCGTGCCTCTGCCAATACGCCCACGACATTTACCAATGTGGATAAGTCTGAAATCGCCAAACGAAATTTGGGACAGGACATTCCCATCTTGCTCCAATACACGCCGTCCGTGGTCAGCTATTCAGACGCAGGCGCTGGCGTTGGCTACACCGGGATGCGGATTCGCGGTACTGACCAAACCCGAATCAACGGCACAGTCAATGGAATCCCAATCAACGATGCCGAGTCGCATGGGATTTTCTTTGTCAACATGCCGGACTTTGCCTCTTCGGTGGACAACGTCCAGATTCAGCGGGGAGTGGGCACTTCGACAAACGGTGCCGCTACTTTTGGCGCCAGCCTCAACTTCCAGACTGACACTCGGCACGACGACCCGTATGCGCAGATTGACAACAGCTTCGGCTCTTTCAATACCTGGCGACATAAGGTGAAGGCAGGGACCGGCTTGCTCAATGATCGATTTGCGGTGGATGCGCGGCTTTCCAAGATTACTTCTGACGGCTATGTCGATCGGGCATTTTCGGACCTGAGCAGCTGGTTTGTTTCTGGCGGATACTATGGGGAAAAAAGCGTGATCAAGGTGATCGCTTTCTCCGGCAAAGAGCAAACCTACCAAAGCTGGAACGGCCTGCCTGAATCCAAGCTCGAGGACGACCGGACCTGGAACTACTATACCTACGACAACGAGACAGACAATTACCAGCAGGACCACTACCAGTTCATCTATACGGGAAAAGTGGGGACGAACTGGAAGACCAATCTGGCGCTTCACTACACCTACGGCCGGGGCTACTACGAGCAATACCGGGAAGACGACGACCTTGCGAGCTATGGATTGCCGCCGGTGACCATTGGCGATGAGACCATCGAAAGCACCGATATCATCCGCCGTCGCTGGCTGGACAACGACTTCTTTGGCTTTGTCGGTTCGGTGAATTACATATCCGACAACGGGCAATTGGACTTCATCTTGGGCGGCGGAGCAAACCGATACGATGGAGACCACTTTGGGGAAATCATCTGGGCGAGAATCGCCGGTGACACCGAGATCCGCGACCGATATTACGATAACAATGCCGTCAAAGACGACCGGAACATCTATGCAAAAGCGACGTACGAAGTTAGTCCCGGATTGAATCTCTTTGGAGACTTGCAGGTGCGCGGTATCGATTATTCGTTTGCCGGGGTGAATGACGACCGAAGGATTGTGGACGGGCAGGAAAGCTACACGTTCTTCAATCCCAAGTTTGGATTCTCTTACGAAAAGGGCAAACAGACGTGGTATGCGAGCTTTGCGGTAGCCAACCGCGAGCCGACCCGCTCGGACTTTACGGATAATCCGATCACGGAAGTGCCAAAACCCGAAAGGCTAAACAACATCGAAGCCGGCATTCGAGCCCAAAGCGGCCGATTCAGCTACAATGCCAACTTCTACTACATGGATTACAAAGATCAGTTGATACTGACCGGTCAGATCAACGACGTGGGGGCCTATATCCGTGAAAATGTGGCCTCTTCCTATCGGGCCGGGCTCGAGTTTGATGCGGCATTTCAGCTGAGCAAGGCTTGGACTTTTGGGGGAAATATTGCCTTCAGCCAAAACAAGATCAATGAGTTTACGGAGTATGTGGACGACTACAGCGGAGCGGATTTCCAGCAGGAGGCTTTCACCTATACAGACACGGATATCGCATTCTCTCCCAATGTGGTGGGTTCGGCGATCATCGAGTTCAAGCCGGTGAAAAACCTCTCGCTCAATCTGCTGAATAAGTATGTGGGAAAGCAATACCTGGATAACACCTCAAATGACGGACGCTCGCTCGACGCGTTCTTCATCAGTGATTTCCGGATCAGCTATGCCGCCCAGCCCAGATTCTTCAAGGGCCTCGAATTGAATCTGCTGATCAACAACATCTTTAATGAGATGTATGAGCCAAACGGATACACGTTCAGCTATTTTGTCCCGGGAGAAGCAAGCGGGAGGGAGTTGGTGACAGAGAACTTCTATTATCCACAGGCCGGAACGAACTTCCTGTTGGGGCTGAGTTTGAAGTTTTAAGAAAGGGTTTGGAGACCGAAGTTGACGATTTAATTTCCGTGGTCTGTGCGGACGCAGACCACGATTTTTGATTTCCTTTCAAATCCCCACTCCGGCTTTGATCTTCAACAACGCAGCTATCGCATCCTTCTCTTTGAAATAATCAAAGACTAAAAACTGGGAGTCATTGGCGAGCAGCACGCATTTGTATAGAGTGACCGGGCCCGACATCGTGGGCGTGATTCCGTTGGGAATGTGTTGGCTGCGAAAGCTGTGAATGATGATTTTCGCGGCTTCGATCTTTGGAAGATCCTGCCATTGTCCAAATTTGAAACAGTGGATGCGATGATATTTTCTGAATCGGCTGCTTTCAAAGTCCAGCTCCGTGCCAGCGGACATGGCAATCAATAACGCTCCAAGCAAAATGGCACCACCGCCCACCAAGCCAACTTTTCGGGGATCAGTAGCTACTTCAACAAACATGGGAATAAGTAAAACAATCAGTCCCGCAGTCGCTAAGGAAATCCCCAGCACTCTCGATCCGTTGATACCGTAGTTTCGATTTGTATGGTTGAAATGCTTCATGACTTTATCGCCATATTTTTCAATATAATCAAAAGCGTCATTTCAACACGAGTTTTACCCGAAACTCGATCTCCCGATCCACCAGCGTCCTGTCTGCCCAAGATCCGGTATAGGCAATGTCCCAGTCAAAACGGTCGATGGAGAATGTGGACAAAACCTGACGCCCGTTCTGAGTTCCTTCAAAGCTGATCGGTTTTGTGATTCGTTTGATCTCAAGATCGCCGCTGAGGACAAGTTTTCCTTGGTCGACCACTTTGATCTCTCGGAGATAAAATTTGGAAATAGGATACTTATCCACATCAAAAAAGTCTTCGTCTTTGAGATGGGCCGTCAGTTTTCTGAGCGGAATGGGATCGGATTCGGGAATGTCGGTCACCCGGATTTTTTCCATGTCGATTTCAAAATATCCGTTGATCCATTGTCCCTGATTTTCCAGAAGAAAACCCTTTTTGAGCGGGATTTCTCCTTCATGTTTTCCGAGTCCCCTCATCTTGGTCCCTTTCCAAAGGATCTTGCTTTGGGGGAGACTTATCCACATGGTATCTTTCTGTCCGGTCGCCTTTTTGCCCGGAGCCGGACTGTGGATAAGTCCGGCTTTCGCTGGAATCAAAGGTTGATTTTCCCCGCAGCCAAAGGCAAATAGAAGCGAAAAAGCAAGTGCCTAGTCATAATCCGGGATGTTGAGGCCGAGGATAATATCCCGGTTCGCGTGGAGCATTCCTCGGGAGTTGACAGACGGAAGGATACCGGATCCTCCCCGGTCTTCAAGTTTTTTGCGGCGCGCCGGAGTCAAGATCGGATCATCTGCGAAAACAAACTCATCTAGATAATATTCGTTTTTGTCAGGCTCCTTTACCGTCAAATGAATGTGTTCCGGTTCGGATCGGTCAGGATAGGCCGCAGGACGGAAGGTGTAAAAAGTATAGCGCCCGCTTTGATCTGTTTTGACCCAACCCCGCAGATATCCATGTCTTCTCGCCCAACCAACTTCATTACCTTTTTTCGGATAAATACCTGTTCGGTCGGTATGGTAGACGTAGAGAATGACATCCTTTGCCGGGGTTTTTCCATCGCGCCGAAATACCGTTCCGGTGATTTTGAGCTTGGGTTCAGTGCTGTGGAAACCCGGAAGTGTATCCACGTTAGTCAGAGTTTTTTCTCCAAACTCAAAGATTGCCTTGCAGCCTTCACAGCCTCCTCCAACTAGTTTGCGGGACTGACCGGAGCACTTGATGCTTAGAAAAATAGAACAATAGATCAGGCATCGGATAAGGTGTCGTTTCATCGCTTTCTTTTTTCCCAAATGGAACAAAAGAAATGAGTACCTGAAAATCGAATCATCTGACCTGAGTTAATTCTATATCAACCTGTGGGCGCTTGCTCGAATCTGCTTCGAAAGTCGGGGACGTAATTTCTGCTCAGCCGAAGTGCCTGTCCATTGGAAAGCAAGAGATCATAATCTCCATTGCCTCGGGAACTGATCGAATCCACTTTGCTGACATTTACCAAGGTGGTTTTATGGATTCGTACAAAGACTGAAGGGTTCAGTTTTTCCGAAAATGATTTAAGTGATCCATGCTGCAGGTACTTTTTTTCGGCAGTAAAAAACTCGACATAGGGTGTGGCTGAAGCAGTAAAAAGAATGGATTCCGTGGGAATTTTCTCGGTCCTTTTTCCCGACTGAAGAAGCAAAAAGTCAGGATATTCGCCGGATTTTTGAATTTTCGTATCGGGCAATTTTTGCGTAGGAATCAGGGAAATCGCGGTGTAGATGAGCAGATATTTGTACAGATCATGGGAAAGGGAATAGACGAGATTGCCAAAAAATCCAAAGGTGTGATCATAGAATAGTCCAGAAACAGCAAACACTAAAAAGGCAAAAAGTAGCAGATGGAAGATCGTGGCCAAGAGCACGAAAAGTGCTCGTTTGGTCCATTTGGAAAGGGTTTTAACATGCTTAAATGTCGAGCTCAAGATTAAAGTGACTGGAATGATCAGGGGCCAAAACAGGTTGAAAAGTAGCGATTCGGAAAAATAGAACGCGTGGTCTTGGTATCCGGATTGGAGATAGTCCTGAAGTATCGTGATCCCCAACAGCGCTACCAAAAGCAGGATTAGGTTTCTTACTTTTTTTTGTTTCGACATCCGTCTTTGGAAAATTGCCCGATGTGTATCCACAGTAGTTTAGAATGACCCTCTTGGATGAAGT
This sequence comes from Algoriphagus terrigena DSM 22685, assembly GCF_000429445.1. Taxonomy (GTDB): domain Bacteria; phylum Bacteroidota; class Bacteroidia; order Cytophagales; family Cyclobacteriaceae; genus Algoriphagus; species Algoriphagus terrigena. The sequence continues at coordinate 152,968 of NZ_AUBW01000008.1, forward strand.
TATCCGCTTTCTATAGATTTTGAAAATAAAAAAGGCCTCATCTATTGTAACGAGGCCCTCTTCAGCTATGGAAGCACAATCCATTTTTACTCCGGAAACAAGGTCTTGTCCAATCCCGGGACTATGCGAAGCGCGTTTTTATAATACACTTTTTTCAGCACCTCGTCTGGCAGGCCGAGTCCATACATCTTCCAATACGCGTGGTACTTCTTGTAGTAGGGAAAATATTCGTCCTCCGTCTCCAACACCCGGAAATAAGTGTAGAATTCCTCCTTGTTGTAGGCGTCTTTGCCGAAAAGAATACGATCCTGGTATTTCGTAAAGAATTCTTTTGCCCGTCGGGGCTGCCGGCCCAGTTCCGCTATGATTGCTCCAATCTCGTAGTTGACATTCGGGTACTTGTCCAGATGTGCCCCGGCGGCATCCAGGTCATTAGCCATCCAGCCCATGTGCGCATTGATGAAAGTTGTCTTGGGGTGTTTTGCAAAGATATTGTGCTGCTCAGCCATGATCTGGGCAAAAGGCACCGGGTCGGTGTCGGATCGTTTGCGGTTTGGATTGAGCTTCAGTTCTAGCCAACGCTCGTTGGTAGAGTCCATCGGCTGCCAAAACTGTGCGGGGTCGGCGGAATGGATCAAGACAGGAATGCCGAGTTCTCCGGCCTTTTTCCAAACCGGATCCAAATCGGGATGATCTACAGGGATTCTATTTCCATTGTTATCTTTTGTATTCAGACCCAGGCTTTTGTAGATCTTCAAGCCTACCGCCCCGGCCTGGACATCCTCTTCCATCTCCTTAACCGCCAAAGCTGTCCATTCAGGAGTCCCAAAACCGTTGAAATTCAGATTGGTAAATACCATAAACCGTCCTGAAGCGTGAGTTTTGAACTCATTCATCATGCCTTTGATGTATTCCTGCTGGGTATTGCTGTTGCCCTGCCCGAATCCACGACCGCTGAGATTGATCATGATGGCCATGTTGATCTCATCCATCTCCGAAGTGAGCTGGTCGATCTTTGCTTTGTTAACACCTCCCTGATGGCTGTGGATATCGATGAAGGGGAACTTGGCCCGAGTCACCGGGTGCTCCGGGACTTTCAGCGTCGAGGGGGGATTGTAATTCTCAAAGCTCATGTCCTGAGCCAGTGTGGCGCCTGAAGTCAGGCCAAATGCTAAAATGGAAAAGGAAATTTGGAGTAGCGATTTCTTCATGAGCGATTTAACTGAGAAAGGAGGGAAATGGATGCAAAAATTCTTTGGGCGGAAAAAAAGAAATCCCGGTGGGGAAACCGGGATTTTAATTTGTTATCGGGCAGTTCCTCCGTCGATTACCTGACCGAAGAAGATTGAATTCATGAACAGCTTGTTCGTGCCAAACCAGAAGGCCCGGAAGTTAGGATTGTCTGCAAAACCGATGATGCGGCCGCGACCAACACCTGAAACCCGTATCACACTGCCGTTTTGAATTCCGGGAAGATTGCTTGGATGCAAGTAGCCTGAGGCCAAAGGATCGGCGGTATACACCAGCGGGTTGGCGTAGGGATTTGGCGATACTTCCATGAAGAAGTTGTCATTTCGGAAGCTGTAGATCTCCTTTTCGGCGTAGCCGTAGCCAATTGGGTGGGTGAGGTCCAGATTGGCTTTGAAGATCGCTCCGAAGGTGCCTTTCGCGCCCGTTGCATTTTCAAAGTCTGCATAGCTTTTTTGCACGCCTTTCTCCGCATTGTCGACTTCGCGAAAGGTAAAGTTGCCGATCTCCTGCTGTGTCAACCAACGAAGTGCTCCGCCTTTTGCGACAAGAGTTCCGCCTTTAGAAGTCCATTCTTTCAGCTTTTCCGCGCCTGATTTTCCAAGCGACCCGTAGTTTCCGTCAGCCATCAAGATCACATTGTAGCGATCCAGATTTGCCATAGACACTGATCCGACAGGCAGCAAAGTCACGGGCATTTTCATTCGTTGATCGAGCAAGTGCCAGATTTCGCCAGCTTCTCCGCTGTCCACGCCACCATCCACCAAGAGGGCGATTTGGGGAGTTTTCAGCGGCACCATGAACGTCGATCCCATATTTGCTCCGCCCGTGTAGCCCGTGCTGATCGCATGGATGTCCACATTTGCTGAGGTGGCGATTTCCTGGAGTTTGGAGAAAAAAGCGGCATTATCCAGGCCGGATTTTCCTTTGTCGATCAAGAGCGTCCCCCGACGGAAGGTCTTTCCGTCAGGTGTAGTAAACTCCGCATTGGCAACGCGAACCAAAAACCCTGCTTTTAGCAACTGATAGGCGGCTTTAGGGGAATAATAGTCTGACCATTCCAGTGCGTATTGATAGGCTCCCGCCTCTCCGACGACCTTGCCTGGAGCAAGAGCAAAATTGGCTTTGTCCACTTGGGTGACGCTGGCGAGGTTCAGTATCTTACTGTTTAGCGCCATGAAGTCAAGATGGAATGCCATCGGATAGGTCCAGGCAGAAATGTCGTAAAACAAGCTGTCTTGGAAGTTGGTCCTAGTCTCAAACATCGCCTTGATCAAGCGGTACTGCGGCTGATCTGCCGGCACGATGTAAGATGTTTCCTTCTTAAACTGCTTCCCGTTGACGGTGATGTCCTCGTTCATCGCGAAGACCTTGATGTCGTGCTGCAAAATCAGATCGGCCAAATGAAAGCTCCTCGCATCGTCCTCTTTGGCTCCAAAGATGTAAGCTTTGTTGACATCGGCGGTGGTTTCGTTTTTGATCTCTGTGTAAAAATCCTTCATCCACTGATTCAGCTCCACACGCATTTCTTTCGCAGCCTGATAGGACGAAAGATTGGCGGTAAACTGGTTTCTAATCGTGAAGGGGAAACTCAACATGCCATTTGTGCTTTCCTGAAGATGTCCTCTGGAGCTGGCCTGCTCAAAGAGAATCCCGATTGAGCCCTGCACGTCGGGATAGGTAGAGCCCTTTCCGTAGTAGAAGTCGTCGTAGTTTTCCTGATTGTAATAGAGTGATCCGATCTGATCCAGCGCTTTGGCATGATAGGTTCCGATCTTCTCGGTCAGCTCAAAGTTTTTCTCCGGGGTGAGCGGGTGCATTCGGGCGGGTACTCCCGGCTGAAAGAAAAAGGTGCTGTTGGTGCCCATCTCGTGGAAATCCAAGTGGATATTCGGCAGCCAAGCCTGAAAAACTTTCACGCGGTTTCTCGATTCAGGATGCTGCACCGGCAGCCAGTCGCGGTTGAGGTCAAACCAATAGTGGTTGGTTCTGCCACGGGGCCAAGCTTCGTTCAGCTCTCGCTGGGCCGGATCTCCGTTGAGGATATACGCTTTGTGCGAATTGACCCAGGAGGCAAATCGGTTCAGTCCGTCCGGATTGATGGCCGGATCAAGGAGCAAAACCATAGTCTCCAGATCTGCTGCAATTTCATTGGCTGCTGCAAAATGGTAAGCAGCGATCAGGGCGGCGTTGGCTCCGCTGGGTTCGTTGCCATGGACCGAGTAGCCCATGTACATTACGACTGGCATATTCTCAATATTGACAGAAGCCCCGGGAGTCCTCAACTTGCGCCTTTCGGCTTTGATTTGGTCAAGCTTTCCGAGATTGGCCGGAGAAGTAATCGTCAGTAAGGTCTGCGGTCGTTTTTCGTAGGATCTCCCCGTTTCCTCGAAAGTCACCCGGTCGGAAGCCTCGGCTACGGCTTTCATGTACATGACCAGTTGATCATGCGTCACGTGCCATTCGCCCACTTCGTAGCCCAAAATCTGCTTTGGCGTCGGAACGGCGGGATTGTACGTGTAGCCTTTGGGCAGGTAATAGCTCAGATCCTGAGCGAACGTGAGTGTGGTAAAAAGAGCTAAAAGCACTGCAAGCGTGTACTTTTTCATGTGTTTATAATTTGCTTTTTAAAGGCCATATGAAATCTCGCTTTGGGACAATGACACGACTGTGTGTCGCTTTTGTCTTGTTCGATTTCATGGATTGGGGTTTACTTCGGACTAAATTGTTACTTAATCGGGACAAAAAAAGCTATTTTGGATCGGTGGTAAAATTAATGGAAGAAAAGAAATGGAGCTAGTAACGCCCGGAAGTGGTCTTATATTTTGGCAAGTTGGATCTGCACTTGTGACGCTTGCCTATTTTGGGTTGATGATTTATGCGCTAGTAGATGTGATTCGCAGTGAGTTCAGAGAGCCGCTGATGAAACTAACTTGGGTGGTCCTAATTTTATTCTTTCCATTCTTCGGAGCCTTGATTTACCTTTTTCTTGGTAAAAAGAATAAAAATCAGTCCAGAAAATTCACTCCAAAGTTCAAATAACATAAGCCTTAATTCTTAAAGAATGACAATCGATTTTATTCAAAACATGGGAGGCGGAGGATTTCTCTTCTTCATACTTTTTGGCCTAGCATACTTTCTCCTTTGGGTGTATTGCCTGGTGGATGTGATCCGGTCTGATTTTAGGGACCCGAACATGAAGCTGATTTGGGTGATCATCTTGCTATTTGCGCATGGTCTTGGGCCTATAGCCTATCTTATATTGGGTGAAAACACGAAAATGACTTAAGCAATGTGGAAATTTCTCGGACTTGCCGTTTACATGTACACCATCTATGATGTGGTCACGAGTCGTTTTGCCAATCCAAACGACCGGCTGATCTGGATCATCATCGTAGTGCTGTTACCCTTTTTGGGCACCCTCCTGTGGTTTTTGGTGGGGAGAGGCAAAAGACTCTGAGCTTAGCGCCGGAAGATGTCTTTCAGCGCAGCTGAAAGCTCAAAAAACTCAAATTGAAAACCCGCTTTCTGGATTTTTTGACAGGAAACCCGGTTGCCACCCAGCACCATCGCGGCCATTTCTCCCAAGATTAATCTTAGCAAAAACCCAGGAACTCCGATTCCAATGTACGTTTTGCCGGTGGCATAGGCGGCCTCATGTGTGAGTTGTTGATTGGTAGCTGGATTAGGCCCGACGGCGTTGTAGGCACCCTGTAGGGTTGTCTTCTCCAAGGCAAAGAGATACATCCGCACGAGATCTTCGATATGAATCCAACTCATCCACTGATCACCCGAACCCAGCGGAGCGGCTACGGGCGGCTTAAGCATTTCCTTCAAGGCTCCTCCATCGGCATCCAAGACGATCCCCGTCCGCAGCATTACCGTCCGGACGTCCAGACTTTCGATTCTTTTCACCTCGTTTTCCCAGGCCTTCACCACTTCAGCTAAAAAGTCACTGCCAGGAGGGCTGGCCTCATCTACCAAAGTAGTACCTGTGTCAAGCCCATAGTACCCTACCGCTGACGCTGAAATGAAGGTATTTGGCCGATTTTGTGCTTTTTCCATCCCGGCGTAAAGCAAACGGGTACTGTGTGTTCGCGACTCCAGGATGATTTTTTTGCGCTCAGGCGTCCAGCGCTTTTCCGCAACTCCGGCTCCGGCCAAATGAATGATGGCATCGGCCCATTCGATTGCTTCGGGGTCAATCTCCTGCTTCTCAATGTTCCACAGGAAAGTCTTTCGCTCATCTTGCACACTTCGGCTCAGCCAGGCTATCTGGTAGCCTTTCTCCACCAACAGGTCGGTGATGTGCCGACCGATTAGCCCTGATCCTCCGGTTATTAAAATTTGCTTCATGGGTAATGGATTCTAAAGTAAACTGAATTCCCGGATTTTGTCGAATTGTTCATTTTCAGGACATGTGACCGAGCAGTTGTTTGGGTCTATTTATTTGGCAATTAGTTTAATTTTTTGTTTTCTACTGTTACTTTGTGCCAAATCCCTCATCGTGAACGGTAGAGAAATCACGCAATACATTGGTTTTTGGCTTGCAATGGCGGCATTGGTGGGGATTGTTTCCGGTTCAGCTTCTGCTATTTTTCTGGTTTCCCTTGATTTTGCGACCAGCGCACGCGAGGCCAATCCCTGGCTGATAACTCTCCTGCCGCTTGCCGGTTTGGGCATTGGTTACATTTATTACCAATATGGAGCCAATTCTGCAAAAGGGAACAACCTGCTGCTCGATGCACTCTACGCGGATCGAAACCCCATCCCTTTGAGGATGACTCCCTTGGTGTTTTTTGGGACGATTTTCACGCATCTTTTTGGAGGCTCGGCGGGCCGGGAAGGCACTGCGGTGCAGATGGGCGGATCGCTGGCCGATCAACTCAGCAAGTGGTTTGCGCTCGATAAGAGACATCGGAGGATACTTCTCATCTGCGGCGTGTCGGGTGGATTTGCGTCGGTATTTGGTACTCCGCTGGCCGGGGCAATTTTCTCTCTGGAATGGATGCTGGTGAGGAAGTTTCGCTGGGAATCGCTGTTTCCGGCGTTTTTGACGGCATTTGTGGCCGATTGGATGTGTCAGGAGATCTGGGGGGTTGGCCACACCTTTTATACCAGCCCTGAGATGCCGGGCTATTCAGCGGCCAGTCTTGCTTGGGTGATTCCGGCTGGGATAGCCTTTGGCCTCGCTGCGAGGCTCTTTGCAGAGACGGGTCACTTGGTCTCTGATCTCTTCAAGAAAGTGATCTCATATCCTCCCTTTCGTCCTCTGGTTGGGGGGGTATTAGTAGCCTCGTTGGTGTATTTCTCGGGATCGACTACGTACATCGGATTGGGCATCCCGAGGATTGTGGAGGCTTTTGAGACGCCGTTACCTTGGTATGATTGGCTTGCAAAGACGGGGTTAACTGGCCTCACGTTGGGGTCGGGATTTAAGGGGGGGGAGGTGACTCCGCTTTTCTTCACTGGAGCGACCTTGGGCAACGCGCTTGCTGCGTGGATTCCGTTGCCTCTGTCGCTCTTGGCAGCGATGGGATTTGTCGGTGTTTTCTCAGGAGCTACCAACACGCCGATGGCTTGTACGGTGATGGGAATGGAGCTTTTTGGATATGAATCGGGGATTTTCCTTGGCTTGGCCTGTCTGATCGCTTATTTTTTCAGCGGAAAAGGAAGTATCTATGCCTCCCAAAATTTAGAAGCCAAATATCTTTGGCGATTGTAAAATGAAGTACCTTTCAAGTTGTTTTTGAGTCGAGAATTATATTTTGATGCCATCCAAAAGGCCAACTAATGAGGTTTAACTTCCGGTTTTTTTCCAATCCTGATCAGAATCTCCAGTTTATCAAGCAGCTGATTTTGGTATTCAGCCAAACGATGCGGTATTTGAGTTTTGGTGCTTTTGGCCTGATGATCTATCAGCTGGGCTACACTACGGATCCCGAGAAGCTCTTCTTTACAACGAAGGTTTTTGAGGCCATGGTGTTTTTGCTGGGTTTGGCGATTATCCTGAGAAATATCCTTTCGAATCTATCAGTAAAGAACAGGCGCATCGTCTTTGAATTTGTGGTGGCGATTTTCCTGTTGGTCTCAGTGCTGATCCGTTGGGACGTGTTTGGGGGTTATTCGCCGGATGTCCTTCTTTTTTCCAAAAAATACATCCTCACAAACATCTTCGTGACGCTGATTTTTCTGCAAGAACTGGGGAAATTCAGCCTTTTGGTCAATAAGCTTAAGCTTAGCCCGTCCTTGATTTTCATTCTAAGCTTTTCTATTCTGACAGTCATCGGCACGGCGCTTCTCTATCTGCCCCGCTCCACTACGGCGGGGATCAGCTTGATTGATGCGTTTTTCACGGCGACATCGGCGGTGTGCGTGACGGGACTGATTGTATTGGACACTTCGACGGCTTTCACACCGTTTGGGCAGGTGATCATCATGACTTTGTTTCAGATCGGAGGGTTGGGGATGATGACCTTCACGACGTTCTTTGGATTTTTCTTCAAGGGAAGCCTTTCGATCGAAAATAGCCTTTTCATCCGGGACTATATCAATGAAAATAACGTCGGAGCGATCTCTTCGACCTTGATCAAGATCGTCATCTTTACGCTGTTGGTTGAGTTTTCTGCGGCACTTCTGATTTATTTTTTTACCGATGATACACTGTTTGACAGTGCTGGTAGGAAGATATTTTTCGCAAGCTTCCACGCGATTTCGGCCTTTTGCAACGCCGGCTTTTCGACGCTCAGTGCCGGTCTGTACGAGCCGGGCTTTAGGTTTCTGTATCACATGCACTTGGTCGTTGCAGTGACGATCGTGTTGGGTGGTATCGGCTTCCCGGTGTTTATCAACTATTACAATTACATCCTTCGGGTGTTGAAAGGGACCTTTCGATTCGTTTTTTTCGGCGAGATGTACCGTCATACGCCCCGGGTTTCCAACATCAATACCCGGCTGGTGATCTACACTTCAGGTATCTTGTTGCTCGTGGGTTTCATCACGTATTGGTTTTTCGAGGCGGACTTCACTCTCAAGGGGCTCAGTTTGTATGGAAAATTCGTGACGTCCTTTTTCGGTGCGGTGACTCCCCGGACTGCCGGGTTCAATTCAGTCGACATGACGGCTCTTTCGGTGCCGACGATCTTGATTTACCTGATCCTGATGTGGATCGGCGCATCGCCGGGATCGACCGGCGGGGGAATCAAAACCAGCACCTTTGCCGTCGCGCTATTGAACACCTGGGCGGTCGCGACAGGCCGACGGAGGGTGGAAGTATTCGGAAGACAAATCTCTGCCGAGACGCATAGAAAGGCTTTCGCAGTCATCGCGTTGTCGTTCTTTACCATTGGGTTGGGGGTCTTTTTGGTGACCGTTTTCAATCCCGAACTGGATTTGATCGACGTTGCTTTTGAGATTTTTTCGGCCTATTCCACCGTTGGGCTTAGCTTGGGCATTACGGCTCAGTTGAGTACCGCAAGCAAACTGGTAGTGGCCGTCGTGATGTTTTTTGGCAGAGTGGGCACCCTGACGATCTTGGTCGCCGTAAGCCGAAAAATCAAAGAACGCCGTTATAAATATCCCGAAGAGACCGTCTACATTACTTAATTCCAAGGCTATGAAATCAAGTATGGCGCAAACGTCGCCCAGTGAGTTGATTATTCCGGGCATTCTCCCGAATCAAGTTAAGGACAGGCTGTCTGACCGCTAAAAAACAAATTATAAACAGATGAAATACATCATTGTTGGAATGGGAAACTTTGGTTCCTACCTCGCCAAAAGACTGACAGATCTCGGTCATGAGGTGGTGGGTGTGGACAATAGTGAGACCAAGATAGACCAGATCAAAGAGCACGTCACCTATGCGATGGTGCTCGATGCCACCGACCAGCATGCGGTACACACGCTGCCGATGAAGGATGTGGATGTCATCATCATCGCGATTGGAGAAGATGTGGGAGCGTCGATCCTCGCGACAGCGATTTTTAAGCAGTTGAAGACCAAGCGCATCATCGGCAGAGCGATCAACGCGCTTCACGAAACGGTCATCCGCGCCATAGGAGTCGATGAAATCATCCATCCGGAGGAGGAAACCGCCGAGCGATTGGCAAAGAGGCTCCAGTTAAAGGGAGTTTTGGATTCATTGGAGATCTCGGACGATTACAACATCGTCGAAGTAAAAGTGCCCAAGCGATACGTGGGTATGACGGTCGGGTCTGCCAATATCCGGAAGGAATTTTCCCTGAATATCATGACCACGATCAAGGAAAAAGAGAAGACCAACCTACTCGGAATCAAATTGCCGCAGCGCGAAGTGGCCGGGGTGATTTCGGCGGACTACGTATTCGAATCGGAGGATATTTTGTTGATCTTCGGAAAGATCAAAAACATACAGGACTTCCTCAATCTGGAGATTTAGCCTGCCTTTTCCCCGCATTTCCGACAGTAGTTATCATTTGGATCAAGTCTGTCGAAGCCGCAGAAGGTACAGGATTTGTGGTCGTGGAAATCCTCAGTTTTCCGTCTTCTGGCCATCTCTGAGCTTACAATTCCCGTGGGTACCGCGATGATGGCGTAGCCCATCAGCATGATCAGCGAGGCAAGCAGCTGCCCGACCGGAGTGATGGGCGTAATATCCCCGAAGCCCACCGTGGTAAGCGTTACGATGGCCCAATACATTCCCACAGGGATGCTGGTAAACCCGCTTTCGGGCCCCTCGATCACAAACATCAGCGTACCCATGATGAGCACGATCATCAATACCGAAAATAGAAAAATCTGGATTTTTGCGGCGCTGGCTTTCAGGGATTCCCTTAAAAAATCAGCTTCGCTTAAATACCTCCCCAACTTCAAGATCCGGATGACCCGAAGCAATCTCAGGGCACGGATGACGGAAAGCAGCTGGGTGTTGGCAATGAAGAAACTCAAGTAAACCGGCAGAATAGCAAGCAGATCTACGATGCCGTAGAAGCTGGTGACATACTTGAGCGTCCTGCTGGTAAGCCAAACCCGAAGAATATACTCCAGGGTAAACAGGAACGTGAAAGCAAGCTCGAGTATGAAAAAGACCTCACCATATTTCAAATGAAGCTCTAAAACCGAGTCCAAGATGGCGACGATGACGGAGGCAAAAATCAATACCAGTAGCGCCAGGTCAAAGGTCTTCGAGGCCTTGTCATTGGACTCAAATACAATATGCGCAAGCCGTTTTTTGGAGATAATCATGGAGGAATTTAGAAAAAATTAAACGAACCCAAATTATGTGCCTGCACTTCCACTGAGTGTGATAATCGGGATTAATCCAAATAATAGACACGCTTGACCCGGGTGCTGATATTAGTCAGTAGCTCGTAGGGGATCGTCCCAATCCGGTCGGCAAGTTCTTTGAGCGGGATGTCTTCACCGTAGATCACCGCTTCATCTCCCGCTTTGACTTCGATCCCGCTGACGTCCACCATCACCATATCCATGCATACATTCCCGATCACCGGGGCCCTTTGGCCGTGGATGAGGACATAGCCTTTTCCCTGTGAAAATCTGCGGTCGTATCCGTCTGCATAGCCGATTGCCAGAGTTGCAATCTTTCCGCCAGCGGTTAGTTGGCCCTTTCGGGAATACCCGACTGTTGCACCCGGAGCGAGGGCTTTGACTTGGGAAATCGTAGTCTTCAGCGTGCTCACCGGCTTGAGCGCTGCGTCATATTTCCCGGTCACCTCTACGCCATACAGTCCGATGCCAAGTCGGACCATGTCCATCTGGAACTCTGGATATCGGACGATTCCTGCGGAATTCAGCGCGTGAATCAGTGGCTTGTAGTCCAAGATGGCCACGATTTCGTCTTTCATTTCGGTAAACTGGCCAAGCTGGGCGCGTGAGAATTCCTCGTGCTCTTCCTCATCGGCACCGACCAGGTGGGTGTAAAGGCTAGCGATCTTTAGCTCCGGAAAAGCAGCGATCAGATCCTTTAATTCGAAAATGTGCTGTTCTTCAAATCCCAACCGGTGCATCCCGGTGTCCAGATCCAAATGGACAGAAAGCTGCAGATGATGATTGCAGGCGTAGGTACCCAGGCTTTTGAAAAATTCGGGACTGAAAACTACCGGCTCGAGGTCAAACTCCCGTAGCAGATCAAAGGACTCCTCCACAGGATTGAGGACCATGATTGGCAATCGAATTCCCTGTTTTCTCAGCGAAACACCCTCGTCGGAAAAGGCGACGGCTAGGTAATCTGCCCCCATCGTCTGCAGATGATTGGCGATCTCGGCAGCACCGCCGCCGTAGGCAAAAGCCTTCACCATTACCATCATCTTGGTTTCCGGTTTGACCTGTCGCTTAAAGAAATTGAAATTGTGGGTAAGCGCATTCAGATTGATTTCCAATGTCGTCCCGTGGATTCGCTGCTGAAGCTTGTTGACGATTCGCTCAAATGCAAACGGCCGCGCGCCGGTGATCAAAATCAGGTCGTTTTGAAATGCTTCAGGATTCAGCGTCTGAAGTAGACTTTCGGTCGCAGGATAGTTTTCGAATTTTCCCGGAAAAAACTCTCCAAGACGCCGGATCTCACTACCCACACCAATGATCCGATCCAACCCGTAGGAATTGATCAGCTCGGCGACCTCTGAATAGATTTTCTCAGGAATCCCCTGCTGCAACAGGTCGGACAATATCAGGACTTTTGAGCGCTTAGGACGCTGCTGACTGAGAAATTCCAGTGCGACTTTCAACCCTGCCAAGTCGTTGTTGTACGTGTCGTCTATCAGCAGCGAGTCGTTCAGTCCGGGCTTCAAGGTCAGTCGCATGTCCACGGGCCTCAGGTGATCAAGACCTGTCTGGATTGCTGTGAATTCTTGGCCGAGCGTCAGAGCCGCAACGATGACATGTGTGATATTTTCCAGAGATGCGGAGTCCGTAAACGGAACTTGGAAAGTGAACGTGGACAGATCACTTTTCATCAGGATGATCTTGGTCTGGATTTCTTGTTTTTTCATCGAAACCGAGAAGTCGGCTCCTGGGCTCGTGGACCAGGCGATCAATCGATCTGATTCGAATATCCCTTCGATTTCGGTGCTGATCAAGGTGTGATCCCGACAATAGATCAGCAGTTTGGTTTCGGAAAAAAGGACAAGCTTTTCCCTGATTTTCTCGCCAAGACTGGAAAAACCCTCTTGATGAGCGGTGCCGATATTGGTGAAGATGCCCAAATCCGGCCGGATCATCTGACTCAACGCTTCCATTTCACCGTTTTTGGAGATACCCGCTTCCAGCAAAGCGACCTGATGGTATGGCTGGATTCCAAAGATAGAAAGAGGAACGCCTACCTGAGAGTTATAGCTTTTTGGACTTTTGGCTACGGTAAAGCTTTGGCTCAAGACCTGACCCAACCATTCTTTTACGATCGTTTTCCCGTTGCTGCCAGTGATGCCGACGACTGGTTTGGCGAACTGAGCCCGTTGAAAGGACGCAATCGCCTGAAGCGCGTCACGGGTATTTTCCACGGCGACAAACGTTGCTTTTTCCGCCAATTCAGCAGGAACAATCCAATCCCGATGAACCAAAAAACATCTGACTCCTTCTCCGATCAACGCAGGAATGTAGGCTGCCCCGTCAGTTTTCGCACCGCGAAGCGTTACAAAGAGAGCCTGCTCTGGCTGAAGAATTTGCCGGGAATCGATGCTGATCTGGGAAATCAACCCGGAATATGCCCTGCCCTGGACTTCACTACCGGTGATTTTTTCGAGCTGGGCGATGGTTAGCGGACTGAGCATCTTACTCCTCGGCTGTTTGTTTCTTTTTGAAAAAAACCTGTCGGATCCACCTTGGAAGGAATATCGCGCCTAGGAACAGGTACGGATAATAGGAAAATAACCTCCAAATAATGCTGGTGACAAACGTGTATTGCCCCAGGAATTGGGCGAAAAACTGTCCATAGAAGAACTCGGCTGTCCCACTGCTCCCCGGAGTTGGCGACAGCATCATGACGATCCACATGATCACCTGTCTGGCAAACACGATGATTTGATCGTCGAGAGTGAGCGGCACAAATGCAGAAACCAAGGCGTTGAGCATGACGTACCGAGAGGTCCAGATGAAGATCGTCACACCGATGATCTTCAGCCAGAAGCGATAGTCTTTGCCCGACAGCACCTTGGATGCTGCTATGATCTGATCGCCGAATTCTTGCGCATTATGTTTCCATTTTCTCAAAAACTTGATCGAGCAGATCTTAATTAGCACCCATTTGAACACCCGGGGTCGGTAAAACAGCGCAAGTGTCATGACCAGGGTGTGAGTCGCATAGAGACTGTAGCTGATCCAGAAGATCGCCTGGAGACTGTTTTCCAGTTGACTTTCGAGGAGCTTGCTTTCGGGGAAAATATTTCCCTTGGCCAGGAATAGGATTATCGGAGCGCCGATGACAAAAAAGAGGTTGTCCATGATCGCCGTCACCATCACGATGGCGATCGCTTTTCCCATCTTGATCCCCTCTTTGTTGAGGATAAACATGGCTACGGCCGTGCCTCCCACGACGGAAGGGGTGACGGCAGAGGCAAATTCCCAGAGAATGATCACGTAGATAGCTCTAGTCCAGCTCAAGTGGCCGTCTGTCAGCTCCCTGATGCGGTAGACGTATCCGAAATCCCGAAAAAAGAGAACCAAAACGGCAAAGAATAGCCAGGGCAAGGAGGCATCGGCGGCTACTTTGAGATTGTCTACGGTCAGATTGGGATCCATGTAAAACATGGCGACGATAATCCCCAGGCCGATCAGGATCGGAACCCAAACTTTGTTTGGGTTCAGCGTCTGAAAGATCTTTTTGTTATCCAGCTTCATCGTCAGGCTGCGGCGATTGGCTCAGTCTTTTCTACCCAAAAATTGTTGTAACCTTCGCCAATGATGATCGTGACTTGGGACAATTGAAGAAGCTCCAGAATCGCCAAAAAGGTATAAATCACGAAAATCTTGTCTTGTTTATAGTTAATGAATTCAGTGAAAGGTACTTGTTTTTTGAAGCTTATTTTTTCCAAAACAAAGTCTTTTTGCTGCTCGATCGTGTAAGGGTACTGTATTACAGTATGTTTGGTTTCTTCGGTGCGGCTGGCCATCTTGGCCATGCACTTCTGGAACACTTTGAGCAGCTTGTAGAGATCTACATGCTGCATTTCTGCTTCTACGTCCTCAGCTTTGCTAAGTTCGATAAGTTCATGGGCGAGGTTGCCCCGCTTTTCTCTGGAAAGCCTGTCTCCTTCGAGCTGAGCGAGTTCTTCGACGACTGATTTGTACTTTTTGTACTCCAGGAGGTTTCTGACCAACTCTTCGCGTGGGTCGATTTCCTCGCCTTTTTCGTTTAGCTCCGGACGGGGCAATAGCATCCGGGATTTGATCTTCATCAGCGTAGCCACGAAGAGGATGAAGTCACTCGCGACCTCTATCTCCATCTTTTCCAACTGGTGAATGTAGTCCAGGAAATCGTTGGTAATCTTGGAGATCGGGATGTCATACACGTCGAGTTCGTCCCGCTCGATGAAAAAAAGCATCAGATCAAACGGGCCCTCAAACAATGGTAATTTGATCTCGAAACTCACCGGATAGCTAAATTTATTGGTTAACTTTGCCTTTTCGTAGCCAAAGATATTCAATTAAGCAAATTAATGAGAATGGTTTGAAATAAAGCAAAGGCGTGATTCTGGCTCATTTTTAGTACGAGCAAACAAACTGATCCGCTTTGAGTTAGTTCACTTTGACACCAAGACTTCTGAAAATGCAAATTACCCCCGGCCCTCTTTTAGCCCAGATAAATACTCCGGACGATCTTAAGAAATTCCCGAAAGATAAGTTGGTGCAGATCTGTGATGAATTGCGACAGTACATCGTGGATAACGTGTCTGTCTACGGAGGGCATTTTGGAGCAAGTTTGGGAGTGGTCGAGCTGACGGTCGCCTTGCATTATGTGCTGAATACTCCGGAAGATCAATTGGTATGGGACGTGGGACATCAGGCCTATGGACATAAAATATTGACTGGGAGAAAAGAGAAATTTCATACCAACAGGGTTTACGGAGGGATTTCGGGTTTTCCGAAGCGAAAAGAAAGCAAGTATGATACCTTTGGAGTAGGACACTCGAGTACGTCCATTTCGGCGGCACTCGGCATGGCTGTAGCCTCCAAATACAAGGGAACCAACATCCAGCACGTAGCCGTGATCGGTGATGGGTCCATGACTGGTGGCATGGCCTTCGAAGCGATGAACCACGCCGGCGTCAGCGATTCCAATCTGCTCATCATCCTCAATGACAACTGCATGGCCATCGACCCCAATGTGGGGGCATTGAAGGACTATTTGACCGATATCACCACGTCTCATACCTATAATAAGGTAAAAGACGAGGTGTGGAAAATGTTGGGCAAGATGAGCAAATTTGGCTCAAGTGCGCAGGAAGTCATCTCCAAAGTAGAAGGTGCCATCAAATCTGCGGTGCTGAACCAGAGCAATCTTTTTGAATCGCTCAACCTCCGATATTTCGGTCCTGTGGACGGCCATGACGTAGATCATTTGGTAGAAATCCTAAAGGACATGCGCGGTATTCCCGGGCCAAAGATCCTTCATTGCATCACTGTGAAGGGAAAAGGATACGCTCCGGCCGAAACGGGCAACCAAACTACTTGGCATGCGCCGGGTACATTTGATAAAGTCACCGGGGAAATATTCAAAAAAATCCCTACCACTCCGCAAGCACCAAAATATCAGGATGTTTTCGGACATACCCTGGTGGAATTGGCAGAGATGGATTCCCGCATCATGGGAGTTACCCCAGCCATGCCTTCAGGCTCATCGATGAATATCATGATGAAGGCGATGCCGGATCGGGCATTTGACGTGGGAATCGCAGAGCAACACGCGGTCACGTTCTCAGCAGGATTGGCCACGCAGGGACTGGTTCCTTTCTGTAATATCTATTCGACGTTCATGCAGCGAGCCTACGACCAGGTGATCCATGACGTCTGCCTGCAAAATCTTCCCGTTGTTCTTTGCTTGGACAGAGCGGGATTTGCGGGAGCGGATGGCCCGACACATCACGGCGCATACGATATCGCTTACTTCCGTTGCATTCCCAATTTGGTCGTCTCTGCTCCGATGAATGAGGAAGAGCTCCGCAATCTGATGTACACCGGAAGTATCTACAACGGCCCCTTTTCGATTCGCTATCCGAGAGGAGCAGGAGTCATGCCGGAGTGGAAGACAACTTTGCGGGAAATCCCAGTCGGTCAAGGGCGAATAGTGAAAGAAGGCGAAGATGTAGCTATCCTATCTATCGGACACATCGGCAACTATGCGGTCGAGGCTTGTGAGACTCTGGCGAAAGAAGGTCTCAACCCGGCTCACTACGACATGCGGTTTGTGAAGCCTCTGGATGGGGAACTGCTTCACGAGATTTTTGGCAAGTTCAAAAAGGTCGTGACGATTGAAGACGGTTGCCTGATGGGAGGTTTCGGCTCCGCGGTTTTGGAATGGATGGTTGACCAAGGTTACTCGGCACAAGTCAAGCGTCTCGGAATTCCGGATGAGGTGATCGAGCACGGCGAACAAATCGAGCTGCACCGTGAGTGTGGCTTTGATCCTGCTGGAATAGCCGCCACGGTCCGAAGCTTGGCCGAAGTAGTTCCGGTATCCTAAATTTCCCCCCAATGTCAGCGATTGAATTTTTTGAAAAGGGAACAGGGCAACCTGTGGTCCTGATCCATGGTTTTTGTGAGACCGCGAGGATGTGGACGGATTTTGCCGATAAGCTTTCTGATAATTTTAGAGTGATTTGCCCGAATCTGCCGGAAATCGCGGGCTCTCCGATAGCCGGTGATCATATTACTCTTGAAGAGGTCGCCGTCCTCCTCGAAGAATGGCTGGAAGAAAATCGAATTGAAAATCCAATCGTAATCGGACATTCGCTGGGGGGCTATGTGACTTTGGCGCTGTTGGAGTTGTTGGGGAGCAAACTCAAAGCTGTTGGTTTATTCCACTCAACTGCGTTTGCAGATGACCAGGCCAAAAAAGACATGCGAGACCGCACGATTCTATTCCTGAAGAAAAATGGTGTGGATAAGTTTGTGACGTCTTTTGTTCCGCCACTTTTTCCGGAAGACCGACGAGAGGAATTGAGTAAAGAAATTGATCAGGCAATCGAGGATGCGAAGAGCTCGACTTTGGATGGATTGATTGCGTTTGCCGGAGCGATGCGCGACAGGAAAGACCGACTGGATGTCTTGAAAGACTATCCCGGTTCCAAACTTTTGATCGCGGGCACAGAAGACGGGGCAGTCAAGATCGAAGCGAGCCGCGCGCAAAAAGAAGCCTTTACCCACTACTTCGAGTTGGAAGGCGTGGGTCACATGGGAATGATGGAAAGGAAAGAGGAGACGCTCAATCTTGTGAGGGAGTTTGCGCTTTCCTGTCTGAGCTGACTTAGAGCGCTTTGCTCAAAATCCCCATCAACTCTTCCAGGTATTTTTGATCGGTCTCGTCAAAATCAGCCAATTCATCGCTGTCCACGTCCAAGACCATGGCTACTTCATTTCCTCTGAAGACCGGCACGACGATCTCAGATTTGGAAGCCGAACTGCAGGCAATGTGCCCTGGAAAAGCATCTACATCCGGAACCAACTGGGTTCTTGCTTCTTTCCATGCCGCGCCGCAGACCCCTTTACCGAAATTGATCCGGGTGCAGGCAATCGGCCCCTGAAACGGGCCCAATACTAGTTGCTCATCTTTGACCAAGTAAAAACCCACCCAAAAGAATCCAAACGCTTCTCTTAAGGCCGCAGCGATATTGGCTAAGTTGGCGTAGAGATCTGGCTCGCCCGTGATCAATGCTTCTATTTGAGGGATAACGGCCTCGTATTTTTCGGTTTTGGTTGCCGCATCTGGGACAAATAAGGACTCAGCCATGGTGGTAAATGTTTAAAATGTCTTCGCCGATGTTAAGTGTTTCAGTCGGTTTTTGGTTCAAAATCGGCGCTGGAATCCCAGCCTCAAAGCTGCTCTTTCCGGTGAAAACCCGTGCTTCGTCCCACAATCCGCTGGAGATAAACTGAGCCAAAACCCGACTTCCACCTTCCACGATCAGGCTCTGGATTTTTTTTGAATTCAGATCTTTTAGGATTTCCAAAATGGAAAATTCAAGCCCCAGATTCACAAAAACCGAGTTTTCGTCCGTTTTGGATTCCCTTGAGTTGTAGCAAATCGTTGGAATGCTCTTGTCAAAAAGATGCAGACTTTCCGGCAGGGCCAGATTGGAATCGAGGACAACTCGAACCGGATTTTTCCCGACCCAATCGCGAACGTCTAATCGGGGATTGTCGTGCAGCGCGGTGTTTTTCCCTACCAGGATCGCATCTTCCTCGGCCCTCCATTGATGGACTAGCTGTCGACTTTGAGGGCCGCTGATCCACTTGGAAGTGAAGTCTTCCCTCGCTACAAATCCGTCTTGGGTTTGTGCCCACTTCAGGATTACGTAGGGTCGTTGCTTTTCGATCTGGGTGAAAAAACGGCGGTTTTGCCAGCGGGCTTCCTTTTCCAAAACTCCTGTCTCGACCTCTATTCCGGCATTTTCTAAGATTTTGATCCCTTTTCCACCGACCAAAGGGTTTGAATCCTGGGCGGCGATGACTACTTTTTTCAGCCCTTTTTCCACCAACAGATCGGCACAGGGCGGAGTTTTGCCCCAGTGGGAGCAGGGCTCCAATGTGACGTAGGCCGTTGATTCTTTGAGCAATTCTTGATTTTGGACGGAGTTGACGGCGTGGACTTCGGCATGTGGGCCGCCGTAGATTTGGTGGTAGCCTTCCCCGATGATCTTCCCATCATGAACGATCACGCAGCCAACCATCGGATTGGGACTGACGAAACCTTTTCCCAACTCGGCAAGCTCCAAAGCCCGCAGCATGAAGCGTGCGTCCTGGCCGGTCATCTTTTTTCCAGTGTGATTCGCTCCAAGGTCGTCGTTTTTCCAGATACAACTGACACGTTGAGAAGCGTGTCTGCAAGGTACTTGCTGTCCTTGGGATTGATGTAGACCGTGTACGACCCTGGTTCCAGTCGAAATTGGAAATTGCCGGACGTATTGGTATGAGTGCTCACAGAATCCTGATCCTTGATCGCGTAGATCACCGGTTGAAGCTCCGCTGGACTGGTAATCCCCGCAAGGTCTCCTCTCCCGATGCCTGTAAAAGCCTCGATGGTCGGATTAAAATATAGCGTCAATGGGTCCGGGTCGGTCACCCGAATGGACTTTTCCAGGTCAAAATCGATGATCAGGTCGTAAGAAAATCCATTCTCCAGATCGACAAGGAGGGGTTGCGAATAATCAGTATTTCCGCCCGGAAGCTCCAAAGGATACCGATCTTCATCCAGATAAAGTGCATTTGCCGGGCCTAGTCGCAGTGTAATTCCGGTGATTTGTCCCAGATGCATCTCACTTCTGGCGACCGGAAGGGCGACGCCTCCCACCAGTTGGGAAATGTCGATTTCCTTGTCTCCCGGCTCGTAGGGAAGAAATATTTTCTGAATCTCCCCATCTCTGCCGTTCGGGACAAAATCGAGCTCTACGCCTTGAATCTCCACGATCACCGAATCCCATTGGGCGGGCGCATCGATCAACACGATGTTGACTAACGCTTTTGGGCTGTCGTCGAAGTCTTTACACGACCAGATGAGCAGAAGAAAAATTAAAAGCAGTAGGTTTTTGGTACGATTCACGGCCTAAATTTAGTCCAAAACTTTTCATTGCAGGGGTAGTGGACATTGGGGGGAAAAAAAATTGCCGGATTTACCGGCAATTTTTCTTAGGGCTTATGTTCCAGTGTGACAGTTTCCGGTGTGGTGACATCGTCCTCTGTCACTGTGATATCGGTCAGGGTCTGAGGAAGGTAGTCTTCATTTGGAGTAAAAGTGATCGAATAGGTCCCGGGAGCGAGGCCCATGATCGAGTAGTTCCCGGTTTCGTCCGCAAAGGAATTGACTTCCGTTCCCTCACCCGTGACGGTGATCTGAACTGGCTCGGCTTCCAGCGGAAAAACTTGTCCCTGGATTCCTTGAGTTTCCTGAAGATAGGCTCTTAAGACTGGCTTGAGTATCACATTTCCGGAGTTTCCAGCGGTGACGATTGATTTGGCCGCGTCGAAGTCGATGACCAGATCGTAGGATTCACCGCCGTGAATCTCCTGGTCGACCTTAATTTTCAAGCCGCTTTGCTGAGCGCTTGGTGTTTTTAGGCTGATTTCCTCGCCATCCTTCATGAGGTAGTTATTTTCTCCCAACATTAGTCTGATTTGGTCGATTTCTCCCTCTTGGAAATTTTCCGATCCCAGCAGGATCGAGTTTCCGCCTGTTAGATCCAAAAGATTTACCATCTGGGGGCCTTCATAGATGATCTCCTCCCAAGTGTCGTCATTGTCGTCCATTTCGCTGCCTTCGTGGTCAGCCTTCACGCGGAGCGCCAGCACTTCTATCCAGACTTCATCGTACTCCGCGGGGGCATCCACTAGCCGGAAGTTCACTTTTGCTTCAGTGGATTCGGGCTGGTCGTCGAATGCCTCACATGCGGTCGTGAGTAGCAAGATGGTAAAGAGACTAGATACAATGGCTAGTGTTTTCATTTGGTTGTTGCGTTTTGTACAGGCAGTTGAGCAAACCATATCTGTGCCAGATGCGGATTCCTGAAATTTTCCCGGAGGAAATCTATGGAGATTTCTAATTTTGGGCATGATGAAATGGGAGAAGCTTCTGGCAGACGGAAGATTTGGAGACAGCCTGCGGGCAACGACCTTGGATACGGCCAGAAGCGAATTTGAAATTGACTATGACCGGGTGATTTTTTCGGCTCCATTTCGGAATCTGCAAGACAAAACGCAGGTGTTCCCGCTTCCGGATCAGGCTTTTGTCCATACGCGGCTGACCCACAGTCTGGAAGTTTCCAGCGTGGGAAGGTCTCTGGGCAAAGGAGCGGGTGAACTGCTCTTGGAGAAATTCCCGACATTGCATAAACAGGGCGTCACTCCTTCTGCCATCGGATCGATCGTGGCTGCTGCAGCGTTGACCCACGATATCGGAAATCCTCCTTTTGGACACGCGGGAGAGGAGGCGATTTCGGATTTTTTCAGATTGCATCCGGATGGTCTTCGCTGGGAAAAGCATCTCCGAGTTGACCAATGGGCTGATTTGGTGAATTTTGAGGGAAATGCGCAGGGTTTTAGAATGCTCATATCGAAACAGTTTGGGTTGAAGCTGACCTACGCGACGCTGGCGGCGTTCACCAAATACCCCAGACCGAGCCTAATTGCCCAGCGTGACATCGCCCGCAAAAGCCAGAGGAAATACGGCTTTTTTATCAACCAACTGTCTGATTTTGAGCAGATGTGTGGGGTGCTTGGAATCGAAAAGACCAGCGCCGACTGCTGGGTGAGGCATCCGCTGGCTTTTTTGGTGGAGGCGGCCGATGACATTTGCTACAGTATCATTGACTTGGAGGATGGCTGCGCAATGGGCTTGGTGAGCTTTGAGGAGACGCTTGAGCTTTTGAAGCCTATTCTGAAAGGGAAATTCGATCCGGAGAAATTAAAAAACAGAACGAACACCCAAAATCTTGGCGCATTGCGGGCAATGGCAATTGGCCAGCTGATCGTCGAAACTGTAGGCGTCTTTGGGCAATATGAGGAGAATATGCGCAAGGGTAATTTTGACAAGGCCCTGACGGATATTATTCCATCAGCCAAGGCTCTGGCCGAGATCTCTGCAGTCTCGGTTCAAAAAATCTACCGGAGCAAGGTGGTTTTGGAAAAAGAAGCTGCGGGCTTCCAGGTCTTGGAAGGCTTGCTTTCGATCTTTTCGAGAGCGCTTTACCACCATTTCTACCAGCCGGATTCTTTCTCGGGCCAGGATAAAAGTGTGCTTCGTCTGCTGCCGGAGGATTTTCCCATGAAAGGCTGGGGAGCTGAAGTCAATCCCTATCCGATGCTAAGGACGTTGGTGGATCATGTCTCGGGAATGACAGATAAATATGCCCTGAACTTGTATCGAAAAGTCAACGGGATCTCTTTCCCGGGCATTTGATAACTATCAAATCTGTCGGATTTTATCCCCCAGCTCGTGATTGGAAGCTTTTTTGGCAAAGAAAAGCCGGTGCAGGATAGACCCACACTGGCGATTTCTTTCTGTGACGTTTACGCTGCGACTGTATCTACCGCGGTGGTGTCCATCATCGTAGTATCGGCTGGCGCCTCCTCGATGACCGGAGCCGGTTCCTCGATCGTTTCTTCTTCTATCACTTCTTCTTTTTTTGCTCCGCAAGAAGCAAGTGTGGCTGCGGTAAAGCCGACAGCAAATACCATCAATGTTACCGATTTGAATGTTTTCGTAATCATAGCAAGGGGTTGATTAGGTTAGAGTATTTTCACCCAAAAGGGGTGAAATGTTACATAAAATTAAAAGATATAGATCAAAAACAAACAGGTTTTCAAAGAGATGTGAATTTTTTTGAAAATCCTGAAGAGTTTTTACACCCGATTTTTTGAATACAATATCCGTGCCTTAATCCTGCTCGCCCTTTTCTGCCCAATCGATCACTTCATCTTCGAGGTAGTGGGGATAGATCTTACGGTGCTGTTTCTTGACTTCGGCGAGCAGTGATTCCCGGAATTCCTCCACATTCTCGGCGGAAGCCGCGGCCATAAATACCGGCTTGATCCCGGTTTTCTTT
The DNA here is from genome assembly GCF_000429445.1 of Algoriphagus terrigena DSM 22685. Taxonomy (GTDB): domain Bacteria; phylum Bacteroidota; class Bacteroidia; order Cytophagales; family Cyclobacteriaceae; genus Algoriphagus; species Algoriphagus terrigena. The sequence goes on from NZ_AUBW01000008.1 coordinate 175,959, forward strand.
TCGTAGGCGTCACTGAGCGCTTTGAAGTCGACATAGCGGGTCTCCTGCAGCTCGTGCTCGCTGATGTGCTGTGCCTCTTCTTCGGAGGGCATCTGCAGTACCAGGTCGATTTTGTTGAAAACCAGTAAAACCGGTTTGTCACCTGCCTTGATTTCGTTTAGCGTCTGAGTGACCACGGCGATGTGCTCTTCAAAGGCGTGATGGGAGATGTCGACTACGTGCACCAGCAAATCCGCTTCACGAATCTCATCCAGCGTGGACTTGAAGGACTCAATCAGGCGTGTGGGAAGTTTGCGGATAAAGCCAACGGTGTCTGAAAGCAGAAACGGAATCGTGTCCAGGACGACCTTTCTCACTGTAGAATCCACCGTGGCGAAAAGCTTGTTTTCGGCCAGGATATCTGTTTTGGTGATCAGGTTCATCAGGGTCGATTTGCCCACATTCGTATATCCCACCAGTGCAACGCGGACAACGCCGGCGCGGCCTTTTCGCTGGGTAACGCCCTGTTTTTCGATTTCTTCCAGCTTTTCTTTCAGCAAGGTGATCTTAGCCCGGATGTCCCGCTTATCGGTTTCTATTTCTTTTTCACCCGAACCACCCCGAGTTCCGGTCCCGCCTCGCTGCCGCTCCAAGTGAGTCCACATATTCGTCAATCGTGGCAAGAGATATTGGAATCTGGCCAATTCTACCTGGGTTTTGGCTTGGGCGGTCTTTGCCCGCTGCAGGAAGATATCGAGAATCAGCAGGGACCTGTCATAGATCTTGACTTTGATTTCATTTTCCAGGTTTCGCATCTGCGAGGGAGAGAGGTCGTCGTCAAAGATGACCATGTCGATCTCAAAATGCTCGACATAAGCTTTGATCTCTTCCAGTTTACCCGACCCGACAAACGTCCGAATGTCTTGTTTTTCCATTCGCTGGGTGAATCGGTGGACCGTCTTGGCACCCAGCGTCTCTGCCAAAAAGGCGAGTTCGTCCAGGTGTTCCTCGACTTCCTGCTCACTTTGCTGTTGGCGTATCAGCGTGACCAAGATCGCGGTCTCTTGCTTGGGTGCGGTATCGTGGAGTTTTTGGAGTTTTCTTGAAAATTTACTCATATCGGGATCTTTTCGGGTACTTAGAAGGTCAAAACAGCGAATTTGGTTCCGCTTTTTCGGAAGATGTCAGTGAGAATCAAGTTGCTGGAATGGAGGTGGTCAAACTGAATGGGGCAAATTTGGGCATAATTCCTTAGAATAGATTAGGATAGTCTCTGGCGGAGTGGTTATTTTACCACCTCAAGCCGTAGAATTTATACCCAAAATGGCAGAATTGCGAAGCACCCCGATCTCAGGTCTCCCTGAGATTTTTCCCCACATATTCCCGGACATCAAAGGTTATTTCTTCCAATCCTTTAGACAAGGAGGTCGGTGATGGGATGGCTTGATATGTTCAAAAGAACCCCCGTTGAAATCACGCCGCTGGACCTGTCTTGGCTGCGGGTGGACATGCATTCCCACTTGATTCCTGGGATAGACGACGGATCCAAGACGATGGAGGAATCGCTGGACTTGGTGAGAAGACTGGCTGGATTTGGTTTGGAAAAAATCATCACCACGCCGCACATCATGTCCGAATACTACCGCAATACGCCCGAGATTATCGGGATGGGCCTGGAAGATCTGCGAAGAGCAGTCAAAGCTGAAGGGATCGCCATCCAGATCGATGCGGCGGCAGAGTATTACATGGATGAGATTTTCTTGGAGAAAGTAAAGGCCGGGGAAAAGATGCTCACGTTTGCCGACGATTATATCTTGGTGGAGACGGGATTTATCAACAAGCCCCAGATGCTCCTGGATACAATTTTTCAGCTCGAAATGGCGGGATATAAGCCCATCTTGGCGCATCCTGAGCGATATCAATATCTGATTGCCGATAAGAAGCTCCAAGAAGAACTGATCGATAGAAAGCTGCTCTTCCAGGTGAATTTGCTGTCTTTCACGGGCTTTTATTCCAAGCAGGTGAAGGATTTTGGAGAAATGCTGGTAGAGAGGGGAGTCGTAGCCCTCCTCGGCACGGATTGTCACAACACCCGCTATCTGGATATGCTGGAGACCTTGCCCAAGCATCAGAAAATCTACGAGAAGATCCAAAAACTTGATTTGATCAATACGCAACTGTAGCCGCAGCTAGATGAATATTCTGATTACCGGGATCACGGGACTGTTTGGGAGTCAGCTGGCTAGGGAATTTAGTCTGTTGGGAAATATTCATGGCTTAAAGAAAGAGCAATCGAGTCTGGCACTTTTGCAGGATATTGATTTCCCCATCAAATGGCATCAGGGGGAGCTTTCCGAAGTGGATTCGTTGCTGGAGGCATTGCAGGGAATTGACTTGGTTATTCATGCCGCCGGACTTGTTTCCTTTTCGTCCAGGGACAAAGAGCGGCTTTTTGAAGTGAATACCACTGGCACCACCAACCTCGTCAACGCCATGCTGAGCTCGGGAGTGACCAAGTTGGTGCATGTGAGTTCGGTCGCCGCGATCGGAAGAACTCCGGAATTGAATGTGCTAAATGAGAATTTTAAGTGGATCGAATCTCCTCTGAATACGACTTATGCCGTTTCTAAGTATTGGGCCGAGCTGGAGGCTTGGCGGGGCGAGCAAGAGGGCATCGACCTCATCGTGGTGAACCCGGCTGTTTTGCTGGGCAAGGCCAGCCACACCAAGAGCAGCTCGGCAATTTATTCCTATGTCTTGAAGGAAAACAAGTTTTATCCAAAAGGAGACCTGAACTATATAGATGTCAGAGATGCCGCGAAGCTCACGCGGCTGTTGGTTGAAAAGAAAGCATGGGGTCAGCGGTTTATTCTCAACAAGGAGAGTATCTCTTTTCGCGAGTTTTTCGCAGCGATAGCAGTAGCATTTGGCAAAAAGGGACCGAGCATTCCCTTGACTGATTGGCAGGTGGCGTTGTTCTCGGGGATCGTTTCTTTTCTCCGGATTTTTGGAGTGAAAAACATCCCGCTCAACAAGAAAAGCGCGATGCTTTCCCAGCAAAAAATCTACTTCGAGAACAACAAGGTCCAAGAGCTTTTGGACTATCGGTATTTTTCACTGAGGGAAAGTCTGGATTGGGCCAAAACGCCCTGACGCAAACTAATTTTTCGCCGGATTCGTTTAGGAATAAAGAAACCCAAAAATTACCATCCATTCCGTATCGGGAAAAACTCCTTCGGAAAGGCAAAATTTAACAAAAGCGAACTTTGAGATAGCCGTTTTATTGGTATCTTAAATAAACCATAACACCATCGAATGACCGGAGATCACGATCAAGACTGGGAAGAGGACAAAAAGCTCGTGGAGCGTTTCGAGAATTCCCTTAAATCAAACCTCGACCTCTATTTCGAAGAAGAAGAACTGGAAGACATCATCCGGTTTTACTTTGATCAGCAAAAATTTCTCAAAGCCCTTAGAGCCGCCGAGTTCTCTCTGGAAAAGTTTCCTTTTTCGGTGGAGATTCGTCTGCTCAAAGCGCAATGCCTGATCTTCAACGACGAACTTGAGGAAGGTTTGGGTATTCTGGAAAACCTCAGCAACCTTTCCCCAAACAACGAAGACATCGTCTTGGCGCTGGCCAATGCACACATTCTGGCGGGAAACCATCAGGAAGGGATCGAGCTATTGGAGAACTATTTGCCTATGGCGGAGGACAAAGCCGAGGTGTTTTATTCTCTGGGAAATCTCTACCGCGCCAAAGGCGACAACGCGAAAGCGAGTGACTACTTCAAAGAGGCGGTGAAAAACCGGATCAACCACGAAGACGCGCTCTTCCAACTGGCAATGATCACTGAGGAGGAAGGGTCTTTTGACGAGATCCTCCAATTCTATCAGGAATTTATCGACCAGGACCCTTATTCTGCTGGAGCTTGGTATAATCTGGGCGTGGTTTATAACCGGCTTGGCCGTTTTGAGGACGCTATTTCGGCCTATGAATATGCATTGATCATCGATGATGCGTTCGCTTCGGCGTATTTCAACATGGGAAATTCCCTGATGAATACCCAAAACTACGAAGCGGCGCTGGAGGCCTATCAAAACACCATCAACTGCGAAGGCGTCAATGCCGAAAACTGCTGCTACATGGGCGCCGCCTATGAGAAACTGGAGAAGATTGACGAGGCGTTCAAGTATTTTAAGAAGTCCGCAAAACTAGACGAGGAATACGATGATGCCTGGTTTGGACTGGGGATGTGCATGCTGAAAAAGGAGAAATTTTTCGAAGCAATCCACTATTTCAAAAAGGCGCTGAATCTGAACAAAGACAACGCGAACTACTGGGTCGGTCTGGCCGATGCGGAGTTTAACCTGGGAAATATGCAGGCCAGTTCCGATGCCTACGAAGAGGCTATCAATCTGGAACCCGGCATCATGGAGACCTATGTCAACCTATCGGTAATTTATTTTGAACAAAACCGCTTTGAAGAGGCGATCGATGTAGTCCGGGAGGGAATTGAGGAGGCACCTGAGGAGCCGGAATTGTATTATCGCATGGTTGTTTACCTTGTCAAGATGGGCAAATACAAAGAGGCGTTTTCATATTTAGAAAATGCGTTAACTTTGGACTTTGATAGGCATACCATCTTGTACGAATTGATGCCGGAGCTGAAACAACAAAAGGCCATCTACAAGATCATCGCCCAACACCGGGATGACCATTCCCAGCTCTAAACTTTAAAACCTGGCAAATGAATTATGTGCTGAAGAATATTCCTGTACGGACTGAGAAGCCACGTACCACGGGATTTACTATGGCTATGGACAAGGGTCTTAGCCTTCGGGAAACCGAGGATTTTGTAGATAGCTGCTCTGACTTTGTGGACATTGTCAAATTGGGATGGGCTACCTCCTACGTCACCAAACAACTCAATGAGAAACTAGCTGTCTACAAGGCTGCTGGGATTCCGGTTTATTTGGGAGGGACACTTTTTGAAGCTTTTATTGTCAGGGGTCAATTTGAAGACTACCAACGGGTACTCGACAAGTATGAACTGGAATTTGCTGAAGTATCCGACGGATCTATCTCGCTGAATCACGACAAAAAATGTGAATACATTCAGACGTTGGCTAAGCAGGTGACCGTACTTTCCGAGGTGGGTTCCAAAGATGCCGCCAAGATCATCCCTCCCTATAAGTGGATCGAGCAAATGCAGACGGAGCTTGCTGCCGGTGCCTGGAAGGTGATCGGGGAAGCGAGAGAAGGCGGGAATGTCGGACTTTTCCGTGATTCAGGAGAAGTTCGTCAAGGTCTTGTTGAAGAAATTTTGACGCAAGTGCCAGAGGAAAGAATCATCTGGGAGGCTCCTCAAAAATCTCAGCAAGTCTGGTTTATCAAGCTGCTCGGTGCCAATGTAAACTTGGGAAATATCAGTCCTTCGGAGGTGATTCCCTTGGAAACCATCCGATTGGGACTCAGAGGGGATACTTTTGATCACTTCCTCGGAGAAATAAAGCTTTAAAGAACACACCAAACCTATAGGCTGATCGATTCATCGGTCAGCCTTTCTTTTTGTATATGAAGTCGATCAAAAAATACGCCCTCACCTACCTCAAGGGAATGGCAATGGGTGCCGCAGATATAGTTCCGGGTGTCTCGGGAGGATCTATTGCCCTGATAGCGGGGATCTACCAGGAGTTGCTGAACAGTATCAATTCTTTTTCGCTTGAGAATCTCAAGCTGTTGGGAAGATTTGAGTTAAAGGCTTTTTTCAAAGCGGTCAACGGTGCTTTTCTACTGAGTCTCTTACTTGGGATTCTGACCAGCATTTTTGCGCTTTCCAGTGTGATTACGTACCTGATGGCTAACCATCCGATCCCGCTTTGGTCGTTTTTTACCGGACTTATCTTAGTCAGTGCATTTTTGATTTTGAAAGACATTAAGAGATGGCATTTGGGAATCGTATTGGCAGTCTTAATCGGGGCTGCAATCGCTTGGTGGGTCACCAACCTGCCTCCCACCACCACTCCCAACGCGATGTGGTTCACCTTCGTATCCGGATCTATTGCGATCTGTGCTATGATCCTTCCGGGAATTAGCGGGAGTTTTATCCTTTTGATACTAGGCCAATACGAGCCAATCCTCGAGGCGGTAAAGGATCGAAATATCTTGAAGCTGGCGGTTTTTGCGCTAGGTTGTGCCGTGGGTATCCTCAGCTTTAGCCGGGTTGTGTCCTGGCTTTTGAGAAAATATCACTCTGTCACCATCGGTTTACTTTCGGGATTTATGCTCGGATCGGTTAATGAGCTTTGGCCGTGGAAATTGGTCCTTTCGTGGAGAACCAGTTCTTCAGGCGAGCAGAAACCTTTTCTTGACGAAAATGTGCTTCCCGGAGACTACTTGGAGCTGGTCGGCAAAGAACCGCAACTGATGGCGGCGATTGCTGCATTTGCTTTTGGGATCGTTTTGGTTTTGGCAATCGAATGGCTTGCTTCTAAACTGCTGGACTGATGAGAAAATTTGGCCTGATCGGATATCCGCTGACGCATTCTTTTTCGAAGAAATACTTTTCTGCAAAGTTTGAGAAAGAATCCATCTGGAATTGCCAGTTTGACCTTTATGAGATTCCCCAAATCACGGATCTTGAACCGATCTTGGGAGAAAATCCAGAGCTGGAGGGCATGTCGGTGACGATTCCTTACAAGCAGGAGGTCATTCCTTTTTTGGATGAGTTGGATCCTGCCTGCGCGGCGATAGGCGCGGTCAATTGCATCCAGTTCCGGGACGGAAAGCGAAAAGGCTTCAACACGGATTACATCGGTTTCAAAAATTCCCTGCAAGGTTGGCTGGGAGATATCCTTCCAAACGCGCTTGTGCTCGGGACCGGCGGTGCGTCCAAAGCAGTGAAAGTGGCATTGGCAGATCTTGGAGTGACCTTTCTTTCCATATCCAGAAGCAAAGGGGAAAACCAGATCACCTACTCGGATCTTTCAAGCGATCCGGAGATTTTGAAAAATTATCCGCTGATCATCAACACGACGCCACTGGGGACTTTTCCCAAAACAGAAGAAATGCCCGAGATCCCGCTGGAGATGCTCAATGCGTCACATCGCGTCTACGACCTGGTGTATAATCCCTCCGAGACGACTTTGATGAAAGCCTGTGTCGAAAGAGGTGGTAAAGCCAAAAACGGCATGGATATGCTGGTGCTGCAGGCTGAAGCTGCTTGGGCAATTTGGAATTCCTAGTTTGGCGTTATGAAATCGACCACGACGAAAAAGGCCATCCTTCTCATCCAATGCCCTGACCAGAAAGGAATCGTAGCGGAAGTCTCCCGGTTTTTGTATTCCTACAATGGAAACATTCTGGAGGTAGATCAACATGTGGATGTAGAGATGGGGATGTTTTTCATGCGGGCGGCTTGGGAGTTGGATTCTTTTTCTCTGGGGAAAGATGAGATCCTGTCCAGCTTCGAAGCAGAGGTCGCAGAGCGTTTCCGCATGGAGGTCAAGCTTCATTTTGATTTTCCAAAGCCGAGAATGGCAATCTTCGTCAGCAAGCTGTCTCACTGTCTTTTCGATATTTTAGGTCGGCACCACGCTGGCCAGTTGGAAGTAGACATCCCGATGGTGATCTCCAATCACCCGGATTTGAAGACGATTGTGGAGGCTTTTGGGATTCCATTTTTCCACGTCCCGGTCACTGCTTCAGATAAAGAGACGATTGAGGCGCAACAATTGGAGCTTCTCGCCGCGCACCAAGTAGACTTTATTGTACTGGCCCGCTACATGCAGATCGTGTCGGGTGAGTTCATCCGACATTTCCCCAATCGGATCATCAACATCCATCACTCTTTTTTGCCGGCATTTGTGGGAGCAAGGCCTTATCACGCTGCCTATGAGCGGGGTGTAAAGATCATCGGAGCGACCGCCCACTATGTGACTGAAGAACTTGACGCGGGTCCGATCATAGAACAGGAAGTGGCGCGGGTGCGGCACCACAATACCATCGCTGAGCTGGTGCAGATCGGACAAGACGTGGAAAAAGTCACGCTATCCAAGGCAATCAAATACCATATTGAGCGGAAGGTCCTGTCCTTCAGAAATAAAACAATTATCTTCTATTAATCTTTTGCCAATTGCTTCCTGTGGGAATATTGGTGATTTTTCGGGTATGGAAAAATCAACTGAAATCATCCGCTGCCCCTGGTGCCTTGGCTTTTCCGAGTACGTGGCCTATCACGACACCGAATGGGGAGTGCCTGTCTATGACGACCGAATCCATTTCGAATTTTTGATATTGGAAAGTGCCCAGGCGGGATTGAGTTGGGCGACTATCTTGAAAAAGCGGGACGGCTATCGCAAAGCATTCGCAGATTTCGACTACAAAATTGTTGCGGAGTTCCCGGAAAGTTATGTCCAGGAATTACTTCTAGATCCCGGAATCATCCGAAATACCTTGAAGATTAAAGCTGCGATCAACAATGCCCGCTGCTTTATGAAAGTTCAGGAGGAATTCGGCTCTTTTTCAAATTACATCTGGGGTTTTGTCGGCGGAAAGCCAATTCAAAATTCTCTGAGATCAATGGGAGGAGCACAAGCTACTACGCCGGAATCCGATCATTTGGCTAAAGACCTCAAGAAGCGTGGATTCAAGTTCCTCGGAAGCACCACCATCTACGCCCATATGCAGGCGACAGGTTTGGTCAACGACCATTTGACCAGTTGCTTCAGATATGAGCAAGTGAAGATTTAGACAAAGGCAAAGAAGGCCAGCCAGACCAAAAACAGGATTGGGAGAAGGATTGGGATCGTAAATCGGATCAGATAGCCAAAGAAGGAAGGCATCTTGATACCGCTCTGCTCGGCGATGGATTTGACCATGAAATTGGGACCGTTGCCGATATACGTCATTGCTCCGAAGAATACCGACGCGATGGCGATGGCAGCCAACTGGAAGGTCGTATCAGTGTCATTCATCGAATTGTCGGCAAACTCACGGACCTCAGCAATACTGTTGATATTGGCACCTTCAGACGCCATGGCCGCAGCCAGGAAGTTGAGATAGGTCGGAGCATTGTCCAGTACGGCAGAGAGGGTTCCGGTACCCCAATAAAGCGTATTGACGGTAATCATCTCAGCGCCTTCTGGCGACTTGGCGAAATTGCCCACCAGTTCCAAAGCTGGCATCATCGTCCCAAATATTCCCACGAAGATAAAAGCTACCTCCCGGATCGGCTCAAAATTGAATTCGTTTCCTTTGATGGCCCGCTGGTCGGCAAACTTGTAGGAAAAGAATGCAACAGAAAGCATGATCACTTCTCTCAGATAGGAGAATTTTTGCCCGTCATACACGATGGCAGGCACTCCTTCGATGACGTTGGGGTCCAAGAACACCGCGCAAATGATGATCAGCAACCAGCCGAAATTTTTTGCCCCGATGAGGGTGAATTTGTTGGTATAGGTGATTTCTTCGGTGTATTCGTCCTCATTGGCTTTGCCCAGCTTGCGATCCAGGAAGTAAAATCCGATGGCCAGCAGGATCAAGGCCATCGCCCAAGCCGGCCAGTTGTGCTCGATCGTCCAGAAGAACGGCACGCCTTTCAAGAAGCCCAAGAACAACGGAGGATCGCCGATCGGGGTCAACGAACCGCCGACGTTGCTCACCATCAGGATAAAGAACACGATGTGATAGGCTTGGATATTTCCTTTGTTCAATCGGATAAACGGGCGAATTAGCAACATCGAAGCGCCGGTCGTGCCGATCAGGTTGGAGACCACGGCGCCGATCAAGAGCAAAGAAACATTTGCCAGCGGTGTGGCTTTTTTGTCTATCTCAATCAAAATCCCGCCTGAAGCCACATAGAGGGAGGCAAGCAGCGCAATAAACTGGATGTACTCGGCCAGCGCATGCACTGGGGCGTGGACATTTCCCAACACAAACAGGTAGTAGAGCACGACTAAAATCGAAAACCCGACCGCCACTTTTGGATAGTTGTGATGCCAGAAATGCTCATAAAAAAGCGGTCCTGTGGCTATCATCAACAGCAAGGTGACAAATGGGATAACCAACCAAGCCGGAGCGTAATGATGAACTTCGGCGTCGATGGGATCCACTGCCCCGTCAATGTGCCCTTCAGAGGCATCCGCCTGAGCGATCAATTCTGGAGTATTTTCTGCCAAAAAAGCATACGAATCCGCCGGGTTGACCATTCCAAAAAACAATATTCCGAAAAGTATGGATAAACTTATAAGATATTTCTTCATTTGATCGGTTTGATATGCTTGGGCGTACTTTTCGGAATATTAAGCAAATTATAATCGGGGTCTTTCCTGGATTGCCGTTCGCTAAACTACTGATTTTGATGCAAACTGTCCAACATATGAAAGAGCTGGCACAGGAATTCATCAAAAATTAACTCAGGACAGGGATCTTGCGGTACGGTTTTACACGAGTTGTGTCAAAGCTATTTTAAAGGACGTTTGAGCCAGTTTGGTTTTTTGGGGATTTTCAGAAAACGTTTTTTCCATCGCAGTTTTGATGGTGTGGGACACATCCGCGAAAATCGCCTGGTCCGTGACTTCGGCATCATCACTCATCAGGTAGGCAAATACACGGGCCATCCCGCAGTTGGCAATGAAATCGGGGATGACCGCGATCTTCTTGTCCGCCCAGACACCGATGGGACCAAAGAATATCTCCGAATCGGCAAACGGTACATTGGCACCGCAGGAGATCACCTCCAAGCCGGCGGCTACCATCCGGGATACTTGGTCCTGAGAGAGTAGCCTTGACGCAGCGGCGGGAATGAAGATTTCACTTTTCAGATCCCAGATGCTTGCGTTGATTTCTTCAAAGGGAATCAGATCTTCTGCTGCCAGCTTGTTTCCAGTTCTTTTCAGGAAAAGCTCTCGGATTTCATCCAGTTGGAATCCTTCGTCTTTGATCAATCCTCCCTCCCGATCGATGATTCCGACGATTTTCACACCGGATAGGGCCAGAAAGCAGGCGGCAGCAGCGCCTACATTTCCCCATCCCTGGATGATTGCGCGCTTATTCCGGATGTCTCCACCCCAAATCGAATAATAATGAGATACCGCCTCGGCCACACCATAGCCGGTGATCATATCGGCAACCGTATATTTTTTCGGACCGTTTGGGGTAAACTTCGGATCCTCCAGCACCTTGGACACGCCCTGTCTCAATTGCCCGATCTTTCGGATCTTTTGCGGTTCATTGGCGTGTAAGTGGCCGTTGACGATTCCTTCCTGCGGATGCCAAAGACCATAAGATTCGGTGATCGGGATGACCTCATGAATTTCGTCCACGTTGAGGTCGCCACCGGTTCCATAGTAATTTTTGAGCAGGGGCATCACTGCCTTGTACCAGCGCTCCAAAACGCCCGCTTTTCTGGGATCAGCTGGATCGAAGTTGATTCCCGATTTTGCTCCGCCTATCGCCGGACCAGACACCGTAAACTTTACCTCCATTGTTTTGGCCAGCGACTCAACTTCCCGCTTATCCAAACCTTTTCGCATTCGCGTTCCCCCGCCGGCTGCACCGCCGCGAAGGGAGTTGATCACCACCCAGCCCTCGGCTTCGGTTTCCGAATCACTCCATTCAAATACAATCTCGGGTTTCTTGTTTTCAAATTTCTCCAGCAGGTCCTGCATTGTTTTTTGGGTTTACATTTTGGCCCAAAAATAGAAAAATTACCGGTCAGAGATCAATCATCTTCGGACGGCCGATCAGCCATAGATCGTTCCGCCACAGCTATCTCTGGAGGCACCCGTCACAGAAGCGAGACAGTTGACTTCGCCTCGAAGCCGCAAAACTCCCAAAAAGGCGAATATCAGCGCCTCTTTGAACTCGATCAGCTGGGTAGGCGCGTCAAAAAGCTGCCAATCTCTTTCGAGGTAGTGATCGAGACGCTCGATAAAGTAGGTGTTGAAAGCGCCTCCGCCGGTGATCAGCACGAGCGGGGATTTTTTAGTGGAAAAAGTCCGGATCACCGAGGCAATCTGGAAGGCGTAGTGCTCGACCAAGGTGCTCAGTTTGTCAGCGGGACTTAGGTGAGATCGCTCGACCAGTGGAAAGTAGTCGTTCTCCATTTCCTCCCTACCCAGCGATTTTGCGGATTTTTTGGAGTAAAAAGGAAGCTCGTTGAGCGCTTCGAAGAGCGGCAGGTTGATCTCACCCGAGCGGGCGATAGAGCCTCCATCGTCGTAGCTTTTCCCAAGTTTTTTGGATTCAGCGTTGAGAGGAAGATTAAACGGGCAGCAGTCAAATGCGATGCGGGAGCCGTCGTATTCCATGGAAATGTTCGCAATTCCTCCTAGGTTGAGGCAAAAGTCCACGCTTGGAAAGAGCAATTTGTCGCCGACCGGAACCAGGGGCGCCCCCTGTCCACCTAGCTGGACGTCTCCCATGCGGAAGTCATTGATGACTTGCAGACCGGAGGCTTGGTGTAGCGCCCAGCCGTTTCCGATTTGCAGGCTGAGCCCCTTTCCCGGCTGGTGAAAAACCGTATGTCCATGCGATGCCACTGCCATAGGCTTTAGGCTAAACTCCCTGCAAAAGTCTCTTACCTGGGTTCCCATCCATTTCCCAAAATCCACATCCAACTGGGACAATTCCAACCCGGAAAGCGAGTGGGCACGTGCTAGATTTTCCCCCAACTCACTGGGAAAAGGGCGGGTCTGTGCCTGAGCAATCTCAAAGCTCCATCCGTGCTCATTCTCAAAATTGACAAAGGCGATGTCAAGACCGTCCCCGGAAGTTCCCGACATCAATCCGATCAAGTTATATTTTTCCGAGGACATGGGTTAAAGATTGTTAAGTGCAGAGGCGAGCCAAAGATAAATTTAGTGACTGAAAAGTCCAGTTTTTTATTAATCTCTAATTTGCGTGAATTATGAGAAATCTAGTCATTGACATTGGCAATACGAGGATCAAGTCGGGGCTTTTTGAAAACGATACACTGATCGCTGACCATGTTTTTGAAGAGTTGGGCGCAGGGCTATCCGTTTGGGAGACACTGGATTTCGATGCCTGCATGATCAGTTCGGTCAGATTTAGGTTCGAGGAACTGGCTGAGCTAGTCCCGTTTCCTTTTCATTTTCTCAGCCCAACTACTCCCCTGCCGGTGACAAATGGATACGCGACGCCGCATACACTGGGTGTCGATCGGATCGCTGCGGCTGCGGGAGCCTGGCAACTGGCCGGTAAAAAGGCGATCCTTGCCATAGATATGGGAAGTTGTATTACTTTCGAGTTCGTGGATGAGCTGGGAGTGTACAGAGGAGGCGCGATAAGTCCCGGGCTGAAGATGCGCGCCAGTGCCATGAATTCATTTACTGCGAGACTTCCCTTGGTTGATGTAGACCGAAAAGCGCCAGATCTCACCGGAGATTCTACGGTCAGCTGCATGCAGGCAGGAATCTGGTACGGAGTTGAGTTTGAACTGACTGGCCAAATCGAAGCCTATCGTCTTAAAATTCCTGAAATAACTGTCTATATCTGCGGGGGTGATTCTCAATCTTTTGAATCATTGGCAAAAGACCACATATTTGTAGTCCCAAATTTAGTCCTTCATGGACTCAATTGTATACTAAACCACAATGTCGAGTAAAAACTGGTTGAAATCGCTGGGTGTGCTATGCACCCTTTTAGTAGTAACAGAGGCCAGAGCGCAGACCAGCTCCTCTACTTACAGTGCCCTGGGAATCGGGGAGTTTAACTATTCCGGCCTTACCCAAAATCAAGGAATGGGCGGAATGGGGATCAGCTATGGTACCGGATGGAACGCCAACAACGTCAATCCCGCGATCACCACGAAAAACACCATCTTCAACTTTCAGGCGGCGCTGAATTACAAGCGCATCAACGTGGACAATGGGACGGAAACTTCCAAGGTGGACGGGGGAGGACTCTCCTACATTGCGCTTTCGTTTCCAATCAAGGTAGGGAAGATGACCTCCGGTATGGGATTGGGGCAGATCACCAGTGTCAACTATCGGCTGAGAGTCGAGAGTGAGGTAGCCAATTCTGATCTTATAGCGAATAATTTTCTCCGCGGTGACGGGGGGATCTCCGAAGCCTATCTCAACTTTGGGTACCTTCTGGCCAAAAACCTCAGCATCGGGGTTCATGGCTCCTACCTTTTTGGCTCCACCATCCGATCCAATACCTTGATCGTGTCAGATGAAGAAGGGGCAGCTGTAGGCAACAATTCGGAATATTACGAAAGATTGACTGTGTCGGACGTGGGGTTCAAGCTCGGTGCACACTACCAGTTAAAAGTTTCTGACAGAGGGAATCTCCACTTAGGAGCCATTTATCAGAAATTAGGGGACGTTAGTGGAACCGGATTTGCAAAACTTGCCGAGATTGGCCAAGCTAGCAACCCGGACTCACAAGGAGACCTGATCGCCAACGATGAGAAGGGAAGCATTTATATTCCCAATCGCTACGGATTCGGTGTGACATATGAGAAAATGAATAAATTTGCCGTCGCGCTTGAAGGTCAGTTTCAGGATTTTGCGAAATACCAGAATTTCTTTGGTGAAGAACTCGATCTGATGGAGGCGAAAAAAGTGGGATTGGGCTTCCAGTTTATACCAGACTACCTTTCGTTTGACAATTTGTTGATGCGGGCAACTTACCGGATCGGGGTGGAATGGATGCAGACTCCCTATTATCTGAATCAAACCAACATCGATGATATCGGCTTGACGCTCGGGGCATCGATACCGGTCAATCAGCTTTCATTGGTCAATATGGCGTTCAAAGCAGGCCGTAGAGGCACGCTGGACAATGGATTGATCAAAGAAAATTACATCAGCTTCACACTCGGATTCTCCCTGAATGACAACAGCTGGTTTTACAAGCGAGTATTTGAATAACATAATTTAAGAATTGAATTAAAAGCAAGGCCTGATACTTGCAACATAGAATTAAGATCAAACCAAAGAAACCGAAATTAAAACCTTACTGAATATGAAAATCAAATCTACTCTTCTAGGACTGGGAGCCTTGCTCCTCTCAGGGTTGGTTCAGGCTCAAGATGGCTGGAACTGGCCAGCTGATGCGGCGCAAGAAGCAAAGGCGAGAGAGCTCAATGCGGCCTATGTGGACTACATGAAGTCCGAGCAGTTTGTGGAAGCTACCAGGCCGCTCAACTGGCTGCTGGTGAATACACCGGAGCTGAACGAATCCATCTACATCAACGGAGTCAACGTGTACAAAGGTGCCGCTGACAAGACTGCCGATGAAGCGAAAAAAGTGGTTTATCAGGACAGCGTGATGGCGATCTATGAGAAAAGACTGACGCTCTATAATAATGAGGCGAAGTGGATAGAAAACAAAGCCTACTTCGGATACTTGTTTTTCAAAGGCGACAAAGCAAAAATTCCTGCAGTCATTGCTGATTTTGAAAAAGCCATTGAATTGAACGGCAATATCAACCACCAATTGGTTGGTGCATATTTCGACCTGGTCTACAGAAACAATGCTTTGAACCAAGCCTACACCGGTGAAGAGGTATTGGCCAAGTATGAGATGGCAAATGGACTCTTAAACAAATCTGAAGCTGAAGGAAAGGATGTCACCAGTTCCAGAAATTTATTGGAGCAAGTATTGGTGAACATGGAACTGATCGACTGCGACTTCATTGAGAACACCATGGGACCTAAATTGGCTGCTGATCCTACCAACGAGGAGTTGGCTAATCAGATCTTCAAGTATTCTGTACAATACAAGTGTTATTCTTCCAATTCTTTCCTGACGGCACTGGAGCTGATCGACTCTAAAAAGCCAACCTTTGCAACATCTCAGGTGAGAGCGATGAGATACATGGCTCAGGGGGATTTTGAGAAAGCTCAGCCTGTGTTGGAAAAAGCCCTGACCTTGGCGGAAAATGACAAGCAAAAAGGCGAGATCAACATGGAATTGGCCAAGGTCCATGCGAAAGCAGGGAGAAAAAGTGATGCTAGAACTTCAGCAAAGACAGCAGCTTCGTTGGATTCCGAACTCACCAGCTCCGCCTGGGGTCTGATCGGCGACCTGTATATGTCAGCATCCAATGATTGTCGTGGCGGTACCAGCCGTGCCAAAGATTATTCAATCTTCATCGCAGCTTACAACGCTTACCAGAAGGCGGGTGATTCCAAAGGAATGGGTGAGGCGAGAGCCAGATTCCCTTCTAAAGAAGAATTATTTACCGAAGGGCTCCAAGTGGGCAGCTCCATCAGCACAGGATGCTGGGTAGGTGAGACAGTGACTTTGTCTACGAGAGATTAAGAATTTCTTTAAAACTAAAAGAGAGGCAGTCCAAAAGGCTGCCTTTTTTCGTTAACCTGAATTGAGACTATTCGATTATCTTTGGCATCAATGAAGTACCGGTATCTGTTTCTTTTGCTCGGAATGGGATTATTTTTCTCCTCTTGTAGAGAAAGTGTAGATCCTGATGCGCTCAAGGTCTACGACGGCCCAATCAGCTCCTCTACCAATATATACTTGGTCAACAGTGACTCAGCGATCGTCAGGTCAGAGATCAAGGCTGGCCGTCAACTGGAATTCCAAAATGGCAACATGGAATTTCCAGAAGGGATCGAAATCAAGTTTTTCACCAAAGACGGAGAATTGGAGACCACGATGGTAGCGGACCGGGGGTACTTCATCAAAGACGAAAACCTATACCGTGGCGAAGGTGATGTCCAAGTCGAAAATTTGATCAAAGACCAAAGTCTAAAAACAGAACTGATTTTCTGGAATAGGGCGACAAAGAAAATCTATACGGATAAGTTTGTGACTATTCGGGAAAGAGGAACCTTGTTTAACGGGACCGGCATGGAATCCGACGACAGCTTTGCCAAATATCAACTCAAGTCGGTCACCGGCCGCACTGAACTACCCGGAGAAGGACTATGAGATCGCGCATGTGGCACACACTGTGATGATTAGTAACTGTGCGAGATTCTCCCTCAGACAGATCGGGACAGGCTATATGACCATTGAAGACAATTATTAAACAGATGAAAATAGGAGATGTATTGATCCTTTCGCTGGCTTTGGCGCTTGTGGTGATCGGAGTTCACCAAAGTATGACCGTCGGAGTAGGCGGATCTTATCCGATTTTCATGTTTGCGGTCGCGATGTTATTTTGGTTTCAGCTGCGAAGAAACAAGGCCGTGCGGACTGACGACGAACCACCGGCTAAACCAGAAAAGAAAAAGAAACGCTGAGCATGGAAACAACCTATTTGCTTTATGTAATCATCTCGTTGGTTTTCTCGGCGTTTTTTTCCGGGATGGAGATTGCATACATCTCGGCCAACAAGCTACAGATCGAGCTTCAGAGTAAGCAAGGCATGCTAAGCGGCAGGATTCTAAGTCAGTTTGTTCAAAAGCCGGGGCAGTTTATCGGTACGACGCTGATCGGAAACACAATCATGCTGGTACTCTACGGCACGTTCATGGCCTTTCTGCTGGACCAGCCACTCAGGTTGATTCTCCCGGATTGGCTTAATAACGAAGCCGTCATTTTGGTGAGCCAGACGGTTCTGTCCACCATGATCGTGTTGGTCACCGGGGAGTTTCTCCCCAAGAGCTTTTTCATGCTGAATCCCAACAGCATGATGACGGTTTTTGCAATTCCGTTTTTTGGCATCTATTACCTGATGTACCCGATTGTCTGGTTGATTGTGGGCCTTTCCCGGCTTTTTATCACCAAGATCCTTCGCTTGGATTACAACGAAGAAAAGCCCGTCTTCACTGTCACCGATCTCAATTCCTTCATCAAGGAACATTTCCGTCAGGCCAACTCCAACAGCAAGATGATGGAAATAGACTCCAAGATTTTTGACAATGCGATCGAGTTTAAAACCGTCCGGATCAGGGAATGCATGATTCCGCGTACGGACATCGTAGCGGTGGAGGTAGACGATACGATCGAAGATCTGAGAGCGGTGTTCTTGGAAAGTGGCCATTCCAAAGTAATCGTCTACCGCGAGACCATCGATGAGGTGATTGGCTATTGCCATCAGTTGGAGCTTTTCCGCAAGCCTAAGACCATCGAGGAAATCCTGACCCCTATCATCATCGCTCCCGAGTCGGCACTGGCCAATGAACTGCTGATCCAGTTTATTCAGGAGCGAAAAAGCCTCGCTTTGGTGGTGGATGAGTTTGGCGGGACGAGCGGGATCGTTTCCATGGAAGATATTATTGAGGAAATTTTCGGAGAAATCGATGACGAATACGATCAAGATGACCTGATCGAGCAAAAGGTCGATGCCGATGAATATCTTCTGAGCGCACGGCATGAGATCGATTATCTCAACGACAAATATGGTTGGGATCTGCCATACGGAGACTTTGAGACGCTTTCCGGGTTGATTTTGTCGCTGACAGAGAACCTGCCAAACAAGGGAGAACATGTGACTTTTGGGAGATACACCTTCACGATTGTGACCAAGTTGGCTCATCGGTTGGAGACTGTCCGGCTGAAAATCAACGAATCAGGGAATTTTTAGATCTGACTTTGTTCTGGGGGAAATTTTGAATTTCGCCCCTAATGCTATTATTTTGCGACACTTCTAAAAAGCGTAGTATCAATAATGGCGTTAATTAAGCAAATAAGACAGCGAACAGGTCTCGCAATCGGTGTAATAGCCGGCGGGTTAATCTTATTCCTTCTCGGTGGGGATCTCTTGAGTCCAAACTCTTCCCTTCTCAATTCCAACCAAAACATCGTCGGTGAAATCGCGGGTGATGAAATCACGCTTGAAGATTATTCTCTCAAAGTAGAGGAGTTCAAGGGGATGTTTCAGCAACGGACTGGACGGGTAGCCTCGGAGCCGGAAATGGTATCGGTAAGAGAGCAAGCTTGGCAGGCGATGATTGTCGAGCGAGTGTTTGACGAGGAATACGAGAAACTCGGTCTGGAGATATCCAGTCAGGAATTGGTGGACATGGTGCAGGGCAAGAATATCGTGCCCGAGCTCAGAGGCCAATTGGTCAATCCACAGACAGGCCAGTTTGACAAGACTCAGCTGATTGCTTTCCTTCAGACCTTGGAGACAGCCGATCCTGCGCAGCAGGCAGCTTGGGCACAGCAAGAGAAGGTTTTTGCCCAGTCTAGACTACGGATCAAATACGACAACTTATTGGCGACTTCTGAGTACGCGACGACCGCGGAAGCGAAACTCGAATACAAAGCCGCAAATACGATCGCTGACGCATCTGTTCTTTTTGTGCCCTACTATGTTATTCCTGACGGAGAGATCAAGATCGAAGACAGCGAGTTGACAGCTTATTTGAACAAAAACCAGGACAAATTCACGGTTGGAAATACCGCAAACTTGGAATACGTCTCTTTCAGCATCTTGCCAAGCGGAGAGGATTCTGCGGAAGTTATCTCCAAGATCAACGAACTGACTGAGGAGCTGAGAACTGCTACAAATGACTCTGCTTTGGTCAGCCAAAATTCTGACATCCAGAATCCATTTGCAACCTTCAGACCAGGTGATCAGCTTCCAACTAGCCTTACCTCGAATGCAGGTGAGATCGTAGCTGGACAGACTTACGGTCCCTATGTCACTGCAAATTCCACGTATGTGACCTACAAGGTGTCTAGCCAGTACGAAGGAACTCCAAGAATGAGAGCGTCCCATATCCTCTTCAGTACCGAAGGAATGGACGAAGCCGGCAAGGCCGCTGTCAAAACTCAGGCTGAGACGGTGCTAGCCGATGTCAAAGCCAACGGAAACTTTGCCGTCGCTGCCAGACAACATGGTCAAGACGGTACCGCACAGAACGGCGGAGATCTGGGTTGGTTCGCCAAGGAAGATTTCGTAGACCAATTTTCAGATGCTGCCTATGGCGCCAGTTCTATCGGCCTATTGCCTAGTCTAGTTGAGACCGAATATGGTTACCACATCATTGACGTGACAGAGCTTCCACAATCAACCTACACCAAGCTTGCTGTGTTGGAGCTCGAGCTCGTTGCCTCAGACGCAACCAGAAACGAAGCATTTAGAAACGCGGATGCATTCGCAGCGGAAAGTGGAAACAGAAATGAATTCACTGAAAATGCTACTGAAAAAGGCTACAGAATCCTTCAGGCAAATGGAGTAGATGCTACTTCAAGAAACCTCAACAACATGCAAAATGCCCGTGAGATCATCATTTGGGCGTTTGGTGAGGCATCTCCGGGTGAAGTGTCTGATGTCAAAGAATTAGACAATTCCTATGTAGTTTCAGCTTTGGTCAGCAAGAAAGAAGAAGGCGAAGCCAAACTGGAAGACGTACGAGACCAAGTGACCCAAGAGGTACTTAAGGAGAAGAAAGCTGCTCTTATAGCTGAAAAATTGGCCGGAAAAACTACGCTGGAAGAAATGAAGGCAGTTTATTCAGATGCAGCCATCAATGAAGTTCCTGATTTGAGATTGAATGCCTCGGTCATTGCCGGTATCGGTTTTGCGCCAAAAGCAATTGGATCCATCTTCGGTCTGCAGTCTGCCGGTCAGGTGACTAAGCCTGTTCAGGAAGACATCGGAGTGTTGGTAGGCCGACTAAATAGTCTGACCCCTGCTGCCGAGATCGGAGACTATACTTCTTTCCAGACTCAGTTGTCAATGGGTGGTGCTCAGAGAATGACCTATACCATCATGATGGCGCTTCAGGATTTGGCTGATGTCAAGGATTACAGATACAAATACTATTAAGGAATAATTTTCCAAAAGGGAACCCATGTCGTAAGGCATGGGTTTTTTTGTTGGTTTAAATTTTAGACAGAAAGGAGTAAGTTTACCCATGGATAAGAAGTTTGACAAAGCTGCGTTTAAAGAAAAGCTGGAAGCTTCGGGCGAGTTTCCGATGCTTTACATGTTCAAGTTTATCGTACCCACTGGAACTGAGCATGAAATCGCAGCCCTGTTTCCCAAAAACGAAGTGGTTCTCAAGCCGAGTTCGGGGGGCAAGTACATCAGCACCACCATTCAGGTGATGATGGACAGCGCGGATCAGATCATCCATATTTACGAGCGGGCTTCAGATATCGAAGGCCTAATTTCATTCTAAACCAAAGGGACCATGTGGAAAGAAGAAGACAACCGATTGAAAAAGACCTTCAAATTTTCTGATTTTCAGGAGGCATTTGCTTTTATGACCCGAGTGGCCTTCTTGGCGGAAAAACAGAATCACCACCCGAATTGGTCTAATGCCTACGACACCGTCGAAATCGAGTTGACCTCCCACGATGCGGGAAACAAGGTAACGGACCGAGACCATAAGTTGGCCAAGGCGATTGATAAGATTTTGGAATGAGCGAGTCACGAATCAGTCTTTTTCTGGTTCCGACACCCATCGGGAACCTCAAAGACATTACACTTCGGGCCATTGAGGTATTAAAGACCGTCGACATCATCCTGGCCGAGGACACACGCACAAGCGGAATCTTGCTCAAGCATTTAGAGATTTCCAGACCGCTTCAGAGCTATCATATTTTCAACGAGCACAAGGCCGTGGAGAAACTGGTGGAGCGAATGAGGAAAGGAGAAGTCTTCGCGCTGGTCAGCGATGCGGGCACTCCCGCCATTTCAGATCCGGGATTTCTGCTCGTCAGGGAGGTGTTGTCTGCGGGGCTGGAAGTGCAGTGCCTGCCAGGCCCGACGGCTTTCGTTCCTGCTTTGGTCAACAGTGGCTTGCCCAATGACCGCTTTGTCTTCGAAGGCTTTTTGCCACACAAGAAGGGGCGGAAAACCCGCATAGATTCGCTTCAGGAGGAAACTCGGACTCTTATTTTTTATGAATCTCCACACCGTCTGATCAAGACATTGGAGCAACTCGGGGAAGCCTTTGGTGCCGACCGACAGGCCTGTGTGTCGCGGGAATTGTCCAAGCTGCACGAGGAAAATGTGCGCGGTAGTCTGGCGGAGCTCATCGAGTACTACGAAAGTAATCCGCTGAAAGGCGAGATTGTGCTCGTCGTCGCGGGAAAAGAGGAAAAGAAAGAAACCCGTGAGGAAAGGCAGGCGTCCAAGATGGAAAAGTGGAACAAGTCGGAATAGGTCTCAGACGAGCATTTGCCTGCGATTCTTAAGTTTGTCTTTCGTGTTTTATTTTTCAAAACCATTAACCATTAACCATTAACCATTAACCATTAACCATTAACCATTACATGCATTCCCAAGAACAACTTAGTACACTCTTAGAGCAAACTCAGGAAGTCGCAAAAAGGGTCGGAGCGTTTATCCGAAAAGAGAGGCAACATTTTGACATTGGGAGGGTCGAACACAAGGGGTTCAATGACTTGGTTTCTTACGTGGACAAAGAGGCCGAGCGGCAAATCGTAGAAAGTCTGATCGAGATTCTACCCGAAGCAGGATTCATCACCGAGGAGGGGACGAATACCACATTGGCGGAAGTGTACAATTGGGTCATCGACCCACTGGATGGCACGACGAATTTCATTCACGGGATTCCTTTTTTTGCGGTAAGCATCGCCTTGATGGAAAGAGACGAATTGATCTTGGGCGTCGTCTACGAGGTCAACCGCCACGAATGCTTTTACGCGATGAAGGGCGGCGGGGCGTTCTGCAACGATACCCGCATCAAAGTAAGCGCTGCTCCGACACTTTCTGCATCGCTGATTTCCACTGGATTTCCCTATTACAACTTTGACCTGATCGACCGATATCTCAACTCAATGAAGTCTCTGATGGAGAAAACCCACGGATTGAGACGGATGGGTTCGGCGGCTGTGGATCTCTGCTATGTGGCCGCTGGGCGGACAGAGGGCTTTTTTGAGTACAATCTCAACTCTTATGACGTCGCCGCCGGCGCTTTGATCGTACAGGAAGCCGGAGGCATAGTCACTGATTTTTCCGGTGGGTCCGACTTTGTCTTTGGGAGAAAGATCGTCGCCAGCAACGGGATTATCCATGCTGAATTTCGTGCGGCGCTGGACGAACATTGGAAAGATCTATCCTAAAAAGTAGTACCACGCCACTAGGCTAGCAGCCGAGATCGGCATTCCCAAGCCTGAAAGCAGGGTTGCCAGCTTCGGGTTTAGCCCAAACTGCATGGCAACGATGGACCCGGTTATCATCGGGGCCATCCCGCTTTCCATGACCGTGACTTTGAGATCGAGGGAATCTGTGGGAATAAAATTTCGGTAAAGCAACCAAACTACCGCAGGTGCCAGGATCAGCCGATAGCCGAGCCCATACCAGAAGAACCGCGAGGCAAGAGAGTCTCTATCTACCGAAAACTTCAATCCAATAGCCAGCAGCGCCATCGGCGGCATCGTTTTGCCGATCAGCTGAAGGAAAGGAATTAGGAATTCGGGGGTTTTGACCTGAAAGAGACTCATCAATAAAGTACCCACGAGGAAGCCGAAAGGCGGGAATTTGATGATCTTCAGGGGTACTTTTGCCAAGCTCTCGCTGTGATTGCCGTAGATCGAGCCCACCAGAATTGACAGGGACGATACGATCAAAAAGGACCCGCCCTGGTCAATTAGCAGCGCCGTCGGCAAACCTACTTTTCCATAGAGTCCCTCGATGACCGGAAAACCCAAGAATGAAGTATTGGCAAGTCCGGCGACGATGATCAGACACCCAGTGGTGTTTTTCCCCCAGTTTAATTTTTTCCCAAGCAATCCGAAGATCAGCCAGGAAAGCAAAAACGTGAGCCAAGCCGAAGAAATAGGAATCAATAAGCCCCAAGTTGGTTTGATCTCCGGAATGTAGAGAAGAGCCAGTGCCGGTAAGACGATCTTGATGAGATAAGATTGGACCCAGTCCGAGGCAGTTTTGGTAGGGAAGCCGGGGAGCTTTTGGAGGAAAAGCCCCAAAAAAAGACAGCCCGCAGCGATGATTACTCCTGTCATGCCCGAATATGTGTAAACTTATTTTTAAATAACATAAAATTAACGAAGCGCTATTGTATACACTTGAATATCAATATACTTTTGTGGCGAAGCAAAATTTTTCCTATGACTAAATTGATACCGATTTTTATAGATGGCAAGACCTGGATTCAACTTTCCCAGCTCACCGTCGATCAGGCCCGATCCCTCAAGTCTTTCCTTCCAGTACACAGCCTCACAAAAATCCTTTTCCAGGGCATAGAGCTTAGTGACTGTCTTGACTTTGACACTTACGAATATTGGTTCAAAAGCCAGCAAATCACAGGGCAGCGACAGGCTACGCTCGATTTCTAAGTCGGACCTAATCTAACCCGTAGTTTTTCCGCTTTTCAGCAAAGTATTTGGACAGCTCGGGATAGACGTCACTTTCAGCCTGGGGAATGCCATCCAGCACCAATTCGATATTTCCCTCCACCGCGTCCTGATTGAGCTGCATTCCCTCGATCAGATAAATTACATCTTCAAACGACAGCGGTTCCCAAGTGCTCGACGGGTAGAGCATGTACTCGTTGCCGTAGAAATCCACCACTTCGAACTGAATTTTCCCCTCCAAAAAGTGCGCATAGAGACTGATCTGCTCACCCCAGGTGCTTTCCGGATAGCGCAGTCTCACCAGCAAGACAGACGTGCTGTCATTTTTAAAGTAGGTTTCGGGTTGATACTTGAAATCAAACATGGTCTAAAATTAAGGTGATTATTCACAATTACGACCCTGCGGTAAGCTGAATGAAGTTGTCGGACACCGGCGCCTCAAATGTCGGGAAATCAAGGGTTTTTTCCCGTCGGTGGAATTTCCCTGACAACTTTGACGCCTGGCCTTTTTCATTCCTTTTTTCACATTGGATAATAAGGACTTTAAGGCTATTTTTGGGCTCGTTTTCAAAACGACCGGATTTCTACCGGTAATCTTTCTTTGCTTTCAAACCCCTGATTATGAAAAGAGATTCGCTTGTTTTCGACCTTATTGCCAAAGAAGAAGACAGACAAAAGAGAGGCATCGAGCTGATCGCTTCCGAAAATTTCACCAGCAAACAAGTAATGGAAGCTGCTGGCAGCGTCCTGACCAATAAATATGCGGAAGGCTTGCCCGGCAAGCGCTACTACGGCGGCTGCGAAGTAGTCGATGAGATCGAGCAGATCGCGATTGATCGGGTCAAAAAACTTTTCGGCGCCGGTTGGGCCAACGTTCAGCCGCACTCCGGAGCTCAGGCCAATGCCGCTGTGATGCTGGCATGCCTTAAGCCGGGCGATGCAATCTTGGGTTTTGACCTTTCCCACGGTGGACACCTGACTCACGGTTCTCCGGTGAACTTCTCCGGTAAGCTCTATCAGCCGAATTTCTACGGCGTGGAAGAGGAGACCGGTATGATTGATTACGACAAGGTGGAAGAAAAAGCTTTGGCAGTAATGCCGAAGATGATCATCTGCGGAGCTTCGGCTTATTCCAGAGACTGGGACTACGAAAGATTGAGAGAAATTGCCGACGAAGTCGGAGCGCTTTTGCTTGCGGACGTCTCCCACCCAGCCGGATTGATCGCCAGAGGACTGCTCAACGATCCTTTGGAGCATTGCCATATCGTGACAACCACGACTCACAAGACGCTCAGAGGCCCTAGAGGCGGCTTGATCATGATGCGGGAAGATTTTGACAACCCGTGGGGACTGACTACTCCAAAAGGAGAAATCAGAAAGATGTCGGCCCTTCTCGATATGGGCGTGTTTCCAGGTACGCAAGGCGGACCACTGGAGCACATCATCGCTGCCAAAGCGATTGCTTTCGAAGAGGCGCTTTCGGATGATTACATGGAATATGTGCTTCAGGTGAAAAAGAATGCATCCGTAATGGCGGATAAGTTCGTAAGTCTCGGATACCAGCTTATCTCTGGCGGTACAGACAATCACCTCATGCTCATCGATCTGAGAAATAAAGAACTGACTGGAAAACTTGCCGAGGAAACTCTCGGAAAAGTGGACATCACGATCAATAAAAACATGGTTCCATTCGATACCAAGTCGCCTTTTGTGACCTCCGGTATGAGAATTGGCACCGCCGCAGTGACTACGCGTGGACTGAAAGAAGACGATATGCTAAAGATCGTCTCCTTGATCGACCGTGCGCTTGTCAACCATTCTGACGAAGCCGAGCTTGCCAAAATCAAAGCCGAAGTCAATAGCTGGATGGTTCAATTTCCTTTGTACTAACTACTGAATCCCCAAAAGTGGCCCTAGACCAAAATCAAGACGAAGAGGAAGAAGGCGGAATGTCGTTTTTGGATCATTTGGAGGCATTGCGCTTCCACATACTTCGATCCGTTGCTGCGATACTGATCCTCTCCGTTGCCGCCTTCATGGCGAAAGACATCGTATTTGGAATGATCATCCTTGGTCCTTCCAAGGTTGATTTCTTCACATACAGAATTCTCTGTGAATTGAGCAATTACCTCGGAGTTTCCGCTCTTTGTATCGACGAACTGCCGTTTACGATCCAAAGCAGGCAGATGACCGGACAGTTCACCATGCACATGACTTCCAGTTTTGTCGTGGGATTTATCGTCGCCTTTCCCTACGTTTTCTGGGAAATCTGGAGATTCATCAGCCCCGGACTGTATGACAAGGAAGCAAACGCAGCAAGAGGCGCAGTACTCTTCGTCAGCTTCCTGTTTTTGACCGGAGCGGCATTTGGGTATTTTATACTCTCGCCCCTATCGATCAATTTCCTTGCAAACTATCAACTGGATCCCACGATTCTCAACGAGTTTGACATTACTTCCTATGTGACCACGCTGACAATGCTGGTATTGGCCTCGGCCATCATGTTCCAGCTGCCGGTGGTGATTTATTTCCTATCCATGTCGGGCTTGGTGACGTCCAGGATGCTGAAGGATTACCGCAGACATTCGATTGTCGTGATCCTGATAGTCTCTGCTATCATCACTCCTCCGGATGTGATCAGCCAGCTCTTGATCGCCATGCCGATCTTGGTGCTCTATGAGGTGGGAATCGGGATCGCCAAGCGACTGGAAAAGAAGAGGGCAATTAAAAAAGCACTGGAAGACGCTGAAGAAGCAGCGGCAACAAACGACTAATTCCAAGGACTATGGCTAAGAAAATCGCAATCGGTGGAGACCATGCAGGATTTGAATACAAAGGTCAATTGATCGAAAAGCTGACTGGTCTTGGCTACGAGGTGAAAGACTTTGGCCCGTTTTCTACCGCTTCGGTGGACTATCCAGACTATGTGCATCCGCTCTGTACCGCTATCGAAGGCGGAGAGTACGAGCTTGGCGTTGTGATCTGCGGAAGCGGCAACGGGGTCGCAATAACAGCCAACAAGCATCAGGGAATCCGTGCCGCACTTTGCTGGAACGAGGACTTGGCTGCATTGGCCCGCCAGCATAACAACGCCAATGTCATCGCGCTTCCCGCACGATTCATCTCCTACGAACATGCGGAACGACTCACCGAGATTTTCCTGACGACCCCGTTTGAGGGCGGAAGGCATCAGAATAGAGTGGACAAAATAGCCTGTAGCTAAGCTCTTGCTAGAACTTATATTAATGGCCCCGGAGATCTCTCCGGGGCTTTTTTTTGAAGAGTCTGTTCCTCACAGAAAACCCAATTGTTCGAGAAGCTCAAGCCCTATTGTTGCAGAGCCAGCGTGTTTAGTGAATTGCTTTGTTTGTTGACCCGGACGATTTGTATCCTCACGGGGTACAACTAGCGGGATGGTTTCATTTCCTGATTTTTATCAGGGTTTCACTTGCTGCTTAGAATGGAATATTTGCTGTAAATTTTAGGCATACAACCCACTCGAACATGTATCCCGACTCCGGCTCTACTCCCACTCCGTCTGGTTCCAACCAGGTGATTCACTATGCTCTGCAGTTGTTGGCTCTGGCAATCCTGCTGGTTTGGAGCTTCAATATCCTAGCGCCATTTTTGATCCCGATGCTCTGGGGGGCGGTTTTTGCGTCCTCTTTTTTTCCGATTCATGAAAAACTCATCGGAAAGTTTGGTTGGAAAAATGGGCTTTCGGCCACGTTTATCACCTTGGTGGCTCTTGCGGTTTTGATCGCTCCGGCGGTATTCTTCATGATGGCGGGAGCAAGTGAGATCAAAGAACTCGCAGAACACATCCGGGACGGGGATTTGGTGATCCCTCCTCCAAATGAACAGATAAAATCTTGGCCATTGATAGGCGAGAAAGCTTTTGCTTTTTGGACTGAGGCCTCCACCAATGTGACGTTGACTATTCAAGAGCACCAAGACCAGCTGAAACCTTTACTTCTGAAGCTGGTGGCACTCCTCAAAAATACTGCTGGCGGGGTTTTGTTGCTGATGGTTTCTATCATTATCAGTGGGATCATGTTGGCGTACGAGAAAGAGGAAAGCGATTTTGCCCGTAAATTTTTCGTGAGGCTCGCCGGTAAAAAAGGCGAGGAAATGGCAGGCGTAGCCACGCAAACCGTCCAAAATGTGGTCAAAGGTATCCTCGGAGTAGCGGCTATTCAAACAATTTTTGTAGGAATTGGCCTGCTGGTGGCGGGAATCCCATTTGCGGGACTTTGGATTATTCTTTCCTTGATTCTGGCGATTGTTCAGATTGGAATTTTGCCGGTGTCCATCGGGGTGATCATCTACATCTGGACGACAGGCGACACGGTCACCGCGACTATTCTGACCATTTGGATGCTCGTCGTCGGTTTGATGGACAACGTGCTAAAGCCGATTCTCTTAGGAAAAGGGGCTACAGTGCCTATGCTAGTGGTGTTCTTGGGAGCGATTGGTGGCTTTATTTACTCCGGATTTATCGGACTGTTTACAGGAGCGATCGTCATGACACTGGCCTACAAGCTCGGTGTAGAATGGCTTAATTCTGGAAGTCGACCTCAGAGCTAGTATTTTTGCTCACCATTTCCTGTTTATTGAAAAGTTAAGTAAAGTGAACAGATTCGCTGAACTTACCCACTACTGGCAAAAAAAGCCCCAACAAGCTGAAAACTTATTGGGGCTTTTTTATGAGGTTCAGGCCTTCCGAATCAATTGGATTCGCGATGATTCTTGTGTTGGGATTTGATTTCCTCCAGCTCTTGCTTTAGATCCTCGAGAGCTGCTTTTGCAGAGACTTTTCCGGCGTCAATTGATTCTTTGATTTCTTCCTTGGTCAGGCCTTCTTTTTCAAGATCCTTGATGAGTCGTTTGATTTCCCGATCCAGTTTTTTGTCATTGATTTTTTCACCGTTGATGACCAGTTCATCGCTGGCAGTGATCTCGATCCTGAAGCCGTCCTTCTTTTTGGAGGTCTCGATGGTGCAGGAGTTTAGGCAGAAAGCTGCCATCAGTCCCAGAGCGGGTATTAGGTTTTTTTTCATCGTTTCTATCTTGAACGAGGACTTTTGAAATTGGATTTGTTGAAAAACGACATTTGGGTACTAAAGAGTGGCGTCGCCTCGGCTTACCTGATCTGCCAGAATGATCGCGTTGTACAAGTTGGCGATCTTGCCGGTTTTGGATATTTCCGAAAGCGGCTTTTCGAGTTCGCCGAGCTCGCCTATCGTTACGACGACTTGCGGAGCAATGCCGGATTTCATGATGATTTGCTTGACTTGTACCGCGGTAAGTTGCGGATAGTAGGATCTGATCAACGCCGCCATTCCCGCTACAGCTGGCGCAGCCATCGAGGTGCCACCCTGAAACTCGTAGGTATTGCTCGGCATCGTAGAATAAATTTCATCACCTGGAGCAAAGATGTCTAGACTTTCCTTCCCATAATTGGAAAAAGAAGCGACCATATCCGTGTCGAAGCTTGGAGTGAGCGCTCCAACGGTAATTACATTGTCCACAAACTCAGGTGAAATTTGAGACTTGTTGTCATTGGGGAAATTCTTGTTCTCTGGATTATCCAGGTCTGCGCCGTCATTTCCGGCGGCCTGCACAAACAATACGTCCTTGGAAGCTGCATATTCCAGAGCTTCATAGACCCACTCGGCATTTGGAGAAAAGTCTTTTCCAAAGCTCGCGTTGATCACTTTCGCACCATTATCCACGGCATAGCGAATAGCCAGCGCCACGTCTTTGTCATATTCATCTCCATCGGGCACGGTGCGCACGCTCATGATCGAGACATTTTTGGCCACCCCGTTTATTCCTTTTTTATTGCCACGTGTGGCGGCAATGATTCCGGCGACATGGGTTCCATGGCTCTCGTCCTTGTCTCGGAAATTGGGATTTCCATTTCCGTACTTCGTGTCGTTGATATCGTAGGGATTGTCGCCGACCGAAGTTCTGCCATCGTACTTGACATTTAAGTGATACTCCAATTGACTTTTGTAGTAGGTGATGCCATCATTCAGGTCTTTGAGCGCGGTGGGGATATCCTGTCCCATCCCCATGACCTGCTTCAACACGCCGACGAGCTGTTCTTGTTGGGGATTTTTGGGCTGATATTTTTCAAGATCTGCCAAAGAATAGTATTCCTTTCCCAGTTCTTTCTGAATATTCTGATGTGCCATACTTACAAACTGCTGGATCTCCTCCAGTTGAGGCAGGGATTCTTTTGCTTCAGGCAGTTCACTTTCCAAACTTGCTTTGGCTTCGGCTTGGTAAGCAGCATCACCGATCTTCAAGCGGATGATCCTGGTGGACTCCTTTTGCTCATGATAGGATTCGCCGAGGAAATTATAGCCATGGATATCGTCAATATAGCCGTTTCCATCGTTGTCGATGCCATCGCCGGGGACTTCGTCTTTGTTGACCCAAAGTACGTCTTTGATGTCCTCATGAGCCAGGTCTATGCCGGAGTCGATGACTCCCACGATCACTTTTTCACCTTTTCGTTTTTTCAAGAGCTCGGTATAGGCCCGATCCACGCTCATGCCGGGCACAGTGTCCGTGGCCGGATCCAAATGACTCCAATATTTGGCCTGGGATTCGGATAACTCTGAGATTCGGGGGGAACTGGTTGAATAGGAAATCGGAGGGGCGGTAATCACAGCAGACGAGCTGCAACCCATGACCAGCAGCCCGAAAGTCAAGCCAGCCAGTGATTTAGAAAAGGATTTAATCATAACCCAAAAGTAACGATCAAACCGGAATAGGGGGATAGGAAAGGGTGTTAAAAATGGTGAATCCGTCACCCTCTGATCCTGACCATAGGTTCTGCTCGCAATAATTCCACAGTGGTCGGTCCGATACCGGAGGCCTCTTCCAGCTCATCGTAGCTGTTTATTTGTGTGTGTTTCTTTTCGATTTTATCTTCCCTATAGTCAACAATCGCCTGAGCCCTCGTTGGACCGACACCTTTGATCCTTTGAATTGCTCTTACGTCTGCAGTATTCAGGTTAACCATGAAGTTTAATTTTCCAGTGCCAAAGCCAGGTATTGAGGTTTTTGCATGCGGAATGGAAGCGGGGATATTCCAGTTGCTCGGTTGAGTAGCGGCTGGCTCCCAGTTGCTGTTCTTATACTCCAACTCAGTCAGGGAGAAATTTAGGTTTTCTGCTATGTAGGCATCAGGATCGGAATAGATTCCAGCATCAAGATTTTTTCCGTATTCGACTTCCACCTCATATTTTACCACTTTCCCTCCGTCCAAAATGTGCTCCTTCGCAAAGCGTTCGAATTTGGAGTTCATGTCAGAATTGGTCTGTTTGGCAATGGGAGTAAGGTTCCAGGAGACATTGCCAGGTCCATGAAGCTTATGGTTAAGTAGGTGGCCCTCTACGATGTAGTCAGGATAGTTGAGCTTCAATAGTGATCCCAGCCCTGTGGTGTAAGTTGGCTGGCTACCGGCCAGACCGCCAGGATCAAGGCTAAGCGGAGAAGCAATAAGGTGTTTTCCCATCTCCATTCCTGCACCGGTAACTTTATCCTGACGAACCAACGTCGTCCTTGGAATTGGCGGACCGCCGATCGCGTTGAGTATGGCGACTATTTTTTCAAATTCTCCCATTATTATCCTGCCTTTTTCTACAGTTTGGGGTTCCCTATTTGCATCAATTGTCGAAGCTGAAACTTGAAGTTCCGCAACCTTGTCGTCAGGAATGTCTTTTCCATTCCATGATTTTGAAGAAATGATTTGATTAATCGTTTTTGGATCAGCACTTGCAATAATAAGACTCGCATTAGGACTGGAATCTTCAAAATAGGCCTCATGCCTTTCTCCATTTGGAAGTGTGAATGGTCTTCTAAATCCAAGCCAACCCATTACCGTATCCACCGCATTCCTTCCCATCGTCAGTAACGCTCCACCCACAGCCAGTGCCCGATCGATTAGCCAGTCAATGGCTGCATTCACCCGATCTCTCAGGCCTCCGATCATCTCGGCGATTCGCGTACCTAGGCCTCTCAGTCCAACTTGATTTGCCAAAAATCCGATGGCGACCGGCACTGCTCTCGCCAAGGCCGCCTCTAAGAAGTTGGCTGCATCCCCGATGTTTCCACGGGCGATGTTGGCCACCCCGGCCACGAAGGAATTGACGATCTCGAGCATTTCGCGGAGCTTCTCAATAAAGGACTGGACCGCCCGATAAAATGCAATAAAGCTGTTGACCACGGCCATGATACCCGTGGGATCCAGCATCGAAAGGAGCCTACTGACTACTTGTTCCACGATCCGGGTCATGATCCAGTTTTGGATCTGCTCCAGCACCATTGTCCAGAGATTGCTCAGCTGCTCCTGTACATACTCCCAGATCGCGATTGGGCCACGTTCCCACACATCTTTGATAAAAGTCCAAATGCCGGACAGCGTATCGATGGCACCGCGGATTTGATCGACACGCTCTTGGCCGATTTTCAGAGCGAGCCGCTCCCAGACGTTGTCCATCGAAAGCCCCAGCACATCCAGCACAAAACCCAAAATAGACTGGAAGCTCAGATCTGCCGGAGGAGTGATCCCTGCGGTAGCCAATTCCCCAAAGAGCCAATCTCTCAAGCCGCCCAACAGGTGTGTGACGATGTTGTCGAAGAACTGGACGAAACCCTGTTTGACTGCCGCCAAGAGGTTTTTCAGGAAGCCAATCGGATCACGCTTGATGTCCTCGAATGCCGATCGGGCATTGGCGATGATCTGATTTACGGTGTCTATCGGGAAGTTCATCACCACCAGTAGCACTTCTACCAAGATCTGAACGATCGTGACTACGAAAGCAAGCAGCCGTTGAATCGGCTCGGCCAAGGTCTGGACAATCCGCACAAAAGCATCAAGTGGATGAAATACATCCGCAATCGTGAAGCTGTTCCACAGCGTCATGAAGAGGCCGGTGAGATAGGCCCACGTGAAATTGAGGGTCGCGACAGCGGCATCGATGCGTGAAACTGTCTGCTCGATGGCCCCGGTTTCTTTCATCTGCTGGAATTGCTCTTCGCCTCCCGGCATCAATCCCATAAATCCACGGATGACATTTTCCGTAGTTCTGGGGACATCCTCACCGGTGAAGGGGTCTTTCCCAAGAATCACAGTGACAAGATGGAATCCTTGCTGTTCTCGGGCGTAGGCGGACAATTGAGCTAAAAGAGCTTCCTTGATAAACTCCAGTACCTTGATCGCCACATTGGCCGCAAAAGTGAATACCCGCGTCGTGAAGGGGGTGAAAATGGCAACTGTACGGTTAAAGGCCGCGACAGGATCTCTCAGGTCTTCCAGCGAGAAGGCGTTCCAAGCTTCGTCAAAAAGTCCTTTGACTTCGGTAAAGCTGAAATTGAGCGCAGCCAACTCGGCGTCGATCCAGTCAGCTGTTTTCTGAATAGTGCCCTCCGCCTGCATTCGCTCGAGCTCCTGTTCTTTTCCGATCAGGATAAGAAAAGCTTCTATCTTTTCGGCCGTGGTCGAAGTGATTTCTTCGCCCGTCAAAGGGTCCTGACCGAGCAGTTTGCAAAGCAGGGGATAGCCGGGGAAAGTATCCGCCAGCGCTTTCAGGGCAGTCATGAGCGCTTCCTTGATCAGCTCAAAGACTTTGTCCTGAATCCGTCCTGCAAACGAAACGATATTCCGATAGAGCTGTCCAAAAGTCCGGTCTAGGACCGCCATATTTTCGTCCCAGCCAGAGAAAACACTCGCTTCATCCCATGCTTGCTCCAGCGTTCGTTCCAGTCTTCCGGTAGTCAAGTCCAGGGAGGCCATTTCGCTTTCTACCCACGTCAGCGCAGATTCTATGATTCCCAGCTCGTTCAGTTTATTGAAAAGCAGGGTACCAAATACAGGAATCAACCCAAGCAATCCACCGATTAAGTTGGTGGCATTCCGCTCGACTGCCTCCCCGAGAAGGGGATTGTATCCAATAATGACGCATAGCAGCGAGTACCCCGGAATGTAGCTGGCAAACCGGGCAAGTCCTTCCCGGACTGCCCAAGGCAGGCGCTGAACCTGGGGTTGAGTGGAAGAGATTTGCGTTTGCGGAGAGCGTCGCACTGCTGCTCCCTGTTGGACGGTGTGCGTCAACTCGTGTGCAAGCAAATGCTTCCCGTCGGAGGTTTCGGGCTGGTATTTACCTTCATTGAAGTAGATATCGCTGCCATGGGTGAAGGCCTGCGCACCCAGTGCCGAACTCATCGAAGCGGCCTGAGGTCCCGTGTGGACTTTGACACCCGAAAAATCCGCTCCAATCCTGCTTCCCATATCCTGCTGTACGGGTGGAGGCAATGCCGCACCTGATCCTGCGCTTTGCTGGATTTGGGTAGAAAGCTGCGGAGAGACAACTCCCACACCTTCACCGGAAAGCTGGACAGATTCGTTTTTCAATTGGACGTCCTCATCTTCCTGCGAAAGTTGGATTGGAGGCGCTTGCTCCGCAAAAAGCTGAACCTCGTTAGCCTCTTCATCGACACTTAGCTGAACTGAGTCTTCCTCCTCCTTGCTCAGATGAATCATTGAAATCCCCGCAGAAAGCGGCTGCATCTGAACTTCTTCCTCCTGAGAGCGCATCATCTGAAACCCACCCGGACTCGCAGACATGATGGGTGAGGCTGGTGCCGGAGACATCATCACCTGATCGGCGACAGACTCCGCTTCTACCTCGTATTTATCGTTGGGCTTGCCGACCTTAAGTGATGGCTGAAGCACGCCGATGCCCGGCCCGGTAAACCGGGATTTGGGCGGGGCGATTTTTTCAGCGGCGGCTCCCATTGGTCAGTTTAGGATTTGATTGGGTTCATGACTTCGCCGGGCTCCAGGGCTTTCATGCCATGGCGTTCCTGCTCCACAGGACTCATTTTTTCTTCCTCTTTTACTGCTTCGGAGGTTTTTTCCTTGTCCACCACGACCACGACCGGCGCTACTTCTTCCTCCTGATCCGGTTTTTTTCTGACTTTCTTTTTCATCGCCTTCGTGTTAAATGGTTCGGCCTACTTTCTGGTATTCACGGCGGATTCCTTCCCGGATGTCCTCCAGGCGGATGACCTTGTCATCGTTTTCCAATGCCATCAGCAAGCTGTGTTGGATGACATTGATGATCCCTCCCCCGCTTAATTCGTGGGACGAGGCGATTGTTGCCAAGTCCACTTTGGATTCGAATTTTGCCTGCTCCGGAAATCCCTTTTCCCACAGCAGCAGCCGCTCTTCGGCCTGGGGCATGGGAAAGAAAATACTGGCCTGAAATCGACGCATGAAGGCATCATCCAGGTTGTTTTTTAGGTTGGTGGCCAAGATCACCAATCCGTTATATTCTTCGATTCGCTGCAAGAGATACGAAACTTCCTGATTGGCGTAGCGGTCGTGGGCATCGTTGACCGAAGTCCGCTTTCCAAAAAGGGCATCCGCTTCGTCAAAAAATAAAATCCACCCTTGATTTTCTGCCCGGTCAAAGACTTTCGAGAGGTTCTTCTCCGTCTCTCCGATGTATTTGGAGACCAGTCTGGACAAGTCGATGCGATAGACGTCCAGCTCCAGTTTTTTCCCAAGTAAGGCAGCGGTGAGCGTCTTCCCTGTCCCCGGCGGGCCAAAAAATAGCGCTTTGTATCCGGGCTTCAGGATTCGGGACATTTCCCATTCCTGCATCAAAAAATCCTTATGTTTCAACCAGATCTCCAACTCCCGCAGTTGTATCCAAGTTTCCTCGGGAAGTACGAGATCTTCCCAGCGCAAAGGAGTCTGGAGACGCTGGGCTGGAAATTCAGAGTTGAATGCAGGCTTTTGGATTTTGCCTGTGGTGATTTGATCGAGGATCTCTCTCGAAATCGTCAGAGCCCCATTGAGGAAAGATTCCTCTGCTTCCACCTCGCCTAGCCTCAGGATATTTTCCTTGAAAAGGACACCATTTGCATCGAGCAGGTTTTGGTACTGGAACCGCTTCTTGAGCTCATTGCCAGCGAGGATAAAAAGCACCGTTTCACCCGTTGGGATAAAGCCGTTGTGGGACTTACCCTTTCTCCCGCCAAACTCGGTGTAGATTTGCTGCGTCAGCTGATTGCGGCTCATAAACATGTCCAAAAGCTGCGGACGGATGTGGGGCACCGCCGCCAGGATCATCAAAAACCGCTCCTCTGGCCCGAGATGAAGCTTGGTCACTAGATCCGAATAGGTCGAATCCATTCCGCTCAGATCCGGCGGCGGAATCTGCAGCAGATCGGTGGAGCCGGAGGCAGGATTGGCATTGAGCGCAGATCTGGCTTTGAGGATCTGCTGCAGCCAGTCAAGCTCCAGTTGGATCGTTTGGGCGTTATCGTGTGCCTTGCTTACCATTCGACAAAGAGGGTTTCGTTCATCCAGGGAAGTTTGATGATACTGATCGTCCAGGAAAGTCGGTTGAGCAAGATGTCGATCGAGATCCTCGGAATCTGGAGTTGATAGCCTTTATCTACTTTGCGGAGGCTGCCCTCTCTTGGGAAAAAGCCCTGCGCCATCGAGCGTCCAGAGGTTGATTTCAAGGCCGTCCATTGTTGGGTCATGGAGTCCAGGAGATTCGGAATCTCTTCCTTCTCCAGATCAGTCGGAGAGAAAGCTACCGGAATAGCTTCACCGGGAGCAATGCCGCAGAGGATTTTGTTCAGTAAAAGATCGGATTCTTCGTAGTCGTGACTTTCGTCCAACAGCGCCTGAATCAGCAACGCGGCACGGTTTTGAGCGTCTGTAGATACAAATTCTTTCTTCTCCAGGAGTCCGAGACCAGCAAAGAAATACGGCAAAAAGGGTGCGGTCAGTACCAAGCCCGCGTTGGAGATCGGAAAGGTCTCTTCCATTTCCAGCGGGCGGATTTGCTGGGTTTTTTTGAGGGAAAACGAGTGCTGTTTCTCTTCTGGCAGCACAGTTATTTTGGTTGATTTTTCGGAAAAGACTCCCAGAAATTCCTGAATAGCCACTTCCTTTTCCGCTCGGGAAATGCCGCTGCGAAGCTCGGTATGTGTTAGCACAAAGGGGCTGTCGAGCCATCTTTCAGCTGCTCCAGCCAAAAGTGCTTTCGTTGCAATCGGTTTTCCGCGAGAAGCAACCGCTTCCAAAAGGGGCAGAAAGACCTCGGTTTTTTGGATCTTTCCACCGGAAGAAAAGGCCGGAGATTTCCTAAGCCAAATGCTGGTTGGAGCGATTGACTCAGATTTTCTGACCAAAAATGACTCGATGAGGATTGAGGACAAAAAGACGG
Organism: Algoriphagus terrigena DSM 22685; assembly: GCF_000429445.1. Taxonomy (GTDB): domain Bacteria; phylum Bacteroidota; class Bacteroidia; order Cytophagales; family Cyclobacteriaceae; genus Algoriphagus; species Algoriphagus terrigena. The sequence continues at coordinate 213,441 of NZ_AUBW01000008.1, forward strand.
ATGCCTGAGCTTTTGAGTAGATCTCAGGTGTCAAGGCTTCTTCTAAACTGGCGGAAAACGATCGCCAAGCGACCTCGCTTCTGGGGAATACCCAAGCGATCAAATCGAGCAATTCGCTGTAGTTGAGATGATTGATCAACCTCTCGGCGGCTTGGGAAGAGAGCTGTTGAGACTCCAGCCATGTTCTGAGAGACGGACTCTTCTCCTGGCGGAAAAGCTTTTGGAATAAGCTTTTGACCCCAGCCCTCTTGGATGGCAAAGCCCACCAAGGTTTTCTGCCTGTTTCCAGGAGATAGACTAGAAGCTCCAAGTCTTTTTGATCGTCCAACGCGAATGGATGGAACTGAGATTTTGATTCTTTTTCAGGGCTCTCTCTCCTGAGTTTGGGGACTTCTCTTAAGATTTGGGTTTTGAGGGCTTCTTTGAGTTTTTGCTTTAGGACATCCGGATCGAGATTTCCGGAGATTCTCCCTAGATCAATCTCCAGCTTGTCTATGCGGGTCGTTTCCCCAGGAATCTCCAAGTCATCCAAAACTTCGGCAATCACCGGTAGAAATTCCCCCTGATACCGCGCTCCCCAGTCATCCAAATCAGCCTTCGCCTGCGTTACACGGGTGTATCGCAGGTCTAACTTTTGGCTATGGATCAGGTGTCGGGCCATTATTTTCCAGAAATCAGATTAACCAATGCGGTCTTGGTGGTGTTGCTTCGGTACTTCAGGTCTTTCTCGTCTGCGATGATTTTTAGCGTGTCATTCTTGAGGACTACGAGCTCTTCCGGTACCAAAACCACCTCCTGTTTGCTGTCTTCGATGAGTTTAATGAGCTCGTTTCGGTCTTTTGTGGGGTCATTGACTGAAAGCAATCCTCTCGACGAAGCCAATCGCATCATGTCGTCATCAGCCAGCGTGTTCACCGCGACCACGATACCTGTGGCTGGTGGAGCTACTTGAGTCTCGGGGGTCATGATTACGGTAATGTTTGATTCGCTGCAGATCGCTCTCGTCGTTTTTACAAATCGGCTGGCTTCGAATACAAGCGTTTGTCCGGGGCTTGGGAATTGAATTGAGAAAACCCCATTGTCGTTGGTAGGAACTGAGAGACTGGATCCTTCGACGGAGACTTTTGCTCCACCGATCGGGGTCCCACTCGGTGCCATGACCGTGCCGAAGACGAAGGTCGACGTGCACGTCGGCTCCGGAGGAGCTGTCTGCGCACCGCAATTGGAGTTTTGATAGTTGAGGATGGCCTGACCTTGGGCTTCGTAGGTCATTCCGTCTTGGAAAAGGCCAAGGCAACTCAGAAGTTGCTTGCGTGCTTCCTGGTCTTCCAGGAAATCGCCCTGAATTTCATCCGAAGTGAATCCTTTGGTCTCAGCCAAACTTGCCAGCAGGCTTTGCACGGCGGACTCAAAACTGTTTCCGGGATTCAATCCCCGCGCTTTTATTGCAGTCTGGACATTGGCCTCACCCCAACAGGTGAGGATTTCAGCTGAATAGCAAGTCGTGGTTTTCGGCCCTTTTACCCAGATCGTTACACGGCCTACGTCCGAAAGTCCGCTGTCTTCATCGATCAATTGATAGGAGAATGCATCATCTCCAGAAAAATCCTTCGGAGGTTCATATAGAAATGCTGCTGCTTCTTCCTGTTTAACAATTCCACCCTTTTCAGTTGTCTCCAGGATTGGCTTGACAGCATATTTTCGCTCGACAGCCAGGCGGTCATTGACCATGATTTCGATTCGAATGGGTATATTCTGAAGCGTAATCGCAAAATCAGGCCGGGCAAAGGGAGGCAATAGGCTCCAGTTGTCTTCTCCGCAGGCTTCCAGACACAGACAATCACAGGCGGCTCCGGGAAGGCTGAAATCGCCGATAATCCTGCCCGAGCTTTGCATGTATAGTAAGATGAAAGTACCTCCTTTGTAGACCCCGGCCTCATGGGTCATACCGGGATTTTGGATGAGGTATTCCGAAAACTTCCGGGAGTTGCGCAGTTTGGCTTTTCGCTGCAGGAAGCTGAGGTAGAGCCGCTGGATTTTGGTGAAATAGAACAGGTCCAGAATCCGATACACCAATGGCGAAACCCGGGCCATAAGACCGTTGTACAGTTCCAAGGTCTTGTCCTGCTCCTTTTCGTTGATCTCGATCTTGTCCAAAAACTTCATCTGGATCAGCAGGAAGTCCAAAAGGGTCTGGAGGATCTTTTTGTAAGATTCCTGAAACTTGTCCCAATCCAGGTCTTCCATACATTCGGTGAGCGCTCCCACCAGATTTTCGAACAGCTCGAAAGCTTTTAACACTTGCTCTTCCGCCTCATCTTCAAACAGCTCTTCCTCGCTTCCGAAGTCTTCGTTGATTTTTCTCAGAAAATCGATAATCTCACGGATATCCCTGACGAGCCCCAGCAGCAAGAGTCGATGATGCATGTATTCTTCCTGGAGATCATTCCAGCCGCAGTTTTTGTCCTCAGCCGCTCCTCCGGTATCCAAGTGAAGCGCTTCCAGATGAATGGGAAGGTTAAAGTCTTGGATGAATTTGAGGATCGCAGCTTTGGCGGCCTCGACCTCGTAGTCCAGATGGCCTTCGATCCGCAAAAACGGATAGGCGTCCCAGTCGTAAGAGAGCGGAGATTCCAGAAAACTGGGATTGGCGACAGGAGTGTCCGGCTGATTATCATAACTCAGGACGCTTCCCCGGGAGTTAGACCAGAGTTGTTGCTGCTCTGGGTCTGCCCAGTTTTTCTCCAGAGAAAACCAATTGCCCAGGCTTCCATTTGACTTGATGTTGTAGTAGTATGGGACGGTGCGTTGGCCGAGTCGTCCGTATTTTTCTTTGCTGGGAGTGATCTTGACGGGATATTGATCCGGCTTTGGATTTCGGAGCAGATCCAGCTCGAAGTTTTCGATCATCTGCAGCAGTCGACGGTATCTTTGCGCCAGTGTTTCTTTGAGCAGTCTTTGACCATTGAAGATTGGCGGCTGGATGAAGCCGTGACGGTATCTGTAAAACTCATCGGCTGACTCGCTGGCTGGGACTGCTTTTCCCAAAAGCAAATGAAGCGGAAAAAGAGAAGGATCCGTCGGGCAGGAATACCAGAGCGCCAGACCACTTTCCAAAAATTCCTCCCAAGCCAGATTCAATTCTTTGAAGAAATCATAGAGATATTGTGTGCCACGGACGCTGGCTGGTGCATCCGTCAGGCTTTGGTTGATCAGGGCGATTTTCGCCACGAGCACAGGCTGATCAAAGGGATTTTGGAATCCAAAACTTTTGGCCAAGAGTGGCTCAAACACGTTGAATCCACTTTTCATGTTTTCCCAGAAGGCGGCATTCACGGTCTCCAAAATCGTCTTTTGGTAATGGTTGATGAATGCGCCGATTTGGTTGGATTCCGGTCCAGCTGGCTTGAAGAGTGGCTTTTTGAAAGTAAAATGCTTGAGATCCGGAGCGCTGGGAAATGGACTGGAAGCGTTGGCGGACCGAGTGAGAATCAGATCCAAATCAGCTTTGCTCACGAGCAATCTTCTCAGGGAAAAAATCCGGTCCTTTCCCTTGTCATCGCAGGCATTGCCAAGACATGACTTCAGATCACGGTCAAATATTTCGAGGTAGAGCAGGACGAACTTCTCATTGAGAAAATTGGCAGGATTATTCAGTTTTTTGACCTCAGGCTCATCTTCGGGTTTTTCGGAAAGCATCTCCCAGAGTTGCACGTCCTGCTCGGGAAAACCAAAAGGCTTGTACGTCACTCCCACGGGTAGTGTATACGGGCGGTAGTGTGTGGCGCTGAAGTCGGTGCCAATCTGAATCAAAAATCCCTCTGACGTGATGCCGAGGCCTTTGGAGATCTTCAATCCAGCGGTCAGCGGTTGAATCTGCAAACCGCAGACGATCCCGATCCCGATCAGTTTGGATCGGGTGAGCCTGTTTTGCTGATCCAGATAGGCGCCCAGCTGATTGAGCTGGTCACTGGTGAGAACCTGGCTGCCTTCGAAAATCGGATAAGATGGAATAATCTGGCTCATAGGACTGTGGGTTTAAAATTCTCCCAAGGAGGAAAAATTGAGAATAATGGCATTGGCGAGCGAATCGTCTTCGGCACAATCGTGCAGTGTACCTGAAGGATAGACATTGCGGACTTTTTCCAATACCTCGATCAGCTGGGAAAGTGCTGTAGATAGCTGTTTTGGATGCTGGGGATTTTTGAGCGATTCGAGCAGCCAGATTTTCCAGGCATGCTCCAGCTCCTCCATGTGCTCTGGGCTGATCCAGCAGATCGTCAAAAAGACGTGCGCCGGAGCCTCAATTTTAAGTTTGTTCTCCAGGAATTTTCTAAAATCCCGGTTAATAAATCTATCCGTCCAAAATGGCAGCAAGACATGGGCGATGCAGGTATAGGGATCGTCCAGCGTACAGTGACATTCTTCTTGGAAATGCGGGTCCAGCAGCCGGTCTTCGATCACCTCGGTGACCGGGACATCGGATTCATCGACAAACTTGTATTTCCCTTTGTGTCTAGGCCGTAAGAGAATGTGCTCCAGTAGGTGTGTTCCTTCGTGGCTGAAAAATTCCTGCAGGACGAATTCCTGTAATTCTTCCATGGCTTTGATCTCCTCTCCCCCAGCAACCAGAAACTCACTCCCGCTGACGGAAAGCACCTCAAACCCTCTGGAAAGCAGAATTTCCCCACCCACAAGATCCTCTCTGGGTATGGATTGCGTCGTGATCACGGTGTCCCCATCGATCAGCTCGAGCTTGAAGACCTCGTATGAAATCAGGAATTCTTCGCCGTTTAGCTCGGTGCTGATCGTGATGCTCGGGGCGTGGGCAAGGACAATTCGATGGTCCCCGGCGACGGTGAGCTCGTGTTTTTCGACGTCTGCATCGAGGATTTCCAGTGCCTGCTCGAAGTGGATCAGATCGCCTTCTACGGGATTTTGGTCGGCGGTGAGTTTGATCTTCGAGCCTTGGGCCACAGCCGTGGCAAGCGTCAAGGGAAGTGGAGCAAAGCCACTTTGGACCAGCCAGCTGTCTCCCCAGCGGCCGTCGAGAAGCTGTGCGGCGAGCGGACCGTTGAAGTCCGTCTCCACGCTTTTGGCCAACAGCCCACCACGGACTGGGTCAACTACGGAGAAATGGTAAGGTGACTCAGTGTCCGAGTCAGCCTGATACCCGCTTGGCCGGGAAGCGGCGGCAATCATATCCCAAACGTGTTCTTTGATCCGCGCCTCGGCCAATCCTAAAAGCTCTTCGTCAGACACGGCGTCAGCGACTTCTTGTTCGATCTGACTGGAAAGTATCGGGTTTCCAACCCCAAACGGAGCATCGAAAAACTCAAACTCGATCACATACTTTGGTGGCGCGGGAGCCATCGATGTCGTGATGACGTATTCATACCAATCCTCTAATCCTAGGCTGAGATTTTTCCGATTGGCTCGTGGATTCTCGATGAACTCTGTCCTGAAGATCTCCTGAATTTCCTCCAAGGCGAGCGCGGCATCGCCACCCTCAGCAAGTGAAGCGAAATCTTTTTTAACACTTTCCCCCAGGATTTCATCTTCAAAGACCAGATCTAAAAGCAGACCTTCTCCGCCGTCAACTACTCCCCAATTTCCCGCATCCGAACCGATCAAAAGGATTTTCTCCAAAGCTAATTTCGCAGAATTGTGCGTATCATATCCATCAAAAATCTCGAAAATCGGTTGATCTGAGGAGTCTAGCACCACGATTGACCAAATTCCCGCATTTTCGGAAATGTCAAATTGGGGACGAAAAATCAGCCATTCGGCATCTTTTTGCCGAATGCCGTATAGTCCTGCAATCCTGTTTTCCAACCCGGAGAGATTCTCCATGTGGTAGAATTCATTGGGAATGGCATAGTCAAACCCCTGTCCACGCTCGTCACTCAGCTGTGGATAGTTGTTGAGAAACTGGAGTTTGTCTTCAATCAGCCTTTCTTTCCCTTTTTCCGGGCTGAGACGGACGGTCAACAAGGCGTAGTCTGTCAGTCCCTCCGCAAATCGGGCGAGCAGATGATTTAAAAATTGATTTCGCCGCTCGAGGTAAAGTTCTCTTGGTTCCGTCAGAGAATTCAAGATATCCTGCAGTCCTACGAGATCTTTCCACAGATCAGCAGCGTCGGGTACTAGTGTTTCGAGATTTTGAGAAAAATAGGTCTGGGTGATCAATGGATTGCCAAAGGCGTCTTTTTCCAAGGAGATGGAGAAAAGATCCCGTACGTGGGCGAGCTGCGCTAGATAGTTGGCGAGAAACTGCTCGAAGATGATCAGATACGCCTTCAGCTGTTTGACCTGATATTCCTTTGGGCGTCCTTCCCCTTGCGGAAGCATGCCCTCTTCACCGACCCCATAGACGAGCGGGAACTCATTCTGGATGGAATAGTATTGGCCAGAATCTGTGAATTCACCGGTGATTTCATCGAAATCGAGCTGTGGATACCTGATTTTTTGAGGTCGCTTTGCATCCTGTATTTCATCCAAGAGGTCTTCTACTTCCTCCCGGTCTGCCTTGAAGGGCAGGCCTTCTTTATAATAGACCAGCTTACTTCGCTCGGAGTTGAGCCGTGGCACATAGTTCTGCTCAAACGCTAGGTCAAGGCACCATCTAACGCTTTTGGTTGGGATTTTCCCTTCCGGATCATCCTGCGGAACGTTCGCGATTTGAATGCTTTTGACAGCCAACACTCCTTCGATGTCCATGATCAGGTGAATCAGATCAGAGACATGGATCTTTGATTTTCTGTCGGCTTTGAGAAGCTCGCTAGTATCGACAAAGCCGTGCTTGAGCAGTGGACCTTCGAATATCTCCTCCGTCGGAAGACATTGCTCGGCATCCCAGTCGCCAAAGTACACCCGATCATCCTCGCGTATCAACGGGCTGGTGAAATTTGGAGAAAGGAGTATTTCTGCCAGTCCGGCCTCTTTGGGAGCGATCTTGATTTCCAGGATTTGATAGGTGCCGGCGTTATTACCCGATCCGATGATACTTAGAGTCGAGCCGGTTTTTGGGAAGGCGTCGGGATCAAGTTCCATCCAGAGTTTGGCTGGATTTTGCTGGATTCTCACCACCGGAAGTGTACCCGATTTGCAGCGATGGAGCATCTCCTCCAGTGAATAGAAATTGACTTGTGGTGAAAGAAAATCACCGATTGTCGAGAAAATCCGGGCCTCGGTCAGCTCCACGTCAGCTTCTTGGCTGAGTTCGATGTCAGCGCAAACCAGGATTTCTTCCACCCGGAGCGCATGAAATTCTACAAAATCCTCGCAAAGATTCCGATTGGCGTTCAGTGTTTTTTTGACCTCGGCGAGGATTTCTACGATTTTTTCAATCTTGATCAGGTAAAAGGAGAGAATACCCGTGGCATCTTCGAACACGAACTTATTGACGAGTTCATTCAGCTCGGCGATCTGCTCGATCTCTTCCAATCCGCTTGGCGTCAGCTCGGTGCCGGTGATCTCGATATCGTTTGCCGATGAAAGGTCGAAGGTGAGCTCAAAGCCGGATGGAACGTTTTGAAACTGGATCGAAATCCCCTGAATCGCTTTTTTGATCGCCTCTGGGTCCTCCCAATTGATGGGTTCATCCCACCTCGGAAACTCCACCTGAACGTCGATGACTACCCCTGACAAATCCGGATGCTCGTCGATGGAAATCTCCATGCTCAGCTTGTTTTCATTGAGATCTCCCAGCTCTTCGGTCGTATCAAATTCAAGCAGGACGTCATACAGAATCCCCAGCTGAAGTGCTTTTTCGGAACTTGGGAAGGGTTTATAGGCTAGCTTTTTGGCTTTCCTGTCGGGAAAAACCGGAATCTCATTGCTTTCCCGAAGAGTGATCCAGGCATTTTTCACCCCTGCAAATTTTTTGATCTCCATGTCTTCCCAGACCACCTCTACATCCATAAGGAGTTTTCGGTAATCTGATAGCGTCAGCGCTTTGCCGGGAAGAATTTGGGATGCTTTGAAAAACTGTCCCGCCAGAGAACCCGACTCCAGCGCCAGTAAGTCCTGAATGGGTTTATTGGCGCGATAGCTCAAGTCTGTGATGGCATAGCAAAGCACCTCCAGGATGGTAATTCCCGGATCGTGCGCATTGTAATCCGTCCAGATATTGCCGGAGATCCGCTGTATATAGGCGATGGCCTCTTTGCGGAGCAGCTCAAAATCCATGGCCGGATTGGCGGGTTTTGCTTTTGATATCGTGATAGATTCCTGCATATCCTTAGGTTTCAAAAGCTTCATCCATGTCTGAACTTTCTGTGGAGGCGATGGAAATGATAGCCGGAACTTCGTTGTCGGCACATTCGCAATCTTCCGTCTCCAAAATCGTGATCAAATGATCTCCATAGGTATCGATAGCGCCCACAGACCCCAATAGCGAAACCCCGGTACTGCCTTTAGCTTCCTCGACTTTTGTTCGGGAAAGTATCTCTCCGTCCACCGGGTTTTTGATGATGTGATATAGTTCAAAACAGGTTAGATAGTCTACATAGGCCAATTTCTCAACAAAATGAAGTGCGACCGAGCTATGTATTTCGCCTGTAAAAGAGAATGCTTCGGGAGACTGGAAGGCCCAGGGAGAGAGAAAAGCCTTGAGATCATCTTCCAGTTTTTTGGCGTAAAAGGAGCGATCCACGCCAGACAAAAAGCGCACGTTGGTCTTGACTTGAAGTTCTTCGTAGACAGGATTGACCACATGAAGAACAACTCCGGCAGAGCAGATACCGGATAGGAATTCCCGCACCTGGGCAATCAACGCCACACTCGCCTTGGGTCGCAGCGGGTCGATTGCATTCTTATTTTGGACGTTTGCCACCAGCACGACCGTCACGTGTCGCGGGGCCAATGCCCGGTAGTTTTCTAGATTTCCATCGTATTCGGTGTGATTTTGAACTTTGACCTGATAGATCTCGGGGAAATATTCCAGTACGAGATGCTCGTAATCCCAGCGGGTGATCGCCCGCTGCTTATGTCGAAGCCGCTCGGATATTCTCGTGTAGAAATTCTCAGACGCTTCGGCAGTTTTACCTCCAAAGGAGGCAAAAGGCTGGTCAATTTTACTGACCTGAGCCTGGGATATCTTGAGCTTGGCGATGGTTTTGGCAGGGAGTGCTGCAGCCAGACGATTCGGATCATTTCCCTGATCCTCAAAGATCACGCGCATGGCCTGCGCTATTATCTGAGTAAAATCCGGAATGGCGTCGCTGTTTTCTTTGACAGTCGCCATGATCCAGGTCAAGCCATCATCCAAGATGGTGTGCGTCGTGTCTGCGGCTCTGGGCATGGTAAGTCCTACGAGGCCGGTCTGGATGAGCCCGTTTGTTTCGTCCAAGACCAAATCAAGCTTGTCAAAAGACTTCCAATCATTCCCGCCCAGATACTTCCACGTGACGGTAGGCACGGCCTTTTCTGGATTTGAGCTGCCGTCCAGGACATGGATCAAGAGTTGGATTGACTGACCGAGCACGTGATTTTTCAACCCAATCAGCAGGTAGCCCTCATCTGAATAATCCCGTAGCAGTAAAGTCGGGCTGACCTCCTGTTTCGCTTCTCCAAATGGGCCGATATGGAAAAATGAGTTCCAGTTGCTTTTGCCCGGAATAAAGGAATCAGACGCAGTATAGTCGAGCTTGACGCTTTTTATTTCGGGTGTGTAGGGTTCGTTGGGGAGCGCTATTACCGATGGAGTCGTAGTTTCTTTGGACTTCTCAATGGCTTGGTTGGCAAAGAGTTTGGGATATTCCGTGTGGCCAAAGTCAGCACCGGAAAGGGAGAGTTTTAGAAAACCCCTTTTGGAGGAGGGGGACCAAGCGATAAATTCCGCCAGCTCCGGCTCTGGCGCGATCGTGCCTAGATCCGAACTGTCAAGTTCATAGCTCTGAATCGTCGCTGGTGCGGCTGATCCGGCGAAAAGTGTAATTGTTTCCTTGGAATTTCCCCAAGACCTGTTATCCAGAAAATAAGCTTTGGCTTGGAAGGATGAGTTGGATTTTGCAGGGGAATATCCCGTGTAGTGCACACCGAATCCGGTCGAGCCGGTCGGAAGTCCATGCCATTCCAAATGAATCTTCAGATTTTCCAGACTTTTGCTGAAAACCTCCCGACTTCCGATGTAGAAATTGGAGCCGATTACGGGCCTGAAGCCAAATGGATTTATGTTTTTCCCAATTGGCAATGTGGCCAGATCGTTCTGCAAAATCAGGTTTTCCACCCCTTCCACATCGACACGGATAGTGACAGAAGACAGTTCCATGCCCTGTAGAACAGGATAGGCGTAGCTTTGTAGAGTGTCGGCGAGTTCGATCTTCAAGACCGGCTGTCCTGTGAGGAATTTCTGCAGCAGGACTTCCCCGTGGTAGTTTACCACGGCGTCTTGATCTGGGATCAGATGGCATTTGAGGATTAGCTGCATTCCCTCTGAGCCCAGGTTCTTGAGCTCGTGTTTTTGGGTCTGAAAGCTAAAAAGAAGGTCGGCGATCTTGTCCGGTCCAACACCCTTCACGGCTTCTACCTGACTAAGGGAGGTAAATTTTTTGCTCGGCAACAGAGAATCACGCTTAGCCAGGATGTTTTTGGCGGTGACTTCACCGATGTCATAGCCATTAAATGGTTTGTGATCTCCTATCTCCGGATTGTCAAAGACGGGCCCGGCCTGAGGTTCCAAGCCTGCAATATCCTGCCATGTTTTCGCATTGTTGAGGAAAGCAAGCACTTGATCGAGTACTTCTTCTTCGCTGCTCGGAAAGCCAATCCAGGCCTCGATCCATTCCTTCTCTCCACTCAGTAAAAATCGAAAGGTTGAATTCAGATGGAGACTTTTGAGCTTCTCCAATAATCTTGGCTGAGGTTTAAGGAGGACTGTCAGCGATATTTTGCGGAAACCCTCCGCCAAGGCCAAAACGGGTGAAGCAACGGCAAATCCGAGAATGGCGGATTGTCTGTCAGAAGTCGGGAAAAGTGTTTTCGGTCTTCCAAAGGGATTCCATCTTCCATCCGGGTGGAGGATTTCCGCCCCGTTTCCGTCAGCGGAATTGGCAATCTGCGAGAGGTAGAATCGGCCGTTAGCATCCCGAAAGAGCGACTTGAGTGCTGCAACCTCGGCTTTGTTAATTACTTGATCGACTTGATTTTTGAATAGGATTTCTTTGCCGATGTCATCTTTTCCGGCTTTGAACACGGAGTTTTTGGGCAAAGCGTGCTCTCCCACATGCTTGGCCAGCTGCAGGATCAGGTAGGCTTGATCGGCTTCTGCGGATTTTTCCTTTAGTCTCAGGACATCCCGATAGAAGAAATCCAGATGCTTTTTGGTCAACCCGTTCAGGTCGGCCTGAGCCAAAAGGTAGTTTTGCAGAAAAGCCAGAAACAGAGCGAAATGGGGGTCGGTCTGTTGAGCTGGGTCAATTTCCTTTTCAAAAAATGACCTCCAGTCCCCATCCCATATGTCTCCTGCGGCGCGGAATTTAAGCTGAGCAGCCAAGCCTTTTGAATACTCTTTTAAGCCATCAAATTTTTGCCCATCTACAGCCACATAGTCCGGCAGCAGACTTTCCAAAAGCCTGTTTGCACGGTTGGTTCCGCTTCCTGGGACTTGGGTGCTATGGCAGCTGTCGGTGCTCATTTGGGTACGTCAGTAGCTTCGAGGAAGAGATAAGGATAGACTAGGTTTTGGCGGTTGTTGGTAGAGATGATGAAGTAGCTGATCAGAATTTCGATCCTGCCTTCCTGAAAATCTGGCTTCATGTCGATCTCTTCCACTTTCACACGCGGTTCATGAAAGAGGATAGCCCGCTTGATCCGATTGGTGATCATCGTAGCGGTGGTGACATTGAGCGCTTCGAATAGCAAGTCCTCCATGTTGGCACCATAGTCAGGCCGGAGCACGCGCTCCCCGATGGTCGTATTGAGGAGGATAATCAGACTTTGACGGATGTCTTCCTCGTTTTCCACAAGACTAACTTGATTTGCATCCCGAAGAAATGCCACCGGAAAAGCCCATCCACGTCCCAGAAAAGTGTTTTTTTCAGCCATTTTTTCAGTGATTAACTTTCATGGTCTAGTTGATTTGGACTATTGAACCCTTCACAGTAGTGCTGCCCGAGGAGGTAAACTCTGCTCCGGCACCTCCGTCAGCCTTCAGTTGCGCTGAGGCCTTGATCTCGATGTTTACGCCTTCGATTTTTACATCTCCAGATGCTTTTAGAATAATGTCTTTAGCTGATTCGAGCGCAATGCCGTCTGCACTCAATGTGGCCTTGTTTCCGTTTTCATCTTCCAAAAGGATACTTCCTTCGTCGTCGCTCAGGATGATCTTTTTTCCGTTTGGTGTTTCAATTGAGATCGATTTTTTCTCGTCGTCAAATACCAATTTCAGCTGGCTTCTGGTGACAATGCCTTTCTGGAAATTGTCTTCGTTTTGGGTAAAAGGAGCCGGCTTTGCCGAGCTGTAGAGTTGTCCCAAAATGACTGGATCTCTCGGGTCTTCATTGATAAAACCGACAATGACTTCGTCCCCGACTTCTGGCAGGAAGAAGATTCCGCGGGCATCGTCACCCTCGCCGGCGTCCGGAGTGGACATTCTCGCCCAAGTTCCTTCCGAGCTTGGATCGATGACGGGGATATAGATCCTCACGCGGTGCTCTCCATCAGGATCTTCCAGACTGGTGACGACGCCAACATGGAGTCCTCTGATCGCGGGAATCAAACCGGCTGCGGGAGCATCCAGCACATCATCATACAGACTGGCTACAAACCTAGAATCCAGACCCAGCCCCAGATGGGTAAACCATTTCCTACTGGGAGAAATCTCGTGATAGACTGAGGACACGAAGGCTTTTCCGTTGAATCTGCTTCCAAACCCAGTCAGGGAGACCATATCCCCCGGCTTCAGGGTGTTATCTCCGAGGATCTTCACTTGACCCTGGATCTTTGAGAGACGGCTTCGCATCAGCTTGGCGTCGGCCCAAGCCTGAAGTTCCTGATCGTCCAATCCACCGCTGTGTTGGAGTCGAAAATCGCTGAGTCCAATCACATCGGCCAGATCTGCGCCGCTGATGTTGCTTTGGAAGTCCATCCCGGGATCACTGCCCTCCGTCTCTTTGAGTTCCTGATTTGCCAGGTCCCAGCTCGTACTCTTGGAGGTGGAATATTGGGTTCGGGCATCCATCTCTGCCTGAAACTCGACGACATTAGTGCCGTATTGAAGTTCCAACTTGGCTTCAGCACTGGTTTCAGGTTTTAAAATCTTCACTTTGCTGTCTTCGACCAAGATGAGTTTCCCATTGACCTCAGCTCGAGTGAGTATGAAATCCCAGTCTGTGACATAATATTGAACCATCTCGGGATGAGTCGTGGTAGTTGCCTCTACATCTGGAGTGAGCCCACTATAGGCACCAAGAATTTCCTCGATGATGTCGGAATCCTTTGATTCAAAAAAGTACTTGTTTTTGCGCCCGACGGTCATCTTCACTGCAGGATCCTTGAGATCGAGGACCAGTTTGGAAGCCTTGTCGGAGACCTCCAATCCGTGTCGGATGATAATTCCTTTGAAGATAGACTCCTCCAGATTGTTGTAGCCGGCCCGGATTTCGAGTTCTTTTCCGGGTACAAAAAGTTCTCCGCCACTAAGCTCAAAGTCGCTGGCGGAAACATCGCCGTCGTACAGTACCAGCCTGGCAGCTGGGATTTTATTTACTGCCTTTTGGATGGAAATCATGGCAACGCCGACTGACGCAGGCAACTCTGTTCCTCCAGAAAATATCTTGTAGGTAGCGAGGCTTGGGTTGGTTTCGGTGTTGACAGGTACGAGCGGCATAATTTAGGATTTAGCTAGGGGTGGAAAAAATACTTCCTGACCAACTTCCAGATTTCGGAAGTTTCTCAGCTTGTTTACCCGGGCGACTTCCAGATAGAATTCTGTCGAGCCATAGATGCGCTTGCACATGATAGGCAGCGTATCGCCGGCATTCACTACCCGGACATGGGTGAGGTCGGGAGACGTTCTGCCTGCCTCTGCGGCCTGCTCTTGTCGGGAAAGAGACTGGTCAAAATTGGCCGAAACCGTAGCCCGAATTGGAAGTCCGGCGGAGTTGAAGAGCTTGTAGTTGACCGTGGCCGCCCCAAGTACGCCGCGAAACTGAAATGCTCCCCAGTTGATCTGCAGGTAGTTGGGCTTATGCGTGTCTGACTGGATGTTTTGGGTGATGTCGAGAAACTTGCGTATGGCGCGATCTACATGCTTATCTTCTTTGATCAAGTCAATCGCGGAGACTTTGTTGCCACTGATGCGATCCCGGTTGGGAGAGCTGCTTCCGAGATAGCTCAGATTGACATCTCCCGGGACGTCATTTCCGGGAGGAGAGGCAGCGGTGGCGTCGAATAGGAATTCAAACGTAACGCTGTCCGATTCCAAGGTTCGGAATTGGTACTGTTTGCCATCTGTCAGCCCCTCCTCAGGAATCCACTTGGATTTGAATTCTTGACTGAAAGCGGTAGGATTGTACATCACCACATACGTTTCCGTGGACGTCTCGTAGGTGTCGTCCGTGAATGCGGTGATTTTCATCTTTTCCAATCCTCCCAAGGGAGAAAAAATATCTTTCAGGGCCATGAGCTAAGAATTAGCGTTCGTTTTTTTCCTTGATCAATCGGGCAAGCTCTTTCATTCCCAATAGGATAGACTCCGTCCCGGGCTGAGGTTTTCCCGTGCCGGTTGGTTTTTCTTCCGCTGCATCTACTGTGGTGCGGATGATGAGTTCTCTAATTTCTATGGGCATAATCAGATGGGTAAAAGGTCCTCTGGAGAGATCCTGCGGAAATATTGATAGGCAAATTCGATGGATTCAATCATCAGCGTATTTTCCATCGCATTGAGTCCTTCGATGCTCCACTTGACAGGCCAGGCATTGATAAAATTCCACGCCTGAAGCGGCAAATGATTTTCATTGAGTAAAATCACGGTGATGTCATGCGCCTCAAACTGAAAACCTTCTACCGCGTCTTTGAACCATTTCATTGCCTGCGATCCTATCAACATTCCCCGCTTCATCGTGAGATTGGGGTAGGAGACGGGGCCGGGCATCCGGTGCTTGAACCGGTTTTCACCCCCTTCAGCATATTCTTCGACGCCGATCTCTACGCTAAGCCCTCCTACTTCCTGAAATCCGATATCCGGTAGGCCGGGGTAAGCAAGCAAGAGCCCTTCAAGTCTGACGAGAAAATGGAAACCGGTAGGCGGGTGGAAAATGGCCATCGTTTATGGAGTTTCGATCGCTAGACCTTCGTGGCAAAGTTCGACCGTCTCGATCGCCACTTCGTTTCCGGTAGAGTTCAGCGTTGGGCCTTCCACCTTGCATGGCCAGGCTTCTTTGACCTTCCACACCATGACCGGCTCGTGCTCTTCGTTGAGTAGGCTGATGGTGAGGTCACGACGCTCGATGTTGTTTTTCTTGACGGTGTTGAGCCATTGGAAAAATTCGTTGTCAGACCGAAAAACTCCTCGTTTGAGGACAATATTGCTGAATTGCGGTATGCCGGGCATCTTGGTCACGTGGTATTCCAAGGAGCTGCCTTCCCGGTAGTCGATGGACTGAAGCTCGATGGTGAGGCCGGAAACTTCCGTGAAGCCGATGCGTGTGCCGCCCCATTCTACCTGAAAATGAAAGACGGATACTGGATATGCTACTGCCATGATATGTTGGATTTAAAAGTTTGCTGATGGGTTGATTAGGATTCCTGAAGCTTGTGGGAAAACTTGAGGATGATAAATTCTGCCGGTCTTACGGCCGCCAGACCGATCTCGACATTCATTCTGCCTTCGAGGATATCCTGGGCAGTCATCGTGATGCCGAGACCGATCTTGACGAAGAAGGCTTCGTCGGGCTTGGCACCGGCGAGCGCTCCGTCTCTCCAAAGTTTGGTAAGGAAGTTTTCGACCATGGTTTTCACCCGGAGCCAGGTATTGGCATCATTTGGTTCGAAGACGACGAATTCCGTGGCTTTTTTCACGGACTCTTCAATGAAAATATAGAGGCGCCGTACTGGCACATATCTCCACTCATTGTCATTACCGGCCAGTGTCCTAGCTCCCCAAACCAAAGTACCCTTTCCGGTAAATGTCCGAATGACATTGATGGACTTGCCGGAGGAAGCATCGACGTTCAGCGAAGCTTGTTGTTCGTGGGATACCTTCACAGCGGGACCTATCACTGAGCGGATGTCTACATTGGCAGGGGCTTTCCACACGCCTCTTTGACTGTCGACTCGGGCATAGACTCCCGCGACCGCTCCTGAGGGAGGCACAACCACGTACAGTTTGCTGATTTCAGAAAGAATCGCCCGATGAAGGCTGGGGTCTGCAGTCGACAGCGCGGTGAGGTTAGAGCCGTTTGCCGCATTGACAATCGCCGGACTCGGAGCACCGGCGCCGATGTAGCTGGCCGATTGTGTAATGGTGACAGAGGCAGAGTCGTATCCAAAGTTCAAGCCACTTTTGAGATTGGGATAATAAGCCGCACCATATTTCAGGTCGCCGGAGCCAATTCCTGTATTCCTGAAGTTTTCCGCATCCGCGAAAGGATCCGCCGTGTTGACTTTCACATCGAGGATGACGAACCGGTCTTTCAGCTTTTCGCATTGTGCCAAAGCAGCTTCGTAGACGGCTTTTCCATTTGCCAAGGTGAGATCGTCAGGAAAGACGATCAGTGTCGGTTCATCGACTTTTTCCACAGCAGCCAGGCCGCCCAATAGGCTTGTGGCAGTAGTGCTGTTTCCGACCGTGGGGGGAGTGGTGAAATCGTTTACCGAGACAATGTAGCAGGGGCCTCCACCATTGTCGAAAAACAGCCGGAGACTGTAGTACATTTTATATGCACTCGGAGCTACCGGGGCACCGGCCTTGACTATCCGGGAGCTCAGCTTGGCAGGTTGGCCATTCTCTCCCGTGTAAGTATCCTGAATTGTCACCGGGATGGCTTCCGGATTGGCAAAGCCAAAGATCGCTTCATATTCCAGCATCGAAGTGATCCGCGTGGGAACACCCCGAACCAGCTCTCCATTTTTGGTTGCCAGGTTGGTATGCCCGATGAATGCCGGGATGGCTGTCTCCACGGCTGCGATTGATGCCGGGAGCGTTGAGATTTCTTTGATGTAAACACCCGGGGTGGCGTAAGTTGACATAAGAATTGCGTTTTGGGTTAAATGGAACTAGGATTCCTGAAGCTTATGGGAAAACTTCAGGATGATGAACTCTGCCGGTCTTACTGCCGCCAGACCGATTTCTACAATCATTCTGCCTTCCAGAATGTCCAGGGCGGTCATCGTCTGACCCAGCCCAACTCTTACAAAAAATGCCTCTTCCGATTTAGCGCCAGCGAGCGCGCCCTCTCTCCAAAGATTAGTGAGGAAATTTTCGATCATGGTTTTTACCCGAATCCAAGTGTTGGCATCGTTGGCCTCGAATACCACAAATTCGGAGGCTTTCTTGACGGATTCTTCGATGAAGATGTACAGCCTGCGGACCGGGATGTATCTCCACTCATTGTCATTTCCGGCGAGTGTTCTCGCTCCCCAGACTAGGTTTCCTTTTCCTTGGAAGAAGCGAATCACATTGATTGATTTCCCTGAGGTAGCATCCATATTCAATCCTTCCTGCTCCTCGGCGCTCACTGCGACGGTTGGCTTCAGGACCGAGCGGATATCCACATTTGCGGGAGCTTTCCATACTCCGCGTTGACTGTCGACGCGCGCATAGACTCCGGCCATGGAAGCTGAAGGGTAAAGATCCAACAGCTTACTTTGAAGGGACGCAATGATGGTGTTGTAGAGCGTCTTGTCGGGAGGTGTCCAAGAAAATGTCCCGGTGCCGGATATTGTAGCGCCCGGAGCACCCGCGGGAGTATAGGTGAACCCCAATACTCCGGCTTCTCCTGTGGCTTTGGCAGTCAATGTAAGCGTGGCGGAAGTCCGCTCGACGGTAAATGGAAGGCCTGGCTGCATAGCATCCAGCGCAGTTTTCATTGCAGTAGCAGTGGCGATCTCAGTCCCGCCTTTAGTGAACTGCGTGCCTTCATTGAATACCACTCCTCCAATCAAGAATTGCTCAGTATCGATCTCGGTTTGATCGGTGATGGTAATCTGAGCGGTGGCCGAATTCGTCCCATTTCCTATTTCTGCCAGTTTCTTTTGGTGGAAAGGTCCCAATCCTGCGCCTCCGCGATTGTCCACGACTGTTTGCACATTTGGATCGAAGTTTCTAAAAAGAATGGTTTTAAGTCCAGGATAGTAGGAAGCGGCGTATTTGAGATCTGAGTTTCCTATTTCGGCTCGGAAGTCCGCTCCATCCTCGGCAACTGTCTGACCGTCATAGTGCAGGGCGTCCAGGATGGCAAATCGATCCTGGAGTTTAGCACATTGGGCAAGCATCTGATCGTGAAGTGTCTTGCGATTGATGTCCGACAGCATCGTTGCCTCGGGGATTACCAACAGTGTAGGTTCGTCTTCCTCCTCCAGCACTTTCAATCCCGCAAGCAGGTCATCGATATCGATGTCATCTCCTGTCGGCGTCGCTACAAAATCCCCCACTGAAACTATCCAACATGGCCCTCCCCCATTGGAGAAATACATGTAGACCTGATAAGTCATCAGATATTGAGAGAAATTCGCCGGATCGGTGATTGCAACGGATGGACCGTCGGTGATGGTAATCACGTAGTTTTCTAAAAAAGATTCACCGAAAATCTCTTTGTACTCCAGATAGGAGGTAACTCTGGTAGGGATGTTGATCCCAAAAGTTTCCCCATTTCGGAGTCTTTGGGCGGTGTAGCCGACAAAGGCCGGGATGGCAGTCGCCACCGGCACAATGGATGCGGGAAGGGTGGAGATTTCCTGGATATACACCCCGGGGGTTTTGAATTCTGCCATATCAGTTGGGATTAGATGAATACATAGATTTCTGAGATTTCTTCACCGGGGGCGACTTTGACTGCTCCGGATCGGGTGGGATTGGGTAGATGACCAAATAATACCCGATTTCCAGGCTTTCTTCTAAGCTCTAGGTTGAGCTTCGGGTTTTCGAAAAAAGGAATCGGTACCTGAGATTTGAAGATGACGGTCTCCGCATTGTTGATCTTCACGTCGGCGTTGGGAGCGGCCCCCTGTTGTTGGAAAGTGTAGGTGGCGTATGGGGAGCCGGCGGGATTGCCCTTGTCCAAGATGGAAAGCTCGGCGCTTCCGAGATCTACTTTGTTATTTTGACTGACGATGATGTAGGTCCACTTGGTGGCTTTTCGCTTCAGATCAACTGCGTAATATTCTCTGGCTCCATATAGGTGAGCCGGAGCTGACCTGTAGGCGATTTTCAGAATGCCCAAGGCCGACTTCACTTCCGGATCTTGGGTCAGGAAGTATTCCTTTTTCCACAAGTCAAGCGTGTCTGCCTCATTTCGCAGGACTAGTGTATAGTTGCCCTCGGGCTTTCCTTTCAGATCAAGCTTCAGGAGAAACTCTCCTTTATCATCAGGTGTCAACTCAAGGTCCAAAGGCAGTGCATCGCCGGCTTCATCCAACCCAGAAGGGATCTTAACACCAGCAGCATCCTTGATCTGAAGAAGTGCTTTTGCCGGTGCCGGATTGAGATTCACCCGGGCGGTAAAAGATTTTGGCCTCGATCCGTCCCAGATGTCCAGGCCGATTTTTTCGGGATTGCTGGGGTCGGTGGATGCGGTGGCTGGCAGGCTTTTGAACGCTATAAAGTCGCCGGATTGGTAGGTTCTCGACCCTTTTGTGAGTTCTGTGATGGTGAAAAACTGGGGAGAATTAGTGCTTTTGAAAAAGAAATTAAAATCCATAGGCGGAGCCAACGACACTTCTGGAGTGGTAAGGTCAGCTTCCGCCCGGTACAGCACCACAATCCCCTGGGGGGTCTCTCTCCAGAGCATTCGTCCTTTTCTTAGCAAGTCTTGGGTTTCCTGCGTAGGCACTAGTTTGATATCCTTTGCGATACCGTCCCTGAAATAGTCGTGTAAGATGCTCACCTCGAAAAGCCGCGAATAGATGATGTTCATGACTTATGGCTTGAAGTGAGAAAAATCTGTTCGATAGGCTCGCCGCTTTCTTGGATGGCATTTTCCTGAATCCGCAGCGTTTTGACCTTGTAGAGCACACTGGGTAGGTATTTGGCGCCTACCACCGACCAAAAATTGTACAACTGCTCAAAGGAATAGCTGTAGAGCTCAACCACGATCTTGGTCAGATTGGGATCAAAGCCAGACAGTGCTGGGCTGTTTTCCGGAGTGAAGACATTTTTGCTCTGGAAAAATGCGATCGCATAGCTCAGCTGCTTGAGGCCTTCGACGTAGTCATCCGAGGAATTATTGGCCAGTTTGTTCTGAAAGTTGGCCGTAATCAAGACATAGAGATTGAGCTGAATCTCAGGATTCCGTTTTTCCACCTTTCCGAGAGCGTTGATAAAACGGCTTTGCTGCTCCTTGTTTGTCCGTTCTTCCTCGATGTTGATGAGCGATAGCCCAAGACTTTGGTCAGGGATGGCAATGCCCTGTTCGTTGGTCACGCCGGACAAGAATATCCTCGCAGTGAGCGGGTCACCGACTTTGAGCTTAATAAAGGCATTGAGCTCCTGAGTTAAAAATTCCAAGGCGGAATGGATCATGTTGAAAAATCGAATTCAGAGAAAAATTCAGTGGTTCTGAAGCCATAAATTATTCAAGCCTAGTCCTCAATGACAGGAAATAATATAGTACTATGACTTTTTTCCTGTGGCTTTAATCTAAATAACATGCTGATATTTAGTCAATTAATAGCAATGTCATTGAAGAGTATTGACCAAAAATTTGATATTGGCTCCTGCCTAGAAAAGCCAGGGGTAAGATTGGTGGATCGACAGAGAGTTCTTGATTAGTTTCGTCTTGACGCAATCCAACCGTCATAGCGGATCAGCTCAAAATCTATCGGATTCCAGTGATAGATTCCCTTTCCGTCCTGAAGATTCAGGAGGTGCTCATTTTTCACCAAATCGTTCCAGGAGCTTACCGGTGCCTTCGTCTGAATCCCGCGCAAGACGTGAAAGGCACTGTCAATCCGGATGCTGATTTTTCCTTTCCACCGGTGGAGGAGTTTTCGGAGATTTTCCACTTTATAATCCAGCCAATCCACCTCATTTTGGTCAAAAAGGATCATCAGCTCCAGCATTTTGGACCCCAGATAGTAGTTGGGCATTGTCTTGAGTTCTTGTTGGCATTCGTGAACCGAGCGGAGGGCATTTTTGAAAGATTGCTTTCTAAACAAAAGAAAGGCCTCCCAGTACTTCCATTTGGGGGAAAGCTCCGGACACCGCTGCATCAGGTCTTTTCTGAGGAGTGCCGCTGCTTCATCGAAGTGATCTTGGTGAAACAATGCGTACCAATGGTATTGCGAAAGCTCCAAGTGCTTTTCTTTGGAGTGGATGACACCTGATTTCTGATGTTTGCAGTTTTGGATGACTTCTTGGTATTGACCTGTCTGGAGGAGGAATTTTTGCTTAGTCAGGAAAAACTCCTCGTAGACCTCCCGATCCTCGGAATTTTTCTCAAAACTTGGCTCAGACTCCAAGATGAGGGATTTAGCTTCTTCAAAGTTTTGATCGGCGATTGATTGCCTGATCGTGCTAACCAGCCCCCAGTTTTTCCGTTCCGAATCGAGTTGGTGGAGGATTTGACCGAGATACGCATTCTTCTCACAGGGCACTCGATCTTCGGATTTGGGATGGTGCTGGTTGATCAGGATCGCCAAATGGCTCTGGATGATCAATTCCAGTTCGGGAAGGTCTTCTTTTCTGATGACCTCATTCACTGAAAATCGCTGCGCGACGTCAAAGATGGATAGAATCAGGTCCGGAAAATCAGACGAAATCGCCGTCCTAAGGCTTTTCTCCAATAATTTGGCGCCATCACAGCGGAGGCCCCTGGCGAGCAGAACCTGACTTTGCAGCAATAACTCGCTGCACCGGATTCTGGTCTTGATGTCACTAGAAAATGAATTCGCGTTTAGCAGCGGAAGCAGTTCTTCGAGCTCTTCTTTGACGCGCTTTTTGAGTTGGTAGTAAGCTGGATTCTCCTTTTGTCCATAGATCAGCTGACTGATTTGTGCGTCTTTAAGCGCAGGTTTTTCCACGAACACTTTGAGAAGCTGGTATTTTTTGGAACTGGCCGAGTGTCTAGTCGCACAGAACTCCAGCAACTGGTTTTTTTCTCCAGCAGTACAGGTAGAGAGAATCTGAAAAATAGAATTCATAAAAAAGCAACACTAAAAGTGAAAAATCGAGGTTCAATCGAACCTATCGCTTTTAAAGATAGACGGTATCTGTCTTAAAGACAAATGGTTAAAAAAACTATTTCAACCTAAAAATTCCCGGTTCAGATTCGACATAGAGACTTTTCAGCGCGGGCAATTCTTGCAGCAGTTTTTCGAAAATCCCCTCCGGATCTACCACGGTTTGTGGCTTTTGGGTGTGAAGATTCTGATAGATTTTGGCTTTTTGCTCCAGTGTTTTTTCCGATTTTAGGTACACCTTCGCCAGATTGAAATTGAGAAAAGGGCCGCCAAGCGGATTGTCCAGATAGGGAGAGGAATCTGACGACATGACCATGATCGATTCTCCCGGTTTAAACTTCGATCCCCGGTTTTTGGTGACAAAATAAGGGGAGTCCGTCTGGGTTTGTCCGAGCCAATACCAGCATCCGGCCGCGGGAATTCCAAAAAGAAGTACCAGAAAAGCGATCTTTCCGATCATTTTTTTTGCGGTGTTCAGGAAAAAATGAGTGATCAAAAACGTCAATCCCGGGATGAAGATCAGGAGTTGGTAGGTCGCCTGCCTTTTAACCAAAAGAAATTCCAGCAGCGAAAACAACAGCCAGACGATGATCATCTGTCGCTGTTTTTGCTGGTTGATCGTGGAGCCTCTGAGCACTGTGCTGTAGAAGAACCCAACTAACGCCAGCAACAAGGGAAACGCTCCCAGGATTGCCCACACGATCTGGGGCTGGTACCGATACTTTTCATAGGCAAAAACCATCGGCCAAATCTGGAATGTCTCACTCAGACCGTTGTTCCAGAAATAGAAGATCAACAGCAGTAGAATCGGCAGGAAAAACCCGACCAATGACAACAGCAACTGACGAAAAGAAAATCCGCTGATCGCTATTCCCGTGAAGATCATGTAAGGGAGAAAAATCGCAAAATTCAGATGAAATCCGGTGGCGATTCCCCCGTAGATGCCGATCAAGAGTGTCGATTCGCTTGTCTCTTTTTGCAGGACGGTTTGGGAGAAAAGCTGGCCGATCGCCAACACCAGAAAGGTGCTTCCCAGCAATGCCGGAGACATCCCCACCAAGTCAAAAGACAGGTGAAAAAGAGCCGCCATGATGATAGCCGGGAGATAGGTGTTTTCCTCAAAAACCCGATATCGGATCAGGACCGTGTTCCAATAGATGATCTGAAAAAGGACCAACAGCCTTCCAATCAGTTCATACGCCCATTCACTTCGTCCAAAGATGACGTGGACAAACGTGAAAAACCCTGCAGACAAAGGCCCCGTATCATCGATCACATCCAAGTAGAGGTAGTAGCCGTCACTGAGCCGCTCTCCCAGCACCATCCAGACGAGCCGGGGTTCGGTGAGAGGAAAAGAGAACAGCGCCAGCGTCACAACGGCCAAGACAATGAGGTAGATTGCTATCCCAATCAGTCTGAATGGATCGTTTACTTTAAAAAAACTTAACAAGGTTTCTGAGAAGGAATGGGTTGGATTGGGCCGAAATTAAAGCTTGCCCAAGTATTTCGCTAAATTTGTACCACAAATACTTCACATGGAAAGCAAAAGACAACAAAAACACGCCAAACTTCTTCAAAAGGAGCTTGGCGATATATTTCAGAAAGAAGCAAAACCGCTTATCGGCAAGGCCTTGGTTACCATCACGCGGGTCATGGTCAGTCCGGATCTGAGCTTTGCCAAAGTGTATCTGAGTTTTTTGCTCGCTGATCCCAAAGCACTCTTTGATGTGATTGATGCTCATAAAAAGGAGATCCGCCATGACCTGTCCAAGAGAATCGGAAAGTCCGTCCGGATCATTCCAGAGATTGCGTTCTTTCCGGATGATTCGGCAGTCTATGCCCAATACATGGATAAGGTGATCTCTGATCTGAATATCCCTCCGGCTCCCCCAGAGGAAGAGGAACAGGAAGAAGACGAAGATTAATAGCCGCAGCTTTGAATCCCAGTTCTTTTATCGCCGGCAGATACTTTCGCAGTAAGAAAAAGCGGAATTTCATCACTGTGCTCTCCATCATCTCGATGGTCGGAGTAGCGGTGGGGACGATTGCTTTGGTGGTCGTCATGTCGGTGTTCAACGGACTGGAAGATTTGATTCGGAGTCTTTTTGCCAGCTTTGACGCAGAGCTGAAGATCGAGCCCGCCAGAGGCAAGAGCTTTCTGGCTCCTCGGGAATGGCTCGCCGAAATCGAGAAAATCGAAGGAGTGGCGATCTTGACCGAGGTGATCGAGGATAACGTCCTTTACGAGCACGATGAGAACCAGCTAGTGGCGAAAATCAAGGGCGTCTCTGACAATTTCCTGGATCAGGGGAGATTTTCCAAAGGGTATTTTTGGGGAGACACCACGCTGGGCACGGATCTCAGACCAGGAGCCATCTTGGGCAGAGGCGTGGGATTTTTTCTGTCGATTCATCTCAACGAGCCCAATTCTACCCTGAAGGTATTCTATCCCAAAGCTCCTAGGTCGGCCGGCAGTATTGATCCCAATCAACTCTATACCTCAGCACAACTGGAGCCGAGGGCATTTTTCAGCATTGAGCAGCAGTTTGATGACGGATACGTGATCGCACCGCTCGATTTTACCCGCGATCTGCTGAACTATGGAGAAAAGCGCACGGCGCTGGAGATTAAAGTGGGAGATGGCTTCTCGGTCTCAGATGTGCAGCGCCGGCTAAAGGAGCATCTTGGCTCAGACTTTCTGGTCAAAAATGCCGACGAGCAGCATGCCGGGTTGATCCGGACGGTGAAGCTTGAGAAACTTTTCGTCTTTCTCACCCTCACTTTTATTTTAGCCATCGCCTCGTTCAACATTTTTTTCTCCCTGAGCATGCTGGCGATCGAAAAGAAAAAAGACATCGCCGTACTCAAAGCCATGGGGGCTAAAGACCGGTTGATTCGCCAGATTTTTTTGAAGCAAGGCGCGCTGATTGCGCTCAGTGGGGCTGTGATAGGATTGGTCTTGGGATACCTGATTGTCCTGGCCCAGGAGAGTTTTGGGCTGGTTTCGCTGGGGATTTCCTCGGCGGTCGTAGATGCCTATCCGGTGCGGATTGTTTGGTCAGACTTCATTTGGATCGGTATAGCCGTTATTTCCATTACGCTGCTGGCTTCATGGAGACCGGCGATCATCGCCGCCCAGGTGGATACGGTGCGGGAGCTTTAGCTTTTTTCCGCCGTGGCGATGGCTAGCCTCCTAATTTACAAGAGGATAAGTCTTTTTTCAGTAAAACAGAATATTGTTAAGCGGACCGAGCAAGCTATTGGAAAAAAAAGGCAACAAAGTGGGTGATTTTAAGGCATTTTTACCCAATGAGAAAATAAGAATCTCGGTTTAAGGCACGTTTATTGAAAGAAAACCAAAAAATCAAAAAAATATCATGCCGATGAAAGAGTATGCCCTTCTAGCGTTTTTCCTTTTTTCCGGATTCTCAGTTGCTATAGCACAGGATTCTACAGAAACTCAAAACTCCTTACGCTCGGGCACGATTACCAGCCAATTTGACTACATCTACCGCGTCTCTAATGGTTTTCAGGAATACGAGGTGGTCAAAAAAGCGAACTTGGAACAGCTCAAATCCAACGTCCTCGACTCCATCCGCACTTTGTCCAAGAAAGCGACAGATTTGAACATTCAGCTACAAAGTCTGAATGACTCTGTGGTCATCGTAAAACAGCTTTTGACCGCTGAAGTAGCCCAAAAAAACGAGGCAATAGCAAACCGAGACAATTTCAGCTTTTTGGGAATCGGGATTCAAAAGACCGTTTACTCCTCGCTGATGTGGATGCTAGTAGTCCTACTATCCGGTGCCTTGGCATTTTTTGCGTTTCAGTATTTCAAAAGCTTTGGCCGGATCAAAAAGGCTGAAAATGATTTTCTGGACGTGCGGGAGGAATTTGAACTGCATCGGAAAAACACACTCGACCGCGAGCGAAAGCTCAAACGGGAGCTCATAGACGCCCAGTTGGGAAAAAATTAAGACCGAGCCGAAGATTTTCTTCGGCTTTTTTTTTTCTGAAAGTCTGGTTAGCTTACCCCATAGTTGTTCCAGGACATCAGTTTTGGCTAAGTTTTTTCTTTAGAGAAAAGTTTTTTCTACGTGCTCTTAGGCAACAGCTGTGGGTGCTTAGCGTCTGATATCAGTTTTATGCTCGGGGTATAGTCCACCAAAAAAAAGACGACCTTTTCTAGTTGGACGCTAATGATTTAAGTTTTTGGAGCCTTTTTTCTAGGCGCTCCATTTCCGCTTTTCTTCGTTCATCAATGATCTCCTGCCTGAGTTGAGGTTCTTTATAAGGGGTATTGTCCCTGAGAATATGAT
>NZ_AUBW01000009.1 GCF_000429445.1 Algoriphagus terrigena DSM 22685
CTGGCAGGTGCGGGAAAACTTCAAGGAGTTGTTCAGTGTAGGAAAGCTTTTCGCCAGACTGTTGTTTAACCGATGGAGTACCGATGCGACTCAAAGAAAAATCAAAGAAATAGACAAGGTCGTAGAGATGTTTAACAGGCATGTTTCCGGAGTGGTCAATGCATTACTCACCAACCTAAACAATGCAATGGCCGAACGCCTAAACGGTAAAATACAGGAACTCAAAACAGTGGGAAAAGGCTATCGAACATTCGCCAACTTTAGAAGCGCTATTTTATTCTTCCATGGAGGCCTAAACTTATATCCTCACTAACTTAAGGGTAGAACCAAAAATTTTAATGCGTTGGATAAGGGAATTTGGGCTAGTGTAATCTATAGATCTAATAAGATTTTTTTAAAGTTAATGCAGTTTATCCTAAGGTTTACTAGCTTATTCTCTTTTCAATTCATTTTTCATTCATAAGGGTTTTTCAGTGGTTAGTTGCAACCCTGCATCTATGCCATTTACAACTTGGAACAGCTGAACTTTCCTGACTAGTTAACCTTTCCATAGGGTAGTTCTTCGTGGAAAATGTCTTTCCACAACGGATTTTGAAACGATTTCCATCCTCTTGTGATTCTGTCGCCTGATTTTCAAATATCCACAATCAAACACCTCCCCTTGTTTGACGATTGACATCCTTAGTTTTGATGTTCTCCAGAAAAAATTTCCATTCAATGAAATATTTTTAAACTCTTCATCATCCTTCAAACTTCTTACATATTCAACCAAACCTACAACTTCTCCATCCTCAAGGTCTAAATCCAAAGAAATAGTGAGGTAATGTGTTTCATTATTCCCTATTGACCCTTCATTTGTCCAAGCTCCTATAAGTTGTTGGCGTCGTTTCTTTTGGGCAGTTTTAAAGTTTTTGTAAAGAATTTGAATTCCGTAGAATAACCCTCCAAAAATCCCAATCACTAGCGAAATGGCATAGATAAAATCCAGATATTCTTTATTCATTTGGGTGGTTTAGGTTTCAGTATTTTAGAGACAAGCTTAAAACTCAAAAATTAATCGCATCGACATCTACTTTTAATTCATTCAAAATCGGTGTTAAGATATCTTCAGAAGCCGTCTCAATGCTAATGATAAGGGAATAACGAACCTCGTTTTCGTATTTTTTATGATTAGGTCTCGTTTTCCACCAGCCACCCGTTGGGATAATCGCCAGTTCATTTTTTGTTGCCAGGTCAGCTGCATTTCCTATCCAGATATCCCTGTGAATTGAACCTTTGTCGCGGATCTGTTGACCGATAATCCATTTTTCCCCTCCCTCACTTTCGTATTTTTCTTCCAAGGCCTTCCTAGCCTTACTATTGATCCTAGCCATAAAAGCGGAAGAGGATTCGTTCCGGTCTTTGAGCCTGAAGCGAAGACCATGCGAAGCATAGTTATTGGCTACGGCGTAGCGTTTATTTCCCGGATTCGGTTCTATAAAGTAGGACAAGGTAACGTTAAGCCTTACTTGTAATTCACCTAGTTCCAATAACTTCTCTTGGGGCCAAGGAAGTGTATAGACATGACACTGATTAGCGTTAACCCTATTTTGTTCAAATTTGTAGGGTTTGATTTTTTCTTGAATCACCAGAGAAACAGAATTCTGAAGGGTATAAATAGCTGAAGGCAGGAATGGCACGCCATAGCCAACCGTGCGTAATAGGTTAATCTTTTCCTCTCGTGTCAGCTCTTCTATTTTCCGATTCCCCAGCATTTGATCTGTCCACTGCGCAGAGTGGACAAGCAATGCTCTAATCGTCTCAGGCCAAAGTCCCGGATAGCTTTCAAGAATAGCTGCTGCAAATTTTGTAGCAAAAGCGGTAGCGGCTGAAGTTTCGCCAAATGTGGTGAACGGCGATTTAGCCAACCCTCCTTTTGAAATACTTAATGGCTGCAAAGAATCTGGGTCACATAAGCCCCAGCTCGATAATCCACAATTTCCGCCTTCAAAGACTACCTCAGGTTTTATTGCCCAGTCATTTTCCCACGAAATGCTGGTACTACTGGATGGAGAAAGTTGACCTCTTTGTGCCAAAAGACTCGCGCCGGGATACTTTAATAAATCAATACGATCCTTCAGCGTATATGCTCCAATGGTAAGCGCGTTAAATGCCTGTGCCGGATCATGAATGCTGTATTCAAAATTTGAGAGCGGATATCCTGGCCATTGGATGTTCGGAATATTTCCTCCGGAAACCAGGATTAATCTTTTCCATTCCTCCTCACCAAAAGCTGTTTTATCCAAAGTTGCTGACCAGGATGACGGCTTTCCTTTATGAGGCACATTGTCAGCTGATACTGCCAGACAAAATACCCTTTCGGAAGTGAGGTTGATTAATTCCGCACGGGCAATGCCTTCCTCTGTGATTACGCCATAGAAATCGGGATCAGTTGGATGTATGTGATGCAGAATTTTTATGCTTTCCAGTCTATGAAAAATCTTAACCGAATCTCTGCCCAGGAAAGTATCGGATAGATCCCCGAAAAATATCAATCCAGCCATCGGATTACCATGCCCAGAACCAGACCAGCTATCATTGGTGTTCCAAGATGGTTCCACCGTATCCGGATGAATCAGATGCTTAATATGGGCCAAAAGGGGATGATCTTCGTTGATCCCAGAGTCTAAAAGGCAAACGGATATAGTGGTTTCTTCCTGAACATCTAACCTCTTGGCCAAATCGGCTATCCATTCTTTTTGCTCAGGAATCTCCATGGAAATAAAGGTGTCGGAGAGTTCCACCGGCTTTCTCAATTCATCCAAATAGCTGGAATAAAGTAAAGGTTCAATTATCTGCTTAGCGCTTCCCTTTATAAGAATTACCAAATGCTCCGGGAAAATCAGGCTTCTTGGAGAAATCTGAACTCCATATTCGGCTAGCCTTGCAGTGATTTTTTCTTGAACGATAGCAGCAGAATCTACAGTAATATCTAGCCACACTTCCCACCAAACCTCCAGGTCCATTTCTGGAAATGACCGTTCGGGTTCCTGCCAAAATGATTTTAGAGTAGCTTGGCTAATTGATTCAATATTGGAAAGCAGACTAGCATTTTTGGGCTTACCTTTTTCCGTTTTTAATTCCGGGTTTGAATACTCATTTAGCTTCTTTAAGAAAGAACTTACTCCTTTTTTGGATAAGTAAACTGAGCCCAATGTTTTATGTTGCCCATTTTCATCAATTTTTTCTTTGAGAGTTGCGATCCTGACATCTCCGGTTTTACCTTCAAATTTGGCCAAGTCCAAATCATAGCCTGGAAAAGTCTCAAATTCCACATAGACAAAGTCCTGCGGCTCTCCCTCCCAAAAATCAAGGAATGCGGAATCAAATTCCTCCTTCAACCGCTTGCCATGTCGTACTTGGTTTACTTCTCCATTGATAGAGAACCTTCCCGAACCTAAGGGAGTAAAACTGATTGATTTGGCCTTGTTCTTTAAAAAAATGTGCTTAAAAAGTCCATCCATAAGTCAATATTAATGGTCTCGCTTTCTAGCACTGATATACTTTATAGCTCTTGATTCCGTAACATAGTCTTTGCCGTTGAGTAAAAAATCCTTCCAGATATCCTCACAGATCTTGTGAACTTCCGCATAGCTAAGGCCTGATGAAAGCTGTGAGAGATTGTTGAAGTCCCAATCCAAGGTTAAGCCTATTTCATTCAATCTTGACGAAAATATTTGATGAATTTGATTGATTGAAGGGTTACCATATTGGATAATATCGTCGAATCTTCTAAACAAGGCAGTATCCAAACTTTCGGGCAGATTGGTGGCAGCAATAATCAAACTATTGGATTTATCTTTTTCAATTTGAAGTAAAAAACTATTCAACACCCGTTTGATCTCCCCTACTTCCTGTCCCTGAGTTCGGGTGCTCCCAATACTGTCAAATTCATCAAAAAGGTAAACAGCCCTGAAATCCACCATCGCATCAAAAATCAAACGAAGCTTTGCAATGGACTCACCTAGATATCGACTTATTAAACCATCAAGTCGGATAATAAATAAAGGCAATCCCAATTCACCAGCCAAGGCGTGTGCGGTCATGGTCTTTCCAGATCCGGGAGTTCCGATTAGCAAAAGCTTCCTTCTAGGCTGTAGATTATGGTTTAGGAGTTTATTTAAATGCTTTTGTTCGTGTATTACCTTCGCCAAAGTCTCCTGAATCTCACTAGACAAAACCATGTCTTTGAGTTTGATCTCAGGACTTACTAGTTCCAATAAATCATTGAGTTCCTTTTGCGCGGCATTAACTGGAAGTCTTCTAACAACCGATTTGGAAGATTTGCTTTTATCAATAAGCTTCTTTAGTTCATCAGCTAAGTCAAGATGCCCTTTTCTAGCCTCAGAAGCAGCAATTTGCATAGCAGTAGCATAAAAGCGCGATTCATCGCCTTCCCCAAAAGATTTGATCAAACTCTTTATTTGCTCCGCCGCTGCCATTATATTTTTTGTTGCAAAGGTAAATTTTCCTTTAAAAGGAACTAACCCAAGATAGGTTTAAAGACTCTTCGTCAAAATTTTAATTTCAAGAACCGCCTCCAATTGAACAAGCAAATCCAGCGTGAAATTTTCAGTTCCTGATAACCACCTGGTAACCTGTGAAGGATTTGCTCCCATCACTTTTTGCAAATCCCGTTTGCTCCAGCCTTTGGAGTCCCTGGCAGAAGCAATCTTAGCCGCAACCCCCATTTTTACATCAACTTTTGACTGTTCCAGAGGATCGATTTCCGATAGTAAAGATTCTAGCAAATGACTAGTATAGTTCATCCTAGTTAATGAAAAACATAAATCGTGCTACTTTGTGAAGCGCAAGTAACTCCCTATTAGGCGTTTAATTTACAAAACTCACTTCCCTATCAACTTCTCCAACCTCGTCATCATCTCGTCCTTCTCCTTTAGCATTCGCTCGTAAAGCGCGATTTTCTCCTCGTGGAGTTTGAGAATCTTATCAACTGGATCAAAAGTAGGATTGAAGTTCATTACCGAAGCATTATCCTTAAAATCAGAACAGGTAAAAGTATTTGAGATAATATTCACCGCCTGTTCCTCATCGAAATTCTGAAAAGCTTCTACGGGTAGCTTAAGCACATCGGCTATCTGGGCGAGCAGGCTAGCTTCGATCTCTTCTTTTTGCTCGAGCAGGGAGATTTTCTTCTGATTCCAGTCCTCCCCTAGTTCATAAGCCAATGCTTCCTGCTTGATGCCGAGCATTTCCCGGAAGCGTTTCACATTGCGGCCTTGGTGGATGGATTTGGATGGGGATTCGGTCATGGTTTAAAGTTTAATTTCGATTATGGTTTCGAATATCCCTGTCTGTGTCTCCACAGATCGGGCGGAATGTTTTAAAATATAATTCTGATATCGAATCTTTAATCAAATAGACATCAATCATCTAATTTTGGTTTTGAACTCAGGTTAGCGTGATCTTTTTCTTCGTTCTTTTGGCTTGACCCAAAAGAACCAAAAGGTCAAGATTTGCCAATGCTCCTACCCTGCCTACCGGCAGGCAGGCGCACAGGGCCGAACGCTGGCTCGCTCCTGCCTGTCGGCAGACAGGGGCAAATCCTCCCACCGCGCCCTCCTTTCAATGTTTTTTCTAGCCAAATAAATTCAAACCTAGATTCACATCTTGTTGGCTTTGGGTTTGTTAAAACTCTGTCATTCCCTTTTTAATATTTAAGACTCAGGCTGTCAAACTTCCAGGCTATTAATGCCTGTGTCATGTAATTGGTTGCCTATTTCAAATTTAAAAAAAAACGCCAACCTGAGTGGAAAAAGGGTATTTAATTCTTAGGTAAAATAGTCATTTGGAGGGGATATTTTATCCAGAACCTAGTTGGAAAGTCTTTAATTCTACAAGAAATCAAACCGGCTTCCTGTGTAGCTCCGAAGGAGCCTAACCATTCATGACCCTGTACGAAGTGCAGGGTGATCATTGAATCCTCTTTCTTTGAGCCCTGAAAGGGTGAAACTTCTAAGTATCACCCCTTCGGGGCTATCTTTTCTATTGTGGTGGCTTTCCCCCGGCTACACCGGGGGTTATGAATAGTTTCGATCCTTCGGATCTAAGACTTCCAAACTTTGACCTACATATCGACTACTTCGGGTAAAGTCTTTCCAGAGTAAATACCCTCAAGACTAATTCAAACCTCGTATCTCGCATTTCGTAAATCGTAAATCCTTACACCTTCATCGTCTTCCATTTTCCTTTTCGGAAGAAATAGAGCGAAACCAGCGCATGAAAAGAGTGGCAAAAGGCGATGGCGATAAAGATTCCCAAGTATTCCATACCCATCGGGAAGGCGAGAAAATAAGCCAAAGGAACCTCCATACAAAGTAACACCCCGATGTTGATCCAGGCGGGTGTTTTGGTATCCCCTGCCCCGTTAAATGCCTGTGTCAATACCATCCCGATTGCGAAAAAGACATATCCCAAGACAATCACCCAAAGTCCCTGAGCTGCCACGTCCCTGACCTCGGGGATTTCGGTGAAGAACCCCGCCAGCTGTTGGTTGAAAAGCAAGTAAATACCGGTAACAGATGCCATGAAGATCACATTGTAGCGGGCAGTCAGCCAGACGGCTTTCTCTGCCCGATCTACTTCCCCGGCTCCGAGATTTTGCCCAACCAATGTCGCCGCCGCCCCGGAAAGCCCCCAAGCGGGCAGAATCGTGAATATGAGTACCCGAAACGCAATCGTGTACCCGGCCAATGCCGCAGATCCAAACTCTGCATTCATCCGGGTCAGCGCGACCCAGGAGACCGAATCAATGAGAAACTGTCCCATCCCCCCGAGTGAAAGGTCGATGATCTTGCGGATGGTTTCCCACTTGACATGCAGGTTTCTGCGAAGGACTTTTAGCTTATGCTTGCCGTTCATCAGGTGATACACCTGATAGAGCACTCCCATGCTTCTCCCAAAGGTCGTTGCGATAGCCGCGCCATCCAGACCGTATCCATCCCAACTTCCGATTCCGAAGATCAAAATCGGATCAAGAATAATATTCAAGCCGTTGGCGATCCAAAGACTTCGCATGGCGAGATGTGCCTGGCCCGCTCCACGAAAGGCTCCATTGATCAAGAAGAGAAGCATAATGGCCGTATTTCCGGCAAAGACGATCTTGGCGTAATTGGCCCCAGAAACGACCACCGATTCCTCAGCGCCCATCAACCGAAGTAGATCGGCAGCAAATACCCACCCCCCGACGCCGATAAAAAGGGACACAATCCCCCCTACCACTATCAATTGAAAAGTGGCGGTTCCGGCTTCATCGTATTCTTTCTCACCAAATCTTCTGGATATCAAGGCAGTGGCGGCCATGCTGATCCCAAATCCGATGGCATAGGTAAACACAATCACCGCCTCTGTCAAGCCCACCGTTGCGACTGCATACTCGCCCAGTTTTGCCACGAAAAAGATGTCCACGATGGCAAACGCCGACTCCATCATCATCTCCAGGATCATGGGAATCGCCAAAACGAAGATGGCGGTCTTTAAGGAAAGGCTTGTAAAATCTTGTTCCTTGCCAAGGATAGCGTCTTTGATCAGTTGCCAGGTCATGGGGATTGGAAGATTGTGAAATTGAAAGATCTTGTCCGCCGTGGCGGAATGTAAAATTCAGCTTGGAAAAGACAAAGCGTAGGTAGTCGCTTGAAAACCAACGCCCGCAAAAAAACGAAAAAACCGTGAATCCACGGTTCTTACTTTAGGTTGATGCTATTTTAATCCGACAGTTTCAGTCAGCAACAACACCCTTTTTCTCCATATGTGCTTCCTTGATCTTCCGACGGAGAATCTTACCGACGTTTGATTTGGGAAGTTCGTCGACAAAATGGACCTCCTTGGGCACCTTGTAGTTGGTGAGGGATTGTTTGCAGTGAGCGATGACCTTTTCGGCGGTGAGTCCGGGCTCTTTTTTGACCACGTAAGCGATCACCCGCTCGGTGGATTTATCATCCGGCATGCCGATCACGCCCACTTCCACTACACCGGGACAGGAAGCTATCACGTCCTCAACCTCGTTGGGATAGACATTGAAGCCAGACACGAGTATCATTTCCTTCTTGCGGTCCACGATCTTGAAAAAGCCGTCTTTGTCCATGACTCCGATGTCTCCGGACTTAAACCACTCCCCGTGCATCACGTTGGCGGTTTCCTCAGGTCGGTGCCAATAGCCCCTCATTACCTGCGGGCCTTTGATCAAGATCTCACCGCGCTCGCCGATTGGCATCGAATTACCGGCGTCGTCTGCGATCATGAAATCGGTATTAGGAAGCGGCAAGCCTATCGTGCCTATCCGTTCAGTTCCGTCAATTGGATTGCAGGAAGCTACTGGGGAAGTTTCGGTGAGTCCATAGCCTTCAGCCAATGGAACCCCGGTTACTGCTTTCCACTTCTCCGCAGTCGCTTTTTGCACGGCCATCCCACCGCCCACAGCAATCTTCAACCCGGAGAAATCCAGTGACTTAAACGCTTCCTGATTCAGCAATCCATTGAACAGGGTGTTGACACCAGTCATCACGGTAAACTTTTTCTTTGCCAAATCTCCAATGAAAGCCTTCATGTCTCTTGGATTGGTAATCAATACGTTATGAGCACCAATCTTCAGCATAGCCAGGCAGTTGACTGTCAGGGCAAAGATGTGATAAAGCGGCAAAGCGGTGATGACAATCTCCTCCCGCTCCTTGAGTTTGGGCTTCATCCAAGCAGAGATCTGCTCCATGTTGGCCACGATATTTCCATGGGTCAGCTCGGCTCCTTTGGACACTCCGGTCGTGCCTCCAGTGTATTGGAGGTAGGCTGAATCTTCCAGAGTGAGTTTTGTTGGCTTGAAAGTAAAACCCTTCCCTTTGGAGAGCGCGGTTTTAAAAGAGACAGATCCGGGAAGTGAAAAGGGCGGAACCAACTTCTTCACGTGCTTGACGACCACGTTGACGATCATTCCTTTCAGTCCCCCAAGCAGATCGCCGAGTTCGGTGACTATGATGTGTTTGGCAGCAATCTCGCTTCTGATTTTCTCTAAATGGGAAGCGAAATTCTGCACAATGACGATCACTTCCGCTCCCGAGTCATTAAACTGATGCTTCATCTCGGCTGGTGTGTAGAGCGGGTTGGTATTGACCACGACCATTCCCGCTTTGAGCGCCCCAAACATCACAACCGGATATTGGAGGACGTTGGGCATCTGGATCGCCACTCTTGTGCCTTTTTTCAGTTTCAACTCCTGCGTGAGGTAGTTTGCGAAATAGCTGCTGAGGCGATCCAATTCGGAGAAGCTCATCGTCTTTCCCATGCACTCGAAGGCCACTGCCTCCCCAAACTTTTTCACACTCTCATCGAAGAGATCTACCACACTGGAGTAGATCTGGTAGTTTACGTCCTTCGGCACCGAGGCAGGATAGTGTTGAAACCATGGAAAATCGGTCATATCAGCGGTTTTTTCGGGTATTTTTTTCTCTTTTCAATTACTTAAAATTATTGTGCATCAGCAAGGATTTTATCCTCACTGGAGAATTTTTCGGGCGATCAGTTCTTTCATGATCTCATTGGTTCCGGCATAGATCCGCTGTACACGCGCGTCAGCCCAGGCTCGGGCCACACCATATTCCCACATGTATCCATATCCACCATGGAGCTGCACGCACTCGTCGGCGACTTTACACTGGAGTTCGGTCATGTTGTATTTGGCTGCGGAGGACATCGCGGAGTCCAGCTTACCTTCGTTGTGCAGGTAGACCAGGTAATCGCAGTAGATCCTGCCCTGCTCCAGAGCGGCGGTCATTTCGGCGAGTTTGAATCGGGTATTTTGAAACTCGGAGATGCTTTTTCCGAAGGCCTTCCTTTGTTTCACATAGCTGATCGTCGCCCCAAGCATGTACTCTCCGAGCGCCACTGCTGCCAAAGCCACCACCAAACGCTCCTGGGCCAGCTCTGTCATAAGGTACTTGAAGCCCTCTCCTGCTTTCCCCAGCAGGTTTTCCTTGGGCACCTTGACATCTTCAAAAAACAACTCGCAAGTATCTTGGGCATGCAGTCCGACCTTGTCAAACGGGATACCCCGCGTGAATCCCGCCATGTCCCGATCCAAGATCAGCAGACTGATGCCTTTGGCGCCTTTTCCGGGGTCAGTCTTCACCGCGACTACCACGACGTCACTGAGATAGCCGTTAGTGATGAATGTCTTCGAACCATTCACCAGATAATGATCGCCCTCGTCGACGGCGCTTGTCAGGATACCCTGCAAGTCCGATCCGGCACCGGGCTCGGTCATCGCTATGGCGCCGATATAGTCGCCTGTGACCATCTTGGGGATGTATTTGGCCTTAGCGGACTCTGTCGCATAATGGAGGATGTAGGGCATCACGATATCCGAGTGCAGCGGAAATCCCACTGCCAAAGCCGAACAGCCGCTCAGCCCAAGCTCCTCGATCACGATCGCGTTGTAACGAAAATCCTGAATGTTCATGCCTCCGAGTGACTCGGGCGCCTGGATTCCCAAAAAGCCGTTTTCGCCGAGCTTCTGCCAAATCTCGCGTGAAACCATCTTTTGTTTTTCCCAGGCTGCATGATTGGGAGTGATCTCTCTGGCGATAAAATCTCTAAAGCTCTGCCGAAAGAGCTCGTGCTCGTCGGTAAAAAGTGATCTGTGTAGTCCGAACATATTTGGGTTTGATTTGTCTTAGTCAAAAATAGGGAATTTGAACCGCTGCGAGCTGATCTTTTGAAATACCCCACCCTTAAAAATTAAACATCGTTTCAATTCTTTAAAATGCAGCTTCTATCTTGAGTCAAAATCAAACCAATGACCGATCTAACTGAAAACAGTTCCATCGCAGACTTACAAAATCTCCCATACTGGCTTCCAGGTGAGCTTTTGATCAACTCTGAGTCCGCCGGCGAGAGCAATATGAACCTGGTCCTGAGGATCCAAACGAACCAACGAAGTCTGATTCTCAAACAGTCCAAGCCTTACGTGCGAAAGTATCCCCAAATCCCCGCGCCGATCGGTCGGATCGCGGTGGAGCATCGATTTTTGGAATTGGTATCCGGGGAAGAATTTCTCGCGGAGATGTCTCCAAAAGTTGTTCAGTTTGATCCTGAGCAGCATATCCTGATCATGGAAGATCTGGGGAAAGGACTCGACTATTCATGGATTTATTCCGGCAAAAGAGATTTGAACGAAGGCGAGGTTGAACAGCTAGTCGGGTATCTAAACCAGCTGCACGGCTTGAAGGTGACAGATTTTCCCGATAATCTCGAGATGCGCAGACTCAACCACGAGCATGTTTTTCGATTTCCGTTTTTGGAAGAAAATGGATTTGACTTGGACAGTATTCAGCCGGGACTTCAAGCAATCAGCCTCGCTTACAAAACCGACCCACGCTTGAAGGAAAAGCTAGAAGCACTTGGCGGGCGCTATCTAAGGCACGGCACCGTACTCCTTCACGGAGATTTCTATCCGGGAAGTTGGCTGGATGTGCCTTCAGGCATCAAAGTCATCGATCCGGAATTCGGATTTCCGGGCGATGCGGAGTTTGATTTGGGCGTCTTTTTGGCACACCTGGATCTCGGTCAACAACCGGAAAGCTTGAAGGAGCAGGTGCTTTCGGCCTATTGCCATCGCTTTGATCTTGATCTGGTCCAGCAGTACCGCGGTGTGGAAATCCTCCGGCGGCTAATTGGGATCGCACAGCTACCGATCGATTTGACGCTTTCACAAAAAGCGGAACTTTTAAACAATGGCAAATACCTAATCCTCAACTGACCATGCGTTTTTATATCTCGATTTTGGCTTTTGCCTTCCTTTTTTCTTGTGGAAAAAACTCGGAAGAACTTCAACAAAAGTCATTTTCCCCGGAAATCAAAACAGTCTCCGGACTGAGCGAAGCGCAGCTTTATGATAAAATCCTGGGGATGCTCGTTGGAGCGGCCATCGGAGATGCGATGGGAGCTCCCACCGAGATGTGGAGCCGGGAAAGCATCCGTCTGGAATATGGATTTGTAGAGGGACTGGACTCGATGGTTCGGGAAGCATCGCCCGAGGGCATTTGGAAACCCAACCTTCCAGCAGGAGGCACGACAGATGACACGCGATGGAAAGTGCTGGCCGTAAACTATTTGCTGACCCAAAAGCCGGGAACCCTCAATCCAAAAGATTTTGCAGGCCATATTCTGAAAACCTATGAAGGTGGATTAAAAAACCTCCAATCCATCGAAAGCGTAGATCCAGAGCCCTATGAAGCCGCTATGCTACAAGTAAACTGGCTGTCGGAGTGGGCCAAGGTCAGCAAACCCTATCTGGATGGAAACCTCACAGCTTATTCAGATTCCCTTTCCAAATTTTATGGCGGTGAAATGGTCTGTGCCGGACTGCTGTATGCTCCCGCGCTGGGCGTGTTTTTCCCGGGAGATCCTGAAAAAGCCTACCGGGAAGCCTACAAGCTTTCGATTTACGATCTGGGCTATGCCCGTGATCTGAGCGCATTGGCGGTAGCTATGACTGCCGCCGCCATGACCCTAGGGACAACTGCCGAAGATCTCGCTCTTGATTAGCCAAGAGGCCCAAAAACTCGATAGCATCGGCGGAGAAATGTCTTTCTCCAGTCCTGCCCTGGCCAAGGCCTACGCTGAGCTAGACCTGAAACTCCAGGATATGCCTTTCCACGCCGGAGAGATCTATCTTCAAGCGATCACCGCGATGATTTATACCGATTTTGATTTCAGTCGTTCCTTGACTTTCCTGGTCAACTACGGCCGTGACAACGACACGACAGCAGCGTTAGTCGGAGGGATTTTGGGTGCATGGTATGGCTTCGAAAAACTGCCGACTGCAGAGCGGGAAAAGGTACTCAAGGTGAATCGTGAAGATCTCGACACAGATCTGGAAAAACTGGCCGCTGAACTCACTTCTCACATCCTCAAAAAATAGAAGCTCCGAACCCTGCGGTCCGGAGCTTCTCTACAATAGGCTGGCTTTGATTATTCGAAGTGAATTGTTTTGCTTCTGCCTTTTGCATCTGTCACATTAAGATACACATCTTCAGGAGATACTCCATTCAATTTGTAATTTTTGCGGAACCCTTCCGGCTCTCCGATCGCTTCAGAGTGGATCAGTTTGTTCGTCTCGGCGTAGCGGATCTCCACTTCTACACCCGGCTCGTCCAGGCCGATCACCGTCAGGTTGACAGTCGTATCATCGATGATCTTTCCATAGGCCATCAGCGGAAGTGCTGAAGCGGGGATCGGTTTGTCGAAGGTTGCGACCGTGTAGTCAACTTGCTCATCGTCAGTAGATATTCTCACCTTATATTCTCCGCAGGGAAGATCCGAAAGGTTGTAAGGTACCAGCAAGTCCTCTCCCCCTACCTTTACCTTTCTTTGGTGAAGTTTTCTGCCTGTGTTGTCGTAAAGCGCGATCTTCGCTTCACCGACTCCCTCCCGGAGGAGTACGTTTACTTTTTTGAATTTTGCTTTGACATCAGAAAGTGCCATCAGATCGTCGTCGGCTACCGGTGCTGCAAGGCTGCTAAATGATAAGGCTCCTGCAAGTGCTAAAGTGAATAAGGTTTTCATAACAATGTTGGTTTAGTGTTGTGCTTGTCCTTATGCGAAGCACATACCAACACCTTTTGGCACGCTCAGACGGCCTTCATTTTACTTTCCCAGATCAGCTAATATTAAGTATCGTTAAGAAAATTAGCCAAAGATTATTTCGAATTGTTCACGATTTGGTAAACTGACTTTGATCGAATTTGGGATTTCGGCGATTTTCTGTCACAGGAGCGGACAGAATTCTTCGTTTTTGCAAAAAATGCGGGTTGCATCCTATTGTGACACATTAAGGAAATTTAATTTTAAAAAAATGCATCCATCTCGAATTCAATCGATTGCGAACAAAAAAACCTGTACGGTTGCGTACAGGTTTTGTCCGTATGGACACAGTATTTTTGACCTAAGTCAAATCAAAACGCATAGCCGAAACCGAGTCCAGCATACAGTGGCCAGAAACCGTTGTTGTTAAAGATCGGAGTCAGGTTCACCCGCCAGGTAAATCCACCGTCCACCGGCACCCTCCTGTAGCCAAAGTTCATCGTCCCCATCAGACTCGGCGAGCCGTCCACAGGGAGGATAAATTCGTAGTAGCTATCTTGCTCCACATAGGAATCGCAGATGAAGTTTCCATTGGAATCGTAATAACCGCTGCTGCAATAGGAATAATCTTCCTCGTCAAACGCAAAAAACGTCAACCCAAATCCCATCTCAAAGTAGTGTGGGCCTTTGCCATAGAGCTTGTTGACCATTACCGGCAGGGAAAAAAATGATTCATCCGAGGTCGTGTAACCTCCCGCGCCAACCCGCATTCCCCAGGAGTCCATCCGCGTCTTGTCAAAGCGGAAATCGTAATTGAAACTGTAGGGAAGCCCCGCCCCTCCCAGTTCCACATAGACGGACCGCGTGGGAAGTGTATCCTGAGCCTGCGCGTAAAAGCCCATCGTCAGTAAAAGAAGAATGAGTTGTAGTTTTTTCATGTGCATATAATTTGTTTTTTATCGGCCACATGGAATCTCGCAAGATTGGTAATCTTCCCAGTGTGTGTCGGTGGTGACATGCTCGATTTCATGGGGTTTATTATCATAGGTATATTAAAAGTGATTCGAAGATAGAACGGAAAAAGTAATTCTCCCGCTACAAAAATCGGTAGAATAGGATTTCTTCAACCGATATCCTCAATTTGATCTGCAACCTGTCAGAGAATCCGGAAAATTGTTCAGCGTGGTAAACTAGAACCTTTCTATTTTTGAACGACGAATTCAAGCTACCTTCGATTTCAATCCACCTTCTTCAAACCGACTGATTGCCATGCTTCGCAAAATATTCCTAGGCCTCTTTGCCACGGCCATTGTCCTGGTGATCGTCTACATGCTCGGTCCAACGGTGGAAAAGAAAGAGCTCACCGTCCATTTTCCAGAAGTCCCCACCCGGCTCAGCGAACTCAGCGAATACGTCCGAAACCGCGAGGACACGGTCATAGGTCTCAAACCCGGCAACGAAGCCTACATCCAATGGGCTGACAGCAGCAACAAAGCAAAGACACCCTATTCCATCGTCTATATCCATGGTTTTGGCGCGAGCCCGATGGAAGGCGACCCGGTACACCGGTTTTTGGCCACGCATTTTGGAGCCAATCTTTTTGTAACCCGCCTCCCCGAGCACGGGATCAAGCGGGAGAATGGCATGGAATACCTATCCGCCCAGAAACTCGCCGACGCAGTCGGAGAAGCCTACCAAATCGGCAAAAGCCTCGGTGACTCAGTCATCGTCGTGGGCACTTCCATGGGGGGAGCTTTGACCCTTTTGCTTGCCAGCCAGCAGCCGGACATCAAGGCGGTGGTGCTCTACTCTCCCTGTGTGCGTGACGGCGGAGAAAAGCTCAACGCCCTGTTTAAGCCTTGGTCAAAATTCTTGATGGAGAAGTTCGCAATGAAGAAGAGTGTCCTCCATCAGGAAAGAGAGGGCGAAAAGAAAGCATATTGGTCTGAAGACTACCACATCAACGCCTACGTCAGTCTGGCGACGGTCGTCTACAGCGAGATGAACACGGAGACTTTTGCACAGGTCAAGCAGCCGCTGTTTATGGGATACTACTATAAGAGTCCGGAAGAGCAGGATTTTGTGGTCTCAGTGCCCAAGATGCAGGAGATGTACAGTGAGTTGGGCACTCCGGCAGACCTTAAGCGAGAGAAGGCCTTTCCGAATGCCGGAGACCACGTGATCGCCGCCTCCATTACTTCCCAAGATTGGCAGGGGGTGTTGTTCAGCACGATTGACTTTTTGGAAAATGTAGCCAAAGTGCCCGCCCGAACCGAGTTTCAAGAGCGGATCGAGGAGATGGCGACGGCCAAGGAATTGGTAGAAACGATAAAACAAGAATAGCTCGGATCGGACTATTCTTGTTTTTCTTCCAGTTTCGCTCTAAACGGAACAGCCGGCAAATTCAGGTTATTGACCAGGTTTACCTCCGGATTATCAGCCCAAGCGTACCGGACACCGACGGGTTCAAATCCTTTCGGTGTTTTTAGCCTGATCTGATTTTTGCTGGCGATCTCTCCCATTACGGATTCAAACCTCCCCGCAGCATCTTCGACAGTAAATCCAAGGACCTCAGATCCTGATGTCAATTTAAGTCCCTCGCCTACTTCTGTGAAGGTCAGAATCAATTCATCTCCTCCTACTCTGAGGCTGTCAAAGACCGGCCCTGAGGCAAGGATTTTCTCCCGAAAGGCCACTTTTTTGGCTTGAAGCCAAAGCCTCTCCCCTACGTCTTTCTTGTTGCGAGGGTGAATATCCTCAGCTTCTCCGATATCGATGATCGTCGCCATTCCCGTCGCCGGAAGCTCCAATGTCTGAGTTTGGGATTCTCTGATATAGGCCCATTCGCTTTCCGGCTGAGGAGACTTCCGCTCCATGAAATTGGCTAATTGAACGAACAGAAACGGAAAGTCACCGATCTCCCAGCGCGCTCTCCAGTTGGTGATCATTGCTCCGAAAAGCTCCCGATATTCATCGGCCTTGCCTGCATTGCTTTCTCCCTGATACCAAATCACCCCTTTGATCGCATAGTGAGTCAGGGGCGCGATCATCGCATTAAACATGAATCCGGGCTTCCAGTTGTAGTATTCGACATTCGGAAGTTG
Source organism: Algoriphagus terrigena DSM 22685 (assembly GCF_000429445.1). GTDB lineage: Bacteria > Bacteroidota > Bacteroidia > Cytophagales > Cyclobacteriaceae > Algoriphagus > Algoriphagus terrigena. Next base: position 16,737 of record NZ_AUBW01000009.1, read on the forward strand.
CGGTTCGACGACATTGTTTGCGTAAGTCCAAGTACCCTCCAAGTTGATCTTCTTTTCATTTTGGGTCAAAAACATTGAGTCCGAAGAGCCAATCTCAGGCTTGTTGTTCCAGCCATTCACCGCCCGGATCGCGAGCACGTTCTCACCCTGAAGCAGAATCTCTGAAGGTATCTTAATCTCCGGGACGGCAGCTCCCCAATCTTTGTAATGAACTTGCTTGCCGTTGACATAGAAATAAGCCATCTGCTGCACATTGGGCAGGGTCAGAACGGCTTCTTCTGTGGAAGAAAGTTGAAATTTCTTTCGCACCCAAGCGATATGTTCGAGTGGATTGTCAGCAGGGAGACTGATGGATCTCCAGTTCGCATTGCTATAGTTTACAGAAGAAACCTCAGCGGCTTTGGCCGAATCTGGCTGATTGATCAGGCTATCCCGCAGCGTGCGCCGCTCCTCGTTTTCGGCCAATGTCACCTTCCACTTTTCATGGCTCTCGATGATCTCTGCCACTTCTGCGGAGTAAGATCTGTCGGCGATCTCTGCCAAGACGCCTATCTCTGTCCAGCCTTCGGCAGGCGTTCCGCCCCAGTTTGATTCGATGACACCGACTGGCACACCCTTCTCCAGGTGGTTCTTCTTGGCAAAAAACCAGGCAACGGCTGAGAAATCAGGAAGATTCTCCGCATTGGCCACCTTCCACTGTCCGTCGGACACGTCGGATTTTTCCTCGACACTGTAGTCTTTGGCTACTTTGAAAAAACGGATCATCGGAAAGTCAGGCTTGGCAAATTCTTCCTCCGCTCCGATCACACCGGCCTTCAGTGGCCACTCCATATTCGATTGTCCACCTGCCACCCACACGTCCCCGATGTAGACATCCTTGACGGTTTGGGTATTGACTAACAGCTCATAAGGGCCGCCCGCCGGCAAGGGAGGTAGGTGAACAAACCAAGTACTGTCTTCCAAAACCTTTGAGCTCACGATCGCCCCGGCCAAGCTGGCGCGGATCTTCTTGTCCGGGATTCCTCTCCCCCAGATTTTGATCGGCTGATCTCGCTGGAGTACCATGCCTTCGGAAATTAACTTGGGAAACTGAACCTCTGAATCCGGTTTGGATAGGCCACAGGCAAATGCCAGCGGCAGCAGCAGAACTAAGAGAAAATTTTTCAAGGGGTGGATTTGGTCGATTGTCTGGGAATTTCCAGAAAATAAATGATTTCTCACTGGCATTCGCCCTGAATCCCATCAAAAAATGCCAAATTATTCCCTGTTCGCCTCAATAGCCTCAATGCCATTTACCAAATAGGCAAAAGCTGCACTCCAGTTGATGGCGATCTCGTTGGATGCGTAGCTGCATGCGAGATCAGTATAAGATTCGTCCGGCACCTTGCTGGGATATTCACAGCCGTCTTGCTGAGATGGATTGGGCCCGCCGACCATGAATCCCGGCAGCGGGGGCAACTCCGGTCTCGAAGTCGCCAGTCGATGGTGGGGATGTATCGGCGTTTTGCTTCCAAAACCTGTGACGTAGCTAAATCCCGTTGCATTTCTTCCCATAATATAATCGAGGTTGGCTTTTGCACCTTGCAGAAAACCCTCTTCGCCATTCAGCCGATAGGCTTCGATCAATAGGACCCCCTGATTGGAGGCCACCGCGTTACTTCCCCAGATAAAGTCCCGGTCGCTGGCTCCCATGGGAGTGCCAAAAGGCTGGATTTGCCCGGCCACCTGATAGGATTTGGCCGCCGCGATCAGATTGATCTTTAGCATCGCCATCCATTCCTCTGGAATCTGCGAAAGCGACGTCTCATGCCGGATCAGGGAGTAAAAACCCAACCACTTGACCTGAGACCATGAGGGAAGCCTGTATTCCAGATCGGAGTCTTCCAACACGCTCCAGTAGTCCAGGTTGTGCGTGCTGATATAGAGTTCAGACGCTGCCCAAACCCACTCGTCCGACAGGTTTTGGTCTCCATAGGCACCAGTGGTCACATCGGGATCGAAATCCCGGTTCAGTTCATTCTGCCGGTAGTAAAGCTCCGGATTTTGGACCGCCCAATTCCAGGCTTTTTCGGCGGCTTTCTGATAAATGACGGCGTTTTCCGGAGAAAAAGCCTTGTAGATCCGGGACGCCTGAGCCATCACTGCTGCAAAATCCAAAGTCGCAGCTGTGCTCTTGCTGACCAGATAGCGGGTGTTGACGGCCTTATGCGGCTCCACCATTCCCTCAAACTTGGCCGTGGTGAGCTTGTGATACACTCCCCCGTCTGCTGGATCCTGCATGGTCAGCATCCAGTCCAGATTCCACAATACTTCATCGAGAATATCCGGTAGGACATTACCGCTCTCCGGGATTGCTAGTTTCTGCTTCGCAAAAAAGTCAGGAAACTCCTCGTAAAGGGACAATAAAGTGCCCATAGTAATCCCGCTGTTGACGATGTATTTGTTGTAGTCTCCTGCGTCGTACCATCCTTTTGATGAAGATAGGGACGTTCCGGTCGGGCGTGTGGCGCTGGCAGCGGATGGATGAATCTGCACCTGGGTATCCGGATGACCGGCACCTCTCGCCCACTTACCGGCAAATTCCTCCGGCAGATCCGTCGATGCACGCTGAAAATAAAATGCCTTCAGCGACGCTTTCGACAGATCAGAGTAAACGTCTCTTTGAATCAAAAACGGGTAAGACTTCCCAAGATTCCCTATGCCAATCTCGTAAGTCCCCTCGTCTACCAAAGAAGAAAAATCAACTTTCCAGGCGGTTTTTCCCGACGAGGTCTTCGCTTCTTGCTTGATTGCTGCACCCTCGAAGACAATCTCATTCTGCTCCACATCCCATACAAAGAATTGCCCCAAGGGCTCCTCCGAAAGCACGATTGCAATCTTATCCTGATTTGGAAGATAGCCGACCTGATTGAGCCGGATGGATTCATTTAATTCCAGCGTATTCGTGGACTGATCTCTTGAACATGTCGTCCAAACCGATAAGATCACCAATACAACCACTGATTTTAAATACATGTTTTATAGTGCTGTTTTTTAGCTATTTATTTCTTTCTATTCTAAAAACTATTCTACGGGCTTGAAGGATTTCAGTCCCTGATTCCGAATCCCAATCCAGAGGTGATCTCCCAGCTTTTGTGCCGCGGATATTTCGCCAGCCAGATCAAACCCCGTCTCTGCCTGCGGAAGCGCGCGCCAGGATTTTGACCCCAAATCGAACTCCAGCAGGAGTCCCCGATTGGCATCGATTTGACCGATTTTTAATCTTGGATTATCCTGATTTCCGACGAGCAATAGATTCTTATGACCGGACTTCCCTGCTATTGACACTGCCGCATTGATCGGAGCATCCTGAGCCTGTCTGGGCAGAGAGACGGATTCAAACCGGCCCGCTTTCAGCGTAAATAGCTGCGTTTCCAGCGTCTCAGCCAGGAGTATTTCGGCTTGAGGCAGTTCCTCCGGAGTTAATATTTCTTCGATCGTTGCCGTCGAAAAGACTTCGTGAGTTGGGAAACTGGCCTTTTTTCGATACATCTGTCCTGCGAGTTCGTCGCGAGAAAGAAATGGCGTTTCCATGCCTTGCACCGCAAAAGTCATCAGCGGATCGACGGAACCGTTTTTGTCAAAATCAGCGAAATAAACCCGAACCGGAATATCAGGTTCCGTTTTCAGGCGGGAATTCAATCCCCAGTTTCCTGCCAAAAGCTCCGGTCTTCCGTCTCCATCCAGATCTTCGATCAACAAGCTTCGCCACAATCCAGTCTTTCCCTCCGGAAAAAAAACAGACGTGCGATCTTCCAGCTTCCCGTCTTTGAAACCGATCACCCTGATTTTATCAAACTCAGCCGCCACGATCAACTCCTCTTTTCCATCTCGGTCCAGGTCATAGGCTACAGCGTCTTTGACCCGCTTCAGAGACGCCAAGATCAGATCATCCACCGCATCAAACTTCGCTTCTCTTTTCTCCAGAAGATAAGAACCAGCCGACTCCGGCCATCTTCCCGGCGAATATCCACCGCCTATAAAGATTTCGTCCTTCCGATCTCCATTATAATCCCAATTGACTGCAACTGAGGTCGCAGTGAATCTTTCGGGCAGGGTTCCAAGATCTGACGGCCCAAAATTTCCCTTTCCATTGTTGATCAGCAGTTGATCCTGAAGGGAGGGGTCCACGTCGGTGAGATTTCCATAGCCGCCTTTTCCGACGTAGATGTCCAGATCGCCATCGCCGTCAGCATCCAGACAGAGCAGCGCCGATATATTTGTCCCCAATCCGGCCACAGCAAGCACTTTTGGCTCTTGCTTTTTGCCATCAATCAGCAAAAGCTCTCCCGTAGAAGTCGACGAAATCAAGTCCATTTCCCCGTCGCCAGTCATATCTCCGGCAGCCATAAACGGTCCGGCTTGACTTAGGGAATAGAGCAGTTGACTTTGGCGCTTGAAGTCATTGAACTGCTCAGCTGGGACCGCAAACCGGTATTGAGAAGCAATCGTAAATCTTGGAATGACTGCAGATTTTGCGAGGGCTGTATCTGTAGCATCTTCGATCTTCAGCTCGATCCGTTGATCGGTTTTTGGCGAGATGATGAGTTGTCTCAGCCCTGATGGCCATTCCACTTCCAAGGAATCAATCGTATTACTTTCCAAACCGAAATGCAAAACTTCGGTCACATTTCCCTGAAAACCCTTGTAGATCTGCTGCTCCTGATATTGGGTTTCCCCACCGGAGTACACCTTGACTTTGGCGCCGATTCCGCTGGCGTTACCTTGGGAACCCGTCAACTTCACCTGAAGAAAATGACTCTTCCCACGTTCTGAGGTGCCATTTCGATAAATCTGCGACGGCTCATTCAGATTGTTGAGGATCAGATCAAGATCGCCGTCGTTGTCCAAATCCGCGTACACAGCACCGTTGCTATTGCCCGGTGTACCAAGTCCCCAAGCGTCAGAGGTGTTCTCAAACCGGCTTCCGTCCTGATTTTTGAAGGAATAGTTTCCGACTTTGGTCGCGGGCATGGCGGCAATCATCTCCAAGATTTGTTGCTGTCCGGGCTTTGGATTTTGCAGGACTTGCTGTCGGTAGTTGATGAAGTCCAGGTTGGTGAAGTCTTTCAAAAATCCATTGGAAACGAACAAATCCGGAAAGCCGTCGTTGTCAAAATCTGCAAAGAGTGGCGCCCAGCTCCAATCGGTCGTGGCAATCCCGGCCGCCTGCCCGATCTCCGAAAACGTTCCGTTCCCGTTGTTGACTTGCAGCATGTTCCGCATCAACTGATGGTGCAATCCGACTTTCAGAAAGAGCCCGTAGTGCTCGTAATTTTCCGGACTGTGCAGGAGTTTTTGCCGCTTACTGTCCTCCGGCAGCATGTCCAGCGAGATTAGATCCAGATTTCCGTCCCGATTGATATCAGCTGCGTCCACGCCCATCGAGTAGAGACTGGTGTGTGCAAAGGCTGATTGAAGCTCATTGACAAAAGTCCCGTCACCTTGATTGACGTAGAAATAGTCCGGCGCGGAATAGTCATTTCCGATGTAGATGTCCGGCCAGCCGTTGTTGTTGAAGTCGGCAATACTGGCGCCCAAGCCGTAGCTCAGCGTCCCGGTTGCGATGCCGATTTCGGCGGAAACATCCCGGAATTTGCCGTCTTCGTTTCGATAGACTTTGCTGGAACTCATCGGATCGGGAGTATCCAGCATCGTCCTAAATGCATTAGCGTTTAGATTATTGAATAAGGCCGGGTTGTGATTGAGCAACAGCATATCCAGATCGCCGTCTTTATCCAAGTCCGAGAAATAGGCCGAGGTAGAAAAGGCCGGATCATCCAGCCCGAATTCAGCTGCCATCTCCTTGAAGAAAGGAATCCCTTTGGAATCCAAACCCTGACTAACGAAAAGTTGGTTTCGGCGTGTCTCTTCAGGCAAATCTCCCGAAAAACACACATAAATATCTTTGAGTCCATCGGCATTGATATCGACGATGACTGCTCCTGTAGACCATGCCTGCTCCCTTCCACCGGTGCCGGTGGCAAGCGTGATGTCTCTGAATTTCAGGTCTCCCTGATTGAGAAAAAGTTTGTTTTGACCCTGATTGGCTGTGAAATAGAGATCCTCCAGGCCGTCGTTGTTGAGGTCTCCGACTGCCACTCCACCCCCGTTGTAAAAATATTGGTAGGTCAAGATATTGGCTTGGGCTGTTTCCTGGATTTGATTGGTAAAATGAAGGCCGGAGGAATCAGCCTCCACCAGTTGAAAAAGATGCTCCTCCTGAATAGTTTTCTTTCCGCAGCCTGAAGAAAAACAAGCGGCAAACACCAAAAATGCCCAACTGGCAGAAGGGAGAAGGGAAAAACGCGGCAAGAGTGAGTTTTGTGTTAAGGAAGATAGAGATCAATTGAAAAATCTCCGAGGCAGAACCTTCCGCCTCGGAGATTGAATATGTAAACCGTCTATGAATTTTTATTGAACCGCTCTGACCACGCGGATATTGTCGATACCGATCACCGCCTTGATGTCACTGGAGGTGGTGTTGATCACTACCAGTCTAAGTTGCTTGGTTCCTCCAGAGTCACCTTTAAGGAAATCCCCGTAGGTATTTAATCTGGTAGAGCCGTTGGTCAGACGATTGAGTGCAGCAGAAAGCGTGTACCAGCTTCCGTCAGTAGTCTTGATAAAGTCGCTCAAAGGAATGTCGTAGGACAATTCATTGCCTTTGCTGTCCGGGTACCAGATCTGAACGTTTAAGCCAGTGATATTCTCGGTCGTACTCACCGCGATGTCAAATCTGATATCAAAACTCGCTGCAGGGGCTGCTGGATTGTATTCATCAGCAGGCGCCGTTGGGAAGATCTGTTCTCCACTCCAGTTGGCAAGGTTGATGACTTTGTCGTTGTTCCAGCCATAGCTGGCAGGGAAAGCTTGGTTCATCCCGCCAAAATCGCCCTCGAGACTCTCGATCCCAGGTTGGCTGGACTGGATCATGTCACCTGACATTCCCCATCCCCAGTCCCAAGGATACTTGAGCGCACCGTCGGTATCGAAGTCGGCGATCATACCCTTGCCATTGTAGATTTGGGTATTGCGATTGGTTGAGGACCCGCCACTTTTGGTGACTACGGCGACGGATTGAGACTCGCTGAAGTCCACTCCGTCTGGCACGGTCACAGAAAGTGTCGTTCCAGAAGCATTTGTTTCAAAACCAGAGGTCACAAATACGTCTTCTCCCGGAAAATACACGGTGTCCACAAAGTAGAAATAACGTCCAAAGAGGGTCATCTTATCTCCTGCTTTCAAGTATTGGTTCTTCACCTGGCTGATTAGAGGAGCCGGAGGAAGCGTCTGAAATTCGATGACTGACTCACCGCTTTTGGTAACCAATCTGAGTTTGTTTGACACATTGGGATCAGTTGCTACGGTAGGCACGCTGTCTCCCACTGTCACGATGACGCTGTTATTGGTCACATACGCCGTGTTTACACCAAGGGGATAGTCATTCAGGTACACCTGCTGTGTTCCCAGGAAGTTCGTCCCCATGATCGCGAGCGTACTTCCCAGCGTAGCTGATGTGAAAGAGCTGTCCGCAGTGGTCGGGTCGGTGGTCCTCACCCGCTCGATCGACGGAGGGCCCACGCTGATTTCATCCTCTTCCTGGCAGGCGCCGAGGAATCCGGTCATCACCAGCAAGCCAGCAATGACGACGGAGTGTGAAGATCTATTGATATGTTTTATGATGTTCATTTGATTTTCGATGGTTTAAAATCCAAAAGATCAGTTTCCAGCCGTGAAGTCATACGGCACCGCAGGCTTGCGCAAATTTGGAGCGCGAGACAGTTCTGAGGATGGAATCGGAATTTTAAAGTTTGATTCACTTACCGGGAAATGGCGGGGCGAGGTATCGTCAGAAGGGATCTCAATCTCCCAAAGTGTCGGGTCGGGAATCTGATCCGCATAGATCCTGAAGGTGCCGCGATCCTGTGCTTCCAGCATGCTGTAGGCCTTAGCCGGGTCGTAGTATTCCAGTTTGGTAAACTCATACCAAGCTTGGCCTTCCATCGCAAACTCCTTGATTCGCTCTTCGAAGATGATCTGCCAAGAGACGTTGTCCAGTTCATTGACACCGGCACGCTTTCTTACCAAGTTCACGTATTTCAATGCTTCAGCCGGATTCTTATCCAACACAGCTTCGGCGTAAGTCAAGTAAACGTCGGCCAATCTAAGGATGTACGTGTTGATCTCGGTGCCTTGCTGCACGACTTTGCCGTCGTTGTCTTCCGGCCTGCCTACGACGTATTTCTTGACCCAAGCACGGCCGTTGTAAGGTCTGCTGCCGTCCAAACTTCTGGCTGGCACTTCCAACTCTTGTGCAGATCCGCCCGGAGGCACTTGCGTGATGTAGTCATAGTGATCGCCCGGGAACATGAAGGATGCTTTTCTTCTTTTGTCAAAAACCAAATCATCATACATGTCCAGCATCCACTTCGAAGCTCCGATGTCTCCGCCCCATCCGTCACCGAAACCGGTGATCTCAGAGCCGAAGGCCAAGAATGCCTGCACGGAGTTTTGAGCGCCCCACTGACCAGCTTGGCCAGCGTTGTACACCCACTGTAGTGCAGCAAGGGTTTCGACGTTACCGTTGTTCTTTGTTTTGAATAGATCCTCATACTCTGGCATCAAAGACGCACCGCTGTTGTCGATGACTCTTTTTGCAAAATAAGCTGCAGAGTCCAAGTCGCTTTGGTTTCTGGTTCCGGTCACACCTGCTTTAGTCAGGTACATCTTGGCCAGCATGCCTTCAGCGCTCCATTTGGTCAGTCGACCTGTCATCACGGCTTGTTCCGGAAGGTTTTCAGCAGCGAATCTTAGATCCTTTATGATAAACTGCCAAACAGACTCTTCGGTATTTCTGGCAATTGTCGTATCCTGAAGCAAGGCGGTGTTGTTGGTGATGATCGGCACCGGACCCCAGTTTTGCACCAGGTAGGAGTAAGCCAATCCACGCATAAATCTGCCTTCGGCAATCCCGTGATTTTTGATTCGATCCGTCACATCCGGCCCTACAAACTGGGCAATGTTGTTGATCAGAGAGTTGGATTGCGCGACCACATTGTAGAATGCTCTCCAAGCAGCACCGTTTTCGGCCGTCTCGCCGGTGGTATTGAAGCGGACGTTTTCGAGTTGGTATGATCCGGTAGTCAGGATTCCGCCTCTGGCGTCGCCGATACCATGGCTGGCCTTATCGTTGTATGCAAACCAGACGATGTTGTAAAGCGGCGCCGAAGCAGCCAGGATTTGATCGTCGGTTTTGTAGAAGTTGGCATCTACGATGGCATCGAGGGGTGGTCTATCCAGAAATTCTTCCGAACAACCGACCAATCCTCCCATCAGAAGCCCGGCTCCTGCAATTATATTTCGGAATTTCATGTTAGTTTTCATGTGTATATAATTTTTTTTATCGGCCACATGGAATCTCGCGCAGTTAATATTCATCCCAGTGTGCGGCGCTTGCTTCATGCTCGATTTCATCGTTTTCATTTTTCGGATTAGAAGTCAATGCCCAAGCTAAATGTGTACATCCTGGTCAATGGATATCGGCCGTAATCCACGCCGATCAGTTGATTCGCTGCAGACACGTTGTTACCTACATAGGCTCCTACTTCCGGATCATATCCTGTGTATTTGGTAAAGGTGAAGGCATTCTGAACGCCCGCCATCAATCGTGCTCCCTGGATGATGTTTTGCTTACCCATCAATGAAGAAGGGAAAGTGTAGGCCAGTTGGATGTTTTTAATGCGGATGTAGCTTCCGTCTTCTACAAATCGGTCAGAGATTCTGGTACCATTACCATTCAGGTCGGTGCCGGTGATTCTTGGGATAGTAGCGTCAGGATTGCTCAGGAATGGATTGCCGCTGTTATCCATCTCGACGCGGGCATAGTCGTACGTCTCCAAGAGCATGTTTCTTCCCAAGTTTATATTGTTGGGATTCGTGTTGTTGAATCTGGTGTAGTTGTATATATCGTTGCCAAAAGACCCGGTCAGCAGGACGTCCAAGGTGAAGTTTTTGTAAGAAAACTGCTGGGTAGTTCCAAAGGTGAATTTCGGCCAAGGGTTGCCGATAAAGGTCTGATCTCGCTCATCAATCACGCCGTCTTCGTTGATATCCTTGTACTTGATATCTCCCACGTAGATGCCGTTGGTAGCGTCCACTGGAAGTGGATTGCCGGAGTTGTCTACCGGACGGGCGCTAGACTCTGCGTCTTCGATCGTCTGGAACAGTCCGTCAGCTTGGTAGCCATAGAACAACCACGGTGCCTGTCCTGGGATTGCACGCTGGGTAAAGTTGTTCATATACCAGGCTGTGCGGTCGATGAAGGCCGTCTCAGAGAAGAACTTGGTGATCTCTGTCTTGAATCCCGAGAAATTGAAATTGGACGTCCATTTGAATCCACTTGCCCGGTCATCGATGTTGATCGTATTGATGGTGATGCCGTAGCCTCTGTTTTCAAGTGCACCGATGTTGACAGTTGGAGTTCCTATGCTTCCTTCGCCATCTGTACCCATGTACCAAGGGAGTGGGTTTGGAAGGAGCAAATTGTCCGTCTTTTTCACGTAGTAATCCGCCTCAATCTGCACTCGGTTATTGAACATGTTCAAGTTGAAACCGAAGTTGATCGTGGAAGTCTCTTCCCATTTCAAAGCTGGGTTACCGAATCTTGAAACCAAGAATCCACTTCCCCAAGGGGTAGGAATGCTAGGAGAACTCAATGGAGCAAAGATCGCATTTGCGCTGCCTTGATTTCCGGTCAAGCCGGTCTCAAAACGCAGCTTCAACTCATCCATCCAGGTGGCGTTGCTCAGGAAGCTTTCTTCAGAAACTCTCCAAGCCGCAGACATGGAAGGGAAATACCCCCAACGGTTGTCAGGGCCAAAGTTTGCCGATCCATCCGCTCTGAATGCGGCAAGGACGATGTATTTTTCATTGAAGGTATAGTTAGCTCTTCCAAAGAAAGACTCCATTGCCCAGTGACCTGCACCGCCGCCGTTGGTTGCTCCCTGAGCAGATCCAAGGCCAATCTCCTGAAGGTCATTGGAAGGGAAGTTAACTCTGCCTGCACTTAGGTATTCGTATTGATTCGCCTGTGCTTCGTGGCTGGCCATCACATCTACTGCATGCTTGCCCCACACTTTGCTGTAGTTCAGCATCTGGCTCCAGTTCCATCCAAAGCTGGTGTCAGTATTTTTGCTCAGGCTGTTGACGTCGTTGGTTACAGAACCCAGCGTGTAGGTTGGGGTGAAATAATGTCCGTTGTTATAGTTGACATTTCCGTTAAGCATCGTTCTGAACGTCAATCCTTCGATGATCCCGATCTCGATATTGAATCCGCCCAGTGCACCTCTTCTCATGTACGAGCGGTCCAATAGGTTGGCAAGTGCAATCGGGTTAGCCGGAGTAAACTGAAGCGAGGAACCGTTGATCGGATCCGCACCACCCCAAGAGCCATCCGGATTGGTCACAGGGATATTCGGAGCCATCTGGATCGCGTTGTTGATCACATCTGAGCTACCGGTCGCCAACTGCTCGTCGGTGTGGAATAGCTGGAGGTTCATCCCGATTTTCAACCACTTTCTGGTTTGGTTGTCGATGTTGGTTCTCAGGGAATAGCGGTCAAAAGAAGATCCGATCGCAACACCGTCCTGGCTAAAATATTCGCCGGAGATGTAGAATTGAGTTGCCTCGTTACCCCCCGACAGGTTCAGGGTGTGTTTGTTCAGACCGGCAGTTTTGAAAAGTGCGTCCTGCCAGTTGGTGCCTTCACCCAAAAGGCTTGGGTCAAGAAACGCCGCCGGAGGATCACCGCCGGTGATTTCTCTGATCTCGTTGGTCATGGTCGCGTATTGATTAAGCGACATCACATCCAGCTCGTCCGGCTTGTCTTGCAAGCTATAGAGGTAGTTGTAGCTGATCTTGGTCTGACCTGATTTACCCCGCTTAGTGGTGATCATGATGACCCCATTAGTACCTCTGGAACCGTAGATCGCAGTAGCCGAAGGTCCTTGAAGAACCTCCATAGACTCGATGTCACTTGGATTCAAACCAGCCATCGGGTTGGTACTGGAAGTGGCGCCGTATGAAACCGTCTCTGGTTGAATCTGCACTCCGTCGATCACATACAACGGCTGATTGGTTCCGCTGATGGAGTTGACACCCCGGATATTAACCGAGATCCCCCCTCCCGGCGCGCCGGTATTCTGTGTGACGTAGACACCGGCAGCACGGCCTTGAAGCGCTTGCTCGACCGTCGTATTGACGGTTCGCTCGATGTCGTCAGAGGATACCGAAACTTGGGCACTGGACATGTCCCGTTTTTTCATGGTACCATATCCCACGACCACGACCTCATCGAGAGAAGACATGTCTTCTTCCATGTTGACGTCGATGGTGGATTGATTTCCTACCAGGATCTCTTGGGATTTGAAGCCGATAAAGCTAAAAACCAACACAGAGCTGGCATTGGGTGCAGAGATGGAATAGCTTCCATCCCCATCGGTGGCGACGCCGGTCGTGGTTCCTTTGACCAAAACCGTCACTCCCGGTAGCGAAAGTCCATCAGCCGAGGATGTCACAGTGCCACGCACTGTCACCTGAGCCTGAACCACCCCTACCAAAAGCATGAGCCATAGCGGTAATAGTTTTTTCATCATTAAGGGTTTAATTATTAGAAATTGGGAAATAGGTATAAGAGGGAAAAGGCATTTTCCGTTGGGAATAATTCGTCGGAGGGGCGTGAGATTTTTTCAAGGTCTGTTGGGATTTTGGGTTAAAAAATCGCAGCGCTATTCCCAAAATTTGACCAGGAAGCCCTTCACTTTTCGCAGTCTGATGACTCCGGTTTACTCTTGATGAGCAAACAAAATTCAGTGAAGGATCGAGGTTATGGGTTTATTGCTTTGATCCGAATAAATGTAGTTGGAGGTTATTTAACAGAGGGTGGTCAAATGTTTTCAATACGGGTATCAAATGTTAACACAGGAAAATATCGATTGAAAAGGCCCTAAACGCGGATTTTTGACGGTTTTCTAAAACCCATTTTTCATCTTTTCTCCTCAAAGTTTCCAAATTGTTAACTTCAGAATCCTCAGCGAGCATGTTCACCTAAGAGATCAGCACACCGCTTTTACTTTTCCTTCAAGATCTGCCGGACGGACTGACCCCAAGGCTTGATCTGAGCGGCAGTCCAGTTGCCCGTCGAAGCGGCGCTGGGCAAGAGCATCGAGCAGGTTTCGTCTTTGTCGGCGACCGACCAGGCGACCCAACTGATCTTTTTGCTTTCCATCCAGTTGAGCCAAGCATTCCAAGAAGCCTGATCGATGGGACCGTCGCCTGTGGCCTCCATCCCCGCACATTCGGAAACGAAGATCGGAAGGCCAGCCTTGATCGCAGCGTCTGCCCTCGTCCTGAGGTAGTCCTTGTGCGTCGCCGCATAGAAGTGCAACACGTACATGATGTTGGTTTGATTGCGGATTGGGTTCTGGGCCACTAAGTGCAGATCCTGACTCCAAGTGGGTGAGCCGACCAAGATGAGGTTATCCGCATCGTATTTCCGGATTTCAGCGATTAGATCCTCGCTGTAGGCTTTCACTTCTTCCCAAGACTCATAGTCCGGCTCATTGAAAAGCTCATAGATCACATGGGGATTTTGGCCGTAGGTCTTTGCCATCTCTCCGAAAAACTCCCTCGCTTCCTCCTGATAGAGGTCGTGGCTGTGCCAGTCAATGATTACATATAAGTCTGCTGCAATCGCCGCTTCGATGACAGCTTTCATCTTTTCAAGCGCAAACCCGGGATTGTCCAGGTAGGCATCATCCGGATCTATGCCCATGGACGCCCTGACGACGTTGACGTTCCAGTCGGATTTGAGCCATTTCACAGCAGATTCGTTGTAGAAGCGCGGCCACCAGTTGTGCCAGCCAAAGCTGACCCCGCGAAGCATCACAGGATTTCCATCCAGGTCGCTGAGTTGCGTGTCTTTGACTTTCAATTGGCCAAAAAACTTTTGGCTGGAGACTTCTTCGGGAGGTGTGACGTCGGGTGTTTTAGGGGCCGGTTCGGAGGCCTCCGTGCACGAGGCTAGCAATACGAGCCCCAAGATCAAAAATCGTTTCATCAGTTGGGTTTGTTAATTGATGGCCAAGTTTAGGGCAATCAATTCACACCGACGGGTATCAATTGTTTCGGATTGGGGTATCGGAAGTTAAACTGGGAGCTCATTCTCAGTATTGAGTCGCAGCCCGCGAATGCCTGAGGGACGTTGACCTTTTTTGGCGATCATTCAAAAGTTACCCTACTCTCCGAATACAGGTCATACACCGCGATCAGGGCCTCGGATCCTTTAGCATTCGGATAAGCCTCATAGGCACCAATGGCCTCGCGGCTTTCCACATACACCGGGTCATATTTTTCGTCGTAGACGTTCCAGACCACCAATAGATAAGTGTAGCCAATCTTGCTCTCCCGGCCGTTTTCTAGCCAAGACTGAAACAGTGATTCCTTTAGTGGTTTGGGATAGTTGGGCCCTTCAAACATGATGTATTATTCCGGTGATAGCTGGTTAGGTGCGGATCGCAGACTACAAATATGCTGAAAGAAAGATGACAAACCTTACCGATCACCTCACTTCGCCCGCGACTTCACTACCTGATCAAGGTAAAAACCCCGCGATACTCTTCGGAGGCGGATACTCCCTCCAACTCAAAGTCATACCTCGCATAGTAGGAATAAGTGCCTGTAGGCGCTTCCTCTCCGTTTACTTTCCCATCCCATCCATCTACGCCACTGTAGATCAGCTGACCCCATCGATTGTAAATCAGTAAGGAAAATGCCGTATCACAGTTGGCGACGCCTTGATAGATACCCGGTGACTGTCTCGGATCAAATCCCGTCGGCATTCGCACCGCTGGGCCAGCTTCCCGGACGATCCCCTGCCCGACCCCAATACATCCCATGGCGTCTCTAATCTCCAGGTCATAGACTCCGGCACTAAGGCCGGTCACAAAGTCTCCGGACAGATTCAGGTCTTTCCAGAGATAGACAAAAGGCCCGGCGCCGCTCTTCGGCAAGGCGAATAGCTCACCGTTTGAGCCGCCGGGACAAGCTGGTTTTTCCAAGCGTACTTCTACTTCGATGGGTGCCGGCGAGGTAATTTCGAAGTTTATAGGCAGGACGCATCCGTTGGCATCGTGAACCTCCCAGGCGTATTCCCCCTGTGGCATATCCGCCAAAGATATTTGTCCGGAAAAAGTCCTGCTCCCAACGTATTCAAATGAGTACGGAGCTACGCCGCCAGTGATGGAAAAGGCCAGTTGCCCGTCTGTTTTCCCATAACATGACACGCCCGTGGGAGCCAGTGATACGATGGACAAGGGTTCCGGTGAGGTCAATTCTAAATTTTCGATGCGTTGCGTACATCCCAGCTGGTCGGTAACAAGAACCGAATAGTTTCCTGCGACAAGGTTGTTAGCTTCCGGGGAATTCAACAAAGGATCGTGCAACCACTCGAATTGGTACGGCGCAACTCCCCCACGGATCTCCAGCTGGATGCTACCGGTGTTATCGCCCGCGCAGGCAATATTGACCAGACCTTTGGGCTCCGCTACAAACTCCCCTGCAACGGCCACTTTGATCGCATCGGCTTTTCCCTCGCAATCGGCGTCGACCAAGCTGTATGCAGTGTATTCGACCGTCCCCAGGACTCCTGGCTGATCCCAGCTGACTTCTATCTCACTTTGTCCCTGACCGGAAAGAATCTGACCGCCCGTCACCACCCACTCGTATCCCCTTCCACCCACCGTCACCGGCGCTTCGTACCTGTGAGAAAGTGAGGGGTCAAAGCAAACCTGCAACTCTCCAACGGCCGGTGCCACTACGATCCGTTCATTTATCACGACCGCCAACTCTGCCACTTCACCCGGACAGCCATTCTCGGAATAAGGAATGAATCTGATCTTGGCGTCGGGATTTGCCGGCCCCCAATTGACCAAGACGGAATCTCCGTAGTCTTGGACAATCACTCCGCCTTCCACTTCAAACTTGCTATCGAAGACGTTTACAAAATCGCTTGCGCGGTACATCACCTGCTCCACTTCGGGACACACCGAAACTTCGCCTGCAATGGCAGCTTCGGTCTCGATCACCTCTACTTCGAAGATCACCTCTTCCTGTTGATCACAGGAATTTGGACTCAAGGCAGCTAAAACCTTTACCTCAAAGATGCCGGGCTTTGTGAACGAATGACTTACTTCCTGTCCGATCACCGTCGGTGTCCCGTCACCAAAATCCCAAACAAAATAAGCGAAGTCGGGGTCTGTGGAATTGAGCTTCCAAAGCCCCTCGTGATTGAGACACGCGATCTTTTCTCCTTCTAATTCAAAATCGTATTCGACTTCCGGCTCAAACTTCAGATTGTCCAGCGCCGCTCCGGCTGCATAGCCATACGATTCCAAGTCCCCAAAGCCGTACACATAAGCAGCAAATCCGTCGTCATTCCGCAACGTGTGAACTCCTTGGGAAATATTGATTCTGGCAAACTTAAAGTTAGAGTCTCCCGGCAGCGCAGCGAACCTATTTCCAATATTCTGCCCATCGAGAACGGTGGAGTTTTCCGTCCCCGATTTCACGACCACATTAATATAGTGATTGACGATCGATGGCAGATTGAGCGCATTGAAGGTCAATGTGGTCAAAAACTGCTCGCTGGGGCTATAGGTAATCATAAACGGGTCACCTGTCGACGCTCCCGGAGCGCTTGGATCGTTGCAGGCCATGCTTTTGGAAAAGACCGAGACCGAGGAAGGCTTTGAGGTATCAATCTTTCCTGATTCGTTCGCTGCAAATTCCAGAGCGAGAAACTCTCCCTGATCTACCGTCCCCCTCCGAGTCCCGTTTACAAAGACCTCCGTGTTGTCTTCCGAAGCCACGACCTTGACCAGTTCGCCGGAGGACCTGCCCAACAACCCCATGTGGACAAAGCTTGTCCCCCAGGTATTGACCGGATAGGCCTGCTGAAAAAGATGGTCATTCGCTTCTCCGCAGTTCCCGACCGAGGTCCACTTATTTCCGCCAAAGACTGCGATCTTCTTGCACTCGTCGGCATT
Organism: Algoriphagus terrigena DSM 22685; assembly: GCF_000429445.1. Classification (GTDB taxonomy): domain Bacteria; phylum Bacteroidota; class Bacteroidia; order Cytophagales; family Cyclobacteriaceae; genus Algoriphagus; species Algoriphagus terrigena. The sequence continues at coordinate 33,881 of NZ_AUBW01000009.1, forward strand.
TGCACCGATCACCCGTACACGTGAGCCCGTGAGATCACCTCTGGCTTTGATCTGATAACTCTGACCCCGATCCAGCGTGATCACCGACGGTACATTCGCCTGGTCGCCGCTCAGCGAACTGACGCTTGTGGTGATCTCGATCTCGGTATTGTCCTCTGTCGCCACCACTAACAGCTCGCTCTCATTGTTGCTGTTGCCGTCATAGTTATTGGGCACGGTGAGGACTTCAAAGTGCGAAGTGATGTAATAATCGGTCCCCAAGGCGCCAATCGGCAAGACGACCGTCCCATCCGCACTCCGCACCCGCTCATTGAAGGCGTGCACCGCGATCTTCCCCGTGGATGTGATGTGGATCCCCTTGTTTTCGACCACTCCGGTGTTACGATGCAGCAAATCCAGATCGGCTGAGGGCACACGAAGTGTATACTGCTGACCTGCGTTGAGGGAAAAAGGCAAAGATCGCCCGAGATACTCCAGCGCACCGGTCGTGGTTTCGTTGGCAGTGATGACCAAGACGGCAAAATCAGGAGCTCCCTGATTTCCTGGCCCCTGCCCTCCGCCCATGACCCGGTTGTTTTCCATGAAGCCCACCCAAAACTCCTTGCCTACAGTGGATATCTGGCCAACAGCAATGAAGCTTTGGCTGAAAAAAAACAGGACAAAAAAAAGCTGCAGTAGCTTGTTGGTCATGATCTTGGGCGATCCGAATTGGGGTTTTCAATATAGTCATCTAAAAAAATATTCCTCTGAAAAAGATGTTAAATGCGGAAATACACCAGTCAAGCCGCCACCGCAACATGGACCGAAAAAATAATAATCCCTATCTTTGCGCCTCTTAAACGCAGAAAATTCATGATCTCAGTAGATAATTTATCCCTCAAGTTTGGCAAGCGAGCCCTCTTTGACGAGGTCAGCCTCAAGTTCACCCAAGGCAACTGCTACGGGGTGATCGGTGCCAACGGCGCGGGAAAATCCACTTTTTTGAAAATCCTCGCCGGAGAAATCGACTCCACCAGCGGATCGGTCAACATCACGCCCGGTCAGCGGATGGCTGTTTTGAGCCAAAACCACTTTGCCTTTGATCAGATAGAGGTCCTGAAAACCGTGCTCATGGGTCACAAAACCCTCTACTCGATCATGTCCGAGAAAGACGCGCTTTACCTCAAGGAAGATTTCAGCGAAGCAGACGGATTAAGAGCTTCCGAGCTGGAGTCTGAATTTGCCGAGATGGACGGCTGGAACGCTGAATCCGACGCCGCTTCCCTCCTTTCCGGATTGGGTATCACCGAGGACCTGCACTATCTACCGATGAACCAATTGGCGGGGAATCAAAAAGTGCGGGTTTTGCTCGCGCAGGCGCTTTTTGGCAATCCTGACATCCTGATCCTCGATGAACCTACCAACGACTTGGATGCCGACACCATCGAGTGGCTGGAAAACTTCCTCTTGGACTTCAAAAACATTGTGATCGTCGTCTCCCACGACAGACACTTCCTCGATACCGTCTCCACTCACGTGGTGGATATCGATTTCAGCAAGATCAAGATCTACTCCGGTAACTACACCTTCTGGTACGAATCTTCTCAGCTTGCACTGAAGCAGCGCTCGGACTCCAACAAAAAGGCGGAAGACAAGCGCAAGGAATTGCAGTCGTTTATCGACCGCTTCTCTGCCAACGTGGCCAAGTCCAAGCAGGCGACCGCCCGTAAGAAGATGATCGAAAAACTCAATATCGACGACATTGAGCCTTCGTCCAGAAAGTATCCCGGCATCATCTTCAAGCCGGAAAGAGAAGCTGGAGACCAGATCTTCATGACCGAAAATCTGGAACTGAAAGCTGACGGTGTGACCTATTTCACCGATGTGAACCTGATGGTCGACAAAGGCGACAAGATCGCTTTCATCTCCAAGACCAAGCAGGCTGTCAACAAATTCTTCCAAACAATCATGGAAGAGACCGAGCCAACCAAGGGATCCATGAAGTGGGGCGTGACGATCAATAAGGCCTATTTGCCAAATGACAACTCCAAATACTTCCAGACTGACCTCAACCTGATCGACTGGCTGAGACAATACTCCGGCAACCAGGAAGAAGCCTACGTGCGGACGTTTTTAGGCAGGATGCTTTTCACCGGAGAAGAATCTCTTAAAAAATGCGCAGTGCTTTCCGGAGGGGAAAAAGTTCGCTGCATGATCTCCAAGATGATGCTCCAGAATCCAAACCTTCTGGTCATGGACGAACCCACCAACCACCTCGATCTAGAATCGATCACCGCGTTCAACAACGCCATCATTGAATTCAACGGCACCGTGTTGATGAGCTCTTATGACCACGCATTTGTGCAGTCCTCCGCCAACCGCATCGTCGAATTCACTCCAAAAGGAACAATCGACAGAAGAATGCCATACGATGATTATCTGGCAAGCGCTGAGATCGCCGCACTTCGTGAGAAGATGTATGGCAAAAGCTAAGCGCTGATCCAGTGCTGCTGACCGCGATCATCTGCTATCTGGCAATCACCGTTGCCATCGGAGCCTGGGCCTCCAAATTGGTCAAAGGCTCCAATGATTTCGTGTTGGCGGGGCGCTCTCTTCCGCTCTTTCTATCAGCCTCCGCGCTGTTTGCAACCTGGTTTGGCTCCGAGACGATTTTCGGAGCCTCTTCTGTTTTTTTGGAGGAAGGATTGATCGGAGTTATCGAAGATCCTTTCGGCGGCGCCCTTTGCCTGATCCTCTTTGGGATGTTTTATCTCCGGCCCATGTACCGGATGGGTGTGCTGACAATTGGTGATGTATTTAAGAAGGCCTTCGGAAAACAGGTCGAGTTCTTCGCGACCGTGTTTATGGTTCCGGTTTTCTTCGGCTATGTCGCTGCCCAGTTAGTGGCCTTGAGTCTGATCTTCGGTACGGTTACCGGCCTGACCTTGACAGAGGGAATTGTCATTTCTGCCGGCATTGTGGTCATTTATACATTTTTGGGCGGAATGTGGGCGGTGTCCATCACGGATTTTATCCAGACTGCGATGATCGTGATCGGGCTGATCGTCGTCAGCGTGATGATCGCCGGCGAAGCGGGTGGTGCCGGGAAGATCCTGACTTCTGCGCCGGAGGGCACCTTCCGGTTTTTCCCCGAAGCCGGCATCAATACCTGGATCAATTACTTCGGCGCGTGGATCGTCTTGGGACTGGGAAGCATCCCCAGTCAGGATATTTACCAGCGTGTGATGTCTTCCAAATCTGAAAAAGTCGCCGTCCAGTCGACTTACCTCGCTGGCGGGTTTTACCTGACTTTTGGACTTTTGCCCTTGTTCATCGCACTGGGTGCCAAAACTCTCTATCCCGAACTGTATCTGGAGAACAAACAAATGCTCCTTCCTTCGATGGTTTTGGCGCATGCAGGTCTCCCTATCCAGATCATCTTCTTTGGAGCGTTGATATCCGCCGTGATGAGTACGGCGAGTTCCGGCCTGCTCGCACCCGCGGCGCTGATCTCCGAAAACCTCATCAGGCCTTTGTTCAAAGGCAAGCTCAAAGACAAATACCTCCTCTGGATCCTGCGGGTCAATGTCGTGCTGGTCGCGATAGTCGCCGTCTACATGGCGAGCCAGGATTCCAACATCTACGAGCTCGTGGCCGGAGCGTCAATCCTCTTGCTCGTCTCTTTATTTGCACCGCTCACTGCGGGACTTTATTGGAAAAAAGCCTCCAAGCTCGGCGCCATTCTCTCCATGATCATCGGCATGCTCACCTACCTGATCTGCGACCGCATGGAATTCGCGATCGATTCGCATGTTTTCGGGCTGCTGGCAAGTATCTTTGCGATGATTCTGGGAAGCCTTGTCTTCCCTGACCAAACCCAAACATCAGATGAATTACCCTAAAATCATCCTTCAGAGAGGAAAAGAAGTTTCACTGCTGCGTAGGCACCATTGGGTGTTTTCCGGAGCGATTGCCAAAGCCGATCCCGGAATCGAAAGCGGTGACCTAGTATCCGTTTTTTCTTCACGAAACGACTTCCTGGGCATCGGTCACTTCTCGCAGGGTTCGATCATGGTTCGGATTATCTCTTTTGAGGAAAGAGAAATCGACGCGGCATTCTGGAAGGAAAGAATCACCTCAGCTTATGCTTTGAGAAAAAGTCTTGGACTGACTGACAATCAAGAAACTAATGTCTTTAGATTGATCCACGGAGAAGGCGATTTGCTGCCGGGATTGATCGTGGATTATTACCATGGAACGGCCGTGATTCAGGCACACCACATAGGAATGCACCGCCACATCCATGTGATTGCCGAAGCCTTGAAGGCAGTAATAGGAGAAAAACTGAAAGGCGTCTATGACAAAAGCGCAGAGACTTTGCCAAAAAATCTCGGCATCGAATCCAACGAGTGGGTTTGGGGTAAAGCCGAAACTGATCTCGTAAAAGAATACGGGGCCACCTACCGAATCGACTGGGAGAAAGGCCAAAAAACCGGCTTCTTCATCGACCAGAGAGAAAACAGAAAACTGGTCTCTACCTATTCCAAAGGCAAAAAAGTACTGAATACCTTCTGCTATTCCGGAGGGTTTTCGGTCTTGGCGCTCAACGAAGGAGCTTCCGAAGTTCACTCCGTAGACATCTCTTCCAAGGCGATCGATCTGACTGAGCAGAACGTCGCACTGAATCCGGGCTTTTCGGGAAAGCACGAATCCATTGTGGCTGACGTGGTGAAGTACATCCGGGAGATCGGGGACGACTTTGACTTGATTGTGCTCGACCCACCGGCTTTTGCTAAAAACATCAAAGCCCGTCACAATGCGGTGCAGGCTTACAAGCGGCTCAACGCGGAGGCTTTTCGCAAGATCAAGCCGGGAGGAATCCTCTTCACATTCTCCTGCTCTCAGGTCGTGGACAAAAGTCTCTTTGCCCACACGATCACCGCCGCGGCGATGGAGAGCGGCAGAAAGGTGAAAGTCCTTCATCAGCTCACCCAACCTGCCGACCACCCGGTGAATATCTTTCATCCTGAAACTGAATACCTCAAAGGTCTCGTGCTCTACGTCGAGTAAGATCCGATCCTTTTTACTGACATTTCCACTATTTTCACCCTACTAAACAGATATCCATGTACACAGGACTTCAACATCTACACTCCGGAATCGCCTACCTGGCACTCCTCGCCTTGGTTTTGGTAATTTTCTACGCCTTGTTTGGAACGCTTTCCGGCCGTGAATTCACCGAAAAAGACAGAAAGATCGCCCTGATCGCTTTTATCCTTTCGCACATTCAACTGCTGGTCGGACTCATCTTATACTTTGTCAGCCCGCTTGGCTTCTCCCTACTTACCGGCGGTGGAGCGATGTCTGACGCCACAGCGCGACTGACGGCGGTCGAGCATCCCCTGATCAATATCATAGCGATCATCCTGATCACCGTCGGATATAGCCGGGCTAAAAAGATCAGTACGTCCCGTGGAAAGTTCCGCAGCATCTATATGATGTACGCCATTGGCTTGGTTTTGATCCTAAGCCGTATCCCTTGGGCTAACTGGCTGGGATGAGTTTAATATATTCCACACTTGAAAATCCGGCCACAAGCTGGATTTTTTTTGCTGGATAGTCGATCACTATCAATATTTGAGAGATTTTTTTTCTGCTTCTATTTCTCCGAAAGCTGGATTCTCGTGTCAAGCTTTAGGGGGGTATTGAAATCAGCCCAAGGAATTCCGAATCTCACCGAGACTCCTCAGGGACTAATTCCCAAAAACCGTCAACACAATACTTTTTTCACCACCCATCACCTTTTTGCAACTTTGTTTCAAAACCTTTGGTAAAATCAAAAAGGTCATTCTATTTTTGCAACCGTGTTACATAAAGCCAGCCTCTGCCTATTTTCCTTTTTTGTCCTCTTGGGGTCTCAACTTGCCGCTGCGCAAAGTTGTAACCTCGTCCTGAGGGGAAAAATCCTGCACCTGGAAAATGACGACGCTATCGAGGCAGCCTATGTCTGGATCTTGGAAACCCGAACCGGCGCGGTCTCCGACCAAAACGGCAACTTTGTGATCCGCGAACTTTGTCCTGGCACCTACACTGTCACGGTTCAGTACTTGGGACACAAAGAGATCAGGCAGACGGTCAACCTCACCGGCAACTCTACTGCCCAAACCTTCCGTATGGAAGAGGAGTCGCTGGATCTTGGCGGAGTCGAAGTACACGGACATCGCGAACCTGTGCAAACGACCACGGCCGTCACCTCGCTTTACGGCGACGCCATTCTTCAAACCCGCGGTTCGAGTCTCGGAGAAAGCCTCAAGCAGGTCGCTGGAGTCACAAGCTTTTCCACCGGAAACACCATCTCCAAGCCTGTCATCCACGGCATGCACAGCAACCGGATCATGATCCTAAACAACGGCATCCGGCTCGAAGGCCAGCAGTGGGGAGCGGAACATGCGCCTGAGATTGATCCTTTTTTGGCGGATGAGATCACCGTGATCAAAGGCGCTGAGACTGTCAGATTCGGCCCTGAGGCCATGGGAGGCGTGATTCTTGTCAATCCTCCCGCCCTGCCGACATCCAAGAACAGTACGACTGAATTTCACCTGATCGGCGCCACCAACAGCTACATGGGCAATGTCTCTGCCTCGCACATGGGCGGCTCGGACAAGATCAAGGGATTGGGGTATCGCGTACAAGGATCTGCGAAACGGGCCGGGAACGTCAAATCCCCGAACTACTATCAAGCGAATACCGGGATGTCGGAATACAACTTCTCGGGATCGGTCGGCTACAGCTCGAAAAAGTTGGGCGTCGAAACGTATTACAGTTTCTTCAACACCGAAATCGGGATCTTGAGAGACTCACATACCGGCAACCTGTCCGATCTGATTGACATCATCAACAACGGTGAGCCATTTCTTAAGCCTGATTTCACGTACGAGATCAACAATCCAAAGCAAGATGTCACGCACCATTTGGCCAAGCTTAAATCCCACTACCACTTCAATCCCAACTGGAAACTCAATTTCCAGTATGGTTTCCAGTTCAACAACCGCCAGGAATACGACAAAAGGAGAGGTGAACTGAACGCAAAACCAAGTCTCGATCTGGATCTGTACACCAATACAGTCGACTTGTTTTTGGATCACAATCTCAAGGCAAACTGGACGGGATCATTTGGCCTGAACGTAATCCAGCAAGCCAACAGCAACGTGCCTGGAACCGGCGTCACACCGTTGATTCCAAACTATGACATGTTCAACGGGGGAATCTATGCTTTGGAAAAGTACCTGAAAGGGCCGCTCGAACTCGAAGGCGGACTCAGGTTTGACTATCGAACCGTCTCTGCGGCCAGATATGTCGGCGAGGACCTTCAGACCGCCGACTTGGACTACCAGAGTTTCTCAGCCTTTGTCGGCGGCTTGTATCAGCTGAGTCCATACTTTGCCTTTACCAGCAATTTGGGCACAGCTTGGAGACCGCCCAATGTCAATGAGCTTTTCAGCCAGGGACTGCATCACGGAGCTGCTGCCGTCGAGATCGGCGACCCTAATCTGGTGCCCGAGAAGTCGCTGAAATGGGTCAACGGGCTCGAATTCGAACACAATAAGGCCATCGTCGAGATCACTGCCTACGCCAATCAGATCAACAATTACATCTACCTCAACCCTACCGGCGAGACTTTCACCTCGCTGAGAGGCACGTTCAACGTCTACGAATACCTGCAGGCAGACGCGTTCTTCTATGGCTTTGACCTGTCGGGCAGCTACAACTTCACCAACCGCGCAAGTGGCTATCTGAAGGGTTCAATCATCCGCGCCAAAAACACGGATGAAGACAACTACTTCCCGTTCATTCCGTCGGACAGGATGGATTGGGGTGTTTCTTTTTCTTTGGGGAAAAAGGAAAACCTCGATTCAGACCGCATTACGCTCAGCAATGTGCTGGTGGCGCGGCAAAAGCGCGAGCCTGATTTTGACCTCGCTCCCGCGCCTCCCGGTTATGCACTTTTCAACTTTGGCTACCAAAAGAAGCTCGAGCTGGGCAAAAACAACTTCAACATCGGCGTGCAGGTGACCAATATCCTCAATACAGAATACAAAGAGTACATGAACCGATTCCGCTACTTCACGGCGGATATGGGGAGAAATATCCTTTTGAAACTTAATTACCAATTCTAAAACAAACCACTGATGAATTGAGGATGTTGCGAGCAACCCAAACTGGGACGCTTATCAACCTCGCGAGACAGGCTATGTGACCATTGAAAACCAAACTATATACACATGAAAAATTTCCAAAAACTACCGATTTACCTTTTTGCAGCCCTGACTTTCGGTTTCGCCTCCTGCGAAAGCGAAGATCCCGTTCCGGAAAATGAAGGAGAATTGATCACAGACGTAACCCTGATTTTTCAGGAAATTGACGCAGGTGGGAACCCTGTTGGTACGCCTTTTACTGCTTCTGCCGTCGATCCTGAAGGTATTGAAATAGGATCCTCTCCAACAATTGAACCCATAACACTCGCAAAAGGTAAGTCTTATAAAATGACCATCAATGCCTTCAATAACATTGAAAATGAAGACATCACTGCGGAAATCTTTGAAGAAGCAGACGAGCATCAATTCTTTTTTCTTGGAACTGCGTTTTCTTCAAATATTCTAGGTATTGAATACGACGACCCAGGATCGATTATATTAGGAATAAGAACTATTCTCAATGTTTCCGCTTCCCCAACCTCTAACAATGGTCAAATGCAGGTAGTTTTGAGACACGATCTGGACAAAAGCTTCCCTGGAGCGACAAACCCCAATTTCGCCAACTTTGTGCAAGCGGGTGGAGAAACTGACCTTGATATCACCTTTCCTGTAGTGATCAACGATTGATCAGAAGCCTGAAGTTTGAAAAATACCAGCATTACAACTGAATCAAAGGCTAAATCATTGATGTGAAATCTTTCATTCTAAAAATCAGAAAAGGCAGTCAATTGGCTGCCTTTTCTGATTTGATACTAGTAATCTTAATCACTATTTATCAATAGGTTATATCTTATTTTGTATCTGCCAATAGTGGCCAAAAGGGTCTCTGATCATTCCCTGTCGGTAACCATACTCGTGGTCTTTTGCTGGAGTTATTTCGATGGCACCGGCTTGGATGGCCTGATGCATCATCTCGTCTACATCGAAGACGAATAGCCCAATCACGGCCGTTACTCCGTTTGCAGTTTGAGGTTCCAGTGCATTAAACCAACGCGTAATCTCGTGCAGGTGAAAGATCGCTCCGTCCATCTCCAGCTCCGCGACATGAATGCTGCCATCCTCATTACGAAGACAAAAATGTTCGATCGCTCCCCATTTCATGTAAAAATCAATGTTGAACGTACCATTGGGGATGTGCAGTTCCGGAGCAAAATGGGTTGAAGTGTCTTTCGATTTCATCGTTCTGGTTTTAAAAATATACTTTCATTTACCGGATGAGCTCATGCTTCATGCTTAGGCGCTTCTGCTAAACTTTTAACAGCAAGACCATCACGCTGTTCCCAGCCCTATTACCAGCATTCCTGTAGCGATGGCGATCCCAAAGCTTAGCAAGGTTCCGATTAAGATGTATTCGGTGAGTTTTCTGTCTTTGGATTCTTTCAGATCGCCGAAGCGAAAGACCGATTTGGCAGCCAGTAAAAACCCGATTGCCTCCCAATTGCCTGTCACCACAAACGTGAAAACAAACAACCGCTCCAGGATGCCGATGTATCTGCCGGCATTCTGAAGGGATTCCTCGTGGCCGTCGTCCAGTACTTTTGCCCAGGTGGACAGGATGACTTGGATCACGATTCCGCTGACAGCAGTCAGGAATATCAGTGCAGTCGCGTACAGCCAGATGTCGACGGTATCGACGACCGGGAAGTAGTCATACCAGCTGGGATAAAACCAACTACTCCATAACAGTGACAGGGCGACGAGGTGCATTCCCTGATCTATCAGAAACCACCTTGGCTTGTTGTCCGCCTTTTGTGCATAAAGCTTCACCAGGTCAATAGCTCCATGGGTGATCGTCACGGCAAGTGCCAAAAGCCAGTAGCTCCAGTCCCATAACACAATCATTACCAGCAATCCATGCAGCAGAACATGCAGATAAAGTTTAGGAGATTTTGCCTTGAATTCCTCTTTGTCGGCTACCCACGACTTGGGTTGCAGGACAAAGTCTCCCACAAAATGAGCCAGCAACAGTTTCAACAGGATGATCATGGCAGGAGTAGTTCGATCTTCTTTCGAAACGCACTTTCTATCTTCAGGATCTCATCGATATAGGCTCGACTCCACCTTCCGCTCACCCCACTTTGTTTGATTCCCAAGCGTCTTCCGATCTCCTCTTGAGTGACGCCCGGATTTTGCAATACAATCTTGGCCAACTCTGCTGCAGACACAGTCCAGCGATCCATAAAGGTGTCCGCCAGTCTCAGATGGAGATTAATATCGTCGTCAAAAGCCTGCCAGGGGCTTTTCACCCCGATCGAGATATCTTCCTTCTTCAGCAAGTCAAATTTTTCCCCCGAGTAGATAAAGGCAGTACCGTTGCTCTCCGAAATGCGGGGGGCGGAATACGACTTTTCACCGATTCCGATTGCCATCCTCACATCGATAATACTCGTCATCGCGGTTGAATCAGCGGCTTTCATACTCTTTATCAGCGTTTTGATTTCAAAAGCTTTTTGAAGGGCATCTGCCGGATTGGAGATTTGTACCTGAAAAAAATCACCCCAGACGATCTCCCAATCTTCAGGGGTGCTCCCCCATTGCTCCAGCAGTTCTTTTAGCGGCAAAAGCCACAGGTCTTGGTTTGCCAGCTTCCGGGATGCGACAATATCTCCTTTGAGTACAGCGATCATAGAGTGTGGAATTGAAGAATATAAAAACAGACTTATTGCTTAATGGTGCAATATAGAAGATTATTGCATAAAGGTGCAATATTTATAATTATTGCACAATGGCACAATATTTTGATTTATTGTTGGATAGTGCAATGTTCCTAAACTGTTATAAAAAAAGCAGCCAATCGGCTGCCATAGCTATTTTACTGATTTTGAGCTCAGAAGTTATTTCCACAGACAGCTATCTTGGAGGCATCAAATCCCACCTCAGCGGAGAAGTTGGTACCAACATTTCCCGCCACCAAGATCACCGTGTAATCCGGGCCTTCGTTGGCCAAGTGGATCTTCACGTGTCCGTCAAATGTCTTCATCTGCTCAAAAGTAAGGTTGGTCCCATCGGACAGACTTCCCAAAACCGTGCTGCTCAAGAGGGTTTTTGAAGAAACAGGATTCAGCATAAAGGCAATCGGTGCGTCCTCCTGATCATATCCTCCAAAATGAAGGTGAGCGGGGAAATCGTACTCAGTTGAAGACTTGGCTCCCTCAAGCTGAATATCAAACTCTAGTTTACCGTCACGGAGTTCTTTGACCATGAGTGTACCATTGTAGTCGTAGTCACTGGATTTGAACAAGTCAAACTCCAATTGCTGGCCGGTGTACAGTTCGGGTTCGTCCTCGGTACAGGCTCCCAATCCTGCTACAATCAAAAACGCTAACAACAGCTTCTTCATGACGTATAAGTTTTTTTCAAGTAACGAAAAGCTTTCGTATCCTGTTTAATTACTTTGGAAAAATACCAAATTCATCGACAAGTAGCGTCACTGGATGCGTCAAAACAATAATTTTCAACCCAATTTGCAGGCAGCCAGATTTGCTCCGCAAAAGGTCAGTCAAAGTATGAAGTCCGACAGATTCGAATTTTGAAAATCTATGGAAGATAAGCGCATAGCAGTTGGGTTGGAGTACTTTGAGAAGAAGGGATGGACTCCCTTTCCCTTCCAGATCCAAACCTGGATGGATTTTCTGGATGGCAAGTCCGGCTTGCTCAACGCTCCGACGGGCTCAGGAAAGACCTTTGCGTTATGGTTTCCGGTTATCTTGGAATACATCCAAAACCACCCGGATACTTGGCAGAAACCCCGAAACAACGGAATCCAGTTGATTTGGGTCACGCCGCTCCGGGCTTTGGCACAGGATATCCAAAAGGCCATGCAGGAGGTCTGCAATGTGATCGGCTTGCCCTGGCAGGTCGCAGTCCGAAACGGTGACACCGATGCCAAGACCCGGGCAGCGATGAACCGTCGCCCTCCCGAGTGTCTGATCACCACGCCCGAGACGCTTCACATCCTCATTGCGCAAAAGGGCCATCACGCGCTATTCCAAACCGTCAAGGTAGTGGTCGTGGATGAATGGCATGAACTGGTGGGCAACAAGCGCGGGGTCCAGGTGCAACTGGCCTTGGAGTACATCCAGGCGATCTGCCCGGAGACTTTTCGCCGATGGGCGATCTCCGCGACCATCGGCAATCTGGAGGAAGCCGCCAAAGCACTTTTGGGAGAAAATCTGCCCATCCATATCGTCAAAGCCAAGGTCAACAAGGAGATTATTCTCAAGTCTGTTTTCCCGGAGGAAATCGAAAAATATCCATGGTCAGGCCATCTGGGCATCCGTATGATGGATCAGGTGATCCCGATCATCGAAGCCGGAAGGTCGGTCTTGATGTTTACCAACACCCGCTCGCAGACGGAGATCTGGTATCAAAAAATCCTGGATAAAAGACCCGACTGGGCCGGCTGGATCGCTATGCATCACGGATCGCTGGACAATTCGGTGCGCGCCTGGGTGGAAAACGCACTCCACGAGGGCAAACTCAAACTGGTCGTCTGCACCTCCAGCTTGGACTTGGGCGTGGATTTCCGACCGGTGGACCGGGTAATCCAAGTGGGAAGCCCAAAGGGCGTTGCGCGATTTGTCCAGCGGGCGGGCCGGGCGGGACACCAGCCGGGATTGCCATCGGAGATCTTCTTCGTCCCGACCAATTCTCTGGAACTGATCGAAGCCGCCGCGCTGAGAGATGCCATCGACAAAGGAGAAGTCGAATCCCAATTCCCTCCTGTCCTTCCCTACGACGTCCTGATTCAATTCCTAGTAACCTTGGCTGTCGGATCTGGTTTTGACCCCGATTCGATCTTCCCCGTTGTCAAGAGAACGCTTTCCTTTCGGGACTTGACTTGGGAGGAGATGAATTGGATGATGGACTTCATCACCAAAGGCGGCGCTTCGCTGGGGAGCTATGAAGACTATCTGAAAGTCGTCCAAGACGAAGAAGGCATCTACCGGGTAACAAACAAGCGCATCGCCATGAAGCACCGGCTCTCGATGGGCACCATTGTTTCCGATCCGACACTCAAAGTCAAGTTCAAAAACGGCGCGTACCTCGGTACCGTGGAGGAGTCTTTCATCGCCAAGATGAAGATTGGCGACCGGTTTTTCTTTACAGGAAAAAGCCTGGAACTCCTTCAGGTGAAGGACCTGAGCGCTATCGTGCGAATTTCTGAAAAGAAAAGCGGAAATGTAGTCAGCTGGATGGGAGCGCGAATGTCGCTCTCTTCCAAGCTGGCGGATAAAATCCGTGAAATATTCCAGGAGTACAATTCAGGTATTGTCAATTCGGAGGAAGTCCGGAGAGTGTTGCCGATCCTAGATCTACAGGCGAAGCTGTCCGTGGTGCCGGATCGGGATACTTTTTTGATCGAGACGCATCGAAGTGAGGAAGGATTCCACCTTTTTTTCTATCCATTCGAAGGCCGGATGATTCATGAGTTGATGGCCGCGCTGATTGCTTATAGGATCTCCCAGAGCTTTCCCGTTTCGCTCAATATGGCCATGAACGACTACGGCTTTGAGTTGCTGTCGGATGTTTACATTTCCCCGGAGGAGATCATGGAAGAAGATATCTTTTCCCTGAAAAACATCGAGCGGGATATCCTGCACTGCGTGAATGAAAGTGAGATGTCACGCAGGAAATTCCGCGAGATCGCCAGCATTGCTGGCTTGGTCTTTCAGGGATATCCGGGAAAGCCCATGAGTTTCAAACATGTCCAGGCAAATTCCAGCCTGCTGTTTCAGGTTTTTGAGCAATATGACCCGGAGAATCTGCTGCTAAAACAAGCCCACAAAGAAGCCTTGAATCAGCAAATGGAGCAGGAAAAGTTTGTGCAGGCGATGAAGAAGATCAACGGAATGAACATCTTGATCCAGCATCCGGTCCAGTTTACGCCATTTTCGTTTCCGCTGATGGTGGACGGGTTAAGCAGATCAAGTATCTCCTCAGAACCCATCGAAGACAAGGTCGCCAAAATCCTGGCACAGATGACCGCGGACGATTAATTAGCCCTCCAGAAGAACGGCGTGAAGAGGATCAGGATGGTGAACAATTCCAGTCTTCCCAAAAGCATAATGACTGATAAGACCACTTTAGCTTCTGGTGAGAAAAAGGCAAAATTATACACAGGGCCAACTTTTCCTATCGCCGGCCCGGCGTTGTCCAAACAAGTAGCGACAGAACCAAGCGAAGTGGCAAGGTCGTACCCCAGCAAAGAAATGATCAGTGAGCCCACCACGAACGTCAGAAGATAGATCAACAGGAAGTTCATGATGTTGTTGATAATCCTTCCAGTCACACGCTCGCCATTGATAATCAAGGGGACAATGGCCCTGGGGTGTACAATCCGTTTAAATTCCAGCCAAGAATTTTTAAGGAACACCGTATGCCTGACAAACTTTATCCCGCCTGCCGTGGAGCCTGCACAGCCTCCCAAAAACAACAGCATAAAAAACGCAAAGGTGACTCCAGAACCGTATTGGGTATAATCATCCGTGATAAAACCTGTGGTAGTGACTATCGATACGACCTGAAATAAGGACTTTCGAAATGATAGTTCCAATCCCGAACCGGACTGCATAAAAATCGGTATTGCCAAGACAATCGAAATAACCAACAACCCTATGGCATAAGCCTTAAACTCATCATTCTTGATAATTCTGCGGAATTTCCCCACCAAACCAAAATAGAGAAGCGTGAAATTGGCACCTGCTAAAAACATAAACAGGATGGCCACATACTCTATAAAAGCAGAATTGTAAAAAGCCAAACTTGAATTCTTGGTGGAAAATCCTCCCGTCGCCATCGTGGCAAACGAATGGTTGATCGCGTCAAAAAACGTCATCCCACCTACCCAATAGAGCAACGCACAGGCTACAGTCAGGCCCACGTAAATGTACCACAACCGTTTTGCAGTCTCGGAAATCCGCGGGTGGACTTTGTCGGAGGTTGGTCCCGGAGACTCTGCCACAAACAGCTCACTTCCACCGATTCCCAATAGAGGGAAAATAGCTACTGTAAGAACGATTATTCCCAATCCTCCGATCCAATGAGTCATACTCCTCCAGAAAAGGAGTCCTTTGGGCATGGATTCTATATCCGTCAAAATCGTTGCTCCAGTGGTCGTCAGACCCGAAACCGTCTCAAATAAGGCATCCGCTGTGGTAGTGACTTCTTCCGAAATGATAAAAGGAATCATTCCAAAGATGGTCATCAGTATCCAACTCAAAGCCACAATCATGTATCCTTCCCTCTTTCTAATCAACTGATCCTGCTTAGAAAAGGAGAAAAACAGGACGAGTCCGATCAAGAGCGAAATCGCCGCGGAAATCAGGATCGGGGTGGAATCTTCCCGATAAAGCCAGGAAATCGCTGCGGCAGGAAGCATCAATGTACCCAACAAAAAAAGGAGGGCTCCCATGATCTTACCAATGGCCTTAAAATGAATCATGCGTTAATGAAAAAGTTTCTCCAAGGCAAGCTTTGCTTCAGGTAGCGCCAAAACGATGGCCTTGTCGTCCACCTGCAGGGTAAAATCACCATCGGGTATGAGGACATTTTCGCCCCGAATCACCCCGGCGACGATGGCCGTGGATGGAAAATGAAGTTCTCGCAGCGGATGCTTGGTTAGCCTGTTGGTCTTGCAGACACTGTACTGGATAAATTCGGCATCGACGCCATAGATCCCCGATACCGCATCCACTGTGCCTTTTCGCAGATAGCGGGTGATTTCGTTCGCCGCCACCAGCTTCTTGTTGATCAGGGAATCGACCCCGATACTGTGTGAAATATGAATGTATTCCCGGGTGTCTACATGCGCAATCGTCTTGTAAACCCCGTGATTCTTAGCCGAAAGACTCGTAATAATGTTCGTCTCAGAAGACATCGTCAAAGCCAAAAAGGCATCCATCTGCTCCAAACCTTCTTCTACCAGCAGCTCAATGTTTTTGTAGTCCCCATTGATCACCAGCGTATCGGGGAGCTGCTCGGCAAGCCACTTGCAACGCTCTTTCTCGTTGTTTACAAGCGTTACGCGGTAGTCTTTCTGGAGTTTTAGCGCTGTCGTGACCGCCATGTCGTCGCCGCCAATGATCATCACATTCTTGATCTTGACCTTTTTCTGGCCGAGTGCTTCGATGATACTTTCGGTGTTTTTCTTGTGGGAAATGAAAAAAGCGTGGTCGTTGTTTCTAATGATCGTGCTGCCTCTGGGAATAATGGTCTTTTGATCCCGCACGATTGCTATGATGCGGATATCCTCGTAGATCGGATCCTCTTTGGTATCCATGATCCGCTGATTGACTAGCGGGCTATATTGATCGAGGGTAATTCCCACGATGTTCAGCTTGCCACCTCCAAAGTCAAAAACCTCCGTAAAGCTGGAGTTTTGGATCATCTTGTGGATCTCTCTGGAGCAAAGCATCGTAGGAGAAATCAGGTTGTCAATGCCCAGATTACGAAAATAGGGCAAATTTTCCTCATCCAAATAGGAGTGGTTTCTGACTCTTGCCATCACACGCTTAGCGCCCAATTGCTTAGCCAAAACAGCCGTGACGAGGTTGGTTTTTTCGGAAGTAGTCACCGCCAATAGCATGCTGGCTTCGTCCACATTCGCTTGCTGAAGCACATCGATGGAGGTAGCATCTCCCTCGATGATCATCACGTCAAGTTTGGATGCTACATAGTCCAAAACACTACGATCAGTATCGATCAACGTGATATCCTTGTTATCAAAACTTAATCGCTCAGCCAGATGGTATCCCATGTCTCCAGCTCCTGCGATTACAATATTCATCCCCATAGAGGTGTGCGAGTGTGATCTTGAAGGGGGGCAAAATTAAAACCTTTATTCATGGTTTTCAGGATCTAAGGTTTTTTCTTTTGCCAAGTGACCTAAAAGGTAAATATAAGGATCGAATCGACCCGGTATTTCTTTGGGGATTTCCCGTCACCCATCCGCTCAGTCCTCCAGCAGATTCTTGCTTTCCGGCTCCGGGAGCTCATGAACGTCTTTCAGCTTCCGTTGGATAATCCGCGTCCGCACGCCTACCAACTTATCCAGCTCCGTATTTGCCTCATTGATCTTCTTTTGGGTTTTTTCGAGCAAGTCTCCAAACTTGCCAAACTCTGTCTTGATCGCACCCAGCACCTGCCAGACTTCCGAGCTCCGCTTTTGGATCGCCAAGGTGCGGAAGCCCATCTGAAGCGAGTTCAAGATCGCCGACAGGGTCGTGGGGCCGGTGACGATCACTTTGAAATCTTGCTGGATTTGCTGCGCAAGACCCGGTTCGCGGAGGATTTCGGCATAGAGGCTTTCCACCGGAAGAAAAAGGATC
Organism: Algoriphagus terrigena DSM 22685; assembly: GCF_000429445.1. Classification (GTDB taxonomy): domain Bacteria; phylum Bacteroidota; class Bacteroidia; order Cytophagales; family Cyclobacteriaceae; genus Algoriphagus; species Algoriphagus terrigena. Next base: position 51,444 of record NZ_AUBW01000009.1, read on the forward strand.
GCAAAATCCGTCGTTGCAGGTGGCTGGACATATTTGCTCCGGATGTCATAAGCGGATTTTTTCACCGCCTTGATCAATTCTTGCCGATAGACCTCAATGGCCACTTTGTCTCCCAAGTCATACGCATCGACCAGTCGCAGGTAGGATTCCTGCGGAAACTTCGAGTCAATTGGCAACAACACCTCTGCGTCCTGACCGGGCATCTTGACGGCAAATTCCACGCGCTCCCGGCCGCCGTTGATCGCGGCGTTGAGGATATATTGATCCGGCGAGAGCATATTTTCCAGCAAGGCCTGCAGTTGATATTCGCCCAAGACGCCACGGCTTTTCACATTGGTCAGGACTCGCTTGAGATCGCCGACGCCATGAGCCAGCGACTGCATCTCTCCCAAGCCCTTTTGAACGGCTTGCAGCTGATTGCTCACCAGTTCAAAGGACTGTCCCAATCTGGCTTCCAGTGTCTTTTGTAGCTTTTCATCAACCGTTTCTCGAATCTTCTCCAGACGCATTTCGGTATTCTTTACCAATTCATCCTGCCTTCGGCCAAGCTCCCCAAACTTCTCCCGCTGCAGATTATTGAGATCTTGCATCGTATTTCTCACCACGTCCCCAAAGGCTTTCAGGGCTTCATTTTGATCCTTGGATCCGGCACGCTGGTTTTCGAAGATCAATCGGAATTGCTGCGTGAGGTGTTCGCTGGATTCTCTTCGGGCTTCGCCCAAAGCCAGAGACAGCTCTCTGCTCATCCGCGCCAATTCGGCTTGGAGAAAAATTCGCTCTTGATTTCCCTTTCCTCTGAAAAAGAGAAAACCTAGAATCGCAAGCTGAATCCCCAGGACTAAAATCAGCAAAATATCAATCGGCATACATCGGTTGTTTTGGAGGCCCAAGGTACTTTTTTCTCAGCGCCACCACCAATGTACAAATGGAGTTCTCCGACAGATTACGTCAAAGTACATTTAGCTCCGAGGACATTTATTTGCAAAAACGTCCCGATTGGCAATTCTCAGCATAAAAATGGGCACAGGTTTATGCTCGTAACACAGCATTTCCTTCACTTTCGATGACCAACTGGAAAAATACCGTGCACCTTCCTCCGGCAGCCGAAACGATGGTTTTTCAACTCGCCTAGACTTTCCCGCCAGATTGATCCTAGACAGATCACGGATATTTCTGTCCAATTCTCTATTTTCCGAAAACTTACACTCTTGAACCTAAAGAATCTCTTCCGAACCATGGGTCCCGGCCCACTTGTCGCAGCGGCGTTTATCGGGCCAGGCACTGTCACCGTCTGCACCCTGGCCGGTGCCAACTTCGGCTTTTCGCTCATTTGGGCGATGGTGTTGTCTATTGTCTCCACGGTCATCCTTCAGGAGATCTCCGGTAGGATCGGAATCGTGACGGGCTCTGATCTGAGCAGTCTTCTGAGAAATCAAACCGATAAGCCAGTTTTCAGGATGCTGTCGATGGTCTTGGTCTTGCTGGCGATTGTGCTTGGCAATGCCGCCTACGAGTCGGGCAACATCTCCGGCGCCAATCTAGGACTGGCTTTTTATTGGGAGGCACCTACTCTGGAACTGGGTCGTTTTCAGCTTCAGCTGGGCAACTTTCTTCTGGGGATTTTGGCGTTTCTGCTCCTGCTGACGGGGAATTACAGGATCCTGGAGCGAATCCTGGTGGCTCTGGTCATCTTGATGTCGATCGCGTTCACGGTCACGGCGATATTGACAAAGCCAGATCTGTCCAGGCTTTTGGCCGGATTTATTCCCAGTTGGAATGCAAAAGAAATCCCGACTCTAGTGGCTCTGATCGGTACCACGGTCGTTCCTTACAATCTTTTTCTCTATGCGGCTCTGGTCAATAAACGATGGAAAACAGCCTCTGATCTACCGCTGATGCGGCGCGATATCTCCGTCTCCGTCATCCTCGGCGGCGCAGTCTCCATGGCGATTTTGATTGTGGGAGCGGCGAATACAAGTACCGAAATCACTTCTGCGATTGACGTATCCAAAGGGTTGGAATCCGTATTTGGAAACTTTGCGGGCTACATGATGGGGTTCGGTCTGCTCGCGGCTGGCCTGACGTCGGCGCTCACCGCGCCGCTGGCGGCGGGTTTGGTCGTCTGCGGGATTTTGGGCTGGGACAAAGACATCAAGTCCAGACCCATGCGGCTCACGATGGTAATAATCGTCGGGCTGGGCTTGGGCTTTTCATCCCTGGGTATCAAGCCGATCCAACTGATCACTTTGGCGCAGTTGGCCAACGGGATCTTGCTCCCGCTCATCAGTGGATGGATCATCTGGATTGCGGCTCAGCATGCTGTGTTGGGAAAACACAAAAACACGCCCCTAGCGACAGCAATCGCTTGCTTGATCTGGTTGATCACATTGATTCTTGGAGTGAAAGGTGTCGGGACGGTTCTCGGCTTGTTCTAAGTCTTGGCACCTGAAGTCAATTCCCAAGCAACTCAACCTTTGAATCCTTGACTATCGAACTTCGGTCCCTGAGTTCTAAATCCCGATTTCAAATTACAGATCCGGCGCGCTGAAGGTATCTCCCAGACGCAAATCCCCGGTTTCAAACCCCTTTTTGAACCACTTCATCCGCTGTGCAGACGTACCATGGGTAAAGGAATCAGGCACCACGCGACCGGAGGACTGTTTTTGGAGGCGGTCATCTCCGATAGCATTGGCTGCGTTGAGCGCTTCCTCGAGATCGCCGGACTCCATCATTCCTGCTGACTGCTGACTGTGATGTGCCCAAACCCCCGCCAGAAAATCGGCCTGAAGCTCCAATTTGACGGAGTTTTGGTTGTATTCTTTCTCACTCACCTGGCCTCTTAGACTGTGAACCTCGTCGGTGATCCCCATGATCTTCTGGATGTGATGCCCCACTTCATGTGCTATCACGTAGGCGTAAGCGAAGTCTCCGCCGGCGCTCAATTTGGTTTCCATATCTTGGAAAAAACTTAAATCGAGGTAAAGCTTCTCATCTGCAGGGCAATAAAAAGGCCCAGTCGCACTGCTGGCCGACCCGCAGGCTGAAGACACCGAACCGGTGAAAAGCACCAGGGTAGGCTCGCGATAATTGTCCAGCTGACTGTTCCACACGTCCTCGGTATCAGCCAGAACGGTCGCAGAAAAACTCGCCATCTCTTCTTCCTCTGCGGTCGGCGCGTAAGACGTGTCCGAGGCAAAACCCTGCTCTCCCCCGCCTACCAGGCCACTCAGTAGACTCAGCGGATTATACCCCAGCAAAAACGACCCGACGAGGAATACACCGATCAGGATCATTCCTGTCTTCGAAAAAAGGATTTTCAAAAGCGGTCCAAGTAACATTGGGTTGAAGCCTCCAGCTCCCATCCTTGGACCACCCTGCCCCCGTCTATCATCGATATTGGAGCTTTGTCTTCTTCCTTGCCATTTCATATATCTATCATTTTTTTAGAAATTATGGAATCCCCTGAATAGCCATCCCAACTATGTTACCAGTCTTTCTCATGGGCATTTTATCTGTCAGTAATTGTGTTTTAACGGTCAAATAGAAGCTCGAGGTTGGCTTTTACTCCTGTCTAGTTTTTTGCCACACATCCTATTTCATGGGACAAAAAGTTTGATTTCAGCTAAATTTAACCAAATTGGTCAATCATGAACTAGTCTTGATTTGAATTTTGCCAAAACCCATAAATAACACTCAGAACCTATGAAATTGAACATTTTCACCTGTGCTCTTTCCTTAGCGCTCCTAGGCGCATTCAATTCTTTCTCCCAAGATGCTTCCTATCTGGGAACCAAAGCTCCCAAAGGCGCGAAAGTCTACCTCGACGGCACCGCCAAGTCTCTTCACAAAAACTGGCAATACTGGGAAGGACCGCGCTTTTCCGCCGAAATGCCTATCAAATGGCCCGAAGTCATCGATCCTGTAGACGGAGGCCCAGTCATCAGCAGCAACGACCCCGCAGCTGCCGGTGGTAAATACGGCGCAGCCGACATCGTGACCAAGGACGAGTTCAGGGATTTCGAAGCCCATGTGGAGTTTTTCATCAAAGATGAAGGCGGAAACAGTGGCGTCTACCTGCAAAATCGCTACGAAATCCAGGTCTTGGATGGCGACTACGGCACCCACGGAATGGCAGCTGTGATCAACGAACACTTGCCTACTTCAGAAGAGTACAATGGAATCGGAAAGTGGAACGCCTACGACATTCAATTTCGTGCGGCGCGGTTTGAGAACGGTAAACTGACCGAGAAAGCACGCGTAACGCTCTTCTTCAACGGAGTCAAAATCCACGACGATGTAGAAATCCAGCAAGTCTGGGGTGGCCCAAACTCTGGAATCGATGGCGGAAATGACGGAGGAAAAGGCATCACCGACACACCAGGCGGACTGAAACTTCAGGCTGAGGGGCATGATGTGTACTATCGGAATGTGTGGATAAAAAAGAACTGAGGAAACTCAATAGTCACTGATTAGAAGGCTTTTTCTTCCAACGGTGTGGTTTAGACCCTTTCCAAACCAGTCCAAAATCTTCCGATTTTCACCAAAATGCAGATCCCGGAAATCCTTACCAAAAAGCCAAAGGAGAGCGCGTTTCTTACCGGGTTGATTTTCCTTTTTGCTTATTGGCTATTTGCCTTTGACGGGATCACATTTTCCGACGACGTCTATTATCTGCTGGCTGGGAGGGATTTTTGGAATGGCACGATGGAGTTCAATCCCTACCATTTCTCCACCCGCTGGGGGGCTTATGTACCCTCCGGTATGGTTGGAGTGATCGTTGGTTTTGATGCCCATCGGATTTCGCTGATTTCCCTCCTAGCCTATATCGGGGCGCTGGGGATGCTGCTGAAGATTCTTCCGCAATCCTCGAACGCATGGATTTTGGTTATCTGGTTTTCGACGCAGGTGTACTTTCTTCACTTTTTGACCAAGGTTTACCCTGATTCTCTGCTCGTTTTCTGGACGGTGCTGGTTCCTTTTTCAGCGGTTTATCGAGGAAGCAGACCAGTGCCGGCAGCCTTCGGGGTGATCGCGGGACTGTTCTTCGGCTTTCTGACCAAGGAAACCATTGTTTTCTTGGCGCCTTTTCCAGTCATTCTTTTCCTCTTCGATTGGAAGAAGGGAAAGCTGGATCGTCGATTCTACGTGTCGCTGCTGACGATCGGATTCCTGTTTGGCGCGGCTTATCTTGGGTATTTCTGGATCAAGTTCGGTCATCCGCTCTATCGATTCCAGTCCATCCAAGAGGGACACTACATCTCTGAATTCACCTATGCCGACAAAAGTATCTGGGTGATGTTGAAGCGAATGACCCTGCTTCCGATTCTCACGTTTGTGGAGCGCTCCTATTGGCTTTGGATGGTTTTTGCGATTCCGGCTTTGGTCAGAGTCAGGAAAAATCCCGCCACTCCCGGGGTCGAATTCGGACTGGCTTTCCTGAGTTTGCTTGTCTGCTTCTGGTTTATGAGCACCAATTTCAAGTTCTACAATCCGCTCTACCTCAATCCACGTCATCTCATCATCTTGGTGCCGATATTGGCTTTTCTGATCTGTATGGGTTGGAGGGAATGGCAAAGCAATCCGAGACTGAGATGGGCAATGATCGTACTGATCCTCTTTGGAGTAGTGATCAGCCTAGTTGAGCAAGATTGGAAGATGGCTGGATTTCAAGCCATTGCGGCGCTTTTGATTTTTCCAAAAAGTCTGCCGTATCGAAACCTAGCCTTCGCAGTCCTGCTTCTGATCCCCGCGGTGGCCGCACCGATCTTTCATCAAGAGACCAAAAACTATCCCCTGCTTATCCATACACTCGAAAAAGAGTTGAACGATCCAGACGGGCCCCAACTTATACTGACGCACAGCTTTGTCAACTTCAGCAAAGCGGTCATGTTCCCGGGAGATCTCGCAAAGCAAGATCGAATCCATACTATAGGGAAACTTGATTCCTTGCAAAAAGTCCAGCCGGAGGAATTCACGGTGGTGGTCTATCGATTTTATGAAAAAGCCTATCCCGAAGAACAGGTGGATCTGGACGCCCTAGCTCCGTGGCTTAATTCAGCGTATATCCAGACTAAAGAATACGAGGAGAGATTGGTTCAAGTCCGCACTTTTCAGAAAAAATAGCTAGTCCCGGAGTCTATAGCGGTCACATGAAAATCAACCCTTTCTAAAAAACTACGATAGCTGTGCTCTGTGGGGTATTTTAGATTAGAAGTACTTCGGCCTCAGGATCTCGCTGACCACCATGGATTGTCTCAAGGTCTTCGGGTTCTTGAGCAATTCGGCGTAGGGATTTACTCTTTTTGATTCCACAGAGCTGTAGTCAAACTTCACCGCTGGGGCGGGCTGGAAAGAATGGATATCCTTGGAAGCCTGATAGACATTTGATTTGGAAGCGGCATAGGTTCCTTCATAGTATCTCGCTTCCTCATCGTCTTTTTCCACTAAGACCGGTCTCCTGGAAACCGGCTTCTCGCGGTGAACAGTCGCGGCAGGGCTAGGTACCGGAATCTGCTGCTTCGGCTGAGCCTGTCTTTCGGGGACAGGAGGACTCTGCGCTTCGCGGATTTCTTTGAGCAAATCCTCAAAACTCATCCCTTTTTTAGGAGCGTCTGGCTCGGCATTTCCCTGCTCAGGCAGCTCTTGACCCCTTTTTTTTCTGGTTGCCTGATAGATGAAATAGCCGATGACGGCAGCGATGTAAACGATATTTCCCAAGTCCATGCAGGGAAGTTAAGGGAAAGTGCCCGGGATTCGGAATTGTGGGATTGAAAAACTGAAAAATATCAGGATAGGGAAATCGCGTCGTGGAGTCTGGAAGGCTTAACGCCGGATCAGTTTGGACAAAATCATATTCTTATCAATACAAATCCTAAAACGCTCAACTCGATTTAGGTCAGTACACACTGTCTACTTCTGTGACTGATCACCGCGACTGTAGACTATTTTCCTTTGCAAATCCCTCAATTGCGCTTATTTTGTCTCTTTGTAAGGGAGAGAAAAAACGCATGCTACTCAGTAAACTGGAGATCAAGGGCTTTAAGAGTTTTGGGGATAAGATGGTCATCCACTTTGACAAAGGGATCACCGGCGTCGTCGGTCCAAATGGCTGCGGCAAGTCGAATGTAGTAGACGCGATCCGCTGGGTACTGGGCGAGCAAAAAACCCGCATGCTCCGCTCCGACAAGATGGAAAACGTCATCTTCAACGGCACCAAAAACCGAAAGCCATCCAATCTCGCGGAAGTTTCCCTGACTTTTGAAAATACCAAAAACCTCCTTCCTACCGAGTACACCCACGTCACCATCACCCGACGCTACTACCGCACGGGCGAGAGTGAATACCAGATCAACGGCGTCACCTGCCGCCTCAAGGACATCACCAACCTGTTCATGGACACGGGGATCAACTCCAACTCCTATGCAATCATCGAGCTCAAGATGATCGATGAGCTGCTGAACGACAAAAACAACTCCCGTCGCGAACTCTTTGAGGAAGCCGCCGGGATCTCCAAGTTTAAGACCAGAAAGAAAGAAACGCTTCGGAAACTCGAAGACACGGACGATGACTTGGCGCGTGTCGAGGATCTGCTGTACGAGATTGACAAAAACCTGAAAAGTCTGGAAAAGCAGGCCAAACAAACTGCCAAATACTTCGAAATCAAAGCGGACTACCGCAAGGCGAGCATCAACCTGGCCAAGAAATCCATCGAGAAATACGCGCAAAATCTGATCGAGGCCAGCGCAAAGATTCAAAACGAATCAGACCGAAAGCTCGAACTGACCACCCAGATCACCGATCAGGAGGCGCTGCTCAGCCAGTTCAAAGCCGACCTGATCCACAAGGAAAAACTGCTTGCTTCCCGTCAAAAGACGCTCAACGAGCATGTCAACAAGATCCGGTCGTTTGAATCCGAAAAGAAGATCAAAAACGAGCGGATGCGGTTCCTCGAAGACCGCTCCCAGGCTTTGCGCGAGCAGATCGATACCGACCGCAAGTCCAACGACCGGGCGGGATTCTCCATCCGCTCTCTACAGCAGGAACGGGAATCCGCCGAAAAGATTTTGGCTGAAAAAGAGCACATCGTCACCGAACTCCGGGAGCAGTTTGATGCGCAAAAAAGCATCAGCTCCGAAAAACAACTGGCTCACAAAGAGCAACTCCTCAGGTTTGAAAGCCTGAAGGAGCGGGTGTATCAGCTCGGAAAGGATGTAGAGATCAAGCAAATCCAACTCTCCACGCTCAAGCAGGAGTTGGAGCGGACCTCTTCCGATGACTCCTCTCAGGAGGCCAATTTGGTAGAATTCGAAGACAAATTGGTGGGCCTCAAAGCGGAACTGGACGACGCAACTGACGCATTCTCCAAGCTCAAAGCCAAGCAGGAAGACCAGGATCAAAAGATAGAAGAGACCAACCGGGTCATCGAGATGATCCGGGAGGAGCTCACCACCTCGTCCCGAAAGCTCGACTCCAAAACCAACGAATACAACCTCACCAAGTCGCTCGTCGAAAACTTGGAGGGCTTTCCCGAGGCAATCAAGTTTCTCAAGAAAAATGACTCTTGGGGCAAAGACATTCCCCTCCTCTCCGACTTGCTCGCCACCGACGAGAAATACCGCGTGACCATCGAAAACTACCTCGAAGGTTACATGAACTACTATGTGGTGGAGACCGAGGCGCAGGCGATTGCCGCGATCCAGCTACTCAGTGATGCGGCTCGGGGTAAGGCCAATTTCTTTGTGCTGGAGCACTTTGAGCGGTTCAAACCCGGACACAGCAAGCTTTTTGCAAATGCCATCGCAGCGACAGAGATCATCGAGTTTGACGTCAAATACAGTCGCCTGATCAATTTCATCCTGGACAATGTCTACATCGTACAGGGTGAATACAAAGATTTTCCGCAGGATTCAGACTGCGTTTTCCTCTCCGAAGCAGGTAAATACACAAAACGCAAATTCTCGCTTTCGGGCGGATCTGTGGGTCTTTTCGAAGGAAAAAGGATCGGCCGGGCCAAAAATCTCGAGAAGCTCGACCGTGAGATCAAAGAGCTTGGAAAAAAGGTGAGCAGCACACGCTCCAATCTGGATCAGAAGCTTTCTGACCTGATGAAGCTCAAAGAAGTGAGCCACAAAAAGACCCTGGAAGAAAGCCAAAACCGCATCAGCGAGCTGAATTCCAATTACGTCTCCCTCCGCACTAAAAAAGAACAACTCGCGGAGCTTCTCAGCTCCAACGTCCACAAGCGCGAGGACATCCTGGACCGGATCGCTGGCATTGAGGAAAGTCTCGCGGACATCCTCCCGCAGCTGACGGAGGAAAAGACCGCCTTCGACGGGATGGCAGAGCAAGCCGCCGTCCTGAGTGAAGAGGTGGAGATCGAGAGCAAAAAACTCAGCGACAAATCCCAGTCATTCAATCAGGAAAATATCACCTACATCCAGCAGGTCAACCGGGTCAACAGCCTGGAGCAAGAAATCGAGTTTAAGCAAAATGCTTTCGACAGCTCCAAAGAGCGGATCGAGAAGTCCCAGTCCGAACTTGCGCAGCTCGACGCTGAGATCAAAGTTCTCCTCGACAACAACGAGATCAAGGACGACGAACTAATCGAGCTGTATTCAGAGAAAGAAAACATCGAAAAAGGGGTCACAGAAGCCGAAAAGGACTACTACGGTGCCCGAGGTCTGATAGACGAGACAGACACCAAGATTCGCAGTCTGCAAAAGTCCAAGGAAGGTTTTGATCTACTGCTGCAGGAACTTCAAAACAGCATCAATGAGATCAAGCTGAAGATGAGCGGCATGAAGGAGCGGCTGAGCGTCGAGTTTGAGCTGGATCTGGATGCGCTGATGGAAGAAAGCAGGGAGCTCGATCCGGAATTCCTGGATTTTGCGGAGGAAGAACTCCGCGATCTCGTCCGCAGGCAAAAGGAAAGACTGGAAAAGATCGGCCCAATCAACCCCATGGCCATGGAAGCCTATGACGAGATCAAGATCCGCTACGACTTCATCAGCGGCCAAAAGGAAGATCTGGTCAAGGCCAAAGAATCGCTGCTAGCCACTATTTCAGAGATTGACCTAGTGGCCAGAGAGACCTTTTTGGATGCTTTTGGTAAGATCAAGGAAAACTTCATCAAGGTCTTCCGCTCGCTGTTTACCGAGCAGGACGACTGCGATCTGACACTGGTCGATCCCAGTAACCCGCTAGAATCGCCCATTGAGATCATGGCCAAGCCCAAGGGTAAACGTCCCCTGACTATCAACCAGCTTTCGGGTGGGGAAAAGACGCTGACAGCTACCTCCCTACTCTTCTCCATCTACCTACTGAAGCCCGCCCCCTTCTGTATCTTCGACGAAGTGGATGCCCCGCTCGACGACGCCAACATCGACAAGTTTAACCAGATCATCCAGCGGTTTAGTGGCGAGAGCCAGTTTATCATCGTCACGCACAACAAGCGCACCATGGCCAGCACGGATATCATCTATGGGATTACCATGATCGAGGCTGGAGTGAGTCGGGTGGTACCGGTGGATCTGAGGGAACTCGCATAGTTTTTATAAAACTTGGCTAAGGCAGCCGCAATAATTTAGGAGTTTCGCTGCCTTCAGCTAGAGCAGGAATGTTGACTTGACCGGAATCAAGCTCCAAAATGGCAGTACCGTGTACGAAAAAATTCGCGATAAATATGCGGGCAATCATCGTTTTGTCTTTAACATTAAGGGAAACTCCTACCGCCTCATAGCTATCATATCCTTCCCTGCAAAGAAGGTTTACATTCGATTCATCGGTACCCACTCGGAATACGATAAAATAAAGGATATACAAAACATCTGAGTGATGATCAAATCTGAAAAGGAATACAAAGCAATCCTGGAAAGAATCGAAGAATTGCTTGCCATCGCTGAAAACATAGAAAACCCTGATGCAAAAGGATTTGTGGAACTCAACCTACTTTCGGATCTCGTAGCGGACTATGAAGAGGCACATTTTCCGATCCTTCCTCCTACCTTGGCGGAGGCAATCAAACTAAGGATGCATGAGCGCGGATTAACCCAAAAGTCATTATCAGACTTCTTAGGAGTCAGCAGTTCGCGCGTCAGCGAATACCTGAACGGGAAAAGTGAACCTACCTTAAAAATAGCTCGGGAAATCAGCCGAAAGCTCGACATTGAAGCTTCTATCGTATTGGGCGTCTAGGACAGCTATCTGGGATTAGCGTCAGGCCAACACAAGCATCAATAAACTTAGCATAACGCCCCATTATTCCACAGCACGGGATACTTTTTGGAGGCTGATCTCCTATATTATGGCCTTTGACCCTAAGCCTAAAACCGATGAGCCTGAAAAAACCGGGAGTGCTGCTCCTTCTCTTTTGCCTCAGTTTCCTTTCAGTTCAAGCCCAAAGTACCAAAGTCTGGACACGCTGGTGGTGGATGGGGTCGGCGGTCAGCAAGGAAGGAATCAAGTATCAGTTGGAGGCCTTCCAACAAGCCGGCATCGGTGGTGTGGAGATCACGCCCATCTATGGAGTCAAGGGTCAGGAAGCCAATTTTCTGCCCTTTCTCTCGCCCCGACACCTCGAAATGCTCGCCTACACGACAACCCTCGCGGACAGTCTCGGCATGGGAGTGGATATGGTCTTGGGCACGGGCTGGCCCTACGGTGGTCCGCAAGTGGAGCCGCAGCATGCTGCAACAAGACTAGAGCATCAAGCCTCTGATCTCAAGGCCGGGGAAGCTTTTGACAAGAGTTTTGCCCACAAAAATCCGGACGTAAAACTCATCGCCGTGCTGGCGTACGGAGATGCAGGATTCTATGAAGATCTCACTAGCAAAATCCTGGAAAACCGCCTCCAATGGACCCCTAAGCAGGATGTGAAGTTGTATGCGATCTATGAGGGAAAAACCGGGCAGCAGGTCAAGCGGGCAGCTCCGGGAGGGGAAGGATTCACGCTGGACCATTATTCACGCGCTGCTTTGGCTGACTATATCATCCCATATGATGAAAAGCTAAAAGTGCCGATCCGCGCCATCTTCAATGACAGCTTTGAATTGTACGAAGCGGACTTCACCCCTGATTTTCTTTTCTCTTTCGAAAAGCTTCGCGGCTATGACCTGAAGCCTTATCTAAGTCTACTGATCGAGAAAGTGGATTCAGAGCTCGCAAATCGGGTTCGGAGTGACTATCGGGAGACGCTGGGCGACCTGCTCAAAGTAGAGTTTGACAGGCCATGGACTGCCTGGGCCCATGGAAAAGGATATCAAACCAAACTTCAGGCCCATGGTTCGCCGGGAAACCTTCTGGATCTCTACGCCACGGCAGATATTCCCGAATGCGAGACCTTTGGCTCCATGCCCTTTGAGATTCCCGGCTTAAGGCGAGAAGAAAGCGATATCCGTCCAGGCGACGCCGATCCGATGATGCTCAAGTTCTCTTCCTCTGCGGCTCACATGGCGGGAAAGCCGCTGGTTTCGTCTGAGTCCTTCACCTGGCTGCGGGATCATTTCAAAACCGCACTTTCTCAGACCAAGCCAGAGCTGGAGGAGTTGCTTCTCAGCGGAGTCAATCATCTCTTCTTGCACGGCTCTACCTATACCGACCCCAAGGCGACATGGCCGGGATGGAAGTTTTATGCGGCCGTCAATTTTAGCCCACAGATGACGATTTGGAAAGATGCCCCAGCGTTTTTCAAATACATCGAAAACTGCCAGCAAATCCTCCAAACCGGCAAGCCCGACAACGAAATCGCGCTGTACTGGCCGGTGTATGACAACTGGGCGAAGTACTATGCGGGAAGTACTTTCTTCCAGTTTAAGATCCATTCCTTGGGCGAATGGCTGCTGGACACGCCGTTTTATAACACCGGCGTGCAACTGATGAAAGAAGGGTACTCTCTGGACTTTTTCTCCGATGAGTTTCTCCAGACTGCGCGGTTCGAGGATGGAAAGATCGTCTTCTCTGGGGGAAGCTATCGGGCAATCGTCGTGCCTGAGGTCGATTATATTCCTTTGGAAACTTTGGCAAAGTTGAAGGAATTAAGAGACTTGGGCGGCAATGTTATCTTTTTGGGAAAACCAAAATCCGTGCCTGGACAAAGCAATTTAGTCCAACGATCGAAGCAATTGGAGGCATTGAATGCCGACTTACAAGTTTCTGAAAATCTGATCCAATCGCTCGAAGCTGAGCAGATTTTGCCGGAGAGTCTGGTAAAGACCGGCCTGAAGTTTATCCGCAGAAAAACCGACACCGAACATGTCTACTACTTGGTGAACCATCTAGCCAAAGACGTGGACACATTCCTCCCGCTCAATGTGAAAAGTGACCGAATCACGCTTTTTGATCCAGATACGGAGAAACGTGGAGTCGCTCAGGTAAAAACCGAAGCCGGACAAAACTTGGTGAGAATCCAGCTCAAAGCCGGAAAATCTATGTTCGTCGAAACGGGTGTCGATGAAGCGACGGATGCCTGGCAGTATCTGAAAAACTTTGGAGACGCGCAGGTGATTGCCGGTCCGTATCAGTTGAGCTTCGTCGAAGGCGGCCCCACCATTCCCGCGTCTGAGACCCTGACGGCACTTACTTCTTGGACTGGAATCAACCAAGAAACGGAAGCTTTTAGCGGGACAGCGGCCTATGAAGTTTCCTTTGACAAACCTCCCGGGAAAGCGGATGCCTGGCTACTTCAGCTTCCCGATGTGCGCGAAAGTGCCCGGGTGTACCTCAATGGCGAATACTTGGGGACGCTTTGGGCCAATCCCTTTGAAATCCTCCTTCCTGGATTGAAGGATCGCGGCAACGAGCTTCGGATCGAAGTCACCAACCTCTCAGCAAACCGCATCCGGGCAATGGAACTTGCGGGTGAGGAATGGAAGATCTTTTACGAGATCAACATGGTCGACAAAGACTACAAGCCATTTGACGCAAAGGTTTGGAAACCAATGCCGTCTGGATTGATCGGGGAAATCAAAATTCAGGGATTGGTAGAGGACTAGACTGTCTCTATACCGCGACAAACTCAGCCGACGGAGAAAGGTTGCCGGCGGGTTTTCGAATTCGACAGAAACGAAAAAAAGGGAGCCGTGGCTCCCTTTCAACTGCGAAAAAAGATATAGCCCTATTTCCTTTTCAAGGTCATGGTGTTAACCATGGTGAAGACGTTTTCCCCACCGAAACCTGATTGCTTGAGCGTCTGAGGCAGGCTCAAAACCAAGGTATCCTCAGTTTCGCTGATAATATTGGCTTCCGAAACCTCCCCGGTCTTGAAGTGGAAGGTCATCTTACTACCGTCTACTGACCACGAGCCCTCATAAGTGGCCGCAGCAACGGGATAGGTAAATTCCACTCCTGGAGTCCAGCCGTACTCCATAGTCATATTAAAACCGCCTGTGGCCTTTACCTCATTTGCTAAAAATTCCCACACCATCGTGATGTCTTTTGCCTGTCCGGCAAACTCACCCTCGTCAAGAAGTTCATTGCCTTGATAAGCCTTATAACTGCCTTCGTATTGTAGGGAAACCATGTCCCATTGTCCTACATACTTACTCGTTTCACCGGGTTGGTCATCATTACCGCCACAAGAGACTAAAAAGCCGAGACCAAATACAAGCATCAGCGGGTAGAGCATTCTTTTCTTCATTTCTATTTTAGTTAAGGTTAGTGGCGGCTAGATAAACTATTTAGAAATTAATTAAAAGTATTTTTTGTTCCTAATCTACAATTAGTTGACAGTCAAACTGAAAATTTATTAATAGCATGAAATTCTGTTTGAATTACCGGAGTAAGCGTGATTTGAATAGCTATTGCGTAAAAACATAAACCTCCCTCCAGTAAGCACATGGACTATTGACCCACTGGTCATTCAAGGCCGATTTTATTCCAAATCGAGCTCAAGAGACCTACTTGGATGACTCGGCCCTATTGTGAGGTAATTACCGTTTTGCGTAAAAAGGGCTTCTACTTCTCGATCTTAATACCCAATTGGGTCCAGTGTTTCACGACAGCAAATTCCGCTAGACTTGTGCGGTATCATCAATGATGGACCGGAGTAGAATCCTGAGGAGCCATCACATTCTTTTCCCCCAGCTTCTGCATAGTATACTCCAGCAGGATCGGAATCTTGGCGTTTTCTGCCAAAGTCAGTGCACGCTTGGCATTCAGGTCTGTCAGCGGCTCAAGTGCATACCAAAGCATCAGCGGCAGATTGTGATCTTCCGCATCCTCGGCCCGTTGGGACAAAGCGGTCAACACATTCCATCGCAGATCCGGCTGCAGACGGAGCATCGCCGACACTAGGTAGAGTCTGACCATCGGCGAGGAATCGTCCTTTGCCATTTCGGTGAATTTGTCCAGCGTTTCGGCTGAAACTGACTTGTTTTCCGTCAGGAGCTGAATAGCCCAGCTACGGATATACTCGTTGGGATCAACCAGCAGTGCATGCATTTCCTTTTCATCCATTGCTTCCATGGCGTGTAGCGTCCACAGCGCCCGCAACTGATGGCTGATCTCAGGATCATTGGCTAGGATAGCCTTCAGCGCTTTTTGGGACTTGCGATTGCCTCCCCGCTCCTGCAATATAATTCTGGATTGACGGGCGTACCATTCGTTAGCATGTGTCTGATAGTTTGCGAGCTCCAGATCGGAGGCTTCGTAGAGATTTTCGGTTACGAAGACGTCTTTTTCGTGGCTAATCTTGAAGATCCTTCCCAGAGATTTGTCGTGCACATCCGGATTGGGGCTGTGGCACTGGTTTTTGTCATACCAGTCAATGGCGAAGACCGAACCGCTGGCATCGTACTTAAAGTTGAGCCATTGCGACCAAGAGTCATTCATAGCCATGAAATCTTCATGGTGCACGCCTACATAGCCCGAACCGGATTTTTTCAATTCGTCGATATTGAGTCTCGCTCCATTGATGTTGTTCATAAATATCGCGTCGCGGTATTCCGCCGGCCAATTGTCACCACCCAGATAGATCATTGCTCCAGCGTGGGCATGGCCACCTCCGGCTGCTGCGGATCTGAAATTCCCCGCGTGAGGTCCACGGTCACCCAGCCAGTGCACATGGTCTCCGATGGTCTTGATGTCATCGAACGTGTAGGGATTGAAATGCTCGCCGGCCTGTCGCTGGTATCTGGCTCCTTGCACGACGTAGTACAGATGCGGGATCACGCATACGGTGATGAACGAATGCCCGTAGCTGTTGAAGTCAATCCCCCAGGGATTGCTGCTGCCCTCGGCAAACACCTCAAATTCATGCCTTGTCGGATGATATCTCCAGACTCCTGCGTTGATCTTGGTCCGCTCGGAATCCGGGGCACCTGGCTTGCCGACATTGGAGTGGGTAAACACCCCATGGGTGCCGTAGAGCCAGCCATCCGGTCCCCAGCGCAGGTTGTTCAATACCTCGTGGGTGTCTTGGGTTCCCCAGCCGTCGAGCAGTTTTTGTGCCGGGCCGGCGGGCTTGTCCGTTTCATGATCGATCGGGATAAAAAGCAGGTAAGGCGCCGCTCCGAGCCAAACTCCACCCATTCCGACTTCTATGCCGCTGACTAGATTTAGGCCCTCGGCAAAGACTTTTCTACTGTCCAGCGAGCCGTCACCATTCGTGTCCTCGAAGATCAGAACTCGGTCCTTACCTTCTCCTTCTGGCGCAGGGACCGGATACGTGTGGCCTTCCACCACCCAAAGTCTATTTTTGGCATCAATGGTAAAACTGATCGGGCGGATAATCTCCGGCTCCGAAGCCGCCAGGGTCACCTTGAATCCCGCAGGAGGCGTCATGGTCGCGGCAGCTTGTAAACCGGTTAGACCGGCGTTCAGCACCGGATCCAGCGGCGGAAGGACAATGATATCGTCTTTGCTCAGTTCATTGGGAAAATTGGGTCTGGAGGAGTAAAAGCGGAAGTCATCGAAATTGATATGGGCCCACTTGTCATCAGAGATATAGGGGATCTGAGAAATCCCGGTTTCGTTGTCGATAATCCTGATGAAGATTTCCTTGCCCAAAAACGGTGTCAGATCAGCAACCACCGGCTGCAGCGTAGCTCTCCCCTGTCCTGTTGAGCTAAAAATTACCTCATCAGTTTCGGCCAAAACCAGTTCCACGCGGGTATCCACCAAGGCACCACCGGAAACCCGGAATGCAGCAAATGGAGCTGTAATTTTAAAGCTGTCAGAGGTGAGCGAGCCGGTAAGCTGGTAGTTTTTCAGTCCTCCGCTGGTCAGAAAATTTTCGCCTTCAAAGAAAATCGGACCTTCTTCTCCATGCAGCGGTGAAGGGTCGGACTGGATGAGCGGACTGGCGAAGGCATCCCCGTCCGCCGTCCAATTGTCCAGCGTGCCGGTTTCAAAGTTTAGATTGAGAGACCGACCGTCTTTTATGGGAAGAACTCCCTTGGCTATCTCCTCCGTTTCGCCTTCTTGAAGGATTTCAAACTTCCCAACCATTCCGGCAGCCCGGTGCCCCGGTACCGTGCAGTAGTACGTGTCGTCATCCACCGCGACAAAGGCGATGCTGGTGCTCGTGCCTTTTTCAATGATGGTTTCACTCTTGATCTTGAGTTTCTCCATCGCCACGTCGTGCGTCATGAGCTCCCCGTTGGTGATAGTGATGCGGACGGTTTCGCCTTTTTTCGCTTTCAAAGTCGGATTTCTGGTCCCATCTTCTGCAAAGTATCCCAGCATGGTCGCAGAGAGGCGAAATTCTCTGTCAGGTTCAGTATCCTGGCCTTTGGCAGTGATGGCAAAAAGTAGCAAGGCAAAAACGATTGACAGGCGGTAGGTTTTCATCAAGTTTTGGGGTTATTGGGTATTGACTGGCAGGGAAATAAATGTTTAATCTATTGGTTTTCGCCGAGTTCTTCAATAAAAACATCCTTGATTGCAACCTGGGCCTTGCCGCCTCCATGGATTTGGAAACCGATCAACCCAGCCTGTGGGATTGCAGGGTCGGACTCGGTGTAGTCCACGGTTTGATGTCCGTTGATGAAGAGCTGTATCCGGCCATCCTCAGTGTGAATCTTATAGTCGTTCCAGTCATTCTTCTTGATCCAACTCAACACTTGCGCCGAATCGGGTGCGATCAGCGTCTTGTTTCGCCGCGATTCGTCGTAGAGACTGGCCCAGTATCCCTCGCCCCAGTCGGCTTGATAGCCCGTCATCTCATAGGCCGGGTCGACCAACCGTTGGGAATGAAATTGGATTCCCGAGTTGATAAAGCCCTCTTCTCCCGTTAGTTTGATCTTCAGCGTAAGGACGAAGTTTCCATATTCCCGCTCGGTCACCAAGAAGTCATTGTTCGGAACCGTGTTTACCAACGAGCCTCCAACGAGCTCTCCACCCACAATCCGCCAGGTATCTGTCGTGTCCCCTTCCCAGCCTTGAAAAGTTTTTCCGTCAAACAGTCGCACTGGGCCCGTAGTCTCCGGACTTTGGCAGGAGATAGAGATCAAAGCAAGCATAAACAGGAAAAGGACGGTGAGAGAGGATCGCATGGTTTTTTGGGTTTGGTCTAAAATAATAAAAAAGTGGGAGGTTTGGGAGTCGGGAAGTTGGGAGGTTAGGAGGTTCCAACCTGCTAGACGATATGTTGAAGGTTGGAAGTTAAGAATTGAAAAAAGTTTTGAAGCGGTTCAAGGACTCATCTGCGCACTCTCCCCTATCTTTCGGCTTCTTTTTATGACAAGCCATGCACTACACCATTGAGTCCGAGTCACTCCAAGTCAGCGTAAAACATAAGGGAATGGAGCTCAGCTCCATTATCTCAAAAATCAACGGCCAAGAACATCTCTGGCAGGGAGACCCACAATTTTGGACGGGACAGGCACCGATTCTTTTTCCAAATATCGGCGCATTGAAGAATGGTAAAACCAGCTACCAAGGAACCGAATATGCCCTACCTAAGCATGGGTTTGTGCGAAACTCGAACCAAGCCAAACTCATACAACACCTTCCGGACACTCTGGTATTTCGGTTCGATTCCAGCCCAGAAACGCTCGAAGTCTATCCATTTATCTTCTCGTTAGAGGTCACTTTCCGGCTTTCCGGCAACCGTCTGGAGGTCTCCCATCAGGTTTCAAACCTGGATACCCAAGACCTGTACTATTCGCTTGGAGGTCATCCGGCATTTGCCTGTCCACTCCTGCCCGGTGAGCAAATCGAAGATTATCAAATCGAATTCCCTCAAATTGAACACGATACTACCTGGATGATTACTCCTGAGGGACTGATCGGGGAAAAAGGTGAAATGGTCCTGTACTCCACGAAAGAGCTCCCTTTGCATGCGCATATTTTCGACCAAGATGCATTGATCTTCAAAGGGCTGAAGTCCAGAGAAGTATCCCTCAGTCATCGGGAAAAAGGGCCTATTGTAAAGATGGAATTTGGAGACTTTGATTACCTGGGCATTTGGGCGAAGCCAGGAGCGTCGTTTGTCTGCCTTGAACCTTGGTTGGGAATCGCGGACTCTGCCCAGCATTCCGGAAAGTTGGCTGAAAAAGAAGGCATTCGTATGCTTGCTCCAGGAGCATCTGAGACAAAGAAATTCAGCATCGAGATCTTGTAATCAGAAGGGAGTCTGAAAGGTCTTTTACGGTCTGGTGCAAGCCGAATGTGGTCGCGTGTTCGGAGCGGAGAAATGAAATCGGTCATAGCTTCAACCTTGGAGAGAAAAGAATCAAACCCTTAAATCCATCCTCATGACAACCCCACCCGAAGTATGGCTCAGAGGTCCACTGGCCGGTTTTCCGCCACTTTTGCAGCCAGTAGCTCATGCGATCAAACAGGCACAAAACGAAATCCACGAATTGATGCAAGACTTCCCTGACGAATTACTTTGGGAAAAGCCCATGGGACTGGCCAGCCCGGGATTCCACCTGCAGCACATCACGGGAGTGATCGATCGGATGGCGACCTACGCCCAGGCGAAAACGCTGAGCGAGCAGCAATTCGCTTATCTCAAAAAAGAAGGCGTTCCAGATACGAATCTGACCACGCAAATTCTATTGGAAAATCTCGACCGCCAGATCGTTGACTTTTTGGATTTTGTATCAAAGATCAATCCCGAGACGCTCCCTGATTATCGAGGAGTAGGCAGGGCGCAATTGCCTTCCACGGTCGGTGGCTTGGTTTTTCACGCAGCCGAGCATACCCAGCGTCATCTCGGACAGTTGCTGGTGACGGTAAAAGTTGTTTTAGGCAGTTAAAGATGTACTGCTCATAGAGACTTTTACTGAGCTACTCATCCTTCAGTACCTTTGCGGGATTGGTCTGTGCGGCCACATAGGAATGCAGTCCCACGATCAGCAGACAAATGGCCATCACTCCGAGTCCTGACAGTGCAAAGAGCGAAAAGGGCATGGAAATCTTATACGTAAAACCATCGAGCCAATCGCTCAGAAAGTAGTAAGCCGGATACACCGCTAGCGCGAATGAGACCAGCACGAGCAACACATACTCTTTGGTAATCAAACCCAAGATCTGAAGCACGGTGGCTCCGAGCACCTTTCGGATACTGATCTCCTTGGTTCGCTGGGCGATCGTGTAGGAAGAAAGCCCAAACAAACCCATCGCAGAGATCAGGATCGCCAGGATGCAAGAGCCCCCTAGCACATTGCGGATGCGGAGATCCTCGGCGTAAAACCGCTCGATCTGCGTGTCCATAAACTTAAACTCCGCTGTCTCATAGGGAAAAATCTCCTTGTAAGCCTCCTCCAGTTCTAATTTAACGGCGGCCAGATTTTGCCCTTTTTCCAGCTTGACGGTGATCGATTGGAAGTATTGGGGATTGACCGTCAGCAACATGGGACGGATCTCCTCCCGAAGTGTGCGGGAGTGGAAATTGGCCACCACGCCGACAATTTTCTTCTGCTCATCATTGAATTTAATATCCATACCGACGGCTGCCTCGGGAGTAGCGATGCCGGCTTCCTTTAGGAAGTTCTCATTGACCACGACCTCGTCTTGACGGTTGGAGCCAGGATTTCCCGCCAGGAGCGGCACCCCATTGACCCGGACAAAAGCAGAATCCACGTTCATCACCTGAATATTCATCCGCTTCTCGGTCGTATCTACCGGCACAGACGCATCTGAAGTCCAAAGACTCGTCGAGGTCACGAGATTACCGCTCAGGCTGCTCCCCTTCACGATGCTTTTTTGATTCAGTCTTTCCTGTAGCTGTATCATCTTATCGGTGGGAGAAAGAAAGGGAAGTGAGGCGTACATCACTTCCTCTTTTTCAAATCCCAAAGGCTGGCTGGAGACGTACTTGATCTGCTGATTGAGCACCAAAACCAAGATGATAAAAGCAATTGAGGCTGAAAATTGCAGCACGGTCAGGTTTTTTCTCAAAAACACACCGACCGAAAAGCCTCTGTGGCTGGAAGAGTCGCCTTTCAATGCGCGCTGCGGCTGATATCCAGACAAAACCAGCGACGGATAGATCCCCGAGATCAGCGTGATCAGGAGCGGAAACAAGGCATAAAACGTGAAATTTATCCCACTTAAATGATCGATGACAAACTCCGAAGGGAGGTAATCCGAAAAGAGGACTTTCAAAACCTCGACAAACACTATCCCAAAAACCGTCGCCAGAAGAACGATCAGGTAGGTTTCGGTCAAAAACTGAAAGATGAGCTGAGGCCGTCTGCCTCCCAGCGTCTTGCGGATGCCCACTTCCTTGGCCCTCCCAATCGCCTGAGCGGTCTCTAGATTGATGAAATTCAAGGCTGCCAAAACCAAGATAATCAGCCCGATATAGACCAATCCCTGTAAAAAAACTTTGGACACGTTTGTCTCGGAATAATTGTGCGAGAAATGCATCTCCGACAGCGGCTCCATGAAAAAGCTGGTCTTCCCTTCGCCCTCCTCTTTTTTCTCGTAATTCTTTGCTACGATCGCCACAAACCCCTCATCCAATTGGCTTTTGTCGACTCCTTCTGTTGCTTTGACAAACAACTGGGAACTTGAATTGACATTTCCCCAACTGTGAAGGCCATACCAATCCTCAGCCTCGCTCTTTTTGATGGTGCTAAAGGAGATGAAGTCCGTAAAGATAAAGTCCGAATGTTCTTTGAAATCTTCCACCACACCCGTCACCTGGGCGACAATTGAGTCAGAGTCTATCCAAAGAAGTTCTTTCCCCAAAACCGCCGCTGGATCCAATCCCGGGAAATAGCGGTGCAGGCTTGCCTCCGAGATGACGGCCGAATAGGGAGCATTCAGGGCAGTTTCGGGATTCCCCGCAAGCCACTTCCTCGGGAAGATCCTGAAAAAACCAGGGTCGGCAAAGGTTGCTCCGTCGACCCGCCCGTACACTTTGTTCTGCTCCGGATTGGCAACCAGCGTTTGACTTAGGGTATACAGTCGGCCTTTGTCCGTTACCGTCGATATCTCATCCTGAATCACCTCTCCCAGTGGCCCGGGCGTACCTGAATTTGGATAGCTTTCACCATCCCACTCGGTCACCGTGTTCACTCGGTAGATCCGATCCACGTCCGGGTGAAAGGTATCGTAGCTGTATGAATGAAAGACCAGATTGAAGATCAAAAAGCAGATGGAAATCCCCAATGACAGCCCCAGCACATGGATAAAAGTCCTGAGCTTGTTTCGGGTGAGATTTCTCCAGGCGATTTTAAAGTAGTTTTTCAGCATTTGAATTGGAAGATTTCAAAATTGGAAGATTGGAAAATTGGGGTTGCAAAGTTGTAAGGTTTCCTAGAGTAGATGGCTTTAATACCATACAAGACCTCGTAGATCGTAATTCGTAAATCGTAATTTTTTCTTCCTCTTGTCTCTTGCTTCTTGTCTTGATACTTGATACTAGCGTCTTGATACTTTTTATCATTCATCCTTCAGCGTCTTTACCGGATTCATTTGAGTGGCCCGATAAGACTGCGCAGAGATCACCGCGATGGTAAAGGCGATTCCTCCGATGGCCAGCAGCAGGAAGTTAACCCATGACGGCCATTCCTTCACCGCAAATTGCTCCAACCAGCTCTGCATAAAATACAGACTCAGGGGAAGCGCGACCACCACACCGATGATCGTGATGACCAGAAACTCTTTGTTGAACATCCAGGAAATACTCCAGCTCGACGCCCCTAAAACTCTGCGGATTCCGATCTCCTTGGTTCGCCCTGCGATACTCAAAGCCGCCATCGCAAATAATCCCATCGCAGCAATCAGGATCGCAATACAGGCTGCAAGGAATACCATCTTGCCCAATCGCTCGTCGGCGACATATTGCTTTTGAACCGTCTCATCCAAGAAATTAAAGCTAAAAGCTTCCATCGGAAAAACCCGCTCCCATTCGCTTTCTAGCAAAGCTCTGAAAGCCTCAAAGTCGGTTCCTGCACCTTTTACCATCACTTTTGGGTTG
Organism: Algoriphagus terrigena DSM 22685; assembly: GCF_000429445.1. Classification (GTDB taxonomy): domain Bacteria; phylum Bacteroidota; class Bacteroidia; order Cytophagales; family Cyclobacteriaceae; genus Algoriphagus; species Algoriphagus terrigena. The sequence goes on from NZ_AUBW01000009.1 coordinate 74,815, forward strand.
GTCGCGGAGTGGATCATCAGCGTATTGATCCCGCTGAAGATTACATCGGGGCTTTTGGCCAGGATGACCGGCTCGATTTCCTTGTACAGCGAATTGTGATTGAAATCCTTCAGCACGCCGACGATCTCATGGCTTTTGATCTTGTTGCTTGGCAGCATTTCTCCCAAGGGATCATCCCAACCCATCGCCTTGGCGAAAGTCTCATTGATGAGCACGCCGCTGCTGTCAGCTCCTATTTGCGGGTTTAGGTCCCGACCTTTGACGAGCTCCAGTCCGAGCGTCTTCACATAATCCCCGCCGATAAAATTCAAGCGAAAATTAAACTGTTTTTCATCCGGCGTCGGGAACCCACCATCCCAAAATGAGTCATCCCCGTAGGTGGCAATGGTGATGCCGGCAGACAGAATCTCCGACCTCCCCATCAATGCCTGTCGGTAAATCTCCGCCTGCGCAAAACTGGCGCTGATTGTCTGCCTAAAGTTGGTACCCGGCGCATCCGGCACATCGACCAGCACGATCATTTCCTGATCAAAACCGAGATCATAATCCCGGATCGCATTCATCTGATGGACCATGATCAGGGTCGATGCGATCAGCATAAAGGATATGAAAAACTGAAACGCGACCAACCCTTTGCGAAGCCCCTGCTTTCCAAACCGGATCGAGAGATTCCCCTTCAGCACTTTGATCGGCCGCAGATTGGACATAAAAAACGCCGGATACGCTCCTGCCAAAGCCGTGATCCCCAGCACTAATCCAAGCAGAATCAGGATCTGAGTCGGCCCGTACACCAGCTCGAGTTTTTTGTCAAACAGCTCATTGAAGGTCGGAAGCAGCACCTCGGCGAGGATCAAGCCCAGGACCAACGCAGCGACTGTGACCAGAAATGCCTCCGTCAAAAACTGGATCACCAGCTGTCCAAACTCAGCCCCCATCGTCTTGCGCACTCCCACTTCTTTGGCACGGGTAGTTGAGCGCCCGATTGCCATGGTGGTGAAATTGATGCAGGCGATGAGGAGGATCAAAAATGCAATCCCAGCCAATATCCAAAGCAGGGTTGGGCGGGTAGTTTCAGCCATTCCGGTATCAGGATTGTCCGAAAGGTGGATCTCAGCGATCGGCTGGAGGGTAAAGAAATACTCTCCCGCTTTATAGTTCTCGCCCAGTACTTTCTTCATCATCGGGTCTACTCCTGCCTCCACTGCGGCTTTTGACTGCGCTTCGTTGAGCTTCACATAGGTATCTCCATAGACGTTGTACCATGATTCCTGATTTTGCTTGGGTATGCTAAAATCCAGATTTTCATCGTTCACCAGCATCTCAAACTTAATACTCGAGTTAGCCGGAAGATCTTCCAAAAGTCCCGTCACCTGATACTCCTCGTAGTTGTCCCCCATTTGAATCCGGATGGATTTCCCCATCGGATTGGCATCGCCAAAATACTTCTTCGCTGTCTCCTCGGTGACCACCACCCCAAATTTGTCCTTCAAAGCCTGCTCCTTTGTTCCCTGAAGCAACTTGAAGCCGAAAATCTCCAAGAAGTCGGGGCTTACGCTCAGGAATTGCTGGGTCTGAGTGGTCTCGTCATCCAGATAGGCCTGCGCGGAGCTGCCAATGAGCCGGGTCGTATGAGTCACCTGCGGAAACTCGGCGGCGAAAGTAGGCGCGGTGATGACCGGCGTTGAAAACCCGGAAAACATCTCCTCTTCCCCTTTTTCATGCCGTTCCACCCGAAAAATCCGATCGCTTTCTTCGTGGAAATTGTCGAAGCTGCTCTCAAACTGTACAAAAAAGAAGATCAGAATGCTGACACCCAAACCCAGCGTGAGCCCGATCAGGTTAATCCCGGTGTGCAGCTTGCTTTTAGCGAGATTTCGAAGGGCGATTTTAAAGTAGTTTTTAAACATGGCCTGGGAGAATAGGTTGATCAATAGGGATAATATTGGTTTGGCACTTCAAATAAAGGACGGACAAAATTCCGGTCGAAACCGAAAGTCTATAGCTCATCAATCGACAGATGCTTTTCCACTTCCATGCCATGAAAAATATCCTAACTAACGGGGTTGAGGGCTTTTCCTCGTTTTCCGTAAATTATTGGCGAACAATTTTGTTCGTAGACGCACATTCCTAAAATTCTGCCCAGACACTCATCGACAGGGAATATTGCGAAGGTAGTTCTATCCGTTTCGTGAGAAAATGGACTATATTGAAACTGAACCTACCCCAAAACGCCATGCTGACTTTTCCGCTGATTTCTCTTGTCACTGCTTTCCAATTCCTTTCCGAGCCAAAATTCGAAGCACAGGAAATTGACGCCGCCGTTGCAATTGGCTACGGAATGGCCATCGGAGACGTGGACGGAGACGGGAAGGAGGACATCCTATTGGCGGACAAAAAACAGATCGTCTGGTACCGTAACGGAGCTTGGGAAAAACATATCATCGCGGAAAATCTCACTGCATCTGACAACGTATGCATCGCCGCCCGGGATCTGGACGGGGACGGCAAAGTTGAGATCGCCGTCGGTGCCCAATGGAATCCCGGCGAAACCTCTGACACGACCAAGTCGGGCGCAGTCTTTTACCTGGTTCGCCCTGCCGATCCCACTCAACCATGGACTCCAAAGCAACTCCACCACGAGCCCACGACCCACCGGATGCGCTGGCTGGAAAACGGAAAGAAATCTTACTTGATCGTCGTTCCACTGCATGGCCGTGGCAATGCCAACGGGGAAGGCGCTGGCGTGAAAGTCATCGCCTACGAGTATCCCAAAAATCCAGCGGGTGACTGGACCTACGAAGTGATCGATGAGTCCATGCATCTGACCCACAATATGGATGTCGCCGCCGACCAAAATTCGAAATCCTTTCTTTTGGGAGGAAAAGAAGGCGTAAAGACGATAACAAAAGAAGGTCGTACCTGGAATACAACACCTTTCCCTTTACCTGAAAATGACGGCGTAGGTGAGCTGCGAATGGGGTTGACTGAGAATCAAACCCACTTCCTAGCGACCGTCGAACCCATACACGGAAATCAACTCGTCGCATATGACCTTGTTCCAGGCACACGAACCGTCTTGAGTGACCAACTCAAAGAGGGTCATGCGCTCGCCGTTGGAGATTTTCTGGGACTTGGATCGGACCAGATCGCCGTCGGTTGGCGGGTGCCCAACGCAGCAGGAGAATTGGGAGTCAAACTCTTTGTTCCCAAAAACAGCTCATTTACTGAATTTGAGGAATATTGGATCGACAAAAACGGGATGGCTTGCGAAGATCTGCAAGCAGCTGATCTCGATGGAGACGGCAAGCCGGAGCTCATCGCCTCGGGCCGCGCCACCAAAAACCTGAAGATCTACTGGAACAAGAACTAATCGGGGCGCCTTTTGATGTATTTCGGACGAAAAGTGTACGGTCCCGAACAGGCAAAGTTCTGGTTTGAAATCGCTGCCAATGTTTTTTGACTATTTTCAAAATTAAATTTTGGTAATAATCCGGACCCGATGCAACCTGAGATTTGGTCAAATTTCGCCAAAAGTGTCCGCCAGCAGAACAAGCGGACGGCAGAGTGAGCGATTATTATACAGGTTTTGTTAAAAATCGGTGAATTATTCAGAATGAAATTCCGTAGACTTTTTAAAAAGTTAACAATTAACACGTGCACCTCCCTTCTATTTCATTCATGATATTTTGATTGGTACGAGCTTCGCAAAGAGATAAGTATAACTCTAAACCAACAAATGATTATGAAAACCTTATTCACAGTAGCACTAGCTAGCGCATTATCTTTTGGCGCATTCTCAGCGCAGGCAAGCGAAGACTTGAAAGAACTCTCCGCCGTAAACACCAACTATAAAAAAGTAACGATCACCCTGAAAGAAGGAGTCGGCGCCGCCAAAGTGTCCATTCTCACTCCTGAAGGCAAAGTCCTGAGCAGCAGAAAGGTCAGCGTACAAGACGAAAATCTGGTCGTCCCCTACAATCTGACCAATCTGCCGGCGGGAGAATATCAGGTAAGGATCGCCACCAATGAAGATGAGGTTCGCTACACCGTAGAGACGATGGATCAACCGATTCCAGCTTCAGAGTTGCCACTGATGGCATACGGAAAAAGCTTGGACGAAAACACCGTGAGATTGGCAGTAATTGGACTGTTGGAGCCTGGTGTTCAGGTAAAAATCTTCGCTTCTGAGACAGGAAAACTGATCCACGAAGAGCAGATAGACCAGCCTGAGGGATTTACCAAAAACTTCTCCTTCGCCGGAATGCAGTCCGATCAAGTCTACATGGAATTGGCAGATGCCAAAGGAAGAACAAAAACGCTGTATTTCTAATCCGCCAGGCCTGTGCGCGTGAGGCGTAGCGGACAAGTACTTCTAAAACTAAACCAACACACCCCAAGCCCTGTTCTTCGGATCAGGGCTTTTTTGTTTTTAGGCGTTTCTAATCGATTGTGAAGCGACTCTCCTCCTCCTTACGAGCCAGAAAGCCACCAGAATGTTTGGAACCCAACACAGCCAAGCGACAATATGGTAGGCCGGTATAAATTCGCCCTGATGCAAAACGATCAGGATCGGAAGCCAGATCCTCAGCGTCACCGCAGCAAAAGCGGCGGCATAGCTGAAGATCATCCAGTCTTCGTGTGCCACGTAATCGTGTTTTTTGGCGGTAAACCAGCCCATCATCGTAGTGCAAAGCCAGATGACGCCCAAACTAACAAATCCCAGTATGCTTACCAGTCCACCAGTCGCAAACAGGCCGATGTAGATCCCCGCCAGACTGCTGAAGAACACCGCGGTCACATAAGCCATTCCGATCCGTTTGTGAAGTTTCCGCTTTCTGTCGCGCAGCCCTTTGTCAAATTGAATCCAGCCGCTTAACAAAGCAAAGCCCCCGCATAGGATATGCGTGTAGAAGGCGACGTTCCAGACTGGATCAGCCAGAAGTGTCTCCGGCTTGGACTGAAGTAAGCCGAAATTGCTGTCGGCCCAGAAATAGATCGCCGGATAGAGTCCGATGACAACAGCTAACAAAGCAAAGAACCACCACGAAGCTTTTTTAATAGTTGCATTCACAACAAATCGGTTTGAGTGATAAAATGAAACGGGAGCGAAATCTAGGATTTTCTATTTATCTAATCCCCTTCACCAGACCAAATCGAATCGGATGATTGGAAAATCCGCCCCGAAAGTTCGAGGTAAAGGGCGCCAAAGTTGAATCAATGACCGCAAAATCCGTTTTCAAGGATCTCGTTTTCTTTGGCCGAAAAACAAAAAGCCCGGATAGTTTCTGATCCGGGCTTTGAAAGCAATTTGTCTTGATAAATCGCTGCCTATTCGTCCTTCAGGCTTTTCACCGGATTGGCGATCGCTGCCCTCACGGCCTTTGATCCGACAGTCAGGATCGTCAGCAAAAGCGACGCTGCCATCACCAGCGCAAAGAGGCCGACTGAGATCTGAGTTTGATAGGCAAAGGTTTCCAGCCACTCTTTCATCATGTAGTAAGCCAGCGGAATCGCCACTCCAAACGCGATCAACACCATGATCAAAAACTCCCTGGAAAGCATAAACGTGATCTGGGAAACCGAAGCTCCCAGCACTTTTCGGATGCCGATTTCTTTGACTTTCTGACCGATCATGAAGGAAACCAAGCCATACAATCCGATGCAGGAGATCAGGACGGCCAGGCCAGCGAAGATCTTATAGACTAAAGCCAGCTTTTGCTCGGACTCATAGAACTCCGCAATGGATTCGTCGAGAAACTGGGCGGTGAAGATCTGCTCCGGGTAGTGCTGCTCAAACTTCCCCTGAATCGCTTCCAGCGTTGATTTGCCTGCCGTTTTGTCCAGGCGGACAGCTACTTGGCGATATTGGGATTTGAAAGTGGTGATTAGCAGCTGCTTGATTTCCTCCCGAAGTGAATTGACCGTAAAATCCTTGACCACTCCGGTGACCGGCACCCATTCTCCACCACCCAGACGGATCAACTTGCCAATGGCTTCCTCGGGCGATCCGAGCATCAGTTTTCTGGCCATAGTCTCGTTGATTACAGCATTTCGGATGGTGTCGCTGGCTGGATAGCCTGCTCCAGCCGCGAATTCCATTTCGTAGAGCTCAAAGTAATCTTCATCGGCAAACTTCAGAAACGCTGGAAAAGGCACATCTTCCTGCTTTTGATCGAAATAAAAATTAGAAGCAGAGTTGTTGTCAGAGGAAGGCACATCCGAGCCCATACTAGCCGACAGTACGCCCGGAATTCTCAGCAATTCCTGCTTGAAAGACTCGATTCGCACACTTTCACGAGAGTCAGAAGGCACATCCATGAAATAGATGGCTTCTTTGTTGAAACCAAGATCGGTCTCCTGCACCAGATTCATCTGCCTCACGGCGATCAGTGTCCCGATCATGAGGATCTGAGCAATGGCAAACTGCAGCACCACCAAGCCTCTGCGGATCGGAACGCCACCGATTTCAGCACCCTGAAACTTATTTTTCAAGGCCTGGATAGGTTTGAACCTGGAAATTATCAAAGCGGGATAAAAGCCGGAAAGCAACGTCAGTACCACAATCAGCAGTACCATAAAGCCCAAGATCACCGGCTGAAAAAAGCTGATATCAGCAGGCACATCCGCGATCTTGTCCAAAAACGGCATCAACAGATTTGCCAAGACCAAAGCCATCCCCGCCGAGATGATTACTGACAAAAACGTCTCGCCCAGTGACTGCAGAGCAATCTGAGTTCTGGAGCTGCCCATGACTTTACGGACGCCGATCTCTTTGCTTTTGCCGATAGCAAGCGAAGTGGTCAGGTTGACAAAGTTAATTGAAGCCATGACGAGGATGAAAATACCAACGAGAATCAGGGTCTGAATGGTGGATTTTCTGACCAAGCGACCGCTCAATGGTTCCAATTCCGTATTGAAATGAATGTCGCTGAGCGCCTGCATTCCATGAGTTCGCACCGAATTGCCTCTGCCCTCAAAATGTTTCTTGGAGAAATCATCCAGTTGGCTTTGTGCCAAAGCCAGATCGGTCTCAGTATTAGCCAGGACATACACCTGGAAATTGCTCCCGGTACTGCCCCACTCCGACAGATCGTATTCAAAGGTGTCCTGATGTGACCGAATCGTCTCATAAGACACGAGGAGGTCAAAATCAAAATTGCTGTTTTCTGGCAATTCGGCCACTACACCACCTACCACAAGCGATACTCCATTGGTCAATTCTATGGTTTTTCCCAACGCATTTTCCCAGCTTCCAAAATACTTCTCTCCCTCAGACTGCGTCAAAATCACCTGTTCGGGTTGATCCAGGGCTTTTTCACTCCCCGAAAGAAATTCCAAATCAAATAGATCCTTGTATTCAGAGGTGGAAAAAAACAGAGTCTCGGCTTTGTGCTTATCCGGGGTATCTGCAGATTCGGACTTGCGTACATTGACCTGAACCTCACTGTGAGCGATCACCGGCACGACTTTGTCAAAGCCAAGTTTTTCGCTCATCAAGGCATCAGGCACCGGATTCGCCACGCCGGGATTTTGGTCCAAGCCATCCTGTCCCTGATCTTTCGTAAATATCCGATAGACCTGACCGTAGTTTGACTGAAACTTATCATAACTCAGTTCGTATTCAACAACCACAAAGAGCAGCAAGGCCGCTGTGATACCGATGGTCAGTCCGACTATATTGATCACCCCTACCCATTTGCTTCGGGTCAGGCCTCTCCAGGCGATTTTAAAGTAATTTTTCAGCATTGGGGATTGGAAAATTGAAAGATTTGAAAACCGGAAAATATAGAAACGCACCACATCCTTAGCCTATTCCATGCCAGTCAAAAAGCGTATTTGCTGGGCAAAAAGCGCAATTTAGGAGCTAGCATTCGGACAGTTTTGTCCGCCAGTGGGCAAAAGGCAATCAGATCGGGAGGTCGTTTTGAATCTTAGGTCTTAGATCTAACGTCTTACATCTAGCGTCTATCCTATCGATGTCTAGCCGCTCTTTTTGTGGTAATTTAGAACTACCTAAACCAACAAATCATGATCAAGAGCTATTTAGTGATTGGTTTCCTTTTATTTTTTTCCACATCGATCAGTTCACTTGGCCAGCGGATCTCCGGATCCTCCACGCTGAAGATCGATGACAGCCTCGAAGAACGAATCTTTACGATCGGCCAACTGGAGTTTTTCGAAGACAGTACCAACGAACTCAGTTTCGACGACATCATCCCGGCAGATTTCCAGGCGAACTTCAAGATCCGTCCGGAGATCAACAAAAGTAATTTTGACGTCCACCATACCTATTGGGTGAAGCTTTCCATTGAAAATGATCCCAAAAGCTCCAAGAAATGGGTGATCGAATTTTATGACCAGAGCATTGATTTCCTCACCGCTTACCTACCCGAGCGCGACGGCAGCTATCAGGAAGCCCAGCTCGGGGATGCGCTTCCGTTTGAAGTCCGGTCTTTCAAGCACAAGAATTTTGAGCTGATCATCGCAAACGAGACCGAGGGGATCTCCAATTACTATTTCAAGATCAGATCTTCTCAAAAGGCTGACATCCGAATCGCGGTCCGCTCGGTCAACCGCTTTGTCTACTATGCGCTTAACGAGTACTTCGCCTATGGGCTCTTCTACGGGATGATCGCTATCCTGGCGCTGTACAACCTGCTTATCTATTCGGCCATCCGTGAGGTGAAATATCTCTATTACACCTTCTACCTCACCAGCGTAGCGATCTACGCGATGTGTGTAGATGGCATCGCATTCCAATACCTCTGGCCAGACAGTCCGGCTCTAAACCAGATCGCCAACGGAGTGTTCAGCTACTCGATCATCCTCTGGGCGATCCTTTTCTCCATCAAGTTTCTAAATACAAGAAACCGTTCCTATCCCATCCATTTGATCTTATTAGGCATGCTCGCTTTGAAAACGCTACTGTTTCTGGGTGGTTTTTTGGTCGACCAAAAGCTCTTTGAGATCAAGTTTTACGACGTGATTCCGTTCTTTTTCATCTTTGTGGCCAGCATCCACATCTGGAGCAAAGGCTACAAGGTCGCCCGCTTTTTTGTGATCGCGTACGGGGTTTTATTTCTTGGCGTGACGATCAAAGCCCTGGTCAACTCGGCGATTATCCCTCACCATACCCTCCTCTATTACAGTCTTCACATCGCCTTTTTGATCGAGATGTTGCTGCTCACTTTTGCCTTGGCAGATCGGGTGAGAATCCTCAAAGACAACCGGGATCGGGCGATGCGGCGAACCATCCGGCAGATCGAAACTAATGTAGCGTTGAAAGACAAAGTCAACCGCGAGCTCGAGCAAAAGGTGAGTGAAAGAACCCGTGAGTTGGCGGAGAAAAATAAGCTGCTGGAGGAGTACGCCCTGCAAGTCAACGAACGGGATGAGGAGATCAAACGAATCAACTCCCTCCTTGACAAAGACAATTACAAACTGAAAAGCAGCATCCGGGAGTCCTTCCAAGCCCGCCTCAGCAACAAGCTCCTGACTCTGGAGGAATTCAGAAAGATATTCCCCGACCCATCTGCTTGCCTCCGCTACCTCGAAGAGTTCAAGTGGGGCAATGGGTTTGAATGCCGTCACTGCAATAACCCAAAAAGTGCAAAAGGCCCGAAGCTTTTCACAAGGCGCTGCAGCAAGTGTGGCCATATAGATTCGGCTACTGCGGGCACGATCTTCCAGGGTATTAAATTCCCGCTGGACAAAGCCTTCTTTATCGCCTACAACGCAATCACCAAGCATGAAAAGAAGACGCTGGAACAGCTGGCGGAGCAGCTGGATCTAAGGAAAAATACCGTTTGGGCTTTCCGAAAAAAAGTTCTTCTCAGTCTCAAGGAATCCGAAATCCAACAACCCAAGTGGAGTGATCTACTGGTAAGCCAAGACTTCTCCAGCAACTAGCCCGGCTCAGAATATCGCTTTCTAAAAGGCTAAAAAAGTCCTCGGACCGCTTTTTTCAACTGCTTAGTATCCACGCGGGACTAAATAGATTCAAAACCGCTTCAGGAGCTTCTAAAGACGCTTTTAACCGAAACTGAACGGGGATATTTGACTCTCTAAAATTTCGTTAAAACCGGATTTTTATCAGTTTGGCAGTACCGATTCAATCTTCTCCGCTTTTCTCTTTTCTACATTCATGACGTTCTCACGGAAAAGCCGGAGACTACCACAAATTCTTTAGTCAAACCCAAAATTTCTTTCGTATGAAGATGCCTTTACCATCGAGTAAGGAGGCATGGAAGGCAGAGATTCGCTCTCTCGCCAAACTTTCCATGATGACGGCCCTGCTAGTCTGGTCCGTTTCACTTACGGCATTTGCCCAGTCCGCCCAAGTCAGCGGAACGATCCTCGACGCCACCGGCTTCGGCCTCCCCGGCGTCACTGTCCTTGAAAAAGGAACCAACAACGGAACCGTCACGGACATTGACGGTAAATACTCCATCACCGTCTCTTCTCCCGAAGCCCTTCTGGTGTTTTCCTTCGTAGGCTATGAAGCCCAGGAGATCCTAGTCGGCAATCAGACGACCATCGACTTAACCCTACAGGAAGCCATCGGTTCCTTGGACGAGGTCTTGGTGATCGGCTACGGAACCCAAAAGGAGCGGGACCTCACCTCTTCCATCTCTACCCTCAAGACCGAGGACATCGTCAAAACTCCCGCGCCCAACGCCATGCAGTCGCTGCAGGGTCGAGTGGCGGGTGTACAGATCGTCAGCAACGGTGCACCGGGCGCTTCCCCTACGGTGAGAGTCCGGGGAGTAGGTTCGTTTGAGGGAAATGCCGCTCCGCTGTATGTGGTCGACGGAATGTTCTTTGACAACATCGACTTCCTCAACCCCAACGACATCGAAAACATCTCCGTGCTCAAAGACGCCTCCGCCGCCGCGATCTACGGAGTTCGCGCTTCGAACGGAGTCATCTTGGTTACCACCAAGTCCGGAGCCTACGAGCAAACTCCCGAGGTCGTGTACGATGGCTACTTCGGTATTCAGGTGCCGCAGAATGTACTGAAGATGGCAAACACCCAGCAGTTTGCCCAATACATCAGAGAAACAGGCTCAGCGCCGGACATCGCCTTTTTGGAAAATGCCATTCAGCGCTACGGCAGAAGCCGCGTGGATCCAAGTCTTCCGGATGTCAATACCGACTGGTACTCTGAGATCATGAGCCCAGCTTCGATCCAAAATCACAGTCTTTCATTCAACGGAGGCTCTGCAAAAACCCGATACTCCATCGGCGGGAGCTATTTCTCCCAAGACGGCCTGCAGAATGAGATCCGAAACGAATACAAGCGTATCAATCTTAGGGCAAAAATAGACACCGACATCAAGGATTGGCTGACCGTGGGAGGCAACTTCAACTTCGCGGTATCCCGGCAATATGTGGGCGAAGACGCGGCTTGGTTCAGGGCCTATTTTTCAGTGCCTACCATCCCGGTCTACGATCCGCTCAACACGGCCGCCACACCCGAGATGCTTTCTAACGCGCAGCAGGTTGGCTACAGAGGAAGTCAAAACCCGTTCTATCCGCTCCTCTACACCGACAATCGTAACAACGTCGCAAAGGTGACCGGTAACATCTACGCGGATATCAACCTGATACCTGACAAGCTTGACTTTAGAACGTCATACAACTACAGTCTCAGTATGATCAACGCCCGCAACGTCAATTTCGCCTACAATGACGGGGTGACCGAATCTCCATCAGCCTTGAGAAAGCAGAACGAGGCAAGATTCAACCAGATCATCGACAACTACTTCACTTATAACAACAACTGGGGAGATCACCTACTGACCGTGACAGCCGGACAGTCGTTTCGAAGTGAATACGGCGAAGTGCTGTTTGCCAGAGGTACCGGCTTGAGTCCCAATCCAACTTGGGAAAATGAAGAGTTTTGGTACCTGTCCAATGCACAGAACCTGGACCTTAACGGCATCGGAGACGTCAATGACAATACGATCAATTCACAGCTGTACTACCTCTCCTTCTTTGGTCGGGTGGCCTACAACTACGACGAGCGATACCTCCTTTACGGTACCTATCGTCGGGACGGAAACAACAAATTCCAGCAGAAATGGGGGGATTTCTTCACCATCGGCGCCGGCTGGGTGATTACCGAGGAGGAGTTTTTTGGAGTTGAAGCCATCAATTTCCTCAAATTCCGCGCGTCATGGGGCCAACTCGGAAACGACGGGATCCGTCCATCCATCGGCGCTCCCACCCTCGAGGAAACGAGCACCGCCTTGGGAGATATCCGCTACATCGGCAGAAGACTCAACCCGACTTTTGACCTGATCGACCGATGGGAAACCACCGTTGAGAAGAACTTTGGGCTAAATGCCAAGCTGTTGGAAAATAGGCTATCCATCGATGCGGATTACTTCATCCGGGATACCAAAAACTTGGCTGTCAGCGTCATTCCTCCGGTATTTCGATCTACAGAAAGACGTAGTGTTGGAGAAATCAGAAACCAAGGGGTGGAGTTGAATATCACTTGGGCGGATCAGATCAACGACGACTTCTCCTACTTCATCGGAGGAAATTTCGCCACGCTGAAAAACACCGTGCAAAGCCTCGGTGGGCCGCCAAGTCTCGACGCCGGTTCTGCCGAATTCAGACAGCGCTCTATCGTCGGCGAGCCCTATCAGGCATTCTTCGGCTACGAAGCGACCGGCGTGTTCCAAAATGAAGAGATGATCCAAAACAGCGGTTACACCGCCGAGTTTATCACCGAACGAAATCTCGTGCCGGGGGATCTGATCTTCAAGGATCAAAACGGCGACGGAGTGATCAACGATCAGGACAGAGTCGTGTTGGGTTCCTTCCTTCCCAAACTGACCTATGGAGCAAATCTTGGATTCTCTTGGAAAGACCTGGAATTTTCGACTCTGATTCAAGGGCAGTCCGGTCACAAAATCCTCAACAGAAAGCGCGGCGAGATCATCTTCACCAATGATACCAACATCGATGCTGATCTGGCTACCAACCTCTGGCGGGGAGAAGGCACTTCTGACAAGTATCCTTCGGCCGCTGGTCTCAGAAAGGGCTGGAATCAGAATTTTAGCACCTATTTCGTAGAAGACGGCACGTATTTCCGAATCCAAAACATTCAGATGGCATATACCTTCCGGGATATTTTCGGAGGAAAAGTCCCAGCGACTCGACTGACTTTCACAGCAGAGCGGCCGCTGACGGTATTCAGCTACAATGGCTTCAACCCGGAAGTAGCAAACGGCATAGACCGTCAGACCTACCCGATTCCGGCAGTCTACACTCTAGGTCTGAATGTCAAGTTTTAATCCCAAAACAACCGAGAACTCATGAGACTATTCAATAAACTATCGATACTGGCACTGGCTCCGGCATTTTTTCTACCGATGGCCTGTACAGACCTCCTAGACGAACCCCTCGAAAACGTCCAGAGAGTAGAAGAGACGGACTACACGCAGACCGAGAATATGATGCTGTTGGTCTATGGCTCCTATGCTCAGCTCAATGACCTGCAATGGGAATCCTTCCCGACCATCGCCCTGCGTGGAGACGACGTAAATCCAGCAGGTGATCAACAACCACTCATCCAAACGGATCTCTTCGAATACGACCGCAACTTTTGGCTTTACAACTCCACCTGGCTCAACCTCTACTCAGACATCATCTACTGGCATGGCGCGATGGAAGAATTGATGAAGTACCAGGAGGCAGGAGCCAGCGCGGCACTGACCAATCAGTACATCGCAGAGATGAAGGTGATGAGATCCTTTGAACTGCTGATACTGGCCCGGCTCTGGGGCAACATCCTGATCCCGACCAGTTCCCAGCCGAGAGAGCTCTATAGCGTGGAGCTGTCCACCTACGATGAGGTGATGCAGCACATCTCTGATCAGATGGACGAAGCAATTCCGGCTCTGGCTTCCGTGCGTCCCAACCAACGAACCGATATCCCCGGCGGAGTCTCTCGATACACGGCACTTGCGGTCAAAGCCATGGCCAATCTCGAACTCAAAAACTTCCAGGCCGCAGCAGATGCGACGGGAGAGATCATTGCTGAGGGAAGTTTTTCCCTTCAGGATGATTACTATCAGCTGTTCAAAATCCCCGGAAAACTGAGCGGTGAAAACCTCATGGAACTCCAGTACTCTGACTATGGCACTCCCACAGGAACCGTGAACAGATACCTTTGGGACTTCTTTGGGCCAGCAAGCTGGACTCCGGCCGTAGCCGGCGCAGGCGCTGGATGGGGATTCTGGGAGCCTAGTGCCACCTACATCAAGTTCATGCTGGACCGCGGTGAGCGGGAGAGATTGGAAGCCACCGTGCTCTTCACGCCCGACGGCATCGCACAGATCAAATCCGATCCTGCCTATGCCACCCTTCCGGCCTGGATCAGCAACACCTCTAAGGACGGTGACGTGTTTAACAACCACCCCAGGTACAAGTTTCTCAGCGGGAAATTCTATCTGCCGTCCAAGCAGCTCACACCCGGTCGCTTCACCTATGGGGAAAACAAAAACATGCCCGTCATCCGATATTCCGAAGTCCTGCTGATGCATGCCGAGGCCCTCACCAATGGAGCGACGAGCTCCGCGATGACAGCCGATCAGGCAGTGAATGCCGTCAGAAGCCGGGTAGGACTTGGCCCACTTTCAGGAGTGACCTTGGACCAGGTCTTGGATGAGAAATTCGCCGAATTCGCTACGGAATGGGGAATCCGATTCAATGATTTGGTCCGCTATGGAAAAACCGAACCGCTCAACTATGAGGGAAGAACCTATACAGAAGCCGATCGATTCCTCCCCTATCCGCTGGAGCAGCTGGACATCCTCCCTCAACTGAAAGAGGCTCAACCGTGATTTCTACAAACAGTCAAACCCAAAAGCAATGAAATCGAGCAGAGCCAAAAACGTCACACACTGGGATGATTAAGCAACGCGAGATTCGATCGGACCTTTATAAAACAAAATACAAGATGAAAATCAATTCATATATACTATTGACAGGCATGCTGCTGCTTAGCTTTTCCTGCAAGGACAGCTACATCGACGAGATTACTCCCGTTGCGGCAGGTGCGGACGAGACCGCGCCCGAAGTCACTGTCTCCTTTCCATCGGAAGGCACTATGATCCGCGTCACCGAAGACGTGACCGCGATCGACATTAAGTTCGAAGTCAGTGACGACATTGAGATCGGTGATATCAAGGTACAGATGGACGGCACGGAGATCGGTGCTTACTCGGATTTCATAGATTATCGCCGGGCGGTAGTGACCCTCCCCTATGATCAACTGGACAACGGGGAGCATGCCCTAAAGGTGATCGCGACCGATCTCTCAGGCAAAACCACTGAGGAAACCATAAACTTTCAGAAGGCCGAGCCCTATCAGCCCCAGTACGACGGAGAGGTTTTTTATGCGCCATTTGACGCGGAAAATCTCGACCTGGTGTCGCTCACGGCAGCCACTGCTGTAGGCGCTCCCGCATTTACCCAAGACCGTGTGGCCGGCACCAATGCCTATGCCGGAGCAACGGGGGCATATCTTACGTTTCCGACCACGGGATTGCTCAGCGAAGAGTTCAGCGCCTCTTTTTGGTACAAGATCAATGCAAGTCCCGACCGTGCAGGAATCCTGGTCATCGGCCCTCCGGATGAGGTAAACCCCTCCAACATGAACAACCGCACGGGCGGATTCCGTCTCTTCCGCGAAGGGTCAGCTACCCGACAGGTATTCAAACTCAACGTGGGCAACGGCACCGCAGATTCCTGGTTTGACGGAGGCGACAACGCCGCGATCAATCCTACCGTCGACACTGGCTGGATACATATTGCATTCACCATCTCCGGCACAGAGGCAGCGGTGTACATCAATGGTGAGGTTGCGAGCAAAGGCGCATTCACGGGAGTTGACTGGGAAGGTTGCGATATCCTTTCCGTCATGTCCGGTGCGCCGCGATTTGTGGAGTGGGGACACGTCTCTGACAGAAGTTTCATGGACGAATTGCGGATATTCAATAAGGCCTTGAGTCTGGAAGAGATCCAAACGATCATCGCAAACGAGCAGCCTTAATCTATTTCATTGGCCGGAGTCGTCGATATTGGTTTTTCCTGCGGGAAAATCGACGGAGACGACTTCGGCTTCATGACCTTTCGAAGATGAAATCGAGTATGTCGCACATGAAAACATTATTTTTTTACATGGGATTTTTGATTCTGTTAGGTGCGTGCAAGGAAGAGGAACATCCCGAAATGACACTACAGCAAGCCTCGGCAGGCGAACTGGAAATCCCCTTAGATGGCAGCGTCGCGGAAGACATTCCGATGGATCGAACCATCAGTTTGAAGTTTTCAGAAAATCTCGATCCGGCCACCACCTCTGAATCGGTGATCTTGAAAGCTGAGGGTCAGGTCCTGCAGACGAACGTCAATTTGATCTCAGGTCACACGATTACCCTCCAAGCGCTGGGCGGACTTCAAAGTGGTCAACTTCATCAGCTGGAGATCCTCAGCTCGCTGAAATCATCTTCGGGTGGCAACTTTGGCGGGCAGACACTTTCCTTCAAAACTCAGAGCGGGTCAATGGTTATTACAGATCTGGCGCTAGCAGGTGAGGAAACACTCCCAAATGGAATAATACAGAATGTAGCTGCGGCATTTGAAGCCCAGCTTCGCTTCAACTTTCCTCTTGATCCTGGCAGCATAGAAGCTGCTTTGAAGCTCACCGGCCCAGATGTTCCTCCTTTGGCTTTTGACCTGACGGAAAACCAAACAGTGCTCCAAGTTCGGACTACCATTCCGCTAAGCGACTTGGAGCAGTATCAGCTATCTTTGGACGAAACCCTCACCGGAGTCAACGGTGAATCCTTTTCGGGCTGGCAGCAGGGATTTTACACCGCCGTGGATCCAAATCCGAAATTTCCGCTCCTATCGGACGAAGAACTCCTGACTAAAGTACAGGAACACACCTTCCGCTACTTCTGGGACTTTGCCCATCCGGCGAGCGGCATGGCCAGAGAACGGAACACCTCGGGAAACACCGTGACCACCGGTGGCAGCGGCTTTGGACTCATGGCACTGATCGTCGGCGTGGAGCGGGCATTCATCACCCGAAGCCAAGCAGTGGGGCGGTGGAGTCAGATCATCGGTTTTTTGGAAAAAGCAGACCGTTTTCATGGCGCTTGGCCTCACTGGCTCAATGGAGACACCGGGACGACGATCCCATTTAGCGCGAAAGACAACGGAGGAGATCTCATAGAAACTGCCTTGCTGGTGCAGGGATTACTCACCGTCCAAGCCTATCTCAATCCTGCCGATCCAGTCGAAAAAGCCCTCATCGATCAGATCACGACGCTTTGGCACGAAGTAGAATGGGACTGGTACACCAAAGCCGACAGCGGAGTGCTGTACTGGCATTGGTCGCCAGACTACGCCTGGGAGATGAATCTACCGGTCAGCGGATACAATGAAGCTCTGATCGTCTATGTGCTGGCGGCTTCCTCCCCGACACATCCCATCGACAAAGGAACCTATGATCAGGGCTGGGCAAGAAGCGGCTCGATCCGGAATGGAAAAACATTCTATGGAGAGTCTTTGCCTCTTGGCGTCGACTATGGAGGTCCATTGTTCTTTGCCCATTATTCTTTCTTGGGATTGGATCCCCGTAAACTCCAAGATAAATATGCCAATTATTGGGAGCAAAATGTCCAGCACTCCCTGATCAATCAGGCCCATGCCGTTGCCAATCCAAAAAGCTTCGTGGCCTATTCAGACGCTAATTGGGGATTCACGGCGAGCGACAACCAGCAGGGCTACAGCGCCCACTCCCCGACCAACGATCTCGGTGTGATCACTCCCACTGCAGCTATTTCGTCTTTTCCCTACACTCCCGATGAGTCTATGAAGGCGCTGAAGTTCTTCTACTATTCACTCGGAGAAAGGATCTGGGGCGAGTATGGATTTTATGACGCTTTCAATATCACAGAATCTTGGTATTCTGATTCTTATCTAGCCATCGATCAAGGCCCGATTGTGATCATGATCGAAAACCACCGGACGGGCCTGCTGTGGGATCTTTTCATGAAAAGCCCTGAGATCAAGGCAGGTTTGGATAAACTCGAATTCACCTATTAGTATCCAATATGCATCTGGAAACACTCATTTTCATATGATGATAATTTGTCTTTTAAAAGTCATATAGCCTGTTCCGCCCGCCGCGGCGGATCAGGAGAATCTCGCATATTATAATCATCCGAGTGTGTGACGCCTGAGTCATGCTCGATTTCATCCCTTTTAAAACCCGAAAAACCATGAAAATAAAGTTGAAAAGCCCATCTATTTCGGTTTTTGCCTTGAGCATACTAATCTTCTCGGCATGTACCAAACCAAACGCGAACCAACCCAGCCCAGTGATAGCCAAAGGCTACGACCGCCACGTCGAGCTCCAATGGCCCAAGCAACCCGGCGTCAGCTCCTATGAAGTCTGGGTCAGCACTGAAAACAATGAGTTTACCAAGCGGGCCACAGTGAAGGACACGCTGTACATGGACTTCGTGAATGACCTCGGAAAAAACCTCAAACTCCAATACAAAGTGCTCGCTCTCGACGAGACTGGTGGTTCTTTGGATCTGGGAATCACCAACGCTTCTACGAGGGATTTCTCAGACGAAGAGCTGGTCAATATGGTCGAATATTACACCTTCCGATATTTCTATCAGGGCGCCGAGCCGAACTCCGGTATGGCGCCGGAACGCATTCATATCGACGGAGACTATCCTGAAGATGATCAATCAGTGGTGACAACCGGCGGAACAGGCTTCGGAATTTTTGGGCTCTTGGCGGGGATCGAGCGCAACTGGATCAGCCGACAAGAAGGCGCAGATCACTTCGAAAAGATGGTCAACTTTCTCGAAAAGGCTGATCGCTTTCACGGAGTCTGGCCGCATTGGCTCTATGGAGAGACCGGCAAGGTGAAGCCCTTCAGCCCCAATGATAACGGCGGAGATCTGGTCGAATCAGCCTTTCTAATGCAAGGTCTCCTGGCTGTTAGGGAATTCTACAAAGACGGCTCTGAGCAGGAAAAGGCCATCGCTACCAAGATCGACCAGCTTTGGAAGGAGATGGAATGGGACTGGTACACGCAGGGCGGCAAGGATGTGCTGTACTGGCATTGGTCGCCAGACAAGGAATGGCAGATGAACTTCGCGCTCGAAGGCTACAATGAATGTCTGATCACCTACATCCTCGCAGCCGCATCTCCTACGCACACGATCCCCGCGAGCGCTTATCACAAGGGCTGGGCGAGAAGCGGCGGGATCAATACCGACGTGGAAGCCTTCGGATATAAGCTCAAACTGAAGCACAACGGCTCTGAAGCGATGGGCGGGCCGCTATTTTGGGCACATTACTCTTATCTCGGACTGAATCCCAAAGGTCTCAAAGACCGCTATGCAGATTATTGGGAGGAAAACCGCAACCACACGCTGATCAACCGGGCTTGGTGCATCCAAAACGAAGGCGGGCACAAAGGCTACGGGGAGGATCTCTGGGGTCTCACGGCGAGCTATTCGGTCAAAGGCTACGCCGCACATCGTCCTGCGGAGGATTTGGGCGTGATCAGTCCTACAGCCGCACTTTCCTCGATGCCCTATACTCCGAAAGAAAGCATCCAGGTACTCAAAAACCTATATTACAACTATGGTGAGAAGGTTTTCGGTCGATATGGCTTCTACGATGCGATGAGTCCTGAGGCGAATTACTATCCCACCAGATACCTCGCCATCGACCAAGGTCCCATGGTCGCGATGATCGAAAATTACCGGTCGGGACTCGGCTGGAAGCTCTTTATGGGCGCTCCGGAGATTCAAGCGGGATTGGAAAAGCTGGGATTTGAAAGATAGAAAGTTGGGAGGTTGGAGGTTTGGAAGCAGGGAGTTTGGAGGACGGAGATTGGATATACTGTTCATTTATGAAATGAAGGACGGTTCCTTAGCCTGTCGAAGCATGGCTTCGACAGGCTAATTTCTGATGGTGAACCTCAGAATTCTCTATACGCGGATGGCGAAGGAAGTTATTTTGACGCTCAACCCTTTTTCTTTATCTCAATCAAAAAAGCCGAAAAGACCCCAAGAACCCTTACTCACTGACAATTAGATTTTTACATAAATATAAATCTTGATCTGAACCGAAAATCGGTGTATTTTTTCAGAGATTTTAATGCTGTCAATACGACTCGATACGAGTTTTTTTTCTTTTCATTTTTCACAATAAACCTCACTTCTATGCCAGTACCATTCGCTGCCTACCATGGCGTCACGGGCGCCCAGCACCAAACCAATTTCAACAAGTATTCATCAGCGGGATTTCGGATGATTTCCCTGAGTGTCTACGGATCGTCATCCAGTCCCCGCTATGCGGCTGTCTGGACCAAAGAATCAGGGCCAGCCTATGCGGCCACTCACGGCATCAATGCCGCCCAATACCAGGCATTTTTCAACACCTGGACTGCCAAAGGGTACACGCCGAAGATCCTGTCCGCGACTGGCGCAGGTAGCTCAGCGATTTTTGCGGCTGTCTTCGAAAAGGTGCCTTTCCCGACCATGATCGCCAAGCATGGCTTGACCAAAGCACAGTTTGATGCCGAAAACGCCAGTGCAAAGACCAACAACCTGATCCTGCATACGTTCGCCGCATACGGTTCTTCGTCCGCCCGGCATTACGCAGGGGTTTGGGTTACCAACACCCAGTTTGTAAAATGGCTGGTCTATTCGGATCTCAGCTCCGCAGAATATCAAAAACAGTTCAATGCCTGTATCCAACTGCCTTGGTACAGCCCTGATCAGGTCTCGGTGTTTGAAGACAATCACTACTGCGCGATGTTTACAGACCGGATTAGGGGGCAGGTCGTCGCCCGCCACAACATCAGCCCTTCCGGCTATCAGACAGCGTTCAACACCTACACGCAGACTCAGTTTATCCCGTATCATGTCGACGCGGGTGGACAAGGTAACTCGGCCAGGTTCGCCGTCATGTTCGCCAGCACGCACAAGCCTTTCCCCAGAACCTGGAGAACGCACGGCACCGGCACGACAGCTACCAACGGTTTGGACGCGATCATGCAGGCTTTTATGAAAAAACACGCCATCCGCTATGCCCAACTTTGTCTTGGGAAAGGGGGCGTGATCAAGTACAATAAGGCCTTCACTTGGGCAGAAAGCAACTATAAAACCGCCGCCAATTCCGACCGGTTTATGCTGGCGAGCTGCTCCAAACTCTTCGTACATGCGGCCATCGATGCGCTGATCAAAAAGTACCCGAACTCTATTTCCATGAGTTCCAAAGCCTACGGTAAGCTCGGTTTCAGTAGTCCAAAGGACAGTCGCAGCGATGATATCACAATCAAACACCTACTGGAACACAAGGGGGGATTTGACGCAGATACATATGACTCCACCTATGACATGAGAGATGTCGCCACAGCGCTTGGTCTGACTAAGGCAATCACCAAGACGAATCTGGCGACTTACATGTACAAAAAAAGAAATCTAAAAAACGATCCGGGCGACGAGGAGAACTACTGCAACTTCGGCTCTTGCTTGCTTAGCTTGGTGGTAGAAAAAATCAGTGGCAAAGACTACTTCGCTTTCCTGAAGGCGGAGGTGTTGGATAAGATCGGAGTCACTGAAGTCAAAGTTTGGCCGACAGTTGCAAACACCCGATCCAGCAACGAGGTGGCCACCGAAAGTTCCGGACTTGGCCTCAGTGCAGTTGCCGTCACCAGCGACCTCCAAGTACCCAACGTCTATGGCGGCGATGGGATGATCAAGGAAGTGGCAGCCGGAAGTTGTGGGATAGCCTCATCTGCTCATGCGATGGTTCAGACAATCCGACATCATGCTGTTTGGGGCACCGGCGGACGGGCCAATGGATCGGCTCGCGCCGGTAGTACTCCCGGATCCAGTACCCTCGCCGTAAGTAATGGCGACAACATGGACTGGGCTTACACAATCAATACACGAGAGTTTGTCAAAAAAAACAAAGACGACAATCCATTGAAAGAGCTGGGCGATGCCATCACCAAGTTCCTATCGGACAACAAGGCAAAGATTTAGCCGCGACAGGTCCTATTTACAGCTGCTCTCAGCTTAGCTGTCTAGATCAGCTTAACTCCCCCTTTCGCGGTGAAAAGGGGGAGTTTTTTTTTGCTAGAGTGGCTTCTTTGCTAACGGAAGCCTTCGAGAAAAAAATCCTTTATCTTCATCTTCCTAAAAGCCGAACTCCGCAGTCCGGCCAGTTTTTCTTATCCTATTTCTCAGTTCCCAAGGTCCAACTTTACCGGCCACTCCCTATGAACCTTCGCTACTTCACCTCATTTCCAGCTATTCGACCGCTCGTAGTGCTGATTGCACTCCTATCGTTATCAAACTTCAGTTTAGCTCAAAATCCAAGCGATTTCACGCTTCCTTCTGTGACTGACGACAGCGAGTTTACCCTGAGCGAGGCCGATGGCAAGTTTGTCGCGCTCCACTTCCTGCTAAAGACCGAATGCCCCTATTGCATGAAGCACACACAGGATTATTTTGAGAAAGCCGCCACGCTTCCAGACGTAGTTCAGGTCTTTATCAAGCCAGACACAGAAGCCGAAATCAAAGAATGGGCGGACAAACTGGCAACCGACGACCCGCTCCAATACCCGATCTATCAGGATGCAGGAGCCAAACTCGCGAGTCAATACGCCATTCCTGGCGGCTACTTATTTCACGGGCAGATCGTCCACTATCCCGCGCTGGTCCTGCTGGACAAGGATGGAAAGGAAGTCTTCCGGTACGTGGGAAAAAATAACAGTGACCGCTATTCCTTTGAGGATCTCGCAGCTAAGGTCAAGGAGCTCAGTAAGTGATTCGGATTGGAATATCAAATGCTCCTGTCCGCGGTGACGGATTGCAAGATTGGGAAATCATACCAGCAAGTATCTCCCTGAGCACCTGCAAACAAAAGTCACTTACGCTCCGCGTATCGTAGCTCGCATTCGTAATCAGAGACTTTCCGAAATTGACAGGCTCTATTCGCTCCTGATCGATTCCACCGGGTTGGCCTGTGCGGATCTGAGCGACTGGATCGAGACGGTGGCGTACGCGACAAATAGCGAAACAATTGCAGTCAACACAAAGAACCCTACGGAAATCGGAACCCGATAGGCAAACTGCTCGAGCCACTGTACCATCAGCCAATAGCCCAATGGCAGCGCTACCAATAGAGACACAACTACCATCACGAGAAACTCCGTCGTCATCTTATTGACAATCCCCATCACGGAAGCTCCCAGCACACGACGGATTCCGATCTCTTTTCTCTTTGATTCGGCAGTGAAAATTGACAGTCCAAACAAGCCCAAACAAGAAATCAGAAGCGCCAGAAAAGCAAACAAGCCGAGCAGGTAGCTAATCTTGGCCTGCTGCTCATATTGCAAAGCGATCGCTTCGTCTAAAAACCGGTAGTCAAAAGGCAAACCCTGATAAACGGATTTCCAGCTACTTTTCAATTGGATCAAAAGCTCAGGAGAGATTCCCTGCTCCGTTTTGATCAGGATATGGTTGGTGCCATCGAAAGCAGCATTTTGGGCGGGCAGGTAAACTGTCGGGGGCAAGCTAAACCGGAGATCCCTCGTATGGTAATCTTTCACTACTCCCACGATGTTTCCTTTATAGTTTGAGAAAAGCTCCCCGTTTTCCTCGGTGAATACCCGAAGGTCTGCACCTATTGCCTGCGAGGCATTTTTTCCCAACCAATCCAGCGCAGACTCATTGACGACGATGGCGACGTTTTCCAAGTCAGGAAACCGATCCCGCATCAACTTGGAGACTCCCCGATCCGCACTTTCAGCGATAAACTCCCGTCCGGCCACCATTGGGATTCCCAGGCTTTCAAAATACCCCGCGTCCACATACTGCACATTGATATTTTTGGTTTCCCCCTCTTTAATTCCGGGATAATCCACTGTGGGATTCCAGCCCGTATCCATCCCCGGACGGTCGCTGGTAAATTTAACCGAACTGACACCGGGGATTTTTGACAATTCCTGCTTGAGAAGGTCTCCTTTTTCTTTGGCGAGATTGCCCATCTTCACAGAGATCAGACCATCGGAGTCAAATCCCATCGACGTGTTTCGAAGATAATCATGCTGGTAGTAAACCACCGAGGCACAGAAAACCAACAAGGCAGAAAGCACAAACTGAAAAACCACCAGACTTTTGCGCAGCAAAGACTTGCCTCCGCTCAGGGAAGACTGCTTCAGTATCAGCTCAGGCCGAAGCCCTGAAAGGTAAAAAGCAGGGAAAATCCCCGCCAAAAGCGAAGAACCTATCCAAACCACAAGTAGCAAAAGCTGAAGCGAACTATCACCTGCAAGGTCCAACGGGATGACAAATCCCATCCGTGACTCGATCGTCGGCGTGACGAGGTAGACGATCAGCAGGCCCAATCCGAGGGACACGGCATTGATCAGAAAAGATTCGGCCAAAAACTGGCTGAGCAACTGGCCGCGCTGGGCACCGTTAACCTTGCGAATGCCGATCTCCTTCATCCGCTTGATGGCGCGGGCGGTAGCCAGATTGATGAAATTAATACAGGCCAAGACCAACACAAAGATGCCGATGAACAGAAAAATCACCAATGTCTGACGGGACATCGGCGGCGTCCATTCTCCCTCAAAATCTGCGTTGGTATGGATATTTTCGATAGGTTGGAGAAAATGCACGTAGGACTTTGCCTCCTCGGCATTCCTGTAATTTGGATTGACCTCGGGGATCATCTTGCTGATTTGCGCCGCGTCCGTTTGAGGCGCGGCCTTCACGTAGGTATAAGTCTGAGGCCACCAGAAACTTCCAAAATCAGCTGTGACCGGTATGTCATTGAAAGACTTAAACGTATTCATGGAAGCGACAAAGTCAAAAGACATGTGGGTGTTTTCTGGCAGGTCTTTGAGCACTCCTCTGACTTCAAAAGCAAAGTCGCCGGTGGAAATCAGGCTTTTGCCTATCGGATCTTCCTCTCCAAAGTACTTCTGGGCCATCTCCTCCGTGATCAACACCTGATAGATATTTTCCAGGACACCATCCCAGCTTCCCTTACTCAGCTCAAAGCCGAAGATCTCCTCAAAACCCGGATCCGAAAAAATAAAACGATCCTCGCGGAAACTCTCCTCCGGCGCCGTTCCGTCTGGAGCATACAGGTACGTACTGATTTGGGTCACGCTTACGACCTCGGGGAGTTCCTCTGCAAATTCTTTGCGAAGCATCGGCGCCACTGCCCCACCTGTCCAGGCCCAATTCTGGTTGGAGTTCACCGTCTGAACAACACGGTAAATCCGCTCCGACTCGGGGTGAAACTGATCAAACGATCGCTCAAACTTGACAAAGGCGAGCAAGATCAGGCAACAGGCCAATCCTATCGATAGCCCCAGGACATTGATCAGAGAGAAAGCTTTCTGACGGATTAGGCTCCTCCAGGCGATTTTAATGTAGTTTTTCCACATAGTTTCGTAGGATTGGAAAGTGGTAATGTGGTAAAGTTTTCGAGGGCCAAGCGCCAAAACACTGTCTTGGCCCTCGTAAATCAAAATTCGTAAATCATAAATCTCCTCACTCGCCCTTCAGACTGTCCACTGGATTCATCATCGCAGCCTTGATGGACTGGAAACTCACGGTTAGCATCGCAATTGCCAAAGCCGCCAAGCCAGTCAGCAGATAGTACCACCACTCTACGGTGATCTGGAAGGCAAAATTGGCAAGCCAGCTTCGGGAAAGATAAAATCCGATCGGCACTGAGATGACGATCGCCAGCAAGACTGTCTTGCCGATGTCTTTGGACAGCAAGCTGACAATACTCCAGTCACTCGCTCCCAGCGTCTTGCGGATGCCGATCTCCTTGGTCTTCAACTCAGTCATAAAGGCCGTCAGCCCGTACAAGCCGAGACAGGCGATAAACAAAGCCAAAAACGCAAAAGAAACAATGATCTTAGCGGTGCGCTCCTCGCGCTCATAGTTCCGCTGAAAATCCTGGTCAATGAACGAATAGGTAAATGGCTCGGAGATTTGCGCCGTTTCCCAGACCTTCTCAGCTGCCGCCAAAGCTTCTGAGGTAGCTCCGGGGGAAAATTTCGCAATCAAATAGCCCCCGTTTACTCCATTTCGGAACCCATAGGGTTCAATCTCCCGATGCAAGCTCTGGAAGTGAAAGTCTTTCACCACGCCGTAGATCTCCAGCGTATTCTTTTCCCCACGCCAGTCGTAGTGGATCTTTTGGCCAATCGCCTCTTCCACTCCAAAGCCGAGCTCTTTTACGGCCGACTCATTCAGAATAATCAGTGGGCGGTCTGTCGTCAGCGCCGCGGTGTAGCTCTGTCCCGCAATCAACTCAAAACCCAATGTCTCGATGAAGTCATTTCCCGCATACGAATTCCGGATATGCACGACCTCTTCGACCGTCTTGCCGTCCGCGTAATACAGCATATCCTCGATAGATTCCACGCCAGGATAGGTTGAGGCCATTGTGACGGACTTGAACTGGGAACCTTGGATCAGGCTGTTTTTCATCGTTTCGAAGCTCTCAATAGCCTTTTCACTTCTCAGGGGA
Source organism: Algoriphagus terrigena DSM 22685 (assembly GCF_000429445.1). Taxonomy (GTDB): domain Bacteria; phylum Bacteroidota; class Bacteroidia; order Cytophagales; family Cyclobacteriaceae; genus Algoriphagus; species Algoriphagus terrigena. The sequence goes on from NZ_AUBW01000009.1 coordinate 101,443, forward strand.
ATGACAATCTGCTGCTCCTTGTCAAATCCCAAGTCCCGCTTCTGCACAAAGTTCATCTGGCTTTTGATCACAAAAACCATCAGAATCAGACAGGCAGAGATGCAAAATTGGACTACCACCAAGACCTCCCGGAGTGAGATACCGGAGATTTTGCCCATAAAACGTCCCTTCAGGATCGAAACCGGCTTGAAGTTGGACAGGAAAAACGCAGGATAAATCCCGGCAAAAACTCCCGCCAAAACACAGAGCATTAGCGAAGCCACCCATGGAATCCAACTGGCGTGTGCGGTGATTTCCCTGCCGATCATCTCTCCGAAAAAGGGCAAAATCAAGGTCACCAAAGCTGCTGCGATCACAAATCCCAACAAGGCGATCAGGACCGACTCGGTCAGAAACTGTCCAATCAAAGCTCCCCGGTTAGCTCCCAAAAGTTTGCGGATACCCACTTCCCTGGCCCTACGCTCCGAACGCGCCGTGGTCAGGTTCATGAAATTGATACAGGCAATCAGCAGGATAAATAGCGCGATGGTGGCAAAGATGTATAGGTTGCTCAGGTTGCCGGTTTTTCCCAGTTCGTAGTCCGCATTGGACTCAAGATAAATATCCCGAAATGGCTGGAAAAACACGGTCTTAGCGATACCCATCGCCTTCATATCCTGGGTCGCTTTGTCGACAAAGTATTCGTTCACCTTTTGCTCAAACAGCTTAGGATCCACCTCCGGCTTCAGCTTGGCATAGGTATAAAAGATATTGTTGGTGGCCCAGTTGGTCCACTGCTTCACGATGGGTCCAAAGTCCTGATTCTCCAGAGAGAGGAAAAAATTGGCGTCGATATGCGAGTTGGCGAGCTGTGGATCAAACACACCTGTGACCGTATAATCAAACTCTCCAAATGGCAAGCCCACGGTCAAAACCTTGTCGATGGGATCTTCATCCCCAAAGAACTTAGCCGCCAATTCGGTTGAAATCACGATGCCCGAAAGAGTCCGAAGCGCCCGCGCCGGGTTCCCTTTGACCATCGGAAAAGCTACGACATCAAAGAACGTCGAATCAGCATAGTAGCCCTTGGACTCATAGAATTGAAGTACCTCTCCTGATCCCTCATACCTCAAAAGCATCTGGTCCAGCTCTGGAAACTTCATCAACCGCGCAGTCGCTTCCACCTCGTCAAAGTCCAGCGCCAATCCCATGGAAACCGGAGCGGGAGTGCCCGCCCAGTTCGTCCCGTCGACCTTAGTCGCAACCCGCACAATCCGATCACCATCCGGGATCTGCCGATCTACCTGTAGCTCGTCAAAGATGTAGAGTCCGATCAGCATACAGGCCGTAAGCGCTACCGCCATCCCCGAGACATTGATCAGGGTAAGAGACTTGTTTTTCAACAGATTTCTAAGCGATATTTTAGCGAGGTTGCTCCACATGACATGATGGCTTGAAAAGTGATAAAGGCTTGAGTTTGGAAAGCTGCAATAGTTGAGAAATTGTCAGGCGTTCAACTTCCTTCTGATGGATGGAATAGAGACTGACCTCATCTTTTTTGCATCAATTGAAAATCCATTAACCATGCCAGTCAAAATATGGGCAGAAACTCGCATTTGGTCATTTTTGTCGGATAGCGACCGCATTCCCTCGAACATTATTGTGCGCTGGTGGACAAATTTCAACGGTCTTGTCAACCGGTTAAGCAAGCGCTCAGCCAATCCTTTGTCAGCGAAAATCTTATATTTCAAGCTCGCTTCTGATGCTGCAAAATAGTTGAGCCACTATGAATAAACTTACACTCGCCCTCATCTTTATCTTGGAGTGTTTTGCGCTCCCTATTCAATACTTCCTGTTACTGGACGGTACGGAGCTTTCCATTGTCGAGGCCACGGTGCGGTTTTTCAGCTATTTTACCATCCTGACCAATTCGCTCGTAGCCATTTGCTGCGGCTTTTTGCTCCTGCCCAGTGCTATCAAACCAAACCAGTTTTTCAGCAAAAACACCACGCTCACGGCGATTACGGTATATATTCTAATCGTAGGATTGGTATTTAACATCATCCTTAGACCCACAGTGAACTTGATGGGTCTGCATCTGTTGGTTTCGGAGATATTCCATACGCTTGTGCCCTTGCTTTTTCTGTTTTTCTGGATACGATTTGTGCCCAAGCACGCTCTTCCTTGGAATTCACTGCCTAAATGGATGATCTATCCGCTAGTCTACGTCCTTTACACCCTGATTCATGGGATCTATTCCGGGTTTTATCCCTATCCCTTCATCGATGCAGGCAAACTGGGCTTTTCCACGGCAATGACCAACGGACTAGTTGTCTTGTTGGCCTTTGTCATACTGTCGGCCTTACTGATCGCAGTGGGAAAATTGAAAATTAAGGAGAAGGCCTCTGATCGAAGCGTCAGCTAAATACACCACATTCCAGATCCTATGAAAGCTTTTCAAATATGGCAAAACGAACTCAGACGAAGCTTCTCAAAAAACTACAGTATCGCTATGGAAAGATGGCGGAGCGCATGGAGGAGTACTATCACCACCTAGACTTCCGCGGCTTGGATGATTTTGACGACGATGGCTTTGCCTATCTGATGGAGAAGGTGAAGGGCGTAGACATGCTCGATCTCAACGAAACAGATATCGGCAATGAAAGTATCAAACTCTTGATCGGGCTGGAATACGTGAAAGAAATCCGTGCAAAAGGCTGTCACGGTCTAGACAATGACTGTATCCCCTACCTCAGCCAGATTCCATCGCTCGAATTCCTGCACCTCAAATACACCGAGATCACCATAGAAGGGTTGTTGCAACTTAGCGGTCTGCCCAACCTGAAAACTTTGATGTTTTCGGCCGATGACGAAGATGATATCAAGGGAAAGCTACTGGAGTTGCATGCTTTGCTACCCGACTGCGAACTTGTGGTGAACGGGAAACCGCAAAGATTTGAACGGTAGACTAACTGGGATTTGACTGAGAACTTTCCCCCTCACGCGCCGCTGAACATGACGCAATAAGACGCCACAGTGATATCGCTGGCAGTATCGCGCTCAAGAGTAGGATAGATCGTCTTTTGTCCCGATTGCAGCGGAATTCAGAGACGTTTGCACCTCGAAGCAAAAACTTGGCTTTTCTTTTTCTATTGAAAAAAAAAGGCGAACCAGTCATCGTCAAAAATACTAGCCGCTAGACTATAGCGACATGCCATCACCTACCTCAAAAACCATCAAGAATCTTCCGAACTAATCAGCTTTGGCTGCGGTTAACGTCTTTCAAATAAGCAATTTGTCCGGAATTTTTAGATAACGCCCGGGTGCCACCGCTGAATGATGTTTCTCTCAAACCTATTTCCAATTCCACTATGAGCAAGCTATTATCCCCTGTCATGCTGGGGTCCACTACTTTCAAAAACAGAATTGTGATCTCTCCCATGTGCCAATACTCAGCAATCGATGGATTTGCCAATGACTGGCATCTGGTTCACCTTGGTGCGAGAGCTGTCGGCGGGGCGGGGTTGATTATGCAGGAAGCCACGGCTGTGAGCCCAGAAGGACGGATTTCTTATGGCGACTTAGGCCTTTGGAAAGACGAGCAGATCGCGAAATTAAAGACCATTGTTGATTTCCTGCATCTACAAGGTGCCAAAGTGGGGATCCAGTTAGCGCATGCAGGTCGAAAGGCCAGCTGTGAAAAACCTTGGGAAGGCGGCCACCAAATCGCCCCTGACTCGGAAAATGGTTGGAAAACGATCGGCCCCAGCGCGATTCCTTACAAGGAAAATGACCGAGCACCTATCGTATTGGATCAAAAAGACATTAATCGGATCATTCAGAACTTTGTCGATACAGCCCAAAGGGCGCTTCAAATAGGTTACGATGTGCTGGAAATTCACGCCGCTCATGGCTATTTATTACACCAGTTTCTGTCTCCGCTCAGCAACGAGCGCACTGACGAATATGGAGGAAGCTTCGAAAACCGCATCAGACTGACGCTGGAGATCGTAGAGGCAGTCCAAAAAGTATGGGGAGACAAGACATTATTTGTCCGCATTTCGGCAACGGACTGGGTGGACGGAGCCTGGAGCATCGATGACTCCGTCAGCCTTTCCAAAATCCTGAAACAAAAAGGCGTGCATCTAATCGACACATCTTCCGGTGGAAATGTCCTCGTGCCGATTCCTGCAAAACCAAACTATCAAGTGCCTTTCGCCGCACAAATCAAAGAAGAAGCGCAGATACCAACCGGAACTGTCGGACTCATCAACACACCGAAGCAGGCAGAAGAAATTCTTGAAAATGAGCAGGCGGACTTGATTTTCATCGCTAGGGAAAGCCTGCGAAATCCAAATTTCCCACTCTATGCAGCTACCATCTTGGAAGATCAGATCGACTGGCCATCCCAGTACCAGCGGGCCATTCCCACACACGGGGAGTGGAAGTAGTCAGGTGAGGTTTCGTTCGCGCCAATACCTTCACTTGATTCTTATGTCTTACTACCTGATACTAGTGTCTTGATACTTGATACTTCCGGCCCTACTCGCTCTTCAGCGTCTTCGCCGGATTCACCAGCGCAGCCTTAATCGCTTGAGAACTCACCGTCAAGAACGCGATCAGTAGCGCAATCAAGCCTGTGCCAAGGAACACTTTCCAGTCAATCCCGATGCGATAATCAAAGCCAGCCAGCCATTCGCTCATGGCGTACCAGGTGACCGGCACTCCAATGACCATCGCAATTACCACCAGCTTGGTAAATTCGCCTGACAGCAACAGCACTAATCCCTGGACTGACGCGCCCAGCACCTTTCGGACCGAGATCTCTTTGCTCCGCTGCTCTGCAATAAATGCAGCCAGGCCAAACAAGCCCAGGCAAGAGATGAGGATCGCCAAGCCGGAAAACACTGCCGTCAGTGAACTGGTCTGCTGCTGGCTGACAAACTTCTGCGCGTGAATCGCATCGGCAAACTTGTATTCAAAGGGCGAATCCGGATTGAGTCTCTTGAATATCGTCTCCAACTGGGCCATCGTCTCCTGCAGCTGTACGCCGGAAAGCCGGATATGGATGAAATTCTGCTGGATCTTGGGGCCAAAGATCATGATGCCCTCCGGCTTCGCAAAGGGAGATTCAATGATGAAATCCTTCACGACGCCGACCACCCGGTATTCACGGTCCCCATCTTTGACAATCTCCCCGATCGGATCGGCAAAACCCATGAAATCCCTCGCTGTCTCGTTGATCAATACCGCGGTGCTGTCTGCCGCGTTCGTATAGACGTCAATGTCACGACCAGATATCAGCTCCAATCCGGCTGTTTTAACCACATGGGCATCAGCGCCCATACGATTTACTTTTGGCATAAAAGCATCATCTTTCCCCTGCCAACCAATCATATTCGTATCACTATACCCCTCCGTAAAAGGAGAGAAGGTACTGGAGATAGACACGACGCCGGGCAAGGCTTCCACTTCACTGCGAACCGTGGAGAAATCTTTCTTTAGCGGCGCAGTCATCGGGTGAAAGATCAGGTTTTCGGTTTGTAGGCCCAGGTCTCTGTTTTGGACAAAGTTCATCTGGCTTCGGATGATCCACGTGCTGGCTATCAAGATAGCGACGATTGTAAACTGGAAAACCACCAGCAATTCCCTTGGCTTAAACCAACCTCTGGCGCTGCTCATCCGCGACTTCAGCACCAGCGCAGGACGAAATGAACTCAGCAAAAATGCGGGATAGATTCCCGCCAAGATTCCGGTCAGGAAAACATAGCCCAATGAGAAAATCCAGAAATAAGGCTGTGCAAAAGGAAGCGTCAGTTCTTTGCCGATCAACTGATTAAAGCCGGGAAAAGTGACCGAGATCAGCAACAAAGCCAGCAGATAGGCCGCCAACGAAATCAGGATCGACTCAGCCAGAAACTGCCAGATCAGCATGCTCCGGTCCGCGCCAGATACTTTCCTGATCCCCACTTCCTTGGCTCTTTTTTCGCTTTGAGCCGTGCTGAGATTGACAAAGTTGACGCATGCGATCAGCAAGATCACGATCCCGACCAGTCCAAACATCTGGATCAGATCGATCTTTCCTCCAACTGATTTACCGTTTTCAAACTTGCTTCTCAGGTGCAAGTCAGACATTGGAAAAAGAAAGTCGCTCGTATTTTTGACATCTCCTTTCCGAAGGGAAAAATCTTTGAATTTGGCATTGAATGCCTCCAGATCGGCATCCGGACTGAGCATCGCAAAAGTCCTGCAGTTATTATTCCCCCAAAAGTCCTCTACCCAGTTCATCGCTTCGAGCTTTTTGTAAGGCAAAAAAGCCGTGAACTTAAAATTGGTGTTGGACGGCATGTCCTCCACCACAGCCTTCACCTCAAAATCCAACTCGGACTCCACCTTGACCGACTTTCCGATCGCAGACTCCTCTCCAAACAGTTTTTTGGCAACCGATTCGGTCAAGATGATATTGTCGGGAGAACTCAGAGCTGCAATTGGATCGCCTTCCAACACCCGGAAATTGAACATCTCAAAAAACCCGGGATCTACAAAGCTCGTCTGCTCATAGAATGCCTGGTCCCCTACCGACAAGACCATCGGATCCCACTCAGTGACGTGGGTCACCGCTTCCACTTCAGGATACTCCTCCTTCAGTGCGGCAGCATAGGGTGACGGAGTGTAGTCCCAGCTCGAGACGTTCCCCTGATTGACATTGGTGCGCCACACGGCATAGATTCGGTCGGACTTTTCGTACTGACTGTCCACCGAAAACTCAAACTGAATCCACACCATAATCAGCACCGACGCAGCCATGCCGACAGCCAAGCCTCCGATGTTGATCAGGGCAAAGCCTTTCTTTCTAAGGATATTTCTCCAGGCGATTTTTAGATAGTTTTTCCACATGTTGCTAAAGTTATAAAGTTCTAAAGTGGTAAGGTTGTCAAAGTGGTAAAGGTGAAAGGTCGTAAAGTTTCCTAGGGCTGGGAACCGAAACACTACTCAAAACCTCGTAAATCGTATTTCGTAAATCACAAATCCGCTCACTCGCTCTTCAGACTCTTCACCGGATTCATCAGCGCGGCCTTCACCGCCTGCGAACTCACCGTCGCCAAAGCGATGAGAATGGCGATCATCCCTGACAGTGCAAAAACCCACCAGTCGATCTCAATGCGATACGCAAAGTCCTGAATCCAGCGATCTACCACGTACCAGGAAACCGGAATGGCGATGATGATGGATACGAAAACGAGCTTTACAAAGTCCTTGGAAAGAATTGCAACGACTCCGGCTACGGATGCTCCCAGCACCTTTCTAATACCTATCTCCTTGACCCGCTGCTCGGTCGTAAAAGTCGCCAATCCGAAGAGTCCCAGGCATGAAATCAGGATTGAGAGTGCCGTCAGCATGCCGACAATTACGTTCACCGTGCTGTCCGCTCGGTACAATTCGGTAAAGTGATCATCCAAAAATTCGTACTCAAAGGCACGTTCGGGAATGACCGAGTTCCATACGGACTCCAGATGGGCGATGGCTTCTGGAGCCCGATCTCCGGCTATCTTCACCGACGCCTCGTCATAGCCCCAGTCCTTTTGGTTGAAGATGGTCAGCGTCTCGACCTTGTGATGCAGGGTATTAAAGTTAAAATCCCGTACAATTCCGACGATGCTGGCCGCAGAATCCATCCCGCTAAACCCAAATTGCCTACCGATGAGGGATTCGATCGACTTGCCTTCCCCTTCTTCCAACAGCAGTTCGTGAGCCATCGATTCGTTGATCATATAGGCCTTGCCGTAGTCCGATTCCGTCCCGCTGAAATTCCTCCCCGCTATCAGCTCGATCTGATAGACGTCGAGAAAGTCGCTGTCCACCACCACCTGTGAGGTAGCGAGGCTTCGGGCAGGTCCGTCCCCGTGAAAAGTCACCGAGGTCTGGTGCAGGTTGTTACCGAGCCGCTGACCGGATGCCGTCACATTCTTAACTAAGGTACTGGAGAGCAATTTCTCCTTGAGCACTTCGTATCTATCAGAATAGCGGCCTATAGGAAAAGTAACCACTTGGGCATGGGAAAATCCCAGATCTTTCTCCTGCATGAACCTGACTTGTCTGGTCGCAAAAAAGGTGGAAATGATCAGGAAGATCGCACAGCTAAACTGCACGATGACCAGCGCATTGCGAAAATCGGACTTTCGCTTGCCAGACTCGGGCGAGCCTTTCAGGACTTTCACCGGATGAAAGCTCGCCAGATACACCGCCGGATAGATACCGGAAAGCACGCCCACCCCCAATGCACCAAAGACAATTGATGCCAAAAGGATCGGATCGGTAAACAGCGGAAACTCGAGTTTTCGCTGGCTGAATTCATTGAGATAAGGAAGAGTGAGAAAGACCAGAATCACCGCAAGTGCCATCGCGATCATACTGATCAGGATCGACTCGCTGATAAACTGAAGATAAAGCTGGCTTCTGGATGCACCGGAAGCTTTCCTCACACCGATCTCCATCGCCCGGCTGATGGACTTGGCCGAGGAAAGATTTACGAAGTTGATCCCCGCGATAAAGAGGACGATCAGTGCGATGAAGAAAAATATCCGGGTGTAGGCGCCGTCAAATTTCTGATAGTTGAGGTAATCATGAGTGATATCTGTAGATGCGGCGTGAATCTGATCTAAGGGCTGCAGAAACAGCTCATAACCTTTGGCCCCTTCCTCCGACATATGGGCTAGCAAGTAGGCCGGAAACTTGGCTTCCAAAGCCGGAATGTCAGTTCCATCGACCAGTTCAAGGTAAGTGGTCAGCCAGTTTCCACCCCAATTCTCCATGGCCTGAGGCCCTACATAGGTGCTGAAAGAAGTCAATCCGTCAAATTTCAAATGGGAATTTGACGGTGCATCTTCCACAATCCCTGTGACTGTGAAGAAGGTACTGTCCTCCTCCGCCACGGCGAGCACTTGCCCTATCGCCGTCTCCCCACCGAACATCGAGGCTGCGCTCGACTCCGTCAGCACCAGACTTCCCGGCTTGGTCAGGACAGTGGCCGGATCACCTTCCAGCAGTTTGAAATCAAACATCCTGAAGAAAGAAGAATCGGCCCAGACCGCATCAGCCAGTGTGTGGGTCTTTTCGCCCATTTCAAATTTCAGTTCCCCGCCGGGTCTTACCCGGGTGAAGCTGAGAATCTCCGGAAACTCCTCCAGCAGCGTCGATCCCATGGGATACATGGACAAGGCTACGTTTTGGGGCTCGACCATGCCCTCCCACTGCTGCACTTCATTGAGTCGATAGATATTCTTGGTGTGGATCCCGTCAAAGTCTCGCTCGTAGTTCACAAACAGCAGGATGACAATGCAGACGGCCATCCCGATAGAAAGTCCAGCAATGTTTAATGCTGAGAAAAGCTTGTTCTTCCTCAGGTTGCGAAAAGCGGTTTTAAGATAGTTTTTCCACATGGGCTTGAGATTGGAAAATTTTAAAATTGGAAGGTTAAAGGTTGCAAAGTTATAAAGTGACAAGGTGGCCAAGACTAAGCTCGTATATCCTGAATGCTATTCGAGGCTGAGCGGAGTCCGTTTCCTCAAACCATTCGACTGTGGCAAATCCACTTTCTATGCCATCCCAAAACCCCTCAAATCCACCTGATTCCCCGCATTTCTATTATTTCGCCAAAAATCAATCGGACACTATTGTCCGCTGGTGGGCGTTTCACTACGCGGTACGCACAGGTGAGGGTTTACGGGTCAAAACCCTTCAAACAATCCTTACCCTCCAGTTTTCAAGTTGACACCAGCTGGAAGACCCTTTTTAAGACAAGTCCCCCTGATCGTCTTTCAGAAATTCGTTTCTAAAATATGATTTCAAGAATACAGGAAAGTCGGCCAGAGCTTCCCTCTTCAGTCTTGTTTTACGTTGTCTGGACCAATTAAATGCCTGAACACGAACAACTCCCACGCGATTTTCGTAATTTCAGCTAGCACCAAAAACAAAAGGATATGGCTTACTTAAGAAACACTTCCCTCGTATTGCTGTTAATTCTGAGCGCTTCATTTGCGTTTTTTCATCATGGCTGGGCCAATTATGACCAGACGAAGGTCCTTGATTTCGAAACGACCCTTGATGAATCCACCTTTGGAAATCCCCATTCGATGGCCACGGTAAAGTATCAGGATGAAGCCTGGACTGTGTATCTAGCTCCAGCCAGCCGAATGACCGATCGCGGCCTGACTGCAGAGATGATCAAGAAAGGCACAAAAGTCAGACTGGTGGCCTACCCACATAAGACCAAAACCGGAGAGATGAGAGCCGAACGGATCTATGTAGACGGTAAGAAGTACGAGCTGAGATAGCCGTGCAGGAATCTTTAGACTGGCTGGAGCATACCTCCTGGGCGGAGGCAATCCGCCAATCTATGTGGATTTATCCAGCCTTGGAGATCGTCCATATCCTGGGCATCGTCATGCTGGTCGGATCAGCGTTCTTGTTTGACTTTCTTCTATTGGGTTTTTCCAAAAACCTGCCAACCGTCAGCATGTCCCATTACTTGCTGCCTTGGTCCCGGCGAGGGTTGATCCTGATAATTCCCTCGGGTCTGCTCTTGTTCATCACCAATGCAGGGGCACTGGGCTTTGATCCGACCTTTTGGCTAAAGATGGGTTTGCTTGCCGTGGCGGGACTGAATGCGCTGGTATTTCACAGGCGTTTTTCCGGGGGTCAAACTCATCAAACTCAGCTCCCGGCGAAGTCCAAAGTACACGCGCTGGTATCTTTGATGGTGTGGATTGCCGTGATCAGCTGTGGGCGCTTATTGGCTTACTAGATCACCTGATTGGCTTGATTCCTCTGACTGCAAAATGGATCGTTCCGGGCGGTTTTTTCACAGATCCGAAGTCAAATATTATAGATATAAGTCTATGATAATCAGTAAATAACGTAGATACTATTAAATTGAAAAATTCGGGCTTGAGGTGAGATGAACGTGGATCGACAAAAGACAATATCTATGAAAGCGAGCAGAACTTCAACCAACTCTAAACTCATTCAGGGTACCCCAAAGAAGGTTTACGATGCCTTTATAACCAAAGAAGCATTGGAATACTGGCTTGCTCCATACGGTATGACCGGGAAGATTCACGACTTTGATGCAAGAATCGGTGGCGGCTATGATATGTCACTTGTCTATAAAGACCAGAAAACAGAAGGAAAGACAACGGGAAACGAAGACCGTTTCTCCGCGACGTTTGTTGAGCTCCGTCCCTATGAAAAAGTCGTCCAAACCATCAATTTCAAATCAGACAAGAGCGAGTTCACAGACGAAATGATAATGGAAGTGCTCTTGGAAGAAGTCCGAACCAATGCAACGAAAGTGACAATCCTATTTAAAAACATCCCCACTGGAGTTGACCCCAAAGACAATGAGGATGGAACAGAACAGTCACTCGAAAAACTGGCGGAATACATCGAGAACAGTTGAAACTTCTTCTTTAAACTCAATCCTTTCCGATTATTTTTTCCAGCTTCCTACCGACATTTGCCAATGTTTTTTGACAGTTGGCTCTTGAGACCAGCTACTTGATTCTAACAAATTCCCCTACCCCCTTTGTCTAGATTTCCATTCCACAATCGGATTCGGAAATAAAGGGGGAGTCGGCCACCAGTTCCGTCCTCGGTCTTCCTTCTCGATACCAGCTACCAGCTACTTGATACTCAAATCTCCCTTCTTGGTTCTTGGTTCTTGGTTCTTGTCTCTTGGCTCATGATGCTAGATACTATCCTCACTCGCTCCTCAGACTCTTCACCGGATCCATCAGGGCCGCTTTGATGGCCTGGAAACTGATAGTAGCCAAGGCAATCACAACGGCCAGAGCACCGGCAATCCCAAAGATCCACCAGTGAATCGGCACCTGGTAAGCAAATCCTTCCAGCCACTTGTTCATCCCGTACCAGGCAACCGGCGTAGCCACGAGGATCGCCACCAAGACCAGCTTGATGAAATCCCTTGAAAGCAGACCGACAATGGTGCTGACATCCGCTCCAAGGACTTTTCTGATCCCGATTTCCTTGGTTCGCTGCTCTGCCGTATAGGTCGCCAAACCCAGCAGACCGAGACAGGCGATCATGATCGCCAACACTGAAAACGTGGTAAAAATCTTCCGAAACCTGAAGTCAGACTCGTACTGCTTATTGAAATCCTCATCCAAAAAGCTGTACAAAAATGGCCGATGGGGAGCCAGCTTTTCCCATACAGCTCCTACAGAAGCAATGGTCTTGGGCAAGTCGTCCCCTTTTACTTTCAAACTGATATAGCGGCTGGCATACGCTTCAAAAGGCAGCGTCAAAGGCTCAATTGTTCGATGAAGAGAGATGTAGTTAAAATCTTTCACCACACCGATAATTTCACCTTTTCTCCCCCACTGGTCGAATTTCTTTCCGACGGCATCCGCCGGATTGGCATAGCCATACTGACGTGCTGCTGCCTCGTTAATCACCAATGCCGAACTGGAATCTGATGGATAATCTCTCGAATAAGATCGCCCTGCTACCAATTCCAGATTGAAATGGTCGATAAAATCCAGCCCAACCTGAAAGATCGGCTGCGCCTCCTGCTTCATTTCACCTTCGGGAGTCTCGATGGCGGTGCCGGCATTTGGGAAATAACTCCCCGGCACACTCCGTGAAAATGCGACAGAAAGCACATCTGGCATAGACTCGAGCTCACCCTTGAGGACGGCCGACACGTCATTCACCTGCTCGTCATAATTGTAATCCAAGACAAGCATGTGCTCCTTGTCAAACCCCATTTCTTTATCTAGCAAGTGACTCATCTGGGTATAGACCACAATCGTCCCGGCGATCAGCGCAATAGAAAGACTAAACTGAAATACAACCAATCCTTTTCGGAGATTCACTCCCCTGGCGTCGGATTTATTGATGCCCTTGAGGATCATCACCGGCCTGAAACTTGATAACACCAGAGCTGGGTAAGAACCCGCCAAAATCCCGATGACTAACAGAATTCCTACAAAAACAGGGATCGTCTGTGTATTCAATATCTGATTGACTTCAAACACTTTGCCTGTCAGATCATTCATAAACGGTAGAGCTACGGTCACCAAGAGCAGACCTACTGCCGCTGCGAAAAAAACGATGATCAAAGACTCTCCCAAGAACTGAAAAACAAGACTGCGTCGGTCGGCACCGATGGATTTTCTGATCCCCACTTCCTTGGCCCGCTCCATGGATCTTGCCGTGGATAGGTTCATAAAGTTGATCATTGCGATGATCAGGATGAACAGGCCAATGACCGAAAAGACATAAATATTGGGCAGCGAACCTGTCTCTCCCGGCTGACGCAATGCGGTAGTTCTGAGGTACACATCGCTGAGTGGCTCGATGGCGATGGTATAGCCATAGCCGTTGTCACCGTTTCTTCTTTCTATAAAATCCGGGATTTTTGCCTCAAAAGCTGATCGTTCAAACTGGTCATTGACCAGGAAATACGTGTACGTATCCACATAACCCCATGCATCAAACACATCCGGCCTTGACTGGCGGAAAGTCTCCAACGAAAGCAGCGCATTAAACTTGAAATGGGAATTGGAAGGCACGTCCGCCATCACACCAGTCACCGTATAATCGCCTGCGTTGGATCTGCCTGCTGACTCACTTCCTTTAAGGGTTTTGCCTAAGGCGCTCTCATTGCCAAAGTATTTTCTGGCAGTTGTTTCGGTCAATACCACGCTGTACGCTGCAGCCAATGCAGTCTTGGGATTGCCCTCAATCAACTCCCAGCTAAACACATCAAATACCGTGGAATCCATAAAAAACACCCCGTCTTCCTGCGTGATGTTATCTCCTACCGTAAACAAGATATCGGACCTTCCCGAGAATTGTACCACGTTTTCAACTTCAGGGAAATCCAGCTTCAAAGCTGGTCCTACAGGTGCATTACCCCACACCCAAAACGGCTGGGCTTCTGCTCCTTCGGTCACGCCCTCCGGAGATCTTGAGCCATGTGTCACCTGGTAGATCCGGTCGCCGTTCTCGTGGTAGTTGTCATAGGACAATTCATCCTGCACAAACATGAAGATGAGCAGGCAGCACGCCATGCCCACTCCCAGTCCGAGGATGTTGATGAAAGAATAGACCTTCTTCTTCAGAAGATTTCTATAGGCTATTTTGAGGTAGTTTTTCCACATGGTTTTGGAATTGGGAAATTGAAATGTTGAAAAATTAAGAGATGGAAAATGCTGAGGTCTAATCGGGTTGCTGTGTATGCCCTCCGACCTTCTACTTCCATGCCAGTCCAAATGGCGCAAAGGGCACCAAAATGCCATAAATACTGGCAAATAGCCATTTCCCTTCGGACATTACTGTCCGTTAGTGGGCAAAAGGCGGGAACGTTGGAGGATGGGAAGTTGGAAGCTTCTACAGTGGGGAAGTTGCAGGGCTATCTTCCAGCTATTGTAGTAGCAGTCACCGGACATCTTTCCAATGTCTGCATTCTTGATTCTTGGATCTCGTCTCTTGATTCTTAACAATGAGATTGCTTCGTCGTCGTGCCTCCTCCTCGCAATGACGATGCCGAATCCCAAATGCTACTCACTTTTCAAGCTCTCAATCGGATTGACCACCGCGGCCCGGTAGGATTGAGACAGAATTATCCCCAAACTGATCAACAAGATTGAGCCCACTCCGATCCCAATTGAAACCACTCCGATAGTTACCCTTGAGGCAAAGAAATTCAGCCATAGGTTGTTGATGAAATAAGCCGCCGGAACCGACACGATAACGGCCACACCCAGCAGTTTCATAAATCCCTTTGAGAGCAGGTAGATGATCTGCGGAATACTTGAACCCAGCGTTTTCCGGATTCCAATCTCTTTAACGCGGGTTTGGGCTGTGTACATCGCCATTCCCAACAATCCCAGACAGGATACAAAGATCGCCAAAAACGAAATCAAGCCGATCACCGCCGTCACCTCGCCCAGCACCTGATGGACAAAAAGCAGCTCCTGATCCAAGTATTTGTAAGAAAACTTCGAATCGGGATTGACTTCCTTCCAGGCAGCTTCCAGAGATGCCAAGGTTTGTGTGGGATTTTGGCCGGAGACTTTCACCAAGGCAAAGTCCATAGCCTCGCTCCGGTTGCGCAGCACGAGACTTTCCATTGCTCGGTCTGGGGAGAGAAACTGGAAATCCTTCACCACTCCAGCGATCTGCACATTATGGAACTCTCCTCCGTCGTTCAAAGTCAATTGCTTCCCGATGGCTTGCTCATTGCTTCCCAAATTAAAGTTCTTGACCGATAGCTCATTGACGAGAATCAGGTTTTCACTGCCTTCAATCGGGAGGTTCTTCCCAGCTACAATATTCAGATCCAGCACATCGACCGTGTGGCTGCTGATGTCAAAAAAATTGCTCTGCAATGTGTCCAGAGGAAAGTCCGGATTGATCGCTTCCAAACCAAAATTCATGCCCCCACCAGGGATCAAAGACGTCGCTCCAACCCCGGATACCGCGGGATTGGATTCTACCGCCTGCGCAAAGCGCTGGTAATTGTCAGGATTATAAAGCTTGACTCTCACGATGTTATCCTTGTCAAACCCATAGTCAAAGTTGAGCATATGCCTCGCTTGAGATTGGATCAAAACGACCGAAACGATGAAGATCAATGAGATGGAAAACTGGATCACCAGGAGGATATTCCGGATTCCCATGCTTTTGAAAACCCTCACCCCGCTCAGCTTATTAAAAAGATTGACCGGGTTTAGCTTGGCCACATAGATCGCCGGAAGCACCCCTGCTACGACCCCAACCAAGATGCTAAAGGCAAGAAAAATCAAAATTGCGGGAAGACTTTGGCTGAAGGAGATCTTCAGGTATTGGTTGAAGGTCAGTCCGTCTACACCCTGCTCGAGGATCTGAAGCATCAGAAACGCAAAGAATAGCGAGCAAAGAGAAATCACGATCGCTTCGGTGATAAACTGCACAAAAATCTGTGTTTTATTGGCTCCCGACACTTTTCTGACTCCCACTTCTTTCAGTCGGGTCAGTGATCTGGCCACAGCCATATTGGTGTAATTCAGACATGCCGAAAACATCACAATCAGGCACAAGACACCCAAAATCCACAACACAACCTTCGGAATTGAGACATGTGTCGTATTGCTGATAAAGTCCGCCGGTGAGAGATCATTCAAAGCCATAGCCTTAAACGAGTGTTTGTTGTCGTATTTCGGGCTGTAGATTTCCTCGGAAATCTTATCCAGATTCGCCTGAAGGTCCGCTTTGCTTTGCCCTTCTTTCAACAGGACATAGGTATAGTTAGTCCAAACATTATCCCAGTTATTGTCTTGATTGCTCATGACTACCCCTTCGGGTAAAGATTTCATGGTACTCAGCGAAGCGAGAAACTTAAACGGCAGGTGCGTCTTTCCCGGATTGGGATTCAGCACGCCAGTGATCGTAAAGTAGCCGAAATCCGTCTCTGAATTTCCCTCCTCAATATCCACGGCCCTCATGTCTTTGTCATGGAAAGCCACCGACTTGCCCAGTGCCGATTCGCCTCCAAAAAGAATTTCAGCCATATCTGCAGTGATCACGAGGGAATAAGGCTCACTTAGAGCGGTATTGGGATCACCTTCTTTAAAATCGAAGTCAAGAATCTGAAACAGATTACCGTCGGCAAAGTAACCACCGCCGGTAGCGAATTTATCCTCATAGACCACGTCTCCTCCGATTTCGCTGTTGATCCCCGCCGCCGCTTCGATGATGGGATATTCGGTTTTCAGCTTTTCAGCCAGAGGCAAAGCAGAACTTGCAGTCTCCCCGTTGTTTTCCTGGTAGCGCGTCGTATGAACCCGATAAATCCGATCCTTTTTGGAATGATAGGTATCGTAACTGTACTGATCGATCCCGATCATGATGATGAGCAGGCAGACGGACATGCTGACAGCGAGTCCGAGAATGTTGATCAGGCTAAAAGATTTGTTGCGGATGAGGTTCCTCCAGGCGATGATGACGTAGTTCTTGAGCATACCCCTTAGATTCAAATCAATCCCAAAAGGTTACAGGAACCAGTGATCAGTTGCAAGTCTCAGTGTTCAGTGATCAGCCAAAACCATTCAATACCTTGAGAACCAAGTAACGAAGTCCGCATTCCCGGCAGCGAACCGGCATCTAATCTCTATACTCTGGGCTCTCGTTTCTTGACTCTCAGCTCTTGGTTCTTGACTCTTGGTTCTAGCTACTTGATACCAACTACTTGATACTCAAAAAATCACTCGCTCTTCAAGCTCTTTACTGGATTCATCCGTGCGGCCCGAAGTGCTTCTATGCCCACGGTCAGCATCGCTACACCAATTCCCAACACAGCCGTCAAGGCAAAGAACCACCACTGAATCTCGATCTGATAGGCAAACTCTTTCAGCCAAATCTGAACGCCGTAATAGCTGATCGGAAAGGCGAGGAGAATCGCAATCATTACCATCTTGATGAAATCCTTTGAAAGCAAAGTCACAATCCCGAAGACAGATGCTCCGATTACTTTGCGCACTCCGATTTCTTTGATCCGGGATTCGGTATTGAAGGCGGCCAAACCAAACAATCCGATGCAGGAAACGAAGATCGAAAGCACCGCACCTGCCGTGATCATCTGTTTCCAGCGGGCCTCCTGTTCGTAGCGCTTCAGGTTGTTCATTTCTTCAAAGCTGTAATCGAACGGCATCAACGGCACGTGTTTCCGAAATACCGCCTCAATCGATTTGAGCGTTTCGGCCGTGTTATCCGGCTGTAACTTTAGGAAAAGCGTCTGCAAGCGGTATCCCGGATCCTGCGTGAGCACCAGCGGAGCGATCTTCTCCTTGAGCGATGCAAAGTGATAATCCTTGATCACTCCCACTATCGTCATCTTCTTATTTTTCCATTCAAAGTTGACCTCTTGACCCACCGCTTCCGTCCATCCAACTTCCCGCAAGAAGGCTTCATTGACCAAGATGGACTCGGTCGGATCGGTGGCAAATTCTGAAGAAAAATTACGGCCTTCCACTAATGGAATCTCAAGCGTGGACAAAAATTGGTCATCGACCCCGATGTATCCAAAGTCTACCGCCTGCTCTCCGACCTTGGCTCCGGTGCCATTGTAATTGCCGTTGAAAGCGGCCACTGAAGCTACTCCCGGAAGCGCTTCCATCTCGCTTTTCACTATACTCAAATCCTTCACACCACGGAATCCGTCAAGCTTCACAAGTTGCTCATCGTTGTACCCCAGATCAATCGTAGTGAGGTAGTTGAACTGGGAGAAGATCGCGATCGTGCCGACCACGAGACAAATCGAAAGGGTAAACTGAAACACGACCAGACCTCTGGTCAGGTAGTTTTGCTGCAAAAGCTTTCCCCGCTTGTAGAGGCTGCTCGAAGGACTGAAACCCGAAAGCACCACCGCAGGATAAAATCCCGCCACCAATCCCGTAACCAGGAACAAAGCGCCAAACAACAAAACGAGCCCTTTGTCAAACAGGTAGGAAATAGCCAAGTGCTTATTGACTAAAGCACTGAATGTCGGCAAAACCATCTGCAGCAACAGAAAAGCCAATACGAAGGCGATAAACGTCAGCAGAAATGACTCGGTCAGAAACTGAAATATCAGCTGTTTGCGCTTTCCTCCCACCACCTTGCGGATTCCCACTTCCTTGGCGCGCTTGAGCGACCTTGCAACTGCCAGATTGATGAAATTAATACATGCGATCGCAAGGATAAAGATGCCTATTGCCCCCAGGATGTAGGAGTAGACGGGATTGCTGCTGCGGGCCAGCCCGTTGCGGTCCCCGGCAGCCTCCGCATCCAAGTGGATGTCCAAAAACGGCTGAAGACTGAAGCCAACACGCTGCCCTTCCCCCGGAGAGTCGCCTTCCTTAATATGGGCCGCAAACACCCGATCCATCTTTGACCCAACTTCCCGATAGTCGGCCCGGGGATCGAGGAGGATAAACGTATTCATGTAAAAACCCATCCAAGCAGAATCAGTCCAGCCCTTTGATTCCTGAAATTGAAAGGAAATCATGCTGTCAAACTGAATAGAGGAGTTTTGTGGGATGGACTTGACTACGCCAGAAACCGTAAAGGGCTCAAAATCATCCCCAAGTTTGATCTCAATGATTTTGCCGACGACGTCGGTAGATCCGAAATAAGACATCGCCATATCCTCCGTAAGTACGATGGACCCAATGTCTGAGAGGACTGTCCCTGCGTCGCCGCTGAGCAAGGGGAAACTGAAGACCTTGAAAAAATCCGGATCTGCAAACAACACTTGGGAATTGAGCAGTTCGTCTCCCTTCCGGAAGACAGTGGCAGTGGATTGGGTTCGGATCGCTTCTTTGATCTCAGGGATCTCCATCTTGAAGGTCGGTCCGTGAATCGCATTGGTACTTGCTATCGTCGAAGTATCCTGATCGGATGAAAACGTCACCTTGATCCGGTAGAGCTCCGCTCCCCGCTGCTGAAAGCGGTCGAAACTCGCTTCGTCGGTGATATAGCAGGATCAGCATGCAGCACGCCAAGCCCAAGGCAAGCCCACCGATATTGATCAGAGAAAATGCCTTACTTCTGAGTAAGTTTCTCCAGGCGATCTTCAGGTAGTTTTTCCACATGGTCTTTAGATTGGAAAATTGAAATATTGGAAAATTGGAAAATTAGGAGTTCGAAGGTTTGAAAGTGATATCCTTGGATAGGCTCAGCACAAGAGGTGGTAAAGTTGTAAGGTGTCACCCTGAGCTCGGTCATTGAGCTTGTCGAAATGGGATAGAAGGGTTTGGTTTTCGTCATCGCGAGGGAGGCACGATACGAAGCGATCTTGGGGGTAATAGGTTGTCGTGATTCTAATGGTTGTCATTGTTGTAGTAGGTTGGACTTGGTACTTTGTCCATGGTACTTCTTGTCTCTTGGTTCTTGACTCTTGCGTCTTATGTCTTGATTCTAAATACTTGATACTCAAAAATCACTCGCTTTTCAAGCTGTCCACCGGATTGGCCAAAGCAGCTCGCAGCGTATTCATACTGACCACCACCAGAGAAAGCGCCAATACCACCACTCCTACTCCGACAAATAGCCAGAAATTAATGTCAATGTGATACGTGTAAGTCTCTAGCCATGCATTCATTCTCCAATAGGCGAAAGGCACCGCCAGACAAAACGCGATCAACACCAGCTTGAGAAAATCCTTGGAAATCAACAACAAAACCTGAGGGACGGAAGCGCCCAGCACTTTTCGGATGCCGATCTCCCGGAAGCGTTTTTCTATGGTAAAAGAAGCCAATCCAGCCAATCCGATGCAGCAAATGAAGATCGCAATCGCCGAGAAAATCGTGATGATTTTGCTGATTAGCTCTTCTGACAAAAACTTTCTCCCAAACTCCTGATCTACAAACTGATATTCAAAAGGGACTGCCGGATTGTACTTTCTGAAAACACCCTCTACAGCATCCAGTCCAGCCTGTATAGGGGTTCCTTCAGTAAACCGAACACTGATCGAGTAGGTCCTTGTCGGGTCAAAATAAATCATCAGCGGATCTACCGGGTTGAATGGGGAATCCATAATGACGTTATCCATCACCCCGATTACGGTGTAGTCCGTGTTTCCATATCTCATTGGCATGCCAACTGGTTCCTCCAAACCCATGGCCTCCACCGCTGCTAGGTTTAGGATCAAAGCTGAGGAATCGCTCGGCATTCCTGTAAAATCTGTTCCTTCCAACATCTTGACTCCCATGGTCTCTGAGAAATCCACATCTGAATACAATCCTGACATCAACAGATTCATATCGGTGGGCTTTCCTTCCCAGCTCGGTGAAGGAGATCTCCACCAAATACTCGTAATGGGGGAAAATGTCCGGGTGGCCGCATGGACCATTCCGGTTTTGAGCAATTCGTCTTTGATTATGGCGAAGTTTTGCTGAATGTCCTCGGTGGAGGAGATCATGATGAGGTTATCTGGATTGTAGCCGATATCCCGGTTTTTGATGTGCTGGATCTGCTGGTAAACGATCAGCGTACCCGAAATCAGCAGGATCGAGATGACAAACTGCCCAACGACCAGGATATTTCTTGGCAGCACAGCCTTCTCGCCAGCAAGGAAAGTGCCTTTCAGGATCTTGATCGGGTTGAAAGAAGAAAGGTAGATAGCTGGATAGCTTCCGGCGATCAAGCCGGTGAAAGTCACCACAGCCAATGAAATGATCCAAAAAACCGGAGAGCTGAGATCCAAAGACCGCGTCTTTCCGGCCAATTGATTGAATGCCGGCATCAACAGGAAAACGGAAACCACCGAGATGAAAAAGGCCAATAATGTCAGAGTCATGGATTCAAAAAAGAACTGAATCATCAACTGTTTTTTGCCTGAACCCAAGGTCTTGCGGATTCCAACCTCCTTTGCCCTGCGCTCCGAGCGGGCGGTAGACAAGTTCATAAAGTTGACACAGGCAATCAGCAGGATGATCACCGCGACTATCGAAAAAAGCCGGACATAAGTAATCATGCCCCCCGTATTGATTCCATCCTTAAACTCGCTATAGAGTCTCCACTTGCTCATCGGGAAAGCAAAATAGGTGCTGATCTCTTTGTCAGGTGGATTGTTTTTGATTTTTAGGTCGGTGATTTTTTTGGACAGTTCATCCGGATTGGTTCCGGGCTGTACCTGAAGGAAGACATTCCAGGACGAATTGGTCCAGTTGGTCATCGCCCGCGTCAAACCCTCGTCTGAGTAATTGAACAGATGAACGTAGTCAAACTTAAATGAAGAATTCCCCGGCGAATCCTTTAGAATCGCGGTGACGGTTACTTCCCTGTCATTATCGATCTTCAGCGTTTTGTGCATAGGATCGGCATCTCCGAAAAATGACTTGGCTGCTGATTCTGTCAAAATAATGGAACTGGGATCGGGAAGTGCTGTTTGGGCATTACCCTGGAGAAACTGCCAGGAAAACACGTCAAAGTAATTTTCGCTGACGGTCATCCCATCTTTGCGCAGCTTGACATCTCCAAAAGCAAGAATATGTGATTCAGCATAAGTGGTCATTACTGCTTTTTCAACCTCCGGAAGCTCCTGTTCAAGAGCCTGAGAAAGTGGAAACACCATGTTTTTATCGGTAAAAATCTGATCGTTGTAATCCCGATTGGCCATCACCTGATAGATGTCCTCATAGTTCTGATGAAACTTATCGTAGGTAAGTTCATCGTACACCCACAGCAGTATAAATATGGTGCAGGTACAACCCAGAGAAAGGCCGACCAGATTGGTAAGCGAAAACATCTTGTTTCTCAACAGGTTCCGGTAGGCGATTTTAAAGTAGTTGATCCACATTAGACTGAATGATTTTAAAATGAAGGAACTTGTCCGCCGTGGCGGATTGTAGAATTATAGGCCGGAAGTAGAGGGTTTGAAAGCTGGAAGTTGGAGGTCAATTAGCTCTTGACCCCCCACTTCCAAGCCCCTTGCTTTCCCGCTTCCCTATCGTGACTTCTTATGTCTTGATACTTGATATTCAAATCTCGCTATGACTTTGCTTCCACTCCGCTCAGCATGACGGATACGAGTGTCTCACTACTTTGTACTTGGTACATGTCACTTGATACATCTTACTCGCTCTTCAGCGTTCTTGCCGGATTGGTCAGGGCAGCTTTGATGGATTGAAAAGCCACCGTCGACACCGCGATCAGCATTGTGACTGCACCTGTAGCCGCAAACACCCACCATTCTATCCCGACACTGTAGTCATAATCCTTCAGCCATTCATCCATAATGTACCAAGCGACGGGAATTGAAATGAGGAAGGCGATACCGACCAACTTTAGAAAGTCCTTGGAAAGCAGAACTGAAATACCGGCGACGCTCGCTCCCAAGACCTTTCTCACTCCGATTTCCTTCAGACGATTTGCAGCCATGTAAGTGGAAAGGCCAAACAATCCCAGACAGGAAATCACAATGGTCAGAACCGTAAAGACGATGGACAGCTTAGCGGTGCGTGTGGTATCATCAAATTTTTTGGCGTATTGCTCATCCGCAAAATTGTATTCGAAAGGGAAATTCGGGTTGAATTCTTCAAAAATCCCCTGAATCGCTGCGATGTTTTCGGCCATCGGACGGTCTGGATTGAGGCGCATGTGCATCACATTATACCAGGAGGATGGTCCAAATACCATCAGTGGATTGACCGGATCGTAGGGCGATTCAAAGATGAAATCCTCAATAATCCCCACGACGGTGAAATTCTGTTCTCCATCAGTTACGATCTGGCCAAGCGGATTCTCCAGTCGCATCTTTCTCACGGCAGTCTCATTCAGAAGAATGGCTGTTGAATCGGTCGGAAACTGATACACATCGATGTCGCGGCCTTCTACCAGTTTTGTCCCCATGACTTTCATAAAATCCGCATCCGAACTGAATCTGATGAAGTCGAGCTTATCATCTTCCGGCGTGCTTCCAGGCCAGGAATAGCCCCAGCCGTCGCTGTATCGTTGGGTAATCGGACTCATGGATTTGGTGATTGCCTGAACTGATCCGCTGCCCAAAAGCGACTGTTTGATTGCATTGTAATGTTTTTCGACATCTCCCTGTAGAAACACGTAGATGAGATTTTCCTTGTTATAACCGAGATCTCTGTTTTGTGCATGACTGATCTGCCGCTGGATGATGATCGTGGAGACAATAAGTACTATCGCAAAGCTAAACTGGAGCACCACCAATATCTTTCGGGGATTGACCGCTGAGGTCGCAGAACGGAAGGTGCCCTTCAACACCTTCACCGGACTGAATGAGGACAGAAAGAATGCGGGATAGCTCCCTGCCAACAGGCCCGTAAACAGGATAAATCCTATCAGCTGTATCCAGAAAAGAACGTCTGTGTAGGGTAAAAAGAGTTGCTTCCCGACCAGGGTATTGAAGGAAGGGAGTGCCAACTGAACCGTCAAAAGCGCAACAATACCCGCGACCATAGCGATCAGCGTACTCTCCGAGATGAACTGTAGGATAAGCGAGGTTTTCCTGGCGCCCACCACTTTTCTCAACCCGACTTCTTTGGCTCTCTTCTCACTTCGGGCGGTACTCAGATTCATGAAGTTGATACAGGCGATAACCAAGATAAACGCTGCGATGAACGCAAACATGCGTACCGTAACGACTTTACCTCCGACGAGCTCGCCGTTTTCACTTTTCCCATAGAGATGCACTTGCGAGAGCGGATAGCTGAAAACTTCCGTGACAGTTCCGTCATTGCTATGATCCTTGGTGATGTTTTTGACTTTCTCGTTAAATCCGGCATGAGAGGCATTTTCCGCCAGCAACACATACGTCTCAATGGAGTTGTTACCCCAATACTCGTCGTCCCAGCCCAGCTTTTTCATGTAAGCCCAGGAGAAAAAATAATCCGCCTGGAAGCGGGTGTTGTTTGGCAGATTCTTCAATACCGCGGTGATGGTAAATATGTCCGTGCTATCGACCTTTACGCTTTGTCCCAAGGCATCCGCCGTACCAAACAGCTTCTTGGCAAAGTCCTCGGTCACCACCATATTGTATGGATCTGACAATGCTGTAGTACCGTTGCCCTGCAGCATCGGAAAATCCAACATGTCAAAAAACTCCGGATCGACAAAAGCACCCGACTCGTTCATTTTCTTGTCTCCCACCGTGAGGAGGAAGCCCATATCGGTCACGCGGACCGCCTGCTCTACCTCTGGATAGTCCTTTTCAAGAGTAGGCGCCATGATCTTGGGAGTCGTCCCCCACACCCAAAATTCGCCACTGAAGGTATCTCGGTTGTACATCCTGTAGATCCGATCCGACTTGGGATGATCCCGGTCCATGCTCGTTTCATTTTGGATCCACAGCAGGATTAGGATAGCAGAAGCCATCCCTATACCCAGCCCACCAATGTTGATAAAAGCGTATCCTTTACTTCTGATGATGTTTCTCCAGGCGATTTTGAAGTAGTTTTTGAGCATTTTTAGGAGGATAGAAAATTAAAATTACTTGTCCGCCGTGGCGGTGGTCAAAACACAGGGTATGCGTAGGCAAATGTCAGGCTGAGTAAGCGGGGTCGAAGCCCAGAAGACAGCGCTACACACAGGCTTTGAAAATCGATTTCCATGCCAACAAAAAGTCACTTTTCCCCAAGAAAAACCGCGTTTCTGAAGCACTGGCTGAATGCATGCGAACAAAAACGTTCGCAATCGGGCGTTGGATCCTGAAACTGAAAATCATTGAAGGTTGCCTCGCGCAGGCTATTTGCCGCGACTTGTTTCGACTCCTCTCACCAACCAACGCTCGGCATGACAGATAGCAGCCTCCCCGTAATTGAAAGCAGCTTATGACTTTGTCTCTTGCTTTTCGGCTCCTGCTTCTTCTAAAATCCCCCTACCCCCTTTGTCTATGATTTGCATTCCAAAATGCTGTCCAGAAATAAAGGGGGAGTCGGCCACCGCTCCCTTCTTGTTACTAGCGTCTTGATACTCGATACCCAAATCTAGCCTCCTACTTAGTACTTTGTACATGGTACTTCGTACTCCCTACTCGTTCTTCAAGCTATCCACAGGATTCATCAATGCCGCTTTTATACTTCTCAGGCAGATTGTACCAAATGCTATGACAAGTGTAATTACCGCAACCATCCCATAGATCCACCATGCAATGTCGATGTGATAGGCAAAATTCTCAAGCCACATATCCATAAAGAAATAGCCCGCCGGAAAGGCTATGATCAGGGAAATTCCAATCAACTTGATAAAGTCTCTGGCAAGCATCCCTACGATTTGGTTCACAGTAGAACCCAACACTTTTCGGATTCCGATCTCCTTGATCCGCTGCTCGGCTGTAAAAGTCACCAACCCAAACAAACCAAGGCAGGCCACGAAGATGGTCATCAAGGAAAGCACCGTTAAAAAAGAGCCCATCTTGGCTTCTTGTATGTAAGTCTCGTTGTATAACTCATCCAAAAACGCGTATTGAAAAGCCTCCCCTGTGTTGAATCCATTCCATGTTTTCTCCATATCAGCGAGCAAAGGCTGAAGCTCCGACTTTTCTACTTTCAAAATCAGGCTGTAGTAAGGATTGTAAACCATCATCAAAGGCTTGATAGGTTCCCTGAGCGATTTTGCTACAAAATCTTTTACTACGCCCACTACTTTCACTTCTTCCCTGCCACCCTGATTGTCAGTCCTCTTTTCAAAGACTTTCCCAATGGGATCCTCGGCGATTCCCAACTCCCGGGCGGCAGTCTGATTGATGATGATGTTGTTTTCTTCCGAACCCAGATCCAGAGAAAAGTTTCTCCCATCCACTATTTCCATTCCCAATGTTGGGATGTACTCTTCATCGATCCCGTATTGAATCATCCTCAACGAGCCGGAAGTAGATTCATCCAATACCAGATTTTGGCTGTTTGTATCGGTTGGACCAGATGGGATATAGGCTGATTTTGTCACGCTTTGAACCCGTGGATCTGATTTCAATCTGTCTCTAAATACATCCAGATGCTCGCCCAAGAGTCCCGCGTCACGTAAGACAATCAGCTGCTCTTTGTCATATCCCAGATCCTTATTTTGGATGTAGTTCATCTGCTGGGATACCACAAGGGTACCAATAATCAGGACGACCGAAACCGCAAATTGGAAGACCACCAAGCTACTTCTGAACCCACTTCTATTGCTTCTGGTGATTTTCTTTTTCAAAGATTCAATCGGCTGAAATGCCGAAAGGAAAAATGCCGGATATCCGCCTGCCATCAGTGTGACCAATAAAATAAGAGCTAAAAGAGCCAGGACAACCAACGGCTGGAACAAAAATCCGAGTGAGAGGGATTTGTCGGCGAAATCATTGAAAAACGGAAGTGCCAACTTTGCCGCGACAATCCCCAAAACCATCGCAATTGACACCGCAATAAGTGATTCTGACAAAAACTGAAATACCAAATCTTGCTTTCCCGAGCCCATTACTTTTCTCACTGCAATTTCTTTGGCCCGCTGAGAAGCTCCAGCCGTAGAGAGATTCATGAAATTGATGCATGCAATCAGCAACATAAAAGCCGCTATAGCACAATAAATCAGGACGGTTTGCATATCTCCTCCCGCCTCAAAATCACCTTTACCCGCAAACTGATTGTTGAGATGAATGTCAGTAAGAGCTTGAAGTTTAAGAAAAACGTGGTTTCCTTTTTCAAAAAACTCTTCGAAACCCATCCCCAAACCTTGCTTCATTTGATCCTCCATGTACTTTCTGGTAAGTGCAGGAATTTTAGATTCCACTTGTTCAGCCGTGGCGCCGTTGTTCAGCAGCAAATAGGTCACGTAGTTGCCGGAAAGCCAACTTTGATTTTTGGCATCCGGATTACCCAACATAGATGCAAGCATGCCAAAATCGAAATGGGAATTCTCCGGGATGTTTTCAATCACACCGGTGACTGTGTAGTCCCCCGATAAATCGAAATATTGGCTGGAGTAATAGCCTAGTCCTTCCAGTGCGATAACCTGATTGATCGGATTTTCCTTCCCAAAAAGAGCATTCGCCTGATCCTCGGTCAGTACGATTGAGTTGGGATTTATAAGTGCCGTTGCGGGATTTCCGCTGATAAATGGAAGATCAAAAACTTCAAAGAAATTAGAGTCTACCAAAGCTGTATTTCCCTTTCGAGTTACCTTTTCCCCAATTCTCACTTTGGTATTGGAATGCAGATTCAGGACTCTGGTACCTATTTCCACTTCCGGAATTTCTTCCTTAAACGTCTCTGCGACAGGAGCCATGACACTGGCCTCACTGAGTGTCTGATCTCCTATTTTAGCATCCAAGGTTACTCTGTAAATACGATCAGAATTCGCAAAAAACCGATCATAGCTTAACTCCTCCGCCACGTAAAGACTGATAACGAGACAGGTGGCAATGCCTAGGGAAAGTCCAAGAATGTTGATGAAAGACACCAACCTATTCTTCTTCAGGCTTCTCCAGGCGATTTTAAAGTAGGTTTTGATCATGGTCTCGATTGGAAAATTGAAATATTGGAAAATTTAAAGATTATGGGCTCGGCCTGATATCTATGGTTTCAAGTCAACCTTTAAATTCTCAATAAAGTAATTCCACTTTTATGCCACTGTAAAATCTTTGCTCAAGTACTCAAAAAGGCATAATTTGAATAATAGGATTTTTTAAGCTCGGACGCTTTTGTTCGCTCTCGGGCAAATCCCTTGCAATCTATTTATCTGCGATCCACTTTATCAAATCATCAACATCTACAATCGACCATGAGTGTGGATGTCTTTGTCCATTTGATCTATAACCTTTATTTTCTGTGGGGATAAATTCAACCTTATTACCAAACTTCTTGCTGAGATCTTCGGAAAGGTCTTTCAAAAAATAGGCGTTCATATCTTCATAATCGTTCATTCTGTTTTCTTTCCACCACACCGTATCAGGTTCTGTATAAAGCCTGATTTTTACGTCTTCTAACTCGGACAGGTTGTGTGCATTGTTTGTCCTCTTGGTATAGACTGATTTTTCCTCAAAGTTGGCAAGGCCACTTTCAGGTTTGCCGATTCCAGATTCAAGTAAGTCGATGAGCATCTGACTCTCCTGGACAGAGGCAGCCGAAAAATTCCTGTTAATATTTCTTTTTGCATTTTCATAAAGCCCCAGAAGGTCAACAGGGGAATCTATTGCGAAAACGCCTATAGGTTGGATTTGGCTTTGCGACTGCTTTAAATAGTTCCCCATCAACAGACTGACGTTTCCTCCACTTGAAAATCCGCCGATAAACACATTGCCAGTTTCAAGATTGTATTTCGCGAACATCCCAGCAAGCACGCCAAAGAGCTTCTTTTTTTCGTGATCCTCTAGCCAAATTCTCCGATTAAAGGTCATCAACGCTACTGTTATCCCATTCTCCACAGCAGGTTCCAAGATCTCAAATTCTCTTTTGATGATATCTGGATTTTCTGGGAAACCTGGGAATAAAACTAGAACCCCATTTGATTTTCTTTTTGGGATGATCAATTCATAGTCATCGGTTTTGTGGGATGTAAATGAATTTTCGAAGGTTTCTTCAAGTTGGCTGCAATCTTCTGGAGTCGACACATCCCGAAATATGTTCCATACTTTATCGTTAAAACTTTTGGGGGAAAATGAAAAGACCATCAGGTGCTTATCTAAATCAGGGCAATAGAACTCTTTTACTTTTACATGTAGCCGGATTTGCTTTTGGGTGAAAAAGACATCAAAAAGATCAATTGATCCCTCATAAAATCGCTGGTTTGATGACTTATTTTTTGAAGAAAATGATGCGACAGACTTTGTGATCTTTTCGAGAGCGATTCCATTATTTTTCCCTACTTCAGCTGTTAAACCTGTGAAATAATCCGTCATCAACTCCTCAAGACGCTTCTCTGTCATTTCAGCTTGGCCGTCAAAATACCAGACAAAAGAATAGGTCCAGAACTCAGCGTTGGATATATCATCCCATCCGGGAGCAAATCGCACCTCTTCGACTCCGTTGAATTTGATTGAAGAAGCAAAAGTCGGTGGCAGAGAGATTGTTTCTTTTCCCCAATTAACAGGAGCGTCTAAGATGCCGGGGGGTTTACCAACGGTCTTCTCCTGAGCATCGCAGGAAGTAGACAGGAACAAGAATATAAGCAGCGTCCCAAAATAACTTTTCATAGAATTTATAGTCAATGTTGGAAAGTGGTAAAGTAAGAACGTTGTGAGGTTGTAAGGGGGTAAAGTGCTGAAAAACGATATGCTATAACCTTTATCTCATCCAAGTTAGATGAACATACTTTGTACTTGGTACATTGTACATCGTACCTTCTTGTCTCTTGCTTCTCGTCTCTTGACTCTCCTATCTTGATACTAGCGTCTTTATACTTGATACCAAACTCTTCACTCGCTCCTCAGATTTTTTACCGGGTTCAATCGGGCAGTTTTGATGGATTGAAAACTGACCGTCAACAGAGCGATCAGCAATCCTGCTCCGCCTGACACAGCAAACATCCACCACTCCAATGAAATCCTAAACGCAAAATCCCGAATCCAAAATTCCATGAAATACCAGGCTATTGGAACTGCGATCAGAAAACCCAACAAGACAGGTTTTAGGAAGTCCTTTGTAAGAAGATTTAAAATCTGCGGTTCAGAAGCTCCGTTGATTTTCCGGATGCCAATTTCCTTTGTCCTTCTGACGGATTCATAAGAAGACAGACCAAACAATCCCAAACAAGCTATGAAAATGGCCAAGCCGGTGAAGAAGTTGAAAATCATATAAAACTGCTGGTCAGCTTTGTATTGCCTGTTGAAGAAATCATCCAGGAAGAAGTACTTGAAAGGTTCTTCCGGATAGATCTTTTTCCATTCAGACTCAGCAAAATCAATGACCGCTTCCAGATTCTTCGGAGCTTCTCCTGCCCTGCTAAGATTCAGGGTAATGAATTCACTGTAGTTGGGTTGGAGATAGAATATTATAGGCTCAAAATCATTCTTCAACGATTTATGATGATAATCCTTCAACACTCCCACTATTTCTTTTACTCCACCAAATACTGCGATCTGCTGGTGAATCGCGTCACTGGGTTTTTCATAACCAAGGCGTTTGGCGGCAGTTTCGTTGATTAAGATCGCATGATCTTTGGTACCGAAATCCGGAGCCGTCTCATTTGATTTCAAGATTTCTCCTCCACTTATCGGCTGGTCTTCGTCAAGAAATCTACCTGCTGCCAGTTCCATCCCAAAAGTGGAAGTGTACTCATAATCCACTCCCATGACATGAAAAAACTTGGCATTTTCAGGTTGATCGAGTCTCCTTACGAAATTATTCCCGCGAATCTCAGTCGAAGGTACGTTTCGCGAAAAGGTGACATTTTCAATCGTATTGAAGCTTTTCAGGGAAGCTTTGTATGCAGTCATTTTCGTCTGAAACTCCGGGATACTGTTGGCAAATCTTGCTCCTTCGATCACCAGTTTCTGGTCGATATCGACTCCCAAGTCATAGTTTCTCATAAAGGAAAGTTGCCTGTTGACCGTGAAAACCACCATCATAAATATGGCTGCTACCGTAAACTGAAATACAACAAGGCCTTTTTTCATCCATTGTCCCTGTTCTGAACTGGAAAGATTACCTTTCAAAACAGCAATCGGTTGGTACCCTGATAGGATAACGGCGGGATACAATCCGCTCAAAAGAGTTCCTGCAATGAAAATCGAAACAATCCCCAGGATCACTTTTGGCTCGACCAAGATTGAATTCTCAAAAGGAATATCAATCAAAGTCGAAAAAACGGGCATACTCAGATAGAATAGAAAAATCGCCAAACCCAATCCAAAGGCATTGTATAGAAATGCCTCCATCATGTGTTGTAAAATCAGTTGAATCCGAGAGGCGCCGATGGTTTTCCTCAGTCCGGATTCTTTGGCTCGCTCCATAGACCTGACAGTCGACAGGTTCACAAAATTCACCCAAGCCAATACCAAGATGCAGATTGCTACTATAGAAAGACTGTAAACGGTTTGCGCATTCCCATTCACCTCCAACTCATTTTTCAAATTCGAATTCAAATGAATGTCAGGTACTGGCTGGAAGCTCATCTGATAAGCAAAGCCTTGCTCTCTTCGATCAGCAGTATTGAGATCTACAATGGGTTGAAATGAAGCCGCAAGTTGGCTGGCATCGACTTCTGGTTTTAGAAGTATGTAGGTGTAGAAGTTTTCCCAGAACCACGCATTTTCTGTTTCATCGCGGTAGTCAGTTTGCCCGTCGTCCCAATTGTACATGGTTGGGTAAGAAACCAAAAAATCAAAATTCAAATGGGAATTTTCGGGCGGATCAGCTGCCACTCCTGTAATCTGAAGATCTGTGGTACCAAAGTAGGTTTTGCACTGGATAGTTTTTCCAACCGGATTGACAGATCTCCATTCTTCTCCGAAATACTTTTCAGCGGTTGTTTCCGAAATCACGGCTGAATTGGGAGCAACAAGCGCATCTGAAGAATTTCCCAAAACCAAAGGGAACGTAAAGACTTCAAAGAAGGCATTGTCTGTGTAGAAGACTTTCTTCTCTTCAAAAACCAGCTTCTCCTCTCCTCTCTGAACAGAAAAAACTCCGGGCTGGGGCATCAACCTTGCAAAGGTTTCGACTGATTCAGGAAAGCTTTCTTTCAATGTTCTACCCACTACCGGGAAAGTTGTAGCGAGACTCGTTTCGAGTTCTCCGTTCTTGTATTGGGTCAGGTCAACTCTAAAAATCCTGTCGGAATTCTCATGAAACAGATCGTGGCTTTTCTCAAAACTGACATACTGAAAAATTACCAGGCAGGCCGCCATGCCTATTGCTAGACCAAGGATATTGATGACAGAAAAAACCTTGTTTTTGAGCAGGGACCGCCAGGCGATTTTGATGTAGTTTTTCCACATGGTTTAATTGATTGGAAAATTGAAAGATTGCCATTGCGACCGAATGTCCCGAAATGCAAGTAGTCAACCGTTTCATTTCCACTATTATGCCAGCGCAAACGCGGCAAATGAGTTCAGTGTGACAGAAAGAGCACTTTTTACAGAAATTCTATCGGACAGTTTTGTCCGCCAGTGGGCAAAGCGGTTGTGCCGTCATTGGTAACGACGCAGGAGCGTGGCGACCTGATCGACATTAATTGATTTTAGGAAAACCAGAACCCCACGAAGGTCTCGGATCCGGAATGAAAAAACTTCAGTTTATACATCCAAATAGGCTTTTGAATATGAAACTAACTTATATCTTTAAGGGGAAGGAAAACGGCGAAGATTTGGCTGTTATCTAGCCAAGCCAATCGCTAATCCGAAAATGGGGAAGATATAGGAGTTACTGGAAACCCTCAAATGAGCATCTATCTTCAAATGGTCACTGGATTATGAAAACATTTAACTTTACGCTTTCAGAACAGACTGAAAAACGTCTTTTATAAATTAAAATTGCAGCAATGAAAATACAATCAATACTATTGGATGAGAGAATTGGCGCAGCAAATGTTCTCGTGGATCTAACGATTAAAGAATACCTGGCAGTCGCAAGCGACATAACAGATAACAATGAATTCCAAAGAAGAAAGGTTATTAAATCGAAAATTAAAGAAATTCTAAGAGAAGATTTGTTAAAAGGCTGCTCTATTCCGCCAATTGTTCTATCAATTAAAACTGACAGTCTCGGAGAGGATTTCAACTACAAAACATTTAGCGCAACCGACATAGATCATATTCTAAAAGCATTTGAAGAAAAAACCTTATTGATTATAGACGGCTTACAAAGAACCTACGTGATGTTGGGTATTGAAGAGGAATTACAACGTGAGGAAAAGCTGCATGGGAAAAAATCTGAAGTTTTTGAAAAATTTCTTGAGCAAAAAATTAGAGCAGAGATTTACGTTGGATTAGACAGGTTAGGTATTCTATATAGAATGATTACCTTAAATACTGGTCAAACAACGATGTCAACGAGACATTTAATGGAGATATTGTATTTTGACTATCGGCAAACTGGCATCGATGACATAAAGTTTGTTACAGATAAACAGGGCGATGTTATTCAAGCAAATACAAATGAGTTCAATTTTAAAGATGCGTTGGACGGGTTTAATTCGTATCTAGAAAAGGATGAGAATCTTTTTGAGAGGACTGAAATACTAGATAATATCAAAACATTAAATACACTTGCAAAAGAGGAGTATAAGAAGGACTTGTTTAAGGAGTTTATGATTACATATAAAAAGCTTCTCGATGCATTTGTCACATATTCACAAGATTGGAAGTATAATCCAGAAGATTTTAATATTTCTGAACTGGCAATAAAAGCGTTACCCTTTGGGAAATCTATTGTGGAAATTTTTAAACGTTCTCAAGCCCTAACCGGGTTTGGGGCGGCTGTAGGGTATTTAAAGGTAAATCGAGAATTAACTATTGACGATTTTAATAAGATGATGGACTCGCTTAATGAAAAAGGAGGAGATTTTGATTACGGATTTAAGCTGATATTGAAATATTTGGATATTATAAGAGACAAATCAAAAAAGATAGGTAATGATCAAAGATTCTTTTTTAGACATGTATTTGAGTTTCTTTTCGATCCGAACAGTGAAAGCCATCTGATTTTTGATCAGGCGGTTGAGTCCGCTTTTAATAAAACGCGTTCAGAAAAGCTTCCAAAATAAGTAATAATGCCTCTAAAAGTTCCTATTGAAGGAAGCTCGGATTTCTCCGAATTTTCATTTTCCCATTTTGAGCAAAATGGCAGCAATTATTTCGTTCTTAATAATGATGATGGTTCTGGAGAACAAATTAGAATTGAATTTCCATTTTCAATTGATAAAATTCCCCTCGATTATACGGTCTCATTATTTGCTTTCAGAAACATTTATTATTCTCAAAGTGATTTAATTGAATTACGTCTGCACGAGAAAGTAGCTGAGTCAGGTCGTATTGGATACATATATTTATTAAGCGCGTTAGTAGACAGGGAGAATAGTAATTTCAATAAGCATACGATACCCTATGTTTACCTTACGTATCTGAAGCTCATCACGGGAATAAATCCTTTCAAAGAAATTATTCCAACAACACAATCTGACATTTATAAAATCAGTGATTTCTACAATGACGATTTGGTAATTACGGCCATTTGCGATCAATTGGTTGTTGATGTTATAGACTTTTCTTTTGATGATTATTTATATCTTTTCTATACACATGGGTTTATTTATGTAGAGGACGTCTTAACAACTACGAACTATAATCCAATTCCATTTGTTAAAGAAAATTTTGAATCAATTAAAGAGTCGTTATACAATGGCCGATATTCTTGGAAGATAATTGGCGCATCTAAAACTTTGAGAAGTGAAGTTTATCCGTCTGTTCTCATCAAGAGGCTTATTTCGGAAAAACACTATTTTCTTTCAAAGTTTCATATTCTCTATCAAGTAATAGAATTGCTAATTTCAGACGTTCTGAAAAACGAGATAATGTTAACCTTTAATAATTTAGACAATGAAGTCTCAGGACAAAAAATAAAGGAGACATTCTCAATGCTTGCGACGGAAGGATATCGGATCAAACTTCTTATTAACTCATATTGTAAGCATACAATCGGTTTCGATACGGTTATGATTGAAAAAATAAACCATTTTTTTAGTGAAATTAGGGTCAATTTACCGGAGTCGGATGGCGATTCAGTATCAAATAAATTATCGTCTTTGATTTACAAGCATCGTAATAATTTAGTCCATAATTATCGAGTGATTCATCAAGAAGGAGATAGAGTGAACATGTATTTAGTTCTGCTAGATGAACTAAATTCATATTTCGAGTATTTAATTTTTGAAATATTGCATTCTTATAAACGAAGATTATCAATTTCAGAGATAGAAACAACGACTGTATAAATTTGCACCCCCTTCTCGGCGTAGTCTACACCTTTTCTGTTTTGAAGTTCAGAGTGACGATGGGTGGGATTTGCAATTCCACCCTCCTATTTTTTGGGATTTGTAATCCCTTTCCCACTTCGATCAGTTCCTAAAGGAATCCAGCAAAACCAGCTTCCGGAGAAGCAGGACAGCGGGCAGATTGCTTCGCTCGTACCTCACTAGGAATGACGCCACCCACTTTTAAAGAAAGTCTCTATCGACAAGATTAGTGGCTTCTTATTTCTCCAGCATCTTTTTCAGCAACTCCACCTTCTCACGCTCGGATTCCAAGAGACGTTCCATCAAAGCAACTTTTTCTTCAAAAAGCTGCACAACTTTATCAATTGGGTTAAAGTTGGGGTTTTGATTGTAAACAAATCCCGTTGCACTATCGTGAGTTGTGAATGTATTGGAAATGATGTTTACAGCACTTTCCTCATCAAATTTCTTTATCGCCTCCGCAGGAACATTCAGTATCTCCGCCACCTGCCGCAATAGCTCCTCTTCCACTTCTTCCTTTTGCTCCAGCAGGCTGATCTTCTTCTGTGACCAGTCAGAACCCAGTTCGAAAGCCAGTGCCTCCTGCTTGATGCCCATCATCTCCCGGAATCGCTTGATGTTTCTGCCGTGGTGAATCTTTTCGTTCATAGTCTCTGAAGGATTGCGTATTGAAAATTACGGATTTTTTCCCTTGCCCGTAAAACTAAATTATTCCAATTCCCCGACTCTGCCAAGGAACACTGGAAATTCAACGGCTTTTTCGGACAAGAAATGACACGGTTCGTTTTTAGGTACGCCCGGCACAGGAATTCGACCAGCGAGTGGGGATATTTTATTCGTACCGGCTACTATTTCATCCTGTTCCAGCATAGGATAGACATCTGGGTTCAGCCAAATTTCCGTGGAACAAAACCAAAGGAAACCATGAATTTATTACACATCTCTAATGTCAATAACTCAGT
This sequence comes from Algoriphagus terrigena DSM 22685, assembly GCF_000429445.1. GTDB lineage: Bacteria > Bacteroidota > Bacteroidia > Cytophagales > Cyclobacteriaceae > Algoriphagus > Algoriphagus terrigena. The sequence goes on from NZ_AUBW01000009.1 coordinate 137,820, forward strand.
CATCTCTTCGGGAGGCAGCGTAAGTGTCACCTACGGGACTGATTCTGGGAGTTATATCGAGCTTTTGCTTCAGGCTCTTGAAATGAACAGAAAACTCGTCGCCGCAATATCCAAAGAATGGGAATCGGAGGAACAGTGTCTTGATCATGTCATACGACTGATTGAAGAATCCAAAAAACTTGAAGTCACAGTTGCAGAAAATCTTAAATCTCGATAGCTATGAATCGGTTGACCTATATTCCAGGAAAAGAACTTTTCGAACTGCACGATCCCGAAACGATCCAAAAGTACCTTTGGGAAATGCATAAGGGATGGGTTTGCTACTTAAGCGAGCATAGGGAAGGTGAGGATCCTTCTGTCCGACTTTTCTTTTTCGAGTTACTTTGGAACTGGATCTCCGAACATATCCCCGCACCCAAGAATCCCGAAAAGTGAACCAAAATGGGCAAGGTTTATTTAGGGTTTGTATAGCCTTAGATTAGCTTTTTGATAAGATTAGGATAGCATAATACCCTATACATAGTATAAACTAAATATCTGTAATTCTTATATTTACGCTCTCTGGAATTTTGCTTTTATGAAAGTTTTTCTTAGTTTAATTCTTGATTTGTTCAACCTTCAAATTTTCAAACGATGGCGACTTTACCCAACTCCAACATCATCCTGCCCAAGGGCACGATCGGAAACCTGGTTTTCTACACGCTCGACGGCAAGACGGTGGTGCGTAGCAAGCCTTCTCAAAACCATAAAAACAAGTACAATCCCAGCCCGCTGCAGCTTATCCAGCGGGAACAACTCATCGGCATCAATGCCTTTCTCAAACCCATCAAGCAGGCTTTGAACTTTGGCTATCAGGAGTTTTTGACCGATAGCAAAAAAGGAATGCACTGGGCCTATTCGGAAATCAATACCAAAGGATATAACCACACTAAAAGCCCAAAAATTGATCCCGCCTTCCTGCGCATCAGCAAGGGCAGCCTGCTGGGGCCTGAGAATCCCAAGGTCCATAGAAACGGAAATTCGATTGGAATCACCTGGTCGGACAACTCCACCGAGGGGAAAGCCCGGCCAACCGACGAAGCCTTTATTCTATGCTATTGCCCCGAAGAAGCCAAATACATTTGGCCGGAAATCAAATTCCGAAGGAATTCTGGTCAGGCAACAATCGAATTGGACACGGTCAAATCGACTATATCTTGGCATGTCTACCTTGCGTTCAGCCAGATCAATTTCAAGAAGAAGAAATATATCCTATCGGATTCGGTGTATTTGGGGCGGGTTTAAAATTCCGATATGCTACCGAGCAGTTGTCCCTGTGGGACATTCGGCTGAACACTATTTGTATCCCACTCCGCCTCGGTCTGTGTCCCACAGACCGAAACCAAAACCGGTGCTCTCCGGGGTTTGCAACCTCGAAGCATTATCTCGGGATTTGTAATCCCCTTTTACACTCAATCATCTTCTGCCGGAATCCAATCAATCCAGCTTCTGGAGAAGCAGGATAGCGGCACTGCTCCCTGTATGTTTCTGGAGTCTTTACCCGCTTTACTGTACTTCCCTTAGCTTTAACAGATAGTATGTATTCCAGTCTTCTTCTCCAAGAATCCTTTGATTTTTTTGGACAAAAATTTGTCCATCTTTGTTTACAATAGGGGTTGAAATTATTCCTGATGGCAATTCAATATCGTCTTGGAGCAATTTATAATCTGAATCATAAACTGCAGCAAATTTTGGTAAGGATTCAAAGAAATCCATCCACTCAACTTGATTCTGCCTGTCGTAATTCTTTACAATATTTTCCCCAGCTCCCTTTTTGTAAATAAGAACTATTTTGTCTTCAAGCACATACAGTTGCTCTATCACGGATGGGACTACCATTTCTAGTTTGGAAAACAATTCATCTGTGTTTTGTAAACTGACTTGTGGAAAAGGGATTTGGTCTTTCACATTTAGACTGACACTTTCTTTAAAAATCAGATCTTCTTCCTTTTCTTCATAGACATAGAACTTCATTTCAGCCATTAGGAATAAATACCAAAATTCACCTTTCTTTATGATCTTAGGATGATGTAAGAAATGGAAATCGCCATCTTTGTAGATTGAAGTTTCAGGGATTTCCATTTTCAGCGCTACTTCCTTTGTAATAGTATCTATTACCTCCAATATTGGTTCATTGTAATATTTTCGATAGAATTTCTCTTGGTCTTCCCAATCTTTTAGATCTCTTTCAGGGCGGTAGTATGCTAATTTATTTCCCAGTTTAATGGCGGGTCTATTGTAAGGATGCATATAGGTATAATTCTCAGGTATAGGGATATTATTGATTATCTCTCCTTCATTTGAAAACTGTATCAATCCTCTATGTAATTCCATAATTGTAAATTTCCCATCAAAAAACCCCGCTGAATAGGCCATGTTTATGGCATTTGGTCCGTCTGATTTGAGCTCAATATGAGATGTGATTTTACCGGTCTTGTCAAAAATAATGTAGGATGAAAGCCCCTCTTCTTTTGCCAAGAAGATTCCGTCTTCACTGTCAATTAATGTCAATTCTTTTAGGTGATTGACTCTGATTGAATCAGTCATTTCAAATTTATAATTTGTTGAAATGGATTGATCTATGTTTTTATTTTTTGCGCAACCAATCAATGCCGCAATAAGAATTAGGCATGTAAAATTTCTCATATCCAAATTTAATGGAACGAATAATTTCAGGCTTCATAAGGTATGTTAAATCGGAATGCATAACTCTTAACTTATCTAAAGTTACCAGATATTTCCGCAACTGGGTGTAGAAACGTCTGACTGGGTGGGATCCCATACAGCAGTCGGGAGCGATCCTTTCTCGGCTCACCTCGGACCAAAGATCGAATCGGATAACCTTAAGGACTACTTTCAGTTAATTCAGTATACAATCAAGTCCTGTCCTACTCTAATCTAAAAGGGCTCTCTTTCCCCAGCAATCCTTTCTTGCTGTAGAGTCGCTCCTATAACCGATCATTCATGTTGGGATCATTTAACAAATCCTCAATTGTCTGTCTCTTCTTCATTTTGTGTGAATTTAGCAGACACACTTAATTGAACACTCTCTGAGAGTACAGACGGAATCTTAAATTTCTATCTAACAAACGGTTCTTTCTCGGGTCTAGAGTCGCTCGATCGGATTGTATATGCAATCCTACTCTTCTATTTTCGGGATTTGTCATCTTTTTTCACTTCGATCATCTCACACCGGCATCAATAAATCCGGCTTCCGGAGAAGGAAAACAGTTGAGCGTTTGCGGCAGCAACCACTTACAGACCTTATCACTCACTCCTTCCGACTTGATACCAGCTACTCAAGTCTTGCTTCTTGTCTCTCGTCTCTTAGCTCTTACTTTATACTGACGTCTTGATACTAGATACTTAAATCTTGCTTCTCGCCTCTTGCCTCTCCCTACTCACTCTTCAAGCTGTTGACTGGATTGGCATAGGCAGATTTCAGGGTTTGTCCACCCACCGTCAGCATTGCAATTAGCAATATCAAGATGGAAGGAAGTGCAAATAGCCCTAACCCGAGATCAACCCGGTTGGCGTAGTTGCCGAGCCAAGTCTGGATGATATAGTAGGAAATGGGAATCGCGATCAGGCCGGACAGTCCCACAATCGCCAGAAAGCCCTTTGACAAGATCCAGACTAATGAAGGCTTGGATGCGCCCAGCACGGTCCGTACTCCGATCTCCTTGATCCGCATCTGCACCATGAATGCCGTCAGACCAAACAAGCCCAAAGCCGCGATCACAATCGACAAAAATGTAAACAGCAAAACGGTCTTCCCAAACTGCTGCTCTTGCTGGTACTGGGCGTTGTACAGGTCGTTAAGGAAATAGTAGTCGTAGCTAAAATCCGGATAGACCTGATTCCAGATAGCTTCCAGTCCAGCCACCGCCTCTTGCGAATCCTGGGTATTGAGCTTGATGATGAAGTTTTGTTCGGCTTCACTTTTCCACAAGATCAACGGCATGTAGGCCTCCTTAGGAGATCGCTGGTGAAAATCCTTAAAAACTCCATGAATCTGGGAAGGCTTGTTGGTCAGGTTAAAGGTGATCCGTTGTCCTACCGCCTCTTCAGGGCTGCTGAATCCAATGGAATGCATGGCAGTTTCACTGATTATCACTTGGTCTTGGGCGGTCTCGGGTTCAAAAGATGCTCCTGCCAAAAACTCTATTTCCATCACTTTCGAATAGTTGTCATTTACGCCGTAGTGATAGTAGGTGTAGCTTTCTTCTTTCTCATCCGCTCCGACTCTTCTGATCCCACCCGTTGAATTCAGGTCTTTCACTTCCGAGCCTGGCACTGAGCCAGCCAGGGTCACAGCGTCTACCCAACTGTTTTGCTGCGCAAGACTCTCAAAAGTCTTAATCAGCCCTTTCTTCAGGGAATCAGAGGCAATGTCTTGGGGAGTTCTCACCACCAAAGTGTTGTCGATGGCGACTCCCAAATCCTGTGAGTTTAAGAATTGCATCTGCCGGAAGATGGCAAAGGACACGCAGAGCAACACCACCGACGCAATAAACTGTACATACACCAAGCCCTTTCTCAAGGCCACTCCATTGCCTGTATTGCTGAATTTTCCTTTCAATACCAGCATGGGCTTGAAGCCCGACAGAACCAGCGCGGGATAAAATCCTGAAATCAACGAACCAAAAACCACAACTCCCAACACGAGAAGCAGCAGTTTGAGCTCCCCAAATTGACTGACCGAAAGATCCAGTCCGGTGAAATCTTTGAACAAGGGCAAAAGCATGAAAAAGAGAAGCACGGAAACTGCTCCTGCAACCAAATTGATCAGAAATGCCTCGCTGTAAAACTGCATGATCAACTGTAGCTTGCTCGATCCGATGGTCTTGCGGATTCCCACTTCTTTGGCCCGATCCATCGCTTTGGCAGTGGACAGGTTGATGTAGTTGATCCAAGCCAGCACCATGACCAAGATTCCGATCAGCAGCATGAAGTTGACCGTCTGCGCACTGCCGTTTACCTCCGGTTCGTAGGTTTTGTTGGAATAGAGATGGATGTCTTGGATGGGCTCAGCTATCACGATCTCTTTGCTCAACTGAACATGGTTTTTGGAGAATTTCAGCAATTTTTCATTGAACTCTGCCAGCTCCACCCCTTCCTTCATAAGCAGATACGTGTACTCGTTGTTGGCGCTCCAGAGATTGTCAGGGTACCAAGGCTGTATGATCGGCAGCGTGACATGGGAGATCAGCAGCTCAAATTTGATGTGCGTGTTTTGGGGTAAATCCCGCATCACCGCCACGACCTCAAGCGGCGTCTGTGTGTAAGAAAAACTCAGGGTCTCACCCACCGCATCAGACTTTCCAAAGTATTTTTGGGCTAGAGATTCGGAAAGAATCACCTTGTAGGGCTCGTTAAATTTGGCAATGGCCCGATCATCTATCAAGTCGATGGAAAAGATGTCCAGGATAGTACTGTCTACCAGGTAGACCCTGGACTCGTAGCTTTTGATGTCAGTAGAAATCGCCTTAAACTCCAAGGGTTCCAGCGAAAACATCCGCACATAGCCCAAGACCTCAGGCATCTGATCTGCCAACTCCTGGCCCAATAGCTGATAGACTTCGGAGTCATTGAGCAGAAATTCATTACCCTTGTATAAATCCATCGTGATGCGATAGATGTCTTTCGCATTGGCATGCATATCCTCATAGCTCCGTTCAAAATTGACATAAAACAAGATCATCAAGGTCGAAACCAGCCCAATGCTCAGCCCCAAGACATGGATAAAGGTCGAGGTCTTGTTTCGGATCAGGTTCCTAAACGAAATTTTGAGGTAGTTTTTCCACATGGCTTTTGTGATTCATGGTAGTCTAGGTTGACCGTTTTCTTGACTGTAATCTCGCTTCTTTGGTCTTGTCTCTCGCTTCTGTGCTTTGACTCCGCTCAGCATGACAGATACCGGCTACTTGATACTCAAATCTTTGCTTCTTCTCTATCGTCTCTCAGCACCTACTTGATACTTGCGTCTTGATACTAGATACTCTCTACTCGCTCTTCAAGCTATCCACCGGACTGGCTTTGATGCTTTTGTAAGACTGGAAGAAAACCGTACCCATAGCCAGTACAAAACACGTCAGTGCCGCGACACCGATCACCCAGAACTCTATCCCTGTTTTGAAGGCAAATTCCTCCAACCATTGATCCATAAAATACACGGCAAGCGGGATGGCGATCAGCGTCGAGATCCCCAGCAACTTCAGGTAGGACGAAGAAAGCATCAGGAAAATCTCGGCCATCGTCGCCCCAAAGACCTTTCTGATGCCGATCTCCTTGGTGCGTAGATGAGTCGTGTAGGAGGTCAAGCCAAACAATCCCAGACAGGCAATCAGAATGGAGATAAGAGTCAGGACCTTCAGCAGACTGCCCATCTTCAGATCCGCCTGATAGACCCGTGCAAAGTCCTCATCCAAAAACGTGTAGTTCATCGGAACCCGTGGCTCATATGCCTTCCAGGCACTTTCCAGTTCGGCGATTCCGGCCTCCATCGATCCACCCTGGATGCTCACACTGATGTAGTCCCTGAGGTAATAGTCGTGCAGGTACTCGATCACCAGCGGCTTGATCTCGTGGCGAAAGGTTTCAAAGTTGAAGTCTTTTACCAGACCCACCACCTCCAGCGTGGCTTCATCATTCGCTCCTTTGTTTCTTACGATCAGTTGCCCTACTGCATTTCCCAATATGCCAAGCTGACGCGCGGCCTCCTGATTAATGATCACCTTCGCACTGTCTGCACCAGCTACGGTCCCGAAGTTCCTGCCCTCCAGTAACTCGAGATGGTAGGTATTCAGGTAGTCGGCATCCGCTTCATACCAGTTCATGCCCTGCTCTCCGTTGGTCGTGGGCAGGTTGAAAGACCGCATCTGAAATTGATCCGACATGGGAATCCCCGTGGAAAAGCTCGCAGACTGGACCTTGGTGCTGCCAGCAAACCGGGCCTTGAAGTCTTCACGCTGATGGTTTTGAATCTCCCCGTCGTTGTGGATGATCACCAGTTGATCCCGCTCGAAGCCTGGATTGGAATTTTGGATAAAGCTCAGCTGCCGCTGAACCAACAGCGTGCAGATGATCAGTGTGAGGGAAGTGGCAAACTGAAATACAACCAGTCCATTCCGAAAGGCATGAGAATTCTTTCCAACCGTCAGCTGCTTCTTGATGACCAAAATCGGCCGGAACGAGGAAAGGTAAAATGCAGGGTAAAAGCCGGAAAGCAAAGTGAGAAGAACTAACAACACCGGAGCTGTCGCCAAAATCAAGGGATTTTGTAGCAGGTTGAAGTCTAGATTTTTACCCGAGATCTGGTTAAATACGCCGTTGCAAAGTTCCACTACCACCACCGATAGCAGGACGCTAATCAGAACCAACAGAAACGCCTCCGTGAGAAATTGGGCTACCAACTGGGATTTACCTGAACCCAACACTTTCCTCACCCCCACTTCCATCGAACGCAGTCCTGCTTTGGCCGTGGCCAAATTCATAAAATTGATGCACGCCAGCAGCAGCACAAAGATGGCGACAAGCGAAAAGATGTACACATAGCTCTGGTAGCTGTTCGCCTCCAGCTCTCGGAGCAAGTGGGAGTTTAGGTGAATATCCCGGATCGGCATCAGCTTGAAATTGTAGTCTGATCCGCCCTCCTCGCCCGTAAAAGACGGGATGGCGTAGTCCTGCACGATCTGATCCAGCTTCCCGGCTACTGCGGTGACTTTTTCAGACGGAAATTTGGCATAGGTGTACAGGATCGACCAAGACCAACTGTCCATCAGGAATATCTCCTGGTGCATCCCCGGCTCATACACCAGCATATCAAAATGCAGGTGGGATTGGCTGGGTAAATCCTCGATCACGGCGGCGATCTCTCTGGGATTGGGGTTGTTGCTTCCGACCAGCACTACTTTCCCAATTACTTCCCTAGCAGGGATATCACCAAAATACTTCTTGGCCATGCTTTCGGTGATAGCCACTCGATTGGGATCGGATAGCGCCAATTCCTTGCTTCCTGCTTTCAGATTCAGATCAAAGACGGAGAAAAAACTCGGCTCGGCGTAGAATACGTTTGCTTCGCGAAATACCTGATCTTGATTCGGCCCTGATCCGGGCTGCACCGTAAAGTCGTTCCATTTGAGCAGGCGGGTGACCGCTTCCACCTCTGGAATATCTTCCTGGATCCTTGGCCCCAGAGAAGGCGGAGCGGTGGCATATCCCGCCGCATCAAAATTGCCCCAGTGCGAACTGATCCGAAAGATGGACTCCGTGCCCGGAAAATGCCGGTCATAGGTCACCTCGTCCTGGATGAAGAGCATGATCATCAAAAATCCGCTGATACCGAGTGTCAGCCCAAATACATTGAGAAGCGTGTAGAGTCGGTTCTTCCTGAGAGTTCTCCAGGCGATCTTTATATAGTTCTTGAGCATTTGGATTGAAAAATTTTAAAGTTGGAAGATTGGAAAGTTGAGATTGGAACTTCGTAAAATCGTAAGGTCCTTTCCTAGTTTCAAAGGCCAAGACACTACTCGAGACCACGTAAATCGTATTTCGTAAATCATAAATCCTTGTTGTCTCTTTGCTTCGACTCCGCTCAGCATGACAGAGATTCTAGCGTCTTTGCTTCGACTCCGCTCAGCATGACAGATACCAGCTACTTGATACTCAAATCTTGGTTCTTGGTTCTAGGCTCTAGCTACTCCTTCATGATACTATCTATCGGGTTCGCATTAGCTGCATTGATGGTCTTATAGATGACGGTGATCATGCTGACAAACAGGGTCAGTATCGCCGAGAGAATCAGGAGAATATTGGTATTCTCAATCTTATAGGCAAATCCAGAAAGCCAGGAGTCCATCGCGAGGTAAGCCAAGGGTGCTCCTATCAACACTGAGATCGCCACCAGAATGATGAACTCTTTGGATAGCATCCGGCTCAATTCAGGCACTGAAGCACCCAATACTTTGCGAACTCCGATCTCCTTGGTCCGCTGATCCAAGCTATAGGAGACCAAACCCCAAATACCCAACAGACTGATCAAAATCGCCAAGCCAGTGAAGGTGGACGCGACTTTTTTAAGTCGGACCTCCCCTTCGTACACCTTGGCCATCTCCTCATCCAAGAATGAATATTCAAAAGGCACACCTGGATTGATCGCCTGCCAACTTGATTCGATCGCTTCTAACACTTCGATAGAGTTCATGGCATTGAAGTCCACTACCGCATTGGACAGTTGGCTGTTGTAGAAAGTGGCCACTGGGAGAATCTCCCGTTTGAGCGAGAGATAGTTGTAGTCTTGTATCACGCCGACGATCTCCCACGCAGGTCTGACATCTCCGTTTGAATCCCACTGGTCAAAGAAAGTTCCTACAGCTTCCTCCTGCGCGATTCCAAAGGTTTTCAAGAACGTCTCATTCACCACCATTTGGTTGCTGTCAGTCTCAGCAATGGTCCTCCCTTCGAGGAGCGCAATGCCCATGGTTTCAAAGAAGTTTTCCCTTGCCATGTTCAGTTGAACCACCTTTCCTTCACTGACGGACGTGCCTTTTTTAAAGATCTTATTGTCGTACCAGATATTTTGAGACGGATAGAATTCACAGGCTGTCACGGAGTTTACCTGCGACAGGGATTCAAATTCAGCTTTGAGCGCAGCGTAATTAGCTGACGTGGTAGCGGTTTTTAGAGGAATAACCAACTTTTGATTCTTGGAGAAACCCGCGTCTTTCTCGTTTAAGTGAGCCAGCTGCTGGGACACTACGGATACCGCATAGATCAGGAGAAACACCATTGCAAACTGGAAAACAACCAGCCCATTCCGAAGCGAAAAAGAGGTTCTCGATGCCTGGCTTTTGACCTTGAATACTTTGTTTACATTGATCATACCCAGGTAAAAAGCTGGATAAGCACCCGAAATGATCCCGGTCGTAAAGCCCACCACGAGGATCGAGATCAGCATGTTTAGCGACAATACATCCTGGCTGACCAGCGAGCTGTCAAATAATTGGTTCAAATACGGAAGCGCTAGAATCAGGATCGGAATCGCAACTGCGACCGCCAGTAAAGAAAAAAAGATGGACTCGATCACAAACTGAAGCATCAGCGATTTGCTGGAAGCACCATTGACCTTTCTGACGCCTATTTCTTTGGCACGGCGTAGACCCTGAGCTGTTGTGAGGTTAATGTAATTGACACAGGCCATCAATTGGATAAAAAGCCCGATGGCGATCAAGATGTACAAGTACTTGATGTCGGAGATTTTGCCCAGTGGAAAACTGTACTCGGCTGATCTCAAATTCACGTCTTTGATGGGAAACAAGCCCAAAGTCTTATCCATATTACCGGCTTTTAGCTGCTCCGATCCGTGACGTTGCAGAAAGTCTGGAAGCTTTTTGACGAGGACTTCCGGGTCTGTTTGTGGGCGAAGTTCAACGTAGGTATGGACAAAATTATTCCCGGCCCAGCCGTCGTTAGTCAACACAAAGTTTCCCATACCTGTGCTCGACATGCTGAGCAAAAAATTGGGCTGCAAGTGGGAATTACCAGCCTTTTCATCAAAAACCGCCGTCACTTTCACCGACAGATCATCGTCGCTGTTGGTCAGCTGTATCTGCTTTCCAAGGGCAGAATTGCCTTTTCCGAAAAGCTTCTCCGCCAGTTTGGAGGAAATCACCAAACTTCTCGGCTCCCTCAGGGCAGTCTTCAGATCACCTTCAACCAAAGTAAAATCAAACAAGTCGAAGAAAGTAGAATCCACCAGATAGCTGTTGGACTCAAAAAAAGACTGAGTAGAGCCCTCTGGCTTAAAGAGAAACTCGCCGCCCATGCTGACGACTCTTGCCTGCCCCACCACTTCATCAAAATCCTCCACCAATCCCGGGCCGATCGCAGGACTCGCCGAGATCAGTCGAGAATCCGGGAATTCTCCCCGATTGTTGATGAAAGTAGTGACCTTGTAGATTTGCTCGTGCTTGTCAAACTGCGTCTCATACCCAAACTGAGACTGAACATAGAGAAGAATAGCCAAGCTGCAGACCGTGCCGGCAGTCAGTCCAATCAGGTTGATTATGCCAAAGGACTTGAGGTTGGTGAAGTTTCTCCAGGCAATTTTTATATAGTTCTTGAGCATCGTGTCTAAATTGAAATTACTCGTCCGCCGTAGCAGGTTGGGAAATTGGATTTGGAAAGTGGTAAGGTTTTAAAGTTTCCTAGGGTCAAAGGCCACGACACTTCTCGGACCTCGTAAATCGTAATTCGTAAATCATAAATCCATCTTGTCTCTAACATCTTAATACCAGCTGCTTGCTACTCTCCTTTCAGATTACTTGCCGGATTGACCCGGGTGGCTTTCAGCGCATGGTAGCTCACCGTGAGCAAGGCCATCGCCGTGGCCACCGCTCCGGACAGGACAAAAACCTGCCAGTCGATCTCGATCTTGTATTCGTAGTCTTTCAGCCAAGTCTCCATCGCATAATAAGCGATCGGAGTCGCCAAGACCAGAGAAATCAGGATCAAGAGAAGGAAGTTTTGCGTCAGCATGCCGAAGATGCCGTGAAGGGAAGCTCCAAGCACTTTGCGGATACTCATCTCCTTGCTCCGCTGCTCTACCAAGAATGCCGACAGGGCAAACAGTCCCAAGCAAGCAACCATGATCGCCAATACCGCAAAGCTGGTAAAGATGATCTTGATGCGGCGGACATTGTCGTACATCTGCGCAAAGGAATCATCCATAAAAGCGTAGCGAAATGCCAGATTCGGCGCAAATTCATTCCATTTGCCCTCAATGCTTTTCAGCAAGCCCGGCATATCTGCGGTGTTTGCCTTGAGAGAGATGATGGTGTTACTTTTTCCAAGGAACAAAGTCAAAGGCTCTACCCGTTGCTTCATGTTGTCGTATCGGAAGTCTTTGACGACACCAATTATCTCATTCAGCTCACCGGATCTGGATACTTTCTTCCCGATCGGGTCTTTCAATCCGAGTTCTTTGACCATCTGCTCATTCACAATGGTCGCCTGCTGATCGGAAGCGATTGATTTGTCGAAGTTCCGTCCCGCGACCAGCTCGATCCCCAGGGTTTGGAGGTAGTCTTCATCGACCTGCCAAACCTGACCGCCGACGGTTACATCAATGTTTTCCCGCCCTTCATTGGTAAAGCTGTTGCCGTTTCTCTTGGTATTTTCCAGCGGCAGATAGTCGCTGATTGTGACCGATTCTACACCGGACAGCCGAGCCAGTTCTTCTTTGAATACCTCGTCTTTGTCTCCCAGCATGTTGGTGCCGTAGAGTTGAATCACCTGATCTTTGTCAAAACCGATCTTGGAGTTCAGGATAAATGACAGCTGCTCGTTGATGATAAATGTGCCGATGAGCAGGATGATGGAGATCGTAAACTGAAAGACGACCAGGCTGTTTTGAAAGCCGCTGGACTTGCTGCCGAGTCGCAGCTTTCCTTTTAGGACGTTGATCGGAGAAAATGCCGACAAATAAATAGACGGGTAAAATCCCGCCAGTCCACCGACCAGCACAGCAGAAAGAAATAAGACCGGGATGAAAAGCTTATTACCCCAAGGCATCGCCAGCTCAATCCCCGTCATGGTTTGAAAAATCGGCATGAGCGACTGGGCCAGTACGACTCCGATCACAAAGGCGATCAGGGTAAGGAGCATGGATTCTGCCAGGAACTGGAAGATCAGGTTAGACCGGCTTGAGCCGACTACTTTCCTCAAACCCACTTCTTTCGCCCTGTTGGCAGACTTTGCCGTGGACAGGTTTACAAAGTTAATCGAGGCTAGCACCAGGATGAAAAGAGCCGCAGTTCCAAAGATCCAGACGATCTTGATATCATTTCGGAAGGCAGATTCATTGCCAATATCGGAGGAGTAGAGATGGATATCGGTCATCGGCTGGAGGTAGAGCGTCGCCTTGTTTTCGAGTCCCTCAGCCATGGCATACCCTGCCGCAACCAGCGCCGGTTTGATGTATTTAAGGATCACAGTGGATCCAAGTACTTTGTCAAAAGCCGCCACGTCCGTTCCCGGTCGGAGCGTGACATAGTTTTTGTAGTTGCTCTGAATCCAGCGATCCTGCTCACCTTCACCAAATTCCACTCCCTTTAGTGTCAAAAAGTACTGGTGGTCGAGATGAGAGTTTGTCGGAAAATCACGCATGACTCCGGTGATCCTTCGCGGATCATCGCGGTTACCGTTTAGATAAATCACCCGACCGACGGGATTTTCGTCCTTGAAGTATTTCTGGGAAACGGATTGGGAAATCACGATTGTCTTGGGTTCTGCCAAGGCCGTTTTTGCGTCTCCAAATACCATCGGCACGCTGAAGATATCCAGGATAGCCTGATCCGCGTAGGCAAAGCCCTCCTCGTGATGCTGCATCTCTTGATCGTCGATCTGGATTTCATTGGTTCCTGCACCATAGAAGAGGTCATTGTCCATGATCCTTCCCGCCTGCTCGATTTCGTCAAAGTCCGAGTCTATCGTCCTCGCCAGATTTGCCGAAAAGTGGATGCTCCCCTCAACCCGATCCCCAAAATCAAATCGTCCTACGACACGGTAAATGTTCTCGGAATTCGGCACAAACTTGTCATAGCCTGTCTCATGGATTATGTAAACAGTAATGAGAATACAGGCTGCGATCCCGGTACTCAGTCCAGCCAGATTGATGAAGGTAAATCCTCTGGCTTTCAGCAGATTTCTCCAGGCAAGTTTAAAGTAGTTTCGGAACATGGCTTCGGATTGGAAAATTGAAAGATTCTAAAATTGGAAAATTAAGGTTGGAAGTTGGAAGTGCGGAAGTTGGAAGTAGAAAATTCCGACCCACTTCTAAAGCCCCGCAAATCACATTTCGTAAATCGTAAATCCTTCTTGGTTCTAGATACTTGATACTAAATACCAGTTACTTAAATAATGATTGCTTCGCTCGTGCCTCACTACCAATGACGTCCTACTTTGTACTTGGTACATGGTACTTTGTACCAATTAATTAAACTCCAGATTGATGCTACCGCCGGAGCTCTGCATCGTGACGGGAACACCTCCCCCGTTGATCTTGCCGAGGATTCGGTCTTTCTTGATCTCTCCGTCAAAATTGGAAAGTGAGGAATTCACCCGTCCGCCGCTGAGATCCAGATTCAAACCCATTCCGCTCGGTACCACTGCAGTAATGCTACCGCCGCTTGATTTCATTGTCAGGGATTTTTCCACCTCGGAAAGCTGCGCTCTGATAGATCCGCCACTGGTGTTTGCGTCAATGCTTCCGCTGATTTCCTCCAAGGTTACACTTCCACCTGAGGAACCGACCTGCACATCTCCGGTGAGTTGACTGATCTTGATTGATCCGCCGCTGGTCTCCACATCTACGTTTCCTTTGAAGTTCTCCACGCGGAATGAACCGCCGGAGCTCTGGGTTCTGACCGATCCGCTGCTATTCAGCACTTGAATACTCCCACCGCTGGTCTCAACTTCCTGCTTTCCGTTTAATCCGTCGATTGCGATCGAACCCCCACTGGACTGAAACTTGGAGGACATCTCCTTCGGCACTTTGATCTTAAAGGACAAATTCATCTTGCTGCGTCCGCTGTTCATCTTTCTCCGCACAAGCAGATTAATGGTGTTTCCGCTCTGACTGATGTCGAGGTTATAGTTTTCCAGTTCTTTCTCTACAGCCGCATCTTCCATTTCGATTTCCCGGCCGTCGAGCTTCACATACATGTCGACGACGACTTCATTGCCGTTAGCGCCGGTGACGGCGACTGACGAGCCGGAGGTCTCTACATTGAGATTGCCTGCACCGCTGAGTGTGAACTTTTTGGTGAGGTAGGGATTCGCGCGAAACTCAGAAGCAAAAGCTGTGAGCTGCAGGGAAAGCAAAGCAAGGAGGGCAAAAGCGAAGGTTGTTTTCAGAGGTTTCATGGGAACTGGTTTTTTGGACAGTTTAAGTACCCACCTCCATTCCTACTATTGTGCCATTACCAAATCAGGCAAACCAAGCTCTAATCGCCATTTTTCAAAAAATCACCCGTCCGGCACGGACATTTTTGTTCGGTTTCGGGCGAAAGGCGGCAGCGCGTGTGGTTTCATGAAAAAACATTTCTCAGTAATTGGAATAAACACAATCGCCCAGATGAAAAACCCATTGACTACAGTGGGTCACAAATAACAAAGCCCACCTTTTAAACGGTGGGCTTCGTTAGTATGTGGATTAGTCATAAATCCGTTCTTGGGGCATAGTCAGTGTATGTCTGAGCAGACAGATAACCCCCGGTTCTTATCTTTTCCTGATGCTGCTGGAACCTGACACTTTGATCTCTCCCATTCTCGGCGAACCAGAATAAACCACGTCTCCCGAGCCGGAAGCATGTAACGAAACCATTCCCAGATCACCCACATACGTCCCGCCGGAGCCCGATTTGGACACATTCAGCTCCTCGATGGAGAGATTTTCGGCTTCAAAGTCCCCCGAGCCAGATTGCTTAATCTCTGCATCTCCCACGGAACCCGAATCAATCGTCACCTTTGCAGATCCTGAAATGGATGCTTCCAGGTCATCGGCTCGCAGACCTTGCATGATGATGTCTCCCGAACCCGAGAGACCGATATAGAACTCATCTGCGGTGACATCGGATTTCACCGTCATCTTGCCAGATCCCGAGCATTTTACTCCCTCCAGCGTCTTGTAAGTAACATAGAATTTCAGGCTCACATTGTTGTAGTTGCCTTTGACGAGTCCAAGTTGGAGTACATCCCCTTCGATTTCTGTTCTCACTTCCTCCAGCGAAACACCCTTGGCTTCAATCTTAATCTCTTCTTTGTCTCCCTCCACCAAGATCACGTCCCAGCTACCGCCGGAGTGGACTTTGGTAAATGAGCCCGGGGTTCTGGTTTCAGTTTGTTGGGCTTGTACGCATGATGCCAAAGCAAAAGCTGAAAGGGCAAATGCGGCGATTTTAAAGTAGTTTTTCATATGATTATAATTTGATTTTTAAAGGCCATATGGAATCTCGCATGGTGAATAATCATTCCGGTATGTGTTGCTGGCAACATGCTCGATTTCATGACTTATAATTGAAAGATGCAAAATTTTAAAATTTGAAAATTGGTTTAGTATTCGGCTCTTGATTCTCGTCTCTTGGTTCTTGATTCTAACTTCTCCCGTCTTGATACTCGATACTATAGAATCACTCATTCTTGATGCTCTTCACAGGATTGGCCCAAGCTGCTTTGAGCGTCTGGGAGGTAACCGTGATCGCTGCGATCGTTCCAGCCAGCAGCCCCGCCCACAAAAACACCGTCCAACTGACTCCGATCTTGTAAGCGAAATCATCAAGCCAGTTGTTCATCCCAAACCAAGAGATCGGGATGGCGATCAAAAAGCCAAACGCGACGAGTTTCAGGAAATCCTTGCCCAAAAGCATCAGGATATTGCCAGTCTCGGCTCCCATCACTTTGCGGATGCCAATCTCCCGTGTGCGCTGCTCCGTGGCAAAGGTCACCAAGCCCAACAGCCCCAAAACAGAAATAAAGATCGTCAAGGCGGAGAAAAAGGTGAAGATTGTCTTGACCCGATTTTCCGCCTCATACTGGCGATTGAATCCTTCATCCACGAAGTTTGGCTCGAAAGGAAAATCAGGTCTGGCTTCCGCCCACTCGTCTTTTAAATAGGCCAACACCTGGTCTCTTTGGTCTGCGTCCATCTTTACACTCACCTGATTCATCCGATTCTGGGGGATGTAAAATACAATTGGAACGATCGGCTGATGGAGACTTTCGAAGTGAAAGTCCTTCATCACTCCGGTCACAAAGCCACGTCTGCCTCCATAGAGAAACTGCTTGCCGATAGCCTCCTCTGGACTGCTCCACCCCACTTGTTGCACCGCGGTTTCGTTGAGGACAAAAGCCTCGGTAGAGTCGCTCGCCAGTGTGAAATCAAAGTCACGTCCGGCAACCAAGGGAATACCATAGGTCTCCAAAAAGTTGTGTCCGACCTGAATATCCGCAATCCGGATGTTCAGCTGGCTCATTTCACCATTAACCTCGGCTGTACTTCCCTGCGAGTCCAAAAGTCGTCCAGAGGGAACTCTTGTGGACACTGTCACAGACTGAATCCCCGGGTGATTTTCCAAGCGATCCTTGAAAATCCGAAAGTTCTCTGTAATCCGCGCACTGGTAGGCAGGACGACGATATCGTCCTTTTTGAATCCCAGGTCCTTGCTCTGCATGAAGTTCAGCTGGTTCACCACCACCAAGACGGCTACGATCAAGATTACCGAAATGGCAAACTGTCCGATCACCAAGACACTACGGAAGCGCTCGTGGACTTTTCCTGCTTTAAAAGCTCCCTTGAGCACTTTGGCAGGGACAAATCCCGACAAAAACAAGGCGGGATAACTACCCGAAATGAAGCCCACGAATGCTATAATCCCAAAAATGAGCAGCAGATATTGCGGATTTTGAATGAAATTCAAGCTCAGTGGCCGCTCGGTGAAGTCCGAGAATGTGGGCAGGAATAGATAGACCAACATCAAGGCTAAGACCATGGAGAAAAAGGTCATGACAAATGACTCTCCCAAAAACTGTTTGATCAACAATCCACGATCGGCACCCATCACCTTCCTCAACCCCACTTCCATTGAGCGTAGAGAAGACCGCGCTGTGGACAGGTTCATGAAATTGATACAGGCGATCAGCAGGATGAAAAACGCCACTGCCAAGTAGATGTACACGTAATCGATATTGCCGTTTGGCTCGATCTCGGAGTCGAGATTCGAGTGGAGATGCACATCGCCGATCGGCCAGAGAATCAGCTGAGTGCCCTTAGACACGGGAATTCCGGCTTGGTTTTCACCCATGTGCCGGTCGATCAGCGCGGGTAGTTTGGCTTCGAATTCTTTGTAATCCAATCCGGCTCTCAGCTTGATAAAGGTGGAGAAGTTATTCGACCCAAAGTTGGACATGAAAGGCTCCAAACCGCCGTAAAACTGGACCACCGGAACCATCGACGCCAAAAAGTCGACGTGGAAATGGGAATTTTCAGGCATGTCTTTCATCACTCCGCGAACTTGGAAAGTCGTTTCCTGTCCGTTCAGTACTGCCAAAAGTTCTTTGCCCACCGCATTCTCATCTCCGAAATAACGCTTCGCAGTACTTTCGGAGAGCACAATTCCATCTGCTTCATTGAGTGCGGATTTCCCTTCTCCCTCCAAGATCTCCCAGGAAAACAAATCAAAAGCCTCCGGATCGGCAAAGAAAAACCGTTCTTCCTCGAACGCGTCGCCCCCTGACTTGATGAGCGGGTCGAAATTGAAGAGGCGGGCAGAGACCTCTACATCCTCCGGAAAGTCAGACTTGATCAAGGGCCCAAACGGAGGAGCGGTATGGCCCAGATGCAAGCTCGTCTGTCCGTCGGCGTTGTTCCAAGCCCGCGACACGCGAAAGATGCGATCTGCGTCCGGATGGTATTTGTCATAGCTCACCTCAAACTGCACGTAGAGCAAAATGACAATACTCACCGCCATCCCGATTGCCAGACCGATCAGATTGATCAGCACATACATCGGATGTTTTCTGGCATTGCGAAAGACAATCTTGAAATAGTTTTTAAACATGGTTCAGTTGGATTCTTGATTCTCGATTCTTGACTCTTGGTTCTTGATACTGATGTCTAATGTCTTGATACTTTATTCGCTTTTCAGACTTTTGACCGGGTTGATGATAGCCGCACTAATTGCTTGGTAGCTGACCGTCAGCAATGCGATAAGTAAGGTAATTCCTCCTGCCAGGAGAAAAACCAAAGGATCCAGTGGCGTGCGGAAAGCGAAAGATTCCAGCCAGGAATCCATCGCAAACCACGCGATCGGAATAGCAAATAGGAAGGCAATTCCCACCAGTTTGGCGAAGTTGAGCGTCAGCAGAAAAACAATACTTCCTACCGAGGCTCCCAGTACTTTTCTAACTCCAATTTCTTTTGTTCTCAAAAAGGCCGTGTAAGCCGCCAAACCAAACAAACCGATACAGGCAATCAAAATCGCCAAAATGGAAAATACGCCCAAGATCTTTCCGGAAACCTGCTCGCTGCGATAGAGCTGGGCCAGGTCATTGTCCAGAAAGAAATACGACAAAGATGTACCGTCAGATAGCTCAGCCCAGTGGGATTCCAGTCCTTTGACGACGGCTTCCTGTTGGCCTGAGGCAAATTTGATGACTAAGAAATTTTCATTGCCACGGAGATTATCCACATGAAACATCACCAACGGAGTTACTTGGGTATGAAGAGATTCGAAATTGAAATTAGCGACGACTCCAATCACGGTGAGCTCAACTTCCTGGGTTTGACCATTGATGTCCGTCCTGGTTTTCAGCTTTTGGCCAATGGGATTTTGTTCACCAAAAAACACCTTGACTGCCTCTTTATTGAGAATCAAGGAAAGTGAATCGTTGAAATTTTCTTCAAAAACCCGCCCTTCCAAAGGATCAATTCCCATGGTTTGGAAAAAATGATCATCTCCTGCAAAACTTTTCGCAGTCAATACATCCCCTCCACCTGGTTTGGTGAATTGAACCCCCGCGCTGCCTTTGCCAGGCAAGCTGCTGGATACTCCCACGGAGAGCACTCCTGGCATTTTTTCCATCTCTTCCTTCAATACTTCCCGCTTCTCCTGGTTGCCATATCGATCCAGAACCAATACGTTTTCCTTTTCAAAACCCAAACTGGTGGACTGGATAAAATTGATCTGCCGGTTGATAATCAGAGTTCCTGCGATCAGCATGATTGCGATTCCAAATTGGAAAACCACCAAGCCATTTCGCAGCCAATTGCCTCCGCCTGTCACTTCCAGCTTCCCTTTGAGAATGCTGATGGTATTCAGTTTGGAAATATGAAATGCCGGATAATATCCAGCCAAAAGACCAACCAAAACCCCAAAACCCAGCAGAATTGGCAAGGCAAAAAGAACGGAGCTTAAATCGATTTTCAGCGACTTTTCTGCCAAGTCATTGAAAAAAGGCAAAACAAGATTCACCAGCACTATCCCCAGCAAAAGCGACACAAAAGTCAAAACCAAAGCCTCAAGTAAAAACTGGGTGATAATCTGACGGCGGTCCGACCCCATGGCTTTTCTCACACCGACTTCACGGGCTCGATCTGCTGAGCGGGCTGTAGCCAGGTTGATGAAATTGATGCAGGCCAAAGCCAGGATGAAAATTGCGATGGAAATAAAAATGTAGACGTAAAGTGAGTTGCCGTTGGGCCGCATCTCCCCTTCCAGATTGGAATGGAGGTGGATCGATGTCACAGGCTGGAGAAAATAGCGGTAGCCGTTTCCAGCTGCGGTATAATCCGCAAAAGAGACTCCCAAATCCCGTTCAATCTGTCCGGCGGCATACTTGGACACCAGCCCAGGCAATTGGCTTTCAACCCTCATCGGATCGGTACCTTGGGCTAGTTTCAGATACGTGAAAGCCGAAAACCCGGTAAAGTTCTCCTGCTCAAGTCCCGGAAAAGAAACGGAAGAAAAAAGAAAATCCAACTGCATGTGGGAATGCTCCGGCAGATCTGCCATGACTGCAGAAACCTCAAAATCCAAATCAAAAATCCTGAAGGATTTGCCGACTGGATTTTCAGCTTTGAAAAGCCTCGTGGCGGCTGTTTTCGACAATACGGCCGTATTAGGCTTGGCCAAAGCTTCATCTTGGCTTGCTCCCTGGAGGATCTCAAAATCAAAGACTTGGAAAAAATTAGAGTCTGCAGCAGCTCCGGACCTTTCCTCAAACTTCACATCCTCCACTTCTATCACGAATCCATCACCCAAATCGAAAAGGCGCGTGGATTCCTCCACTCCCTTGACTTCATCGGCAATCACTTCAGAATAGCTGTCCGGAATGATCGCATAGAAGCTGTGATGATCAGGGTAAATCCGCTCCAAAGCCACCCGATAGATGTTTTCCTTATTGGGAATAAATCGGTCGTAGGACAGTTCATCCCTGACAAAAAGCATGATCAAGATGCAACAAACAAAGCCCAAGGTCAGCCCGAAGATGTTGATGGCGGTGTAAACCTTGTTTTTGACAAGATTTCTGTAGGCGATTTTCAGGTAGTTTTTGAACATTTCCTAGAATTGCAAAATTGGAATATTGAAATATTGGAAAATTTACTGCCACGCAGTGGCCAATCATCTACCTCGCCCGCCCTCGCTTTGGCCCGCGTCTCTTACCTACCTTATCTAAAGACCAACCTCTAGCTACTTGATTCTTCCCTCTTAATATTTAATCCTTGACACTTAGTACTTGACAACCAATCATTTAAGGCTACTCCTTGATCACCTTCGCGGAACCGGAAACACCAATGCTCTTCTTCTCGGGATCGCCGCGGTAATAGACATTTCCAGATCCGGAGGCTCCGACAGTCAAGACATCCGTGACTCCGATCGAAGTAGTACCTGAACCCGACTTACCGATCTTGACAGCTTCCGCCACAAAATCGATCGCTTCCAGGTTGCCGGATCCCGACTGTCCGATGCTCGCACTTTCGGCTTGACCGCCTTCGATGGTGATCTTTCCAGATCCACTCATACCGATGTCCAGTTTTTCGGCATTGATATTTCGGGTTGACAGACTACCAGACCCCGAAAGTCCGATGGTGAAATTTTTAGCTCCAAAGTCAGATTTCAACCTCATGTTACCGGAGCCACTCGTTCCGACAGATTCAAGTTCTCTCACGGTGATGTAGACTTTCAGATCCACGTTTTTCCAGTTCCCTTTTTCCAGCTTGATCTCGAGTCTTTCTCCGTCCAGATCCGTGATTACTTTGCTCAGGTCAAAGCTGTTGGCTTCGAGTCTGACTTCATCCTTGGAGCCTTTGGTGATCTCTACATCCCAGTTGCCACCGCTTTCTATCTGCGTGAAAGTACCGGGAGTTCGGATTTCAGACCTTTGGGCCATTGCTACAAAACCCATCAGGGAAAGGGCAAAAGACAGTGCGGAAATCTTAAATGTTTTCATGTGTATTTTTTTTTGAATTGGTCACATGGAATCTCGCTTGATAGATAAAAATCTCTCATTTGACGTTTTGGGTCATGCTCGATTTCATGGGGTTTTGGTGTGTGTTAGTTTCCAGATTTATTAATGCCAGAGATTGTGCCAAGGTAAAAACTCCCCTTTCCATTGTCTCAAGCGGTTTAGTGAAGAAGATTTTGTCCGAGAAAAGTCAGTTTTGACCGTAAGCGGACGAAGACAGTGTTCAGTCGGCAGTCTCAGCATGCAAACCTCTGTCCCTTGGATGCAGATTCTTCACTAAAAGTTGCATCAGAAATAGTATCGAGCAGCAAGACGTAAGTATCAAGATCAAAGACGCAAGAGGGAGCCGAAGTATCAAGAACCTCTTCCGTCTTCCGTCATCCAGCACCCAACATCGGACACCTAGCTTCTGACACAAAATCACTCCGACTTGATCGCCTGCACGGGGTTGGATCGTGCAGCACCTAATGACTGCAAACAAACCGTCAGCAGCGCAATCCCCAAGATCAGTCCAGCCGACAGCGGGATAAACCACCATTCGAACCCGATCTTGTATTCATAGCCCGAAAGCCAATCCTGCATCAACCAGAAAGCTATCCCAGACCCAATCACCACCGACAGAAGTACAATCAGGATAAACTCGCGGTTGATCACCTGAAGTATGGACAAGGTGGAAGCGCCAAGGACTTTGCGGATGCCGATTTCTTTGGTCTTTTGCTCTGCAATATGTGCCGACAGCCCCAATAGTCCGAGACAGGAAATCAGAATCGTCAGGATGCTGAAGTACTGCGCCAGATCTCTCAGACGCACATCTTCCTGATACATCCTCGCGTAGTTTTCGTCCATAAAGCTGTAATCAAACGGAAACTCGGGATTTAGCCGCTGGGCGGTGGATTCAAGGAAAGCGACCGTCTCGCGGATCTTACCGGTATTTACTTTTACATACCCTTGATATGTATTGTCCGGATCCAATAGGAAAATCGCCGGCGCTACGTTCTGACGGAAACTCTCGAAATGAAAGTCCTTGACCACCCCGGTGATCGAGCGCTCCACATCCCACATGTTGAAAAACTCGCTTCCCTCATGATCCTGCTGCATCAGTTGGTAGGCCGTCTCATTTAATATCGCTCCGGTGATCGAATCGGCTCCGTTGGCCCGGTCAAAATCCCTCCCCTTCATCAGCTTGATCCCAGAAGCTTCCAAAAAGTCATAGTCCACTCGAATCACCTCAAAGAGGGCTGAATTTTCCGGGTCTTTTCCTTCCCAGGATACGCCGCCGGTGTTCGAATTTCTTCCCTCAAAACCGAAGGAGGACCGGCTCACCGCAAGAATATCTTCATTTTGCTCCAGCTCAGTCTTGAAGACGTCAAACCGATCCATCAGTTCGCCCTCCAGCGTGATCTGGATCAGCTGATCTTTGGCGTAGCCCAAATCCTGATTCATCGCAAAGCTGATCTGCTGATAGACCACCAGCGTGGAAACGATCAGGATGGTCGCCAGGATAAACTGAAAAAGTACCAGCGCCTTCCGCGCGATGACGACTCCCTTTCCGGCTTTGGTAAAGGAGCGGAATACCGAAACGACTTTGGTCGCCGAGAGGTAAAATGCCGGATAGCTCCCTGCCACCAGTCCTGTGATCAGGAGTACGATCATCAGCTGTAGCCAGAATATCCCGGATAAAAACGGCACCGACATCTCCTTTCCCGTGAGGGTATTGAAGACCGGCAAGGTCACTGCCACCAGAATCACTGCCAGAAAAGCCGCAAACAAACTAATCAAGATCGACTCGCTGAGAAACTGGAGCACCAACGACTGCTTATCCGCTCCGGCCACTTTTCGGACTCCAACTTCCTTCGCACGCTTTTGCGACTTGGCTGTACTGAGATTCATGAAGTTGATACAGGCGATGATCAAAACGAATATCCCGATCATGGCAAACAGCTTCACATTCTTAATCCTGCCCTCGACCGGCTGCCCGTCTTTCCACTGACCATACAGATAAAGATCGCCGAGTGGATAGGCAAACAATTCGACGTTGGAGTCTTCATTTCGCTCAGCGATGTACTTGGCGATACTTTTTGAGAAAGCTTCCCCGTCGGTTCCTTCACGCAACTTCACGATCGTGCTTGGACCGTTGTTTCCCCATTCGCTGAGCCAGTCATTTTCGGCATAGAAAACCGAATAGGGCAAGATATATTCAAACTTCAGCGAGGAGCTTTTGGGCAAGTCCTTCAATACGCCCTGGACGATGAAGTTTTTGGAACCCGTCCCTTGACGGATCTCCACATCTTCACCGACGACATCTGTCCTTCCAAAGAGAGAAATGGCTCCTTTTTCGGTCAGCACCACATGGTTATTCTCTGTCAGCATGCGGTCCCGATCGCCCTGAAGCGCTTCGTATTGGTAGATTTTCAGCAAATCTGGCATCGCATAGATCCCGTCGAGTCTGATTCGCTTATCACCCTGGACAAAAAGTTGGGTTTGGTTCCAGGTATAGGTCGAGGCATATTCTACCTCGGAGAGGGTCTCCTTCATGCTCTCCGCCAGGATTCCCGGAGTTGAGTTGGTAGTGAAAATATCTGCACCATAAGACTGGTGCTCCATCACCCGATAGATCCGGTCCAGGTCCGTAAATTCCCGGTTCACTGTAAACTCAGAATCCACCCAAAGCCCGATCAGAATCGCAGCCCAAAGCCCCAAGGTCAATCCAAAGAGGTTGATGAAAAAGGTGAGTTTGTGCTTGGCAAAGCCTCGAAGCGCGATTTTCAGATAGTTTTTGAGCATGGCTTAGGAGATGAAAACTGGAAAATTGTCTATGTGGTCTTAAAGTGGGAAAGCGCTTTCAGGACTTTTCAGAAACGGATTGCTTCGTGCCTACCGATGACGAAACACTTAAGTCTCCGGTCTCGATTCTAGGCTCTCGTTTACAGATACTTTGTACTTTGTACTCGATACTTTGTACTCCTTTCACTCACTTTTCAGCGAATTGACCGGATTAGAAGTCGCTGCTTTCACAGACTGGAAGCTGATCGTGGCAAGCGCGATCACGAAGGCAAAAAGCCCAGCCGCTACGAATACAGCCCAGCCGATTTCGGTTCGGAACTCATATTCTTGAAGCCAGCTACTGACCGCCCACCAAGCCAAAGGAGTGGCGATCACAAAAGCGATCAGCACCAGTTTGGTAAACTCTTTGGAGAGCAACACTACAATGTTTCCGACGCTGGAGCCCAACACTTTTCGGATGCCGATTTCCTTGGTTCTTTGCTCCGCTGTGAAAGCTGCCAAAGCGAAAAGTCCCAAACAGGCGATCAGAATCGCAAAGCCGGCAAAAATCCCGAAGACTTTTCCCAACCTTACCTCCGAGGCATACATATTCCCAAACCGGTCATCCAAGAATGAATAAGTGAATGGCTGTCCGGGCGCAAAGCGGTTCCAGGTAGTTTCGAGATGTGCGATCACAGCTTCGGTGTCCTGCGAATTAAACCGGAAGGAAGCAATCCCAGTCGGCTCTTCGCTCAAGAAGATCATCATCGCTCCGATGTTTTCTTTCAGCGATTCAAAATGAAAATTCTCCACGACGCCGACGACTGTCCGGTAGTCAGTGGATTCCATGTTTAATTTCTCTCCATCCGAAAGCGTATAGATCTTTTGCCCAATTGGGTTTCCTTCAAAGTTCAGATTTCGAACCGCAGTTTCATTGAGGATGACGCCACTGGAATCGGAAGGGAAATCCAAGGAAAAATCCCTGCCATCGATGACATTCATTCCGAGGGTTTTGATGTAGTCGTAGTCCACTTCCCAGTTTTGCATGCTGACCAAATTTTCGGTCTGCTTGGGATCTTTGCCCTCAGCCCACCACGGTGAGTCGCTTCTCCAGGTGCCGGAGACCGGTAGGAAACCGGTCAGTGTACCACTTTCCATCATCGTATTTTTCAGTACCTCGTCTTTGAAAGCCTGTTTATTATCCTGCAATGCATAGACATCATCCACGGTAATGATCTGCTCCTTATTAAATCCAATCTTCTTGTTTTGGATGTAGTCCAGCTGCTTGAACACCATCATCGTCGCGATGATCAGGATGATGGACACGGAGAACTGAAACACCACCAGCGAGCTTCGGATCATGCCGCTCCGCATTCCCAGTGACACTTTCCCCTTCAAGATCTCAATCGGCTTGAATCCGGAGAGGTAGAATGCCGGGTAAATACCCGCCAAGATACCCGTGACTCCAGCTCCCAAAAGGAGAATCCCGTAAAATGTCCACTGGGAAAACGGGATGCTCAGGCTTCGGTCTGCCAAGTCGTTGAACACCGGCAGAGCCAATGCGACCGCTGGGATAGCCAGAAGAAATGCGACGCTGCTGATCACCATTGACTCCAGCAAAAACTGGCGGATCAGATGAAACTTGAAGGAACCCATCACCTTTCGGATACCTACTTCTTTGGCTCTGTTGGCGGAGCGGGCAGTAGACAGGTTCATGAAATTGATACAGGCGATCACCAGGATAAACAGCGCAATGGCCACGAAAAGATAAACGTAAGTGATGTTAAAGTTGGGCTCAAACTCTCCGAGCAAGTCACTCTTCAGGTGAATATCCAAGAGTGGCTGCAGGCTAAGCTCCAATTTGCCCCCACTGCTTGCGAGTGTTTCCAAACCGGCACCTTCACCAAATACCTGGGCGATTTCCGGCTCGATGTGCTTTTTGATGAGACTGGCAAACTTTGCTTCCCGATCTGCCGCAGTGGAACCCTCCCTGAGCAGCAGATAGGTCTGGAAATTATTACTCAGCCAGACGATCCGCTTGGCTTCATCCAATCCCGCCGCAGCAAGTAAAAAGTCAAAATGAAAGTGAGTGTTTACGGGGATGTCTTCATATACAGCCGTGATGCGAAACTCCTGGTCGTGATCAAGGATCAGCGATTTGCCAACAGCCTCCTGCCCTGGAAAGTACTTGTCAGCAGCTTTTCGGCTGATTGCCATGGTGTTGGGTTCCGTCAGGGCTCCGTCTGCACTTCCCTGCACGACGGGGATATCAAAGACTTTGAAGAAATCCTTGCCAGCCCAGATGACCCCGTCTTCCTTGATGTTATCGCTTTCGTTTTGCTTTCTTACCAGATAAGATCCACGGGACCGGAAATGAACGGCAGCTTCCACTTCGGGAAAATCCTCCGGAAGGACCTCAGCCATCGGCGCGGGAGCTAGCACCATATCCCAATGGTTGCCACCAAAGATGATGTCACTGTGCACACGATAGATTCGCTCGGCATTAGCAAAATGCCGGTCGTAGGAAATCTCATTGACCACAAAAAGGGAGATGATCATGCAGACCGCCACCCCGACCGACAGACCAAGGATATTGATCAGCGAGTAGAATTTGTGTTTTTTAAGATTCCTTAATGCAATGAGGAGGTGGTTTTTCAGCATAGTCGGCAGGATAAAAATCGGATGGAAAAAGAGGTTGGTTTAGATTTCAACAGAGAGATGCGTGTTGTGGTCAAATGGTTGCATAGAAAGTGCCAGCACACAAAAAAAGGTCTGAGAGTCGCTCCCAGGCCTTTTTCGTTTTTTGGCTCTGTCCGCCAAGGGACTGTTTGTTCGCTGGCGGGCGGTTTTTTTTTTAGTAGGCAGTTGCAGTGGCCAGTGGGCAGCTGCGATGGTAAGGATTGTTGAGGAAGGGAAAAAACAAAAAATGGCCGATGCCGCATGATCAATCGAATCATCCAACATCGGTCATCAAGCATCCCGCATTAAACGTGAAACTGCTCCCGGATATTCTCCGTCACTACTTTGCCATCGAACACGTTGATGATTCGGTGGGCGTAGTTTGCATCATGCGGAGAGTGCGTTACCATCACGATGGTAGTCCCTTCGTTGTTGAGTTCTTCCAAGAGACGCATCACTTCTTCACCGTTAGTTGAATCCAAGTTACCGGTAGGTTCATCGGCGAGGATCACGGAAGGCTTGGCGACGATTGCTCGGGCGATCGCCACACGCTGCTGCTGACCACCTGACAGCTGCTGAGGGAAGTGGTTTCTTCGGTGCATGATGTTCATGCGGGTCAGTACTTCTTCCACTTTTTTCTTCCGCTCATCTGAAGGAACCTTGAGGTAAAGAAGCGGGAGCTCCACGTTTTCAAACACAGTCAGCTCATCGATCAGGTTGAATGATTGGAACACAAAGCCAATGTTGCCCTTTCTCAAAGCAGATCTTTGGCGCTCCGAAAACTTGGCAACTTCCTGATCCAGGAAAAAATATTCTCCACCATCCGGATTGTCCAAGAGCCCGATGATATTCAGCAGGGTGGATTTACCACAGCCTGAAGGGCCCATGATGGCGACAAATTCGCCTTTCTTGATTTCAATTTGGATTCCATCCAAAGCGGTGGTTTCTACTTCCTCAGTAGCATACATCTTTCTGAGGGCGACGGTTTTGATTACGTTTTGCATAAGTTGTTAGATGTTTGATGATGGGTGTTGGATGTCCGAAACCGGAATTCCAAATTCTGATTAGTGTTAGTTGTTAGTTTATTTTTGATTTAAAGGCGAGCATCATATTCATTAAGTGGAATGCCTCTTTATATAATTTTTCAAATTGTAATTCGTCAATGTAGAACCTTCTTTTAGCCTTGTGAAGGCAGGTAACTACTTCGGCTAAAGATCTTATCGCATAATTCAAAAACCTTTTAAACTCCAAGGACGACTGTTCGATAGAACCTTCAGAAATGTTTAATGCAATGGAATCTGTCGCTCTTCTGATTTGAGAAACAAGGTTGTATAGCTCTTCCTTAGGAAAAGAAGAACTCGTCTTGAATATGTCCTCACCAAAGTCCATGGCCTTTTGCCATATCTGAAGTTTCTCAAATTTAAACTCCGGCTCGTATTTTCCCTCCATATCTCTAGCAGCTATTTGTAATATCAAAGCGAGCCATTAGCTTCTCAGCCCACATCCAGCACCCAGCATCTGGCATCTGGCGCCCATCATTTTAGCTCTAGAATTTCGTTGGTACCAAAGTTCTCGTAGCCGCTGACAATGACTTTTTCACCCTCAGTCAGACCTTCAAGAACTTCATAGAATTCCGGATTCTTTCTACCCAAGCGGATGTTGCGCTTTTCTGCTACACCCGTCGTTGGATTAACTACAAAGACCCAGTTTCCTCCGGTATCTTTGAAGAATCCACCGGTTGGCAGGAGAAGGCTGGTTTCTTTTTGACCCAGTTCCAGACGGATTCTGACACTCTGCCCGCGGCGGATTCCCTCAGGACTCTCTCCGGTGAACACCATGTCTACCTCAAAGCGGCTGTTGGTAATAGTAGGATAGCTTTTGCTGATCTCCAACTCGTGATCCTTACCACTCAGTGTAAACTTGCCTCGTAGTCCGACGCTGATCCTCGGAAGATAAAGTTCATCGATTGGCACCCTGACTTTAAACTCATCCAGGATATCTATCTGTCCATAGCGCTGACCTGGGTTGATCGCCTGCCCTATCTCAAGTTGATCCGGAGTGGCTAGCTGACCCGCAATCGGTGCTGTGATGACCAGGTTATTCAGGATATTTCCAACTCCGTTCAGCGAAGCATTCATCCTGCCTTCAGACTGGCGAAGTTGCGTCAGCTGATAGGACCTTGCCATCGAATCACTCTTATAGGACTTATAGGTCAACTCCTTTCTTTTCAGGTTGTACTCGTATTGCTCCTTCACTTCTTCAAATTCCCGGTCAGAGACCAACTTCTTCGAGTGAAGCTCTTTGAATCTTTTATACTGAGGCTCGAGCAAGCTAATTTGATAATCTATCTCTGCCAGCTGACCCAACTGCACCAAGTCATTTTGATCCAAGAAAAGGCGGGTCTGTCTGAGGTTGTTGATTTGTTCGTAGAGCATCGTCTCGCGCTGCATCACGTCCAGTTGAAGGTTGGAGTTGTTGAGAACTAGGATGGTGTCTCCTTTTTTCAGCAGAGCTCCTGATTCACGCACGACCTGGTCTACCACTCCCCCTTCGATCGCGTCCAGATAGACGGTTCGGGAGGGCTCGATCTGTCCAGACACGAGGATGTAATCGGTAAACTCCCCTTTGGAAACTGTTGCGATGCTCAATCGTTCCTGATCAACATTCATCGTGGATCTGTGGTCTGCAAATCCGATCTGGTAAATAATTCCCCCCAATAAAACGGCGCCACCGGCTACGGCAGCGATTCTTCGGAGAGTCCAGGTTTTCTTTTCTATTTTTCTATCCATTGTGTGAAAATGCCATTCTCGGCTCGTCCTCCATGTGCCAAAGGTTGTGCCATGCAAAAAATTGCCTCAGGGCACTCCAAAACAGCATTTGCAGAAAATGCAGTTTTCGACTCTCGAACATTTTCGTCCGCCACCGAACAAAAGTGAATCAAAGACGGTTTTTTCTTCCTACCTTCTTCAAGGAAAAGTTGAAGCCAAAAACTGCTCAAATCGTCCGAAAATGGCACTTTTTGGTCGAATTCTACAAGTACAAAAAAGCGGCAAACTTTTGGAAAGAAGGGAGACAGAAGATGATCTAGCTTCGAGTAGGGTTTTGCCACCTCGTTCTCCGATCTGCCGTCTTTCAACTTTTCAACAAACAGCAAAAAACATAACCGCCTTTATTCATGAATGACCAACGATTCGGTAAAATTCTCATCGTAGATGACAACGAGGACCTCCTAAAGGCAGCGAAGATTTTTCTAAAGAGGCATTTTGCTCAGGTCGACACCGAGAGCAACCCCGACCTGCTTCCTATCTTAACGCACAACGAATCCTACGATGTGATCCTCCTGGACATGAATTTCACCAAAGATGTGAGCTCAGGACAGGAAGGTTTCTATTGGCTGGACAGGATACTGGAACTAGACCCCTCGGCGGTCGTCGTCCTGATCACCGCGTACGGAGATGTCAATCTGGCGGTGCGGGCGATCAAAGAAGGTGCTACTGACTTTGTCCTCAAGCCTTGGGAAAATGAGCGCCTACTGGCTACGCTGAATTCGGCATTGAAACTTCGCCAGAAGAAAATGGAGGTCAACCTGCTGAAAGACCAGAAGGACACGCTCCAGCAGGACATCGACAACAAGTTCAAAGACATCATAGGCCAAAGTGCCACCATGCAAAAAGTCTTTGAAACGATCGAACGGGTCGCTGCCACGGACGCCAATGTGCTGATCTTGGGTGAAAACGGAACTGGAAAAGAACTCATAGCTCGGGCGATTCACCGTCATTCACGCAGGAACCGGGAAGCCTTCGTGGGCGTAGATCTGGGATCGATCACCTCGACGCTCTTCGAATCAGAACTCTTTGGTCACAAAAAAGGGTCCTTTACCGACGCCAAAGAGGATCGTGCCGGCAGGTTTGAGCAAGCCCACAAAGGGACGCTTTTTCTCGATGAAATCGGAAACCTACCGCTGCCGCTGCAAGCGAAGCTTTTGGCAGTCCTACAAAACAGACAGGTCACTCGCGTGGGCGCTAACCGTCCGGTGGATGTCAACATCCGTCTGATCTCTGCCACCAATCTGCCGGTGCACAACATGGTCTATGAAAACACCTTCCGGCAGGATTTGCTTTATCGGATCAACACAATCGAGATCCAACTTCCGCCCTTGCGGGAACGGGTCGACGATATTCCACTTTTGGCGGATCATTTCATTTCTTTTTACTCCAAAAAGTACAACAAAGACATCCGCAAGGCATCCGAACCGCTGGTGAAGCGGATGATGAAGTACCACTGGCCGGGGAATATCCGTGAACTCCAGCACAGCATCGAGCGTGCCGTCATCATGAGCAATCACAACGTGCTTCAGCCAGAAGATTTGTTTTTGCAAAAGATGGCCCAACCCGATCAAAAGGAGGAATCTGTCAGTCTGGAGCATTTAAATATCGAAGACGTAGAGCGGATATTGATCAGAAAAGCGCTTCAGAAGCACAACGGTCACATTACCAGGGCGGCGGATGAGCTTGGGTTGACGCGATCCTCGCTTTACCGAAGACTGGAGAAATATGGTCTATAAAAGATTTTCGATCGGAATCACCATCCGGATCATCCTGATTACCATCTGTTTGTTTTTAGGTATCTGGCTTTTCTATGTCCAGGATTTGTGGCTTGCCCCTGCTATCCTGGCACTGATCGTCGCCTTTCTGACCGGTGAGATGATCTATTACGTCAACTCGATCAACCACAAACTGGCGCGCTTCCTAGACTCGATCCGATTCACAGACTTTTCATCGTCGTTTACCTCCGACAGCAAGATGGGCGGTTCATTTCGGGAGGTGAACAAGGCTTTCAATGAAGTCATGGATGTCTTCAAGCAGACCCGTGCTGAGAAGGAAGAGCAGATGCTCTTTCTCCAGATCATCATTCAACACATCAATACGGGCATTATTTCCTTTAATGCAGAGGGAAAAATCGGCGTGATCAACAACGCCGCAAAGCATCTGCTCCAGATCCCACAGTTCAGAGACATCACCGATCTGGGCAGGCTGTCACCCAAACTTCTCAAAGAAGTCACCGACATGAAGCCGGGACAGCGGATCTCCTTTCGGGTGAACAACAGCCTTCACTTGATCATCCAATCCGCTTCGCTCAAGATGAGCGGCCAAAGCTGGTCTCTGCTTTCCCTGCAAAACATCAACGCCGAACTCCAGTCCAACGAGCTGGAAGCTTGGCAAAATCTGACCAAGGTACTTCGGCATGAGATCATGAATTCGATCACACCGATCTCGAGTCTGGTAGAGTCACTCCGAACCATCCTGGACGAGGACAGCTATGTGCAGCAAGAAGGCATGCTGATCAAGCGGGACGGTTTTCAGGACATCCAAGAAGGGTTGGACACCATAGCCAACCGAAGCAAAGGGTTGGTCACGTTTGTGAACGCCTATCGGGATTACACCAATATTCCTGAACCCAAAAAGGAATTGGTGGCGGTCAGAACACTGTTCGAACATGTGATCGGATTGATGAAAGAAGAGCTAAAATCCAAACACATCGACGTCCAAATCGAGATCGTTCCCGTGGAATTGGAAGTGCTTTGTGACTCGGATCAGATCACAATGATTCTGATCAATTTGGTCAAAAATGCGCTGGAGTCCATTCAAAATCAGGCAGACCGCCTGATCATTCTTCGGGCATTGGGCCAGGGGGATTTGGGTACGACGATTCAGGTTGAGGATAACGGCACCGGAATTATCCCTGAAGCGCTGGAGCGGATTTTTGTCCCATTCTATACCACCAAAAAAACCGGATCAGGTATCGGGCTGGCAATCTCCAGACAGATCATGAACCTGCACCGGGGAAGTCTTCAGGTGACTTCCGTGCCAAATGAGCGCACTATATTTTCGCTGAATTTTAGATAGGATTTCAGGAGGGGTTTTCATTCTGTTTTGAAAAAAACCTCCTCAATTCGAGCATCTTAGCGGGATTGATTGTAAATTCTGGAAAAACTTCCAGATGGAAAATTCAATTGACACCGAAGCGAAAAACGCAGCATTTGAGCTCTCAGGATTGATCTATGGCATCACCTTGGACGGAGTGGTCAACTGGAACGAATTTCAGGTATTGAAAAACTGGTGCAGGGATTATGAGCCGCTCTGCAAGATCAAGGCGTTTCAGAGATTGTATGAGGACATCAGGCCGATCATCGATGGAGGCAAAGTCAACTCTGAGGAAATGGAGCAGATCAAGCGGCTCCTGATTGCATTTCTGGAAGAGATCGCGTGCGAAGCTGACCAAAGTTCCAATCTACATTTTCTCAAAGGCCTCTTCCATGGCGTACTGGCAAGTGGCGATATCAACACCTACGAAATATATAAACTCAACCAATGGCTCGAAAAAAACAGCCATCTGAGATCGCAGTCTCCCTTTGATGAAATGTTTGAAATCGTCGATAAAGTACTGGAGGACAAGAAGGTCGACGACAGCGAAGCCAAGCGACTGAAGGAGTTCTTTTCAAAGCACCTTGTCTAAGGTGGGCGTTGCTGCTCTTTCATCTTATATTTTCAGCTTTTCATTCGATAAAAACGCTAACCGACTTTTACCGTCACACCGACTTTTGTCGCCGATATAAATCCGATTCCCGGCTTCCTGCGTACTTTAGCCCGAATGGTACTAACACCATTTAACAGCATATCCGAAACTGAAACGCCTTCTAAAGCGTTTCCCCCGTAGTCAGAACAAAAAAGACAAGTTCAACACATTGCTTTAATCATGCAAAACTCAAAAACCTCAGCGACACTTATGATGAGTTTGATAGTAGGCCTATTGATGGCCTGCGGAAATACACCCTCCGAAACGGCAGGTGCTGCCGAAGTCAATGCCGATTCAGAAAACAAAGAGGTATTTTCCTCCAAAACTCAACTGGCGACTTTTGCAGGCGGATGTTTTTGGTGCGTAGAAGCCCCATTCGAGGACGTGGACGGCGTAATATCTGTCGTATCGGGCTACTCAGGCGGCAAAGAAAAGAATCCGACATACGCAGAAGTATCCTCGGGCAAGACTTCTCACAGGGAGTCAATTCAGATCACTTTCGATCCGGAAGTCATCTCCTACTCCGAACTGGTGGACATCTTTTGGCAAACCTTCGATCCTACTGATGTCGGCGGATCTTTCTTTGACAGAGGCTCTCAGTATGAGTCGGCCATCTTCTTCCACAACGACAGCCAGAAGAAAGTAGCGGAAGAGAGCAAGGCGCGTCTGGACCAATCTGGCAAGTTCAAGAAACCGATTGCAACCCCGATTATCAAATACACAAATTTCTACGCGGCCGAGGACTATCATCAAGACTACTCGGATAAGAATCCCGAAGAATACAAAGCCTACAAAATCGGAAGCGGCAGACAGGAATGCATCCTGACCAACTGGCCTGCTATCAGCGAGGGAGTATATCCGGCTGCATCGAAGGCCGATTTGAAAAAGTCCCTCACCCCGCTCCAGTATCAGGTCACGATGGAGAATGCGACAGAATTTTCCTTCAAAAACGAATACAATGACA
The DNA here is from genome assembly GCF_000429445.1 of Algoriphagus terrigena DSM 22685. Lineage (GTDB taxonomy): Bacteria > Bacteroidota > Bacteroidia > Cytophagales > Cyclobacteriaceae > Algoriphagus > Algoriphagus terrigena. The sequence continues at coordinate 172,864 of NZ_AUBW01000009.1, forward strand.
ATCACGAATCCGGAATCTACGTCTGCATTGTATCCGGCGCACCACTGTTCAGTTCCAAAGACAAATACGAATCAGGATCTGGCTGGCCGAGCTTCACCAAGCCTATCGACGCCAGAGCGCTGGATAAACCCATCGACAAGACAGACGGAATGACCCGAGTGGAGATTCGGAGCAAATACGGCAAGAGCCACCTAGGCCACTCTTTCTATGACGGCCCGGAACCGACAAATCTGAGATACTGCATGAACTCTGCCGCTATGAAATTCATCCCAAAAGGCGAAATGGAAGCAAAGGGCTATGGAGATTACGTATGGCTGGTAGATTGATCTCGCCCTCAGATTTTTAACTCCCTAACATCCAAAAAAACTGGCTATAGCTAAAAAGAAGCGTCCTCGGGCGCTTCTTTTTTTGGATCAACTTTTTTGAGTGTGATAAATTAAATCAGTTCACTGAGTATATTTAATCAAACATTTTCTTGAAATATGAAAAAATTCGCCTGGATCACCGGTCTGGTTCTCGTCTTGGTACTCGGAATCTTTTTTTGGTGGAAGTTCTATTTTGTCTTCGGTGAAGGCGTCAAGGCCGGCAGCCTCAACTATTTTGTAAAAAAGGGAGTGATCTTCAAGACCTGGGAAGGGCGGATGGTTCAGGAAGGGTTTCAAAGTCCCACCTCCGGAGCATTGCAAAGCAACGAATTCCGGTTTAGCGTGATCGACCCCGAGGTAGCCAGCGTATTAGAGCGCAATTCGGGCAAACACCTCGAACTGCGCTATAGGGAATACAATGGCATATTGCCTTGGAGAGGCACCAGTGAGTTTGTAGTGACAGAGGTAATCAATGCCGCTGAATCTGTCAAGACAGACGGAGGCACCTTACCCGTGGACCGTTGATCAGGGCTTAGTCCAATAATCAACCACGGTAACCTTGTCCAGACTAGATCCGATGACGTCGCCAAAAGCCTTATGAGAAGGATGTGGCAGATATGCGTCCCGATCAGCTTCGGAATGGAAAGTCAGCGTAAACGCATGGGTTAAGCCTTGGTTCAGGCCCTCCGGACTGTTGTTGGTTCCCCATTCAAATCCTTTGATTTCGGAGATCTGCGAAGGAAGGGCTTTGAAAGCATCGATGATCTTTTGTACCTCCTCGGGAGAGGCGGTTTCTTTGAATCCAAAAAGAACAACGTGACGGAGGACGGAATCTGTCATGGCTACTTCTGTGGGGGTTGAGGGTGTTTCGATTGGGGTTTCTTCGGTGGTTTCCACTGTCTTAGGTTCGGCGCAAGACCAGAAAAGAACAATAGGGATGAGATAAAGGAGTTTTTTCATAGTGTGATTTTTTTCTTGAAACTAAAAAGAAATCAACGTTAATCAGCCAAGTATTGAGTCTAAGTGAAGAATTTTAATGAAGAATATTAACTGAAAAATTAAATGAAAGTCGCCTGCTTCAGCACCAAATCCTATGACCGTCAGAGCTTTGACCGCGCACTAACTGATTCTCGGCACAGTTTCGGTTACTTCGAAGTCAAACTGGACTTGCACACCGTTTCCCTTGCAGAAGGTCACCAAGCGATCTGTTCTTTTGTCAACGATCACATCGACGAGGCAGTCATGAAAAAACTGGATAATCTTGGCATCAAGCTGATTGCCCTCCGATGTGCCGGATACAATCAAATCGACCTAAAAGCTGCTGCAGCGCATGGAATCAAAGTCGTCCGCGTCCCGGCTTATAGTCCCGAAGCAGTGGCCGAGCATGCATTTGCTCTGATTCTGACCTTGTCCAGGAAAACCCACAAAGCCTATAACCGTGTCCGGGAAAACAACTTCTCCCTTGAGGGTCTGACGGGGGTAAACATCCATGGCAAGACGATCGGCGTGATCGGGACCGGTGCAATTGGGCGTGCGTTCTGTCGGATTGCGAATGGCTTTGGCTGCAAGATCGTGGCCTACGATGTCATCGAAAATGAGGAAATGAAGCAAATGGGGGTGACTTATCTCCCTTTGGCCGAAGTGCTAGCCAGCAGCCATATCATCTCGCTCCACTGCCCACTTACTCCGGAGACACACCATCTCATCAACGCCAAAAGTATCGCTCTGATGCGGGACGGTGTCGCGTTGATCAATACCAGCCGCGGTGCCTTGATCGAAACGAAGGCCGTGATCAAGGCGTTGAAAAACAAGAAAATCGGGTATCTCGGGATTGACGTATACGAGCAGGAGGAGAATATTTTCTTTAAAAATCTTTCCGAAGAAATCATGCAGGACGAGCAGATTGCGCGACTGATGACTTTTCCCAACGTGCTGGTAACCGGCCATCAGGCTTTCCTAACCAAGGAGGCTCTGGAGCAAATCTCCAAAACCACGCTGGAGAACATCACGGCTTTTGAAAAGGGCGAAGAGCTGGCTAATGAAGTGAAAGCCTCTTAAACGCAAAAATCCCCGCCGGTAAGCCTGCGGGGATTTAGGTCAGTAAAGTTTCCGATTAACGGACCACCTTTACGTTTACGGCATTGATGCCTTTCTTTCCTTGTACCAAGTCGTACTTTACTTTGTCGTTTTCACGGATTTCGTGTACCAGACCGCTGTGGTGTACGAATACATCTTCACTGTTGTCATCTGGAGTAATGAATCCAAAGCCTTTGGTAGTGTTAAAGAATTTTACTGTTCCTTCATTCATGATTTCTGAAATTTTGATTTGTTTTTACTCGGTTTTGATTTGTTTGTGTTGAATTTGTTTTTTTGACGATTGGCGGTTCCGGAGGAGTGTCAGAGAAGTTTCCAAACTCATCGACGTAAGCGATCATATTGTCGAGGCTGCCATCCTTAGGCTGTGCTTTACGCTCCAGCTTCTTTTCAAGCTTTTCCTTTTGCTTCCGCTTCTTCAGTTCTGCCTTTTGTTTTTTAATGAATGTGTTTTGATTTTTAGACATAGGTCAGATTTTAATTTACAAAAGTGATGGCGTGGCCGATCTTGCCGGCCCGGCCAGTCCTGCCGATACGATGGATGTAAGCATCCATTGTCATCGGTAGCTGATAGTTGATCACGTGTGACACATCAGCTACATCGATACCTCTGGCAGCGACATCCGTAGCCACCAGTACGCGTATAGTCCCGTTCTTGAACTCATCGATCATCCTGACCCTGAAGTTCTGGGATTTATCTCCGTGAATCTGCCCGGCCGTGATTCCAGCCTGAGCCAGTTTCTTTGCTAACCTGTCGGCGAGACGTTTGGTTTCAGTGAAGAGAATGACTTTCTCCATGTCGGGGCTCTTCAACATACTGATGAGCATGTCGACCTTTTCGGCACCTTCCGGCACTTTGACTGTCTGCTGCTCGATATTTTCGTTGGTGCCTCCGGCGTTCTCCACGATGACTTCGATCGGATTGTGAAGCAGCGTTGAGATCAGTTGCTTTTGTCCAGGCTCTAATGTGGCGGAGAAAAGCAGGGTTTGATCGCGCTTTCCGATCAGGTTCACCAGTTTTTTCACATCATTGACAAAGCCCATATCGAGCATTCTGTCAAATTCGTCCAAAACCAGGGTGTTGACCTGATTCAATTTAAGCAATTTTCGGTCAGAAAGATCCAGCAATCGACCCGGGGTGCCTACCACCACCTGCAGCTTTCGCTCCAGTTGCTTGTAGTCCGAGTTTATATTCGTACCTCCGATAAAAGAGGCCGAGTACAGATGTAATCCGGTCGTGAGAGTCTTAAACTCTTCCTCGATTTGCAGTGCAAGTTCGCGGGTTGGAGTCACCACCAATGCGGTGTAGTTCCTTGGATCCTTAAGTGCATGCTCGATGATCGGAATCAAAAAGGCAGCGGTCTTTCCGGAACCTGTCTTGGAGATGGCCATCATATCCCGACCGTCCAACAGAGGCAGGATAGATTGCTCCTGAATGGTAGTCAGTGTTTGGTAGCCTTTGGCCAGGATGTTTGCCAGCAGTCTTTCGTTGAGATTCAGATCCACGAAGGTTTTTTCTGTCCGGAAACCGGCCTGTCCGCTTGGCTTGGCCTTTTTCACAAATAGCTTTGGATCCAGCGTGGACTCTTTTTTCTTTTTCACTTGCCTACGGTCTGCATTCCCACCTCGGGGAGAGCCGGCAGGTGAATTATTTTTTCTTGTATTGTTCATGATTGGATTTAATCAGGCCTTGACGGGGACCATTTCAGAATTGCCCAAGTATCGGAGCATTTCAAAGTGGGACTTCAAAGCATCAAAAAATGTCTTTTTTGTATGATAAGGGATATTGTATTCGGCCGCGGTGGCTTTTACAATCGGGGCAATTTTCCGATAGTGTACGTGACAGATATCGGGAAACAAGTGATGCTCTACTTGATGATTTAATCCTCCGATCATCCAGGCAAAAACCCGGCTTCCTTCGGAATAATTAGAAGTAGTAACCAACTGGTGAAGCATACGCTCACCTTCTACGATTCCATGCTCATCTGCCTCTGGAAAATCCACATTTGGCATGATGTGCGCCGTTTGGAAAACCAGAGAAATACTCAATCCCGTAATAAAATGGAGTATTAAATAAGCAAGTAAAATCTCTCCTATACCAAAAGGAGAAAAAGCAATAGGCAAACCTAAGATGAATGCAAAATAAACAAGCTTCCAGGCAATAATCTTCAATACTGAGTTTCTGTATACATTTTTACCTTTCATCAACCCCATTTTATAGTATCGGGTCAAGCGTACAAAGTCTTTAGAAGTCACCCACGATACGGTAGACAAACCATAGAAAAACCATGTATACCAATGTTGATACGGATGAAGTGCATTTTTCTCAGCATTTGGAGAAAATCTAAGGAAAAACGGTGCATTGATATCATCGTCCCCTTCAGAAATATTCGTGTAGGAATGATGAAGTACATTGTGTTGGATTTTCCAGACTTGAGCGTTGGCGCCAACCATATTAAGCGTATAGCCTAACAGTTTGTTGACCATAGCGTTTTTGGAAAAAGATCCGTGAATGGCGTCGTGCATGACGCCCATCCCGATTCCAGCCATGCCAAACCCGCTCAGAATGTAGCAGGCGAAGAGTTGCCAAGTTTGATTCGCTACTCCCGTTGCGATAAGAATGATGGGGGTGAAATAAAGCGATACCATGACGACAGTCTTGATGACCATCTCTCTATTGGCATACTTGGATTTCTGGGTGGCTTTGAAATAATTGTTAACTCTGCTCTTGAGAGTTATTGAGAAATCAGAAAGTTCTGATTCGGAGAAACGAATAGTCTTAATAATAAGGCGATTTAAGTAAGAGAAATCTTGGGTGCTCGTAAAGGATTTTTAAAACTGCCGATTTTAATTCAAAATGACAAGGGCCATTTATAGAATCAAAAAAGTAGAAGAAGAAGAATTAAAACCTTTTGAATGGAGAACTCTTGATTTGCTACTTAATGCAGGTGTTTCACCGATGCTAACTTGATATCAAGTATCGAAAACATTTCTTCGACGCGACAAAGGTGGGGAAAACTATTTGCTTTTCCTAATTAATTGGGAAATCAGCCCGAATGGTTTGGTCGTCTCCCGGAGAATAAAACCTCTTCTATGGATCATTTTTGAGGAAAACCGCGAAATGACATGGTTTTTAAAAATCTGAATACCCAAAAGCTGTAGCTTTATTCGACTTAGACGATACCGTCGACTGGATGTCATTGTCTTTCATTTTTTCGGTTCGGCTCTAGCTGCTTGGATAGGTTTAAAAGGCCCCAACTTGTGTTGACTTTCATCAAATTCATCCGCGAAGGGTCCAAAAGGATGATCTATCGGTTTTTTGGAAATATCCGGCCAGTCCTGAGCAAAATACTTCTCAGGTCTTTCGAGACTGTTTACATAAGCAGCTACATCCCAGGCCTCTTCGTCAGTCAAAACCGGCTTTTCAAAAGTGGTTCCAAACGGCATATTTGCCTTCACGAAGCCTGCAAAGCGGGAAAGTCTAAACAAGCCTGCCGCATTGGTATAGCTTTGTTTCCCCCAGAGAGGCGGATATTTCTTACCGGACTCGTCAGGAATGGGCTCCCCCTGCCCATCGTCTGAGTGGCATTTTTGACAGTGATTTTGATATACGATCTTCCCCTTTGCCGGATCAGCGGCACGATCCAGTAGCGGCAATTCGTAGATTCCCCCGCCAGCCGGAGCTTTTCCCTTCTCCACATCCTTCCCCAGCCAATTGATATAAGCCGCCATCGCCTTCATCTCCCTGGACTCAGGTACCAGGGGCTGTCCGTTGAGGCTTCTTTGAAAGCAATCATTGATCCGTTTTTGGATGTCTTCGACAGTGCCTGATCGCGCCCGCATCTTTGGATAGGTTGAAAACACAGCGCTATAATTGTTGCCCAGAGGAGCTGTTCCCGCCTTCAAATGGCAATTTTGGCAATTCATCCCGTTGGACATTACTTTGACTGTTCCTTCGGGACCAAAAAATTCAGCGGTATTCGCGATCAGTTCTTTCCCGTATTTGATCTCAGCGGCATTGGCTTCTGCATCCACGGTACTCCAATCAGGAGCTTGCCACATGCTTCCGGCGTCGGCCAGAGGGTTCAGCGCGAGGATCGATTTATCTTCCACCTTGACTGAGTCTATGGGCACTACTTCATCGGAAAAATGCACACCGCTCTCGAATAGGAAGATTGCAAATCCAATCACTCCGACGGATAAAGTCAAGAGTGCCAACAATCCGATGAGGTCAGAAATCGAGGAAAGAAAATCGCGCTTCATTTGGCTAAATACTCCCTGAAATGTACAAACTCGGGAGTTTCCGAATCAAAAAAACTGAGTGTCTTCTCCAAATAAAACCGCACTGTCTGAGAAAAACACACCCGGAAGGTCTATTCTCATCTTTTTGTGGGTGAGATTAACTCTGGAAGCGAACAATAAAAACCAATTTTTCGCCAACTCTCCCCTCAATAAATTTAACTTCCCGATTATCAAATAGCTTCAGCTTTACCAAGTCATCTTTATGGCATTCAGCCAGATAATTGATAGAAAGGTTGCTTGGATAGATCCCCTGATCTGCGAGGAAGTTTTCCACCCATCGGATGTAGCTGGTGTTGTTCACATGATAGTTCAGATCCAGATCAGAAAAGCGCACCTTAAGCTCCTCCGTCGCGATGAGATCTCCCGCCGCCACCAACTTGTGCGGCTGTCGGTCTGGCTTCATGTTGGGGTCAAAAAGCGCCGGCGGCAGGATCGCTTCTGGTTTATGAATGCGTTTCGTGCCGGAATTGAGCAAAAGCCAGGAAGACATCCCCCGAGCCAACACACGTTCACTCTCGTCCCAAACCATAAAATCCCGAAAAGCGAAAAGCTTGTCAGCGCCTTTGGAACCTGTAAACAGGTGAATCGTTTCTCCCCATTTGGGGAATTTCAGCAGGTTGATTTCCAATCGAGCCAAAGCCCACATCAGATTCATCTCTGAGAGATTTCTTCCAAAATCAGCTGAATCGGCATGTGCCCAGGCAATCTCCTGAAACAAATCCGCCAGGGACGTCAGGCTGATTTTTCCGTCAGGATTAACCTGAAAAGATCCTACTTCAAATACTTTGGAAAACTGAAAACTCTCGGGTAATGTCATGCAGTGGCCTTCTTGGGGAATTTTGGCGGTATCAAAAACACCTGCTTTCGAAAGCTCGAAAGTAACAAAATCCCCAAACCACACATGGCAACCAGAGCAAAAGAAATTTTTAAGTCAAATAATTCAGCGACAAATCCGATCAAAGGCGGTCCTAACAAAAATCCAAAAAACGAGATCGTCGATACCAGAGCCAGCGCCACACTCGGAGTATAGAGCTTGGACCTCCCGGCGATTCCATAGGAAAGCGGGATGATCGATGCGACTCCCAATCCAACGAGTAGAAAACCCAAGGTCGCTGCCCAAACCACGGGCAAAAACACCGACAAAAGCAAGCCAATGAATATCAACAGACCACTCACCTGGATCACTGCTACCTTGGTATAGCGGGCGGCAAGCTTGTCCGTGAAAAACCGCCCGGAAGCCATTGCTCCCATGAAAGCCACATATCCCAGAGCCACGAGAGCAGGATCTGCCAACACCACTTTTTTGAAATAAACCCCACTCCAGTCGAACATACATCCCTCGCTCATCATCCCCAAAAACGCAATCATGCTAACCCGTAGCAGCAGAGCGTCTGGCTTCTTCAGGACCAACCCACTCCCCTCCGAGGACTTTTCTTCTTTGACGATCAGGCTCTTGGCAGACAATATAATGGCAATCGAAATGACCGACACCACTCCAAAATGCTGGGCGGGAGTCAGATCCAGGAGAATCAAGGCCGCTCCTAATCCTGCTCCGGTAAATCCGGCAAGACTCCAAAGGCCGTGAAATGAGGCCAAGATGCTTTTTCCCATCTGATCTTCGAGATTCAGTCCCTGTGTATTCAGCGAGATGTTCATCACATTGCCCAGCATCCCGTAGCAAACCAGCACAGGAAGCAGCATCCAAGTAGAAGTGCTCAACCCGATCAATGGCAAGGTCAGCGCATAAGCTACTCCACCAAACAAACTGACTCCCCTACTCCCAAAACGATGCACCGCCCAGCCAGCGATCGGCAGTCCAATCACAGAGCCTATCGGCAAAAAAAGCAGCAAAGTCCCCAGTTCGCCCTCAGAGAGACCGAACTTGGTTTGGATATCGGGAATACGGGAAGCCCAAGTGGCGAAGCAAAGACCGACGAAAAAAAACATCGATCCTACAGCCACACGGCGTTTAGAAAGGTAATTCATGACGTAATAGGTTGGTTTAATAGGTGCCCAAAGGTAGCCAAAATGCCCGGCAAATCGGGAAAGAATCGGCGAAGGGCCAAACTATTGTCGGGAGACCGTAGTTTTGTCAAAAATAACTGAGATGGAATTTGTAATTGTAGGTGTCGTAGTGGTAGCCGCGATCTTGTTGATTCGGCTTATCATCAGGAAGGTATTTGACTAAGAGTTGAAATAAGGGAAACCGAAAGTAGGAAAGACTTCGATCCTATCGACTTCAATCAGGACCTTTGCCTCGGATATCCCGAAGCAAAGGTCCTGAAATAAACAATCAAATCAATTGGGCAGTTTATCTGCAAACTTGCCGTAAACCCAAGTACCGGCCAAAGCTGAAATCAGCGTCACCAAGACGACTGTATAACCGGCGCCAATCTGCGCAAACAACGGCCCGGGACATGCGCCCGTAATCGCCCACCCAAGTCCAAACATAAAGCCACCGATGATCTGGCCTTTTTTAAATTCCTTGTCTGGAATACGAACTTGCTCTCCCTGAATTGTCTTGATTTTCAAACGCTTGATAAGCTGTATTGAAATGATCCCTACAATCACCGCCGAACCAATCACGCCATACATGTGGAAGGACTGAAGCCGGAACATCTCCTGAATCCTAAACCAAGAAACGATCTCGGCTTTGACAAAGACAATCCCAAAGAGTGTTCCCAAGATCAGGTACTTCAGCATCCCCAATCCTTTCTCTTCCTTTTCCTGAAGATTTGGTGCTTCGCAGTTTTGAGTCACCTCAAACTCCTCAATATTTTCGGTCGTTTTCATTTCTTCGTTCTATCTTAAAATCCTACCCATTTCATCAGAGGCTCCAGCAGGACGTTGGTCATCAAGAAACCTCCCAGCATGAAGAAAACCGTTGCGACCAGCGAAGGCCACTGGAGATTGCTGATGCCCATGATCGCATGTCCGGACGTACATCCTCCGGCGTAGCGGGTACCAAACCCGACCAAAAACCCTCCGACAACGAAGAATAAAAAGCCTTTGGCATTGAACACATTTTCCCAAGAGAATATATCCAAGGGCATCAAGGCTTTGAAATCAGAGACTCCGAGTGCTGTCAAATCCGCCTGAGTTGCCTCCGAAATAACAATTGCGGAAGGATTTGCGAGAAAATTTGCGGCAATGAATCCTCCGATCCCTACTCCCAGGACAAAGAGAAGATTCCAGGTTTCCTTCTTCCAATTATAGGAGAAAAAAGGAATGCCGGCTGGTACGCACGCAGCGCAGATGTGTCTCAGAGAGGATGAAATACCAAAGCTTTTGTTCCCCAACAGCAACAGTGCGGGAACCGTAAGGCCGATCATCGGCCCCGCCACATACCAAGGCCAGGGCTGACTCATCCAGTCAACGAATTGGTTCATAAGAATAATTTGAGTGAAATTTTAGAAACAAGAGGCAAGACAAGATTCATTGACTCCAGGCAATTAGCTGGTTAAATGAAGTATCATAACAATAGTCAAACAGATTGACCATCATCCTGGCGTCTCGACACTTTGTACTTTGTAATGGTACCAAATACTATTTTTGCACTTTGCCTATTACAGCAGCGTCGTCGGGCAGACGTAGGCCGTCACCTCAAACTTGCCGGATTCCTTCAGGTCCTTGAACCCCCCCTTGACGTCGACCAGATTGTGATAGCCTCTGGCCCTCAGGATGGAATTGAACACCATGGATCGATAGCCGCCGGCGCAGTGGACGTAGTAGGTTTTGTCCTTGTCTACTTCCAGCATGCTTTCGTTGATGAAATCCAACGGCGCATTCTCTGCTCCCACGACGTGTTCGGAGACGAATTCGGAATTCTTCCTCACATCCAGAATTTGAATCTCCGGGTGGTCCGACTTGATATCAGCGAGTTCATCCACTGAGATGGATTGGATCGAGTCGATTTCCTTTCCACTTTCGAGCCAGGCCTGGAAACCGCCCTTGAGATAGCCAATCGCAAAGTCGTAGCCCACACGCGCCAGTCGGGTGATCACTTCTTCTTCTCTGCCTTCCTCGGCGACCAGCAAGATCTCTTGCTTGAGATCCGGAATCATCGCTCCTACCCACACTGCAAAGCTTCCGTCTATTCCGATATTGATGGAGTTGGGCACGAAGCCTTTGGCAAATGCCTGAGCTGCTCGTGTATCAAGGATCAAGGCGCCAGTTTCGTTGGCGGCGGCCTCAAATTCCTCCGGGCTCAGGGGGCGCTCACCTCTTTCCATCACCGCATCGATGCTGTCGTATCCCTGGATATTCATCATCACATTTTGGGGGAAATAGGCAGGAGGCGGTGTCAGTCCAGTCAGCACTTCTTTGACAAACTGCTCTTTGCTCATATCCTGAAGCGCATAATTGGTCTTCTTCTGATTTCCAAGCGTATCCGATGTCTCCTTGCTCATGTTTTTGCCGCAGGCAGAACCTGCTCCATGTGCCGGGTAGACGATCAGGTCGTCCGGCAATGGCATGAGTTTGTTTCTCAACGAATCATAGAGGTGCCCAGCGAGTTTCTCCTGCGTCAGGTCTGCCACGACCTTCTGCGCCAAATCAGGACGGCCCACATCTCCGATAAACAGCGTGTCTCCTGTGAAGATTGCCTCTTCCTTTCCCTCCTCATTGATCAGCAGGTAGCAGACAGACTCCATGGTATGACCCGGAGTATGCAGCACACGGATCTTGGTTTTCCCAAGTGAGAATTCCTGATTGTCCCTGGCAATCGTCGCGTCAAATCCCATATGCATCTCGGTTGGCCCGTAGACGATCTGGGCTCCTGTCTTAGCCGCCAGATCCTGATGTCCGGATACAAAGTCGGCATGAAAATGAGTTTCAAAGACATACTTGATTTTGGCGTTTCGGCGATCGGCCTTTTCGATATAAGGCTGCACCTCCCGAAGCGGATCGATCACAGCGGCCTCCCCATCAGACTCAATGTAGTAGGCTCCCTGTGCAAGACATCCCGTGTAGATTTGTTCAATTTTCATATGATTTTATTTTTTTTTTCAGAGGCTATATGGAATGCCCAAAATAATCATCCAGCTGTACGGGAAGACTTTTTCGTGGACATTTCATGAATCGGTTTTTTTTATTTCTTCGAAAACTTGGATAAAATTAGCCGCTTGGCGACACTGTCTAAAGGACTTTTGTCACACAAGAGTTCAGGCGTTGGCCTGGAGGGTAGAATTGACGATCTGGACCAGTTGATGCACCGGCACCACTCCGGACTGTCTCCAGAGGATTTTGCCCTTCTGGAAAAGTATCAGCGTCGGTACGCCCCGCACTTGAAACTTGCTGGCGGCGAGTGGATTTTTGTCAATATCTACCTTGAGTATTTTCACTTTGGCACCCATCTGCTTGGAGGTATCCTCCAAGATCGGCTGCATGGTCTTGCAGGGCCCACACCAGGTGGCAAAGAAATCCACCAGTACGGGAGTCTCCCCATTGATCAGTTCCTGAAATGACTTTGGCTGTGTGCTCATCGGACTTTGATTAGATTCTACCCTACAAAAGTAAGCTCACTTGGGAGATATAACAGTAATTTTTGTCACACTGGATTTGATCAGGCGAATGTGAAGGAGTTTTAAAAAGTGCTAAAAAAACCGGACTTGGAGTAAATTTTTATATTTTCGCCCCGACTAATTTACCCTCTTAATGCTCAATTATAAGCAGATCAATAACGTCACCGGCTGGGTCATTTTTGCAGTTGCCACACTGGTCTATATCCTGACTGTCGAACAAACCGCCAGTTTCTGGGACCCCGGAGAATTCATCGCGGTCTCCTATAAACTACAAGTGCCTCACCCTCCGGGAGCTCCATTCATGCTGTTGGTCTATCGGTTCTTTAGTTTCTTGGCGATGGGAGACGGTCTTGAGGTCGCTTATTGGATGAATATCGGTAGTGCGCTCTTCTCAGGATTCACCATTCTTTTCCTGTTTTGGTCGATTACACTTTTTGGAAAAAGAATCTTCGCTATCGAAGAAGGACAGGAAACTAAGGGCCAGGTTATCGCCTTGATGGGTTCGGCAATTGTCGGTTCGCTGATCTACACCTTCTCAGACAGTTTCTGGTTTTCAGCCGTGGAAGCGGAAGTGTACGCGATGTCATCCTTCTTCACTGCGATTGTGATTTGGGCGTTTTTGAAGTGGGAAGTGATCCAGGATCCCAAGATGGAAAACCGCTGGATGCTCTTCATCGCTTACCTAGTGGGTCTTTCGATCGGCGTCCACTTGCTCAACTTGGTGACATTGCCGGCTTTGGCCCTGATCTACTATTTCAAAAAGTATCACAAGCCAAGTCTAAAGGGAGCAATCTTCGCCATGTTCCTCGGAGGCGTTGCTTTAATTATCATCAACAACCTGATCATTCCCGGATTGCCGAGCATTGCAGCATCCATGGAGATCTTCATGGTCAACAGCATTGGCCTTCCCTTCGGATCGGGAATCATCGTTTTCAGCATTTTTTTCCTCGGCGCCTTGATCTATGGCATCAGGTATTCGATCCAAAAAGAGCACGCCATCCTCAACACCATCTTGCTTTCCCTGTCTTTCATCTTGATCGGATATGCAAGTTATGCCTTGGTCATTGTCCGATCCAACCAAGATCCAATCATCAACGAAAACGGTCCTTCGGATATCATCAGCTACGTTTCTTATTTGAAGCGTGAACAATACGGCTATCGTCCCCTCCTACACGGACAATACTTTACTGCTCAACTCGTCGAGCAGGAAGAAGGCGCTCCGGTCTACATGAAAGGCAAAGACAAGTACGAGATCGTCGACTATGAGCTGAAAAACACCTACGATCCAACGAAGACGACGATCCTTCCGCGAATCTATTCCACCCAGGAAAATCACAAGCGAATCTACCGCTCCAAGTTGGGGCTCAAAGAAGGTCAGGAACCGACCTTCGGTGACAACCTTTACTTCATGTTCAGCCATCAGCTTGGGCACATGTACTGGCGGTATTTTATGTGGAATTTTTCCGGGAGAGAAAGTGATTTCACTGATGCGCCTTGGATAGGGCTGACAGATGCCTTTGGCGACAAATACCCGGATTATATCACAGAGAACAAAGGCCACAACAACTACCTGATGCTGCCTTTGATCTTGGGTTTGATTGGGATTTTCTTCCAAGCCAAAAAAGACCCCAAATACTTCTACGTCAACCTCATGCTCTTCCTGATGATGGGCGTGGTACTGGTACTCTACCTCAACTCCCCTCCGGTGGAGCCAAGGGAGCGTGATTACATCTATGTCGGTAGCTTTTATGCCTTTGCTATTTGGGCCGGCTTGGGCGTTTTGGCGATTGCCCATGGTCTAGGCAAAGTCACCAAAAACCTTAGCACCGGCGCGATCATCGCGACCTTGATCACCCTACCTGTGGCCGGGCTCATGGGCACCCAAAACTGGAATGATCACAACAGAAAAGGACGTTTCTTCTCCGTGGATTCGGCAAGAAATTTCCTGGCCTCCTGCGCGCCGAATGCCATTCTTTTCACGGGCGGTGACAACGATACCTTCCCGCTTTGGTACGTGCAGGAAGTGGAAAACTTCCGAACTGACGTTCGAGTGATTGTATTGAGCTATTTCGACACGGACTGGTACGTCAATCAGATGACGCGTCCGGTTAACGAATCCGAGGCACTACCTTTCTCTTTGGCTCCGGAGCGCTACCAAAAGGGAACCAACGATGTGCTCTACGTCGCTGAGCAGGAAAATCTGAATGCCATCTCAGCTGCGGAGTACCTGAAACTATTGAACTCTGGATCTGACTTGCTTAAGATGAAGACGGGCGGAAAAAGCGTCGTCAACATGGTGCCGTCCCGAAACCTGATCCTGGAAGTAGATAGCAGTTTCGTAGCAAATGATGAGATCGTTCCGACTCAGTTCAAGGAATACTTTGCACCGCAGATGAACCTGCAGCTTACAGGCAACTACGTCACTAAAGGCACCCTGATGCTGATTGATTTGATCGTCAGCAACAACTGGGAGCGACCGATCTACTTCAACAACACCTCGCTGTCCACGATCGGCATCAACGTGCAAGACCATGTGGTAATGGAGGGGATGACCTATCGCCTGCTCCCGATTCGCAAGCCGGATTTCGTCCGTGACGAACTGGTCAACACGGACATCGCTTATCAAAATTACATGGAGAAGTTTGCCTTCCGAGGCATGGACAATCCGGATGCGTACTTGGACGAGGAATACCGAAGATTTGCCTCCAATCACAGAAGCTCGTTGAATACGATCGTAATGGCGCTTTTGGATGAAAATAAGATGGAACAGGCGGCAACCTTGCTAAACTACGGTCTGCAGACCATGCCAAATGCTGCGATACCTTATGATCTGAGCAGTGGCCAATCTGTACCGCTTTTCTTCGAAGTAGGAGAAGATGAAAAAGCTCTGGATATCGTCGACAAGATCTCCAAGAAATCACTGGACATGATCGAGTTTTACACCCGTGAAAACAGAGGATACGACCGTGAAATGATGATCTCCATCGAAATGGTGAATTATTTCATCCCTCTTTTGGAAGAAAGAGGCTATCAGGAGGAAGCTCAGACTCTCAAGCTGAGACTGGAAAGCTTGATCGGTGCTGACAGCGCTGAACCTGGAAGACTGGAGAGACGATAGTCCCAAAAACAGCACAAACAAGAAAGGCGAGAATTTATTTTCTCGCCTTTCTTGTTTGAGAGTTTCTCAACCATCCTTATTATTCAGGGTTTAAGTATTAAATTTTCAGACACTTAAACTTTTCAACTATGAATCTACAGGAAAGGATAGACTTGAAGATCGCTGAACTCAAAGCCTCAGAAAAAGACAAATCAACAGTGATGGTGGTCCATGACATCCGGGATTCCAGCGTTTGCTATATGAGCCAACATGCTTTAGATGGCCTTGGTATTACGATGCCGGAACTTATAGTAATGGGACAGGAATACCATACGAAGTTTTTTAACCCGGAAGATTCCTTGGAATATGTTCCCAAAATTTTAGGATTGTTGGCGAGGAACAATGACGAAGAAGTAGTCTCATTTTACCAACAAGTGAGAAAGAGTCCGGATTTGGACTGGACCTGGTATCTCAGCAGCATCAAGATCCTGTTGAAAGATGAAGATGGCTCACCCGTTCTCACGCTCACCACGTCTAATCCCGCGATACCTGAAAAGCACGCTGCTACCAAGTCCCAGCTGTTAATTGGTGAGAGCAAATTCCTGAGAGAAAATCGTTAGAGTTTTCCTGCGATTAACCGATGATTCGTCCTGTTACTTCTTCCAAAGCACATAAAACAAATCCAGCCCTTCCATCGGATTTTCAACCAGCGGAAAGTCTTCATGGGTGATCTCGATCACCGAATCCCCCTGCTGTTGGTGCAGTTTATTTCTGTTGAGACGGTTGAGGATCTCGTAGGGCATCCGGAGTAGTGAAGCGGGCAGCTTGTACTGTAGATCAAAGATGTCGAAGCGCATGATCTTCTGTACCGACTTGCGATTGGCTTCGTGATAGGCCCAGACCTTGTCGTTTCCCCCGACTCCTTTTGCTTCCACCTTGTCAAAGATCGACGCAGCAAGATCTACCAATTGCTGCGGGGTGTACTCCCGCTCATGCCAGGGATTGCGTGAAAGTGTGTGGGTAATATTTGGCGTGGAAATAATCGCCTTTCCGCCCGGCTTCAGCATCCGATAGATTTCCTGAAGAAAAAGTCGGTCGTCGGCGATGTGCTCGATCACCTGAAAACTGACGATCGTATCAACCGAATTGTCCCCGAATCCGACAAAGGGAGGAATCACAGCCTGCCTGAAATCTACACCCGGAAACTTGGCCTGTAACATGGAAATCACTTCGCCGATCTTGTCCAAACCAACATAGCTCTTCGCCAAAGGCAACAATTCTTCCACTCCTCTGCCCTCTCCGCATCCCACCTCGAGCAAATCTCCCGAGATCCAAGGCTTCGCTGCAATGTATGCTTTGAGAAGTCGTTGATGGATAGGATTGTCGCTGATCAACTTGTCAGAGGCGATTTCCGTTGTATAGGTAGCCATTCGAAATTTTAGTATTTTGGCAAAAGTAAGTCTAATTTTTAAAACCCGAGATGAAGACCCAATGAATCGAATCAACACCCTTTACATCTTTTTGCTGCTTTGCTTTCTCACCGTTTCTAACAGTTCCTTTTCCCAAAAAACCCTTTCTTCGACGGATCAAGCGCTTCGCTATTCCCTTTATTCCCGTTTGGGGCTGAAAATCATCCCTATCAAGACCAGCGAGTCTAGTTTCAAGCTTCAGTTTGTAATCGAGAAGATTGAGGAAAGTCCGGCATTTTCCAATTTTAGCTTCAGCTATTCCATTCTCTCGGCTTATGATCAGGAGATTCGCTCCGACCAAGCTACTCTACTTACCGAGGACGATCTGAAAAAGGATACGGACCGACACTGGCTTTTTGAAAAGACAGTCGAAGTCCCCGAAAGTCAGGAAACGGCAATCGCTTTCCTTTCCATCACCGACACGCGCCAGGGGGACGAATACGTCTATCATATCGATTTGAAGAGTTCGTATGTGCTTGATCATCCGGATTTCGGAGCTTACTATGCCAATGACGTTCCCTTCGATCAAAACTATATCAACAAGGAAGAATATCTGATTTTCAAGACTGTCAACGCGCCTTCGATCCAGGCTTACCACTATCCGATGGTCTTCGATGTGCCCTTCCCTCCCATGGAAACCCGCCCAGCGGATATTCCCAAGGAACTGAATGTGATCCAGATGGGTGATTTTCTAGCGGATGTCCCCAAACAACTCAATGAAGAAGGGTACAATTTCTTCCAGACAGACACGACGGCGTCTACTGGACTCCTATTGAAAATCACGCATGAATCATTCCCCAAGGTCAAGGATTGGGAAGAGATGGTTCAGATGGTGACCTACATCTCGACGCGAAAGGAACATGAAAGCTTGCTCCTGGCGGAAGACAAGAAGAAAGCGCTGGATGAGTATTGGATCTCGCTCACCCGCAATCCGGACATCTCCAAGGAGCTTATCCGTAACTATTTCCGGATGGTGGAATTTGCTAATATCCTCTTCACAGACTTCAAGGAGGGATGGAAGACCGACAAAGGCATGGTCTACATCGTGATGGGACCGCCTCAGGAAGTGAATTTTTACCTCGACAGAGAAGTCTGGGCTTACGGAGGAATGGACGATAGCTCGAAAATTAGGTTTACCTTTGCGCGGGCTAAAACAATACTCAGCCCACATTTCTACACCCTGAACCGGTCCCGGGCTTACCAGCCTGTTTGGTTCAAAAACATTTCCCAATGGAGAAGCGGAAAGATGGCTTTCTGATCGAAAAAGCAGCCACCGACAAAGATTTTATATTTGGTACCCGCGCAGTGATGGAGTCCATTAATGCGGGCAAGGATATCGACAAAGTACTCGTTCAAAAAGAGCTGAACAACGACCTGATCAAGGAATTGCTCCAGCTGTGCAGGGAAGAGAAGATTCCCGTGGTCAGAGTGCCGGATGGCAAGCTGAACCGCATCACCAGAAAAAATCACCAAGGAGTCATCGCCCAGATGTCCTCCATTGAATACGCTTCGCTGGACAATGTGATTGACAATTGCTTTGCGATTGGGAAATCACCTCTGATCTTGGTGCTGGATCATATCACTGATGTGCGGAACTTCGGAGCAATCGCGAGAACAGCAGAATGTGCCGGTGTAGATGCAATTGTAATCCCCGAAAAAGGCAGCGCGCAGATTAACTCTGACGCGATCAAAACGTCTGTTGGCGCCTTGAACTTCTTGCCGGTAGCCCGGGTGAGGAACCTATTTTACGCCTGTCGTGACATGCAAAAGATGGGATTGACGCTGGTGGCGATTACTGAAAAAACGGAGAAGGTGATGTATGAAGCCGACTTTACTTCGCCGGTTGCCTTGGTGATGGGATCCGAGGAAGACGGGATTTCACAAGAAATCATGGGTATCGTCGATGATCGGGTCAAGATCCCAATGGCGGGAAATATCGAAAGTTTAAACGTGTCAGTTTCGGCGGGCGTGGCGATCTATGAAGCGATCAGACAGCGGAAGAAGTAAGTATCAAGTAGCTAGACATTAGTATCAAGATTCTAGAATCAAGAGTCCCTGTCATGCTGAGCGGAGTCGAAGCAAAGAATCAAGAATAGTTGGGGGAGGATTTCATGTGATTGTAATTGTTTTTTAATTGCCACATGGAATTTCGCTCGGTCGATAGATACAACTTCGTGTGTAGTCTGAAATCTGCTCGATTTCAGACGAAGTCCTCCCCTTTCTTTTTTGCGCTGGCCATGAAGTCGCGGAATTTTTTATCCCCGTCGAGTTTGCAGATCAGTAGGACATTTTCGGATTCGTTGACGAGGTAGTTGTTTAGGCCCTCGATCACGACGAGCTTACCGCTGTCTACTTTGACGTAGCAATTTTCAGTTTCATAGAGGAGCGCATTGGCATCCACAACGTTGTTGTGTTCATCTTTTTCGCGTAGGGCATGAAGGCTGTGCCAAGATCCCAGATCCGACCAACCATAGTCTCCCAAGATGACGAAGACTTTGTCAGACTTTTCCATGATGCCGAGATCGAGCGATACATTTTTGACCAGGGAATAGGCTCTGTTGATAAACTCCTGCTCTGTGGATTTCCCAAAATGGCTTTTGCCTTCTTCAAAAGTCTCCGCGACGTCCGGCATATTTTCACTGAAAGCATCCAGCAGGCTGGCCACTTTCCAGACAAACATCCCGGAGTTCCAGACGAAGTCACCGCTTTCCAGGAATGTCTTGGCCAGTTTTAGATTTGGTTTTTCGGTGAAAGTCTTGACCTTCATCGCCGAGTCGCCGTCTTCACTTTCAAGATATTGGATGTAGCCATAGCCGGTATCAGCGCGGTTGGGTCTAATCCCCAATGTAATCAACCTGCCCTTTACCTGAGCTGCATCGACGGCTTTTCGGATGGTCGCAATGAAGCGATTCTCCTGAAGGATCAGCTGGTCGGAGGGAGTGACGATCAAGGTTGCTTCCGGATCTATCGCGTGGATCTTATAAGCTGCGTAGGCAGCGCATGCCGCCGTATTTCTTCTCAGCGGCTCAGTCAATATCTGTTCGTCACTCAGGTTGGGTAACTGTTCTTTTACCAGATCCAAGTAAATCTGATTGGTCACAACATAGAAACGCTCGGGCTCGGCGACTTCCAAAAATCGGTCGTAAGTGATCTGGAGTAGGCTGCGGCCTGTGCCCAAAACATCCAAAAATTGTTTGGGTCGGTTATTTCTGCTATATGGCCAAAATCGGGAACCGATTCCACCCGCCATAATCACAACATAGGGTCTATTTTGCATTGTTCTTTCAGACTATGCCTTCTTTCATCAAATCATGAATATGGACAAAACCAGCGATTTTCTCTCCATCCAGAGCCACTAATTGGGTGATATTATGATTGCGCATCAGATTCAGGGCACGAATGGCAAATTCGTCCTTTGAGATAGTCTTTGGGTGTACGGTCATAATGTCTTTTGCCTGAAGGGTCTGGATTTCCAGGGTCTTCTCCAGCATCCTTCGCAGGTCCCCATCCGTGATGATTCCGGTGAGATTGCCTCTGGCGTCGTTTACCGCCGTCGCGCCAAGTCGTTTGCCGGAAATCTCGATGATCACCTCGCTGATACCTGCATCTTCACTGACTACCGGTATAATACCTTTTGACAGGACGTCGCCGACTTTCAGATAGAGTTGCTTGCCCAGTGAGCCACCGGGATGGTACTTGGCAAAATCGTCGGACGTGAACCCTCGGGCTTCCAGCAGACAAACCGCAAGTGCATCGCCCAGCGCCATGTGCGCAGTCGTACTCGTAGTCGGAGCCAGATTGTGAGGACATGCCTCTTCCCCTATCGTCGCATTCAACACAAAATCCGATTCCTCAGCGAGGTAGGACGTGGTGTTGGAAACCAAGGCGACCAAGACCGACCCCAGCTTTTTCAGCAAAGGGACCAGCACCTTGATTTCGGGTGTATTGCCCGATTTTGAGATACAGATGACGATGTCATTCTCCTGGATCATTCCCAGATCGCCATGGATCGCGTCGGCTGCATGCATGAAAAGTGACGGCGTGCCGGTGGAGTTCAAGGTCGCTACAATCTTATTGGCGACGATGGCACTTTTGCCCACTCCGGTGATAACTACCCGCCCGTTTGAGGCTAGGATTTTCTCCACGCAAGCCTCAAAATCACCGTCTATGCAATCGATCAGATTTAAGACCGCGTTTGCTTCATTTTGCAAAACCCGCGTGGCTGTATTTTTAATATTTTTAGCTAAATTCAATTTTACCTGCGTTAATCACTAATTTTGGTCAAAGGTATAAAACTAATCGTTCATTCCTGTTTACAGGCATCTATCCCCTACTAAGCCGCCTCTCCCCGTGGATGAAAAAGTAAAAGCAGATCTTAAGAGAATCTTCGGATTTAGCCAATTCCGTGGGAATCAGGAGCTCATCGTAGACAACCTGCTCAACCATCGAAACACCTTCGTAATCATGCCGACTGGGGCTGGCAAATCACTTTGCTACCAACTGCCGGCAGTGGTGACAGAAGGTACGGCAATCGTCATTTCTCCCTTGATCGCACTGATGAAAAATCAGGTCGATCAACTGAATGCCGTGGGAGTCAATGCCCATTTCCTCAACTCCACGCTCACCAAGTCTGAAGCGACGCGGGTG
The DNA here is from genome assembly GCF_000429445.1 of Algoriphagus terrigena DSM 22685. Lineage (GTDB taxonomy): Bacteria > Bacteroidota > Bacteroidia > Cytophagales > Cyclobacteriaceae > Algoriphagus > Algoriphagus terrigena. The sequence continues at coordinate 194,360 of NZ_AUBW01000009.1, forward strand.
AAAAATGAGGTATTGAAGAAAAAAACCAAGCTGCTGTATGTAGCGCCAGAATCGCTGACCAAGGAGGAGAATATCGCCTTCCTGAAGTCGGCTCACCTGAGTTTTGTAGCAATCGATGAGGCACACTGTATCTCCGAATGGGGACATGATTTCCGTCCAGAGTATCGAAAGATCAAGACCATCGTTGGCCAGATAGCGCCCAATCTGCCCATCATCGCGCTGACAGCCACTGCCACACCAAAGGTGCAGCAGGACATCCAGCGAAACCTGCAGATGGAAGAGGCTGACCTGTTCAAATCGTCCTTCAACCGAACCAACCTCTTTTATGAGGTTCGTCCGAAGATCAAGAATGAATCGAAGAAGTCACTCATCAAGTTCATCAAGCAACACAAAGGGAAATCCGGGATCATCTACTGCCTGAGCAGGAAGAAGGTCGAGGAAATCGCCGAACTCCTGAGAGTCAATCAGGTCAACGCAGCTCCCTATCACGCCGGCTTGGACTCAGCTGTCCGGATCAAGACCCAGGACGACTTCCTGAATGAAGAACTGGACGTCATCGTGGCCACCATCGCGTTTGGGATGGGTATCGACAAGCCGGACGTGCGCTACGTGATTCACTACGACGTGCCCAAGTCACTGGAAGGGTACTATCAGGAAACCGGTCGGGCTGGACGTGACGGACTGGAAGGGCATTGCCTGATGTTTTACCGCTACGAAGACATCGTCAAGCTCGAAAAATTCAACAAAGACAAGCCAGTCACCGAGCGGGAAAATTCAAAGATCCTCCTTCAGGAAATGGCTGCATTCTCCGAAACAGGTGTCTGCAGAAGGAAGTTTATCCTCAATTATTTTGGAGAAACTCTGAATGAGGACTGCGGGTTTTGTGACAACTGCAAGCGCGAACGGGAGACCTTCGAGGGAATGGACGACCTGCTGATATCGCTGGAGGCCGTCAATCAGACTGGCGAGCGATTCAGTCTGGAGCACCTGGTCAAGGTGATTCGTGGCGAGATGGACGACTATGTCCAGAGCTACAAGCACGATCTCCTGCCCGTCTTTGGCAAAGGAAAGAGTGAATCTGATAAGCACTGGACATCGGTGATCCGCCAGTCGATGATCACTGCCCTGCTGGAGAAAGACATCGAAAACTATGGCATCCTCAAGCTTACCCAGAAAGGTACAGATTTCATGGATGCGCCTTATTCCGTAGCTTTGTACAAGGATCATGACTTCGAAAAACTCAGCGAAGCGGAAACAGTTGACGTGCAGATCAGTACGGGTCCGGCTTACGATGAACGGCTCTTTGAATTGCTTAAGGCTGAGCGGAAGCGCGTAGCCAAAACAAAAAACCTCCCGCCCTACATCATCTTCCAAGATCCTTCTTTGGAGGAAATGGCGACGGTCTACCCCACCACCAAAGAAGAACTTGCACAGGTAAATGGTGTGGGTATGGGAAAAGTTGTCAAATTTGGGGCACCATTCCTAAAGCTGATCACCGCCTATGTGGAGGAAAATGAAATCGAAACTGCAACCGAGGTAGTTGTAAAAACCGCAGGAGCCCGATCCAAGGTGAAGATTTCGATTATCCAGCAGATTGACCGCAAGATCGACCTGGATGAGATTGCTGAAAATCTCAATATTTCAATGGGTGAGCTGCTTCAGGAAATTGAGCAGATCATCTATAGCGGAACTAAACTAAATATCGATTACTACATTCAACACATCATGGATGAAGAGCGGGAAGACACTCTCCATGACTATTTCATGAATGCAGAAAGCGATCATATCAAATCGGCATTGGAAGAGCTCGGTGACGAGGACTTTGCAGAAGACGAACTGCGGGTGTACCGGATCAAGTTCATCTCCGAACATGCCAATTAAAAACGAAACGAGTCAATGAATATACTCTTATTGGGTAGCGGAGGCAGAGAGCATGCCTTTGCTTGGAAGATCATACAAAGTCCGGAATGTTCCCGGCTTTACGTCGCACCCGGAAATGCCGGCACCGCCGAAATCGCTCAAAACGTCCCCCTTTCAATCACAGATTTCCCTGGCATCCAGCAGTTTGTGTTAGATCAAGCCATCGATATAGTAATCGTCGGTCCCGAAGAACCACTTGTCAAGGGTTTAGTGGATTATCTTCAGGCCCAGCCTGATACCGCCACTCTTCCCATCGTAGGCCCTTCCCAATTGGGAGCGACGCTGGAGGGGAGTAAGGATTTTTCAAAGCGCTTTATGCAGCGCCATGGAGTGCCGACGGCAGCTTATGAAACCTTCACGGCTGACCAAATTGAGGCGGGATTGGCTTATTTGGAAAAGCAAAGTCTGCCGATCGTCCTGAAAGCCGATGGCCTTGCCGCGGGTAAAGGCGTCTTGATCTGCCAGACTCTCGACGAAGCAAAGACGTCTCTGAAGGAGATGCTGCTTGACGCCAAGTTTGGCGATGCCTCTTCCAAAGTTGTCGTTGAGGAGTTCCTGACCGGCATTGAGCTTTCGGTTTTTGTGGCTACGGACGGTAAAAGCTATAAGATTTTGCCGGAGGCGAAAGATTACAAACGCATCGGCGAAGGCGACACAGGCTTGAACACCGGCGGAATGGGCGCTGTGAGCCCGGTGATCTTCGCTGACGAAGCATTCATCAAAAAAGTGGAAGACCGGATCGTGAAGCCTACCATTGCCGGTCTGGAGATAGATAATATTGACTACAAAGGCTTCCTCTTCATCGGATTGATGAACAAGGACGGAGAGCCTTCGGTGATAGAATATAACGTCCGCATGGGCGACCCTGAGACAGAGGCCGTTTTGCCACGGATCCAAAGTGACTTCCTCGGCCTGCTCAAGGGCATCGCCACAGGAACACTTTCAGAATACGAATTGAAGATTTCCCCTGAATATGCCACGACAGTCGTCATGGTCAGCGGTGGCTATCCTGGATCGTATGAAAAGGGATTCCCGATTTCACTTCCTGAAACCGTGGAAAACGCCGTGATCTTCCATGCCGGCACTGCCAAAGATCCAGCTGGCGACATTGTCAACCAAGGCGGTCGGGTGATCGCTGTGACGGGCTTTGGCAAGGAATTGGGAGAAGCGGTCACAAATGCCTTCGCGGCCGTAGAAAAGATAAGCTGGGAGAAGGCTTATTATCGAAGAGATATCGGACAGGATATCCTGAAACTGAATAATTAAACCCAAAGAACTAACCGAGGCGAGAGCCCTGTATATAAATTATGGCTGGATGTACTACCTGCTCCACCTCTTCAGGAGGTACCGGAGGCTGCCAAAGCAACGGCAGCTGCGGCACGAGCGATTGCAATAAAATGAACTCCTTTGACTGGCTTTCTCACATGGGAATCCCCCAGGTTGACAACTTTGACATCGTCGAGGTCAAATTCAAAGGAGGCCGAAAAGAATACTTTCGAAATGTAGAATACCTCACGCTGCACACCGGTGATCCGGTCGTGGTGGATGTCTCAAGTGGGCACCACATCGGCTACGTCTCGCTTCAGGGCGAACTGGTTCGTCTGCAGATGCAAAAGCGTAAGGTTCGCAACGATGACAACATCACCCGAATCTACCGGTTGGCTACGCAAAAAGACATGGAGAAGTGGGAAGAAGCCCGACACCGGGAGATCCCTACCCTCTACCGCTGCAAGCAGATCGTAGATGAATACCGACTTCAGATGAAGATGTCCGACGTCGAATATCAGGCAGACAACTCCAAGGCAACATTCTACTACTCTGCCGAGGACCGTGTTGATTTTCGGGAATTGATCAAAGCTCTCGCGGGAGAGTTTAAGATCCGCGTGGAGATGAAGCAGATCTCCCTTCGTCAGGAAGCCGGAAGGCTTGGTGGCATTGGAGTTTGTGGCCGTGAGCTTTGTTGCTCTACCTGGCTGGTCGATTTCAAGAACGTAACCACCTCCGCCGCGAGGTATCAAAATCTCTCGCTGAATCCCGGCAAACTCAGCGGACAATGCGGTCGGTTGAAGTGCTGTCTCAACTATGAGCTGGACACCTACATGGACGCCATCAAGGATATTCCACAGGTAGAAAAGCCACTGCAAACCGAATCCGGTCCGGCAAAACTTCAGAAGACGGACATCTTCCGGAAGTTGATGTGGTTCAGCTATAACCATGACAACGACTGGCACAGCATTACCTGCGATCGTGTGCGGGAGATCCAGGCTCTAAATGAGCAAGGGATCAAGGTATTCAATCTCCAAGTGGACAAGTCAACCGATATCGAAGACCTGGCAGCGCAGTCTACCCGTGAATTGGAGCTTTTGGATAAGAAATTTGCTAAAAAGAAAAAGAAGAAAAAGTCGAAGCCAAGGCCACAGGGAGAAGCTCCAATTGCGGATACGGCTCCAAGAACGGCGCAGCCATCCAGACCTCCGGCTTCAAGACCACAAGCACCTAAACCGCAGGGGCAAAGACCTCAAAACCGTCAAAATCAGCCTTCCGTTAATCCTCCCCAGCCCAAAGCTCAGGAAGGACAATTGCCGGGAAGACCTGAATCGAAAGAAGGAAACGACGCCAAGAAAAGAAGGAATAAAAACAGAAACAGGCCAAAACCATCTCAAAATCCTTCTCCCGAACAGAGACCGGAAAACCAATCGCAAAGGCCTAAACCTGAGAATCAAACGAACAAGCCAACAGAGAATAAACAGGAAGGTAAGCGACGTTTTCCCCCAAGGAAAAATCAGGGACCTAACAATGGCGGCAATGAATAAGTGGAGGTTTTGGATTGGCATGTTGGCTATGGGTCTGGCTTCTTCTTGCTCGGGCGATCGGGTCTACGAGGAATTTTATTCCTTTGAATCGAATGCCTGGAACGAAAGGGACAGCGCAAGATTTGATCTGAAAGCTCTCGCGGACAAAAGTGGCCCCAAGCTGATCGGCATCAGGTACAACGAAGAATACCCGTTTTCCAACTGCTACATCCGTGTGATCACCAGAGACACGACTGGGCTTATCTTAGACAATAAGCTGATCAATGTGCCGCTTTTTGATTCCAAATCCGGAAAACCGATAGGCAGCGGTTTTGGTAATTCTTTCACCGCCTACGACACATTGCCCTTTGAGGTCTCTGACCAAAGCGGGGAACTGTATTTTATCCAATACATGCGACAGGAAAGCCTTCCGGGACTGGAGGCAGTGGGTCTGAAGATCCTCAAATGATGATGAGCACCTCAGTGGAAGGTGCTCATTTTTTTTGCATGCTGTCGGATCGTGTGATCCAATTCTTTTGTCAGTGGCTTCAGATAGTTAAACAACTTCTGATTTTCCATATCCAATTGCTTGACGTCGATCAGCTCCAGCAGACCAATTATGGAAGAAAGTGGGCCTCTTAAAACGTGGGAAGGGCTCAAGGCCAAGTCCCTCAGGCGCTCGTTTTCGCGGGTGATTTGTACAAGCTGGGATTTGAGGGGCGTCAAATCAAAAACCTGGATCAGAACTCCTTCCGGGTTTCCGAGCTCAGGCTGGATAGATCTCAATGACGCGTTCCAAAACGCAAACTCCTGATTCGGCATCAGCATCTTCAACTCCAAGTCTGTACTTACTCCTTTTTTCGCATCGTCAATAGCTCGCAGGAGTTTTGAGAAGCGATTTGTCTGAGTCGGGAAAGTCAGTGAAAATCCCTCAGAATAGGCTCTTCCTTTCCATATACGGCCGAGGTTTCTCGCCGCCTCGTTCTGCTGCGTCAGTTTACCCGCCCTATCCAATACATAAACTGCCCCTGGCAAGGTCGAAAGAACATATGGCGCGATCAATTGCCTTTCGAGCTGTGGAAGGGGTGGATTTTCTTTTGGCACCAAGAAAAGATGGTAGCCCTCAGAGCTCGCTGTAATTAGGGCAGCAAATACCGGCGAGGTTGAATGTTGAAGTTCAACCAAAAAACATTTGGGCTTGCATTCGCCAGAAACGCCGTCCAAGGCCTGATCAAGCGCGGCTACCCCACGAAGGGCGGGAGCATCGGTCAAAGCCAATCCGCTCCAATCTTCCCCCTCCGCGTCAAACCACTGCGAGATGTTGTCATCCCAGCTCTGGATCCTGAAATCCCTGTCCAAGGTAATCCTCCCAAAACCCAAGACGTCCACCAGGTTGTTCCACGGCATCTCCTGCTCGAGGAATTGCATCCCCACGCCGATACCGATGATCCCTGACAGATCCATATCAGGCGTCGTCACTACCGAAAACTCCCACCACACCCTCGCGCCGCTTTGCTGCGCCGCATCCGGATGGTCGAGCATCACATGCCTGCGGATTTTTGGGGCACCAAGCATCAACTCCAAAGAATAATTGAATTCAGCTTCTGATTTTGGAGAGAGATTATCGCAAAAACGGGCATCGCTTGTTGCTGGATTTATCTTTTCAAAACATCTGTTGAATTTCAACACCTTTCCCTCCACGTCTAGGATGACGAGATAGAAATCGCTGGATTCCATAAGGAAATCTGGAATCAGATTTTCAAGACTTTCAGTACTAATCAAAACTGCGGGGGTGATCGGGGGATGAACTTCTCAAAGTTCTAAAAAAATTTAACTATACAAAATCAGCTAATATTGAAATTTTATATCATCGTTTACCGATAATCAGCATAAAATTCCTTAACAAACACTAAAAAGAAGATGCTTAAACAAAAAATGCCTTTCGCCCCAGAAACGGAATGAAAAGCATTGTAATAATTTCCTAAAATTAAAGCAGGATGAACCAGATCAGGCAGACAGGTATCTAACCCGGTTAAAGTCCCTGTAGTTGACCTCCTTCACGATCAGAATTAATTTGTGAACCAAGTCCTGCTTGCAGGTCGACACTCTAAATTTCCAGTCAGGCCTTGGTGAATATTCGGTTTCGGAGGAGCCAAAAAGCCGTTGAAGTTCGTCCAGCTGCTCTGAATAGACAAACACGCTGCCATCGTTTTTACCACAATCTTCGATCAAAAAGTCACATTTAGAAGTCTGGAGGATCATATTAAAATAAATTTTTTATAAAAATAGGGTAAGAATCCTGTCTAAAAATACCCAGTACTGGGTATTTTTTAAATTTATGATGGGAAATTAAGACGATTTCCAAATTGCTCCAAAAAATATTGAAGTTGATTTCCAGCAGATTAATCCACTTTCGTGGAAAGAATGCTTGAATCGGCTTTCGGGCTTGTTTAAGTCTTTTCAAAAGGATTATATTTGCATCACTTTAGCCAAGTAGCTAACCGGGAATAGAGGGTTGGGTGAGTGGCTGAAACCAGCAGTTTGCTAAACTGCCGTACGGGTTAAACTGTACCGGGGGTTCGAATCCCCCACCCTCTGCCATTAATACACTGAAAAACAAGGGGTTACGAGATTGAAAAATCGGTAGCTCCTTTTTTTTAGCCCTTTAATTAGGCTAATTAACTGATTTTCTGTGGATTACAGGATTTCAACCAATTAACGACAGTGGAAAGGAAAAGCCTGTAAACAATCGTTTTACAGGCTTTTTTATTAGATGAACCCGTAAAATTTTCACAATTGCTTGTAATCCCAGTGAGTAATTCGACTCAAGCCCTGAATTCCAAGGCTTGTTGCCACCCGGTTATTTCTTGCCGTTGCAATTAAACTGTCTGTTCCATTGAGATAGCTGGTAGGAAACTCATCGAAGATCAGACTGCTTTTTAGCTTCCCTTTTTGATTTACCAGCTTTACCAATCGATTGACATAGAGGGAAAGTACCGCCCCATAGGTCTGGATTTTCCAGGGATTGTTGTCCATACAGACCAGCTTGCGCTCTTTCGGATTATTGACATCGAGAGTAAAATCGAGTTTGATATATGAACTTTGTTTTACCATGATTTCATGTGTTTATGGTTTGATTTTATTGGTCAGATAGCCTGTCCCAATTTTTCATCGGGAGAATGCCCTGAATAATCGTCCCCCTCCGGAAGCGAGTTCGGATTTAACCCCAGGGAAAAATGGACCAGATGTTTCAACCCCGGCGCAGAAATTTCGATGACACAGGGATCTTGATGCCGAGGTACGGAGAATGTGGTTGATTGGTAAATTTTCCGGCACCGATACGAATCCCTGAAAGTAACCAAATCAACAAAAAGAGTGTTCAGATCGTGCGCATCATACCGGAAGCTCTTTGCCCCACAGAGGATGCAGGGATATCTTGTCCCGGAATTCAGTTACACCCCGCCCCCCATTTTCAATATATCAGAAAGCTTAAAAAAGAAAAAGCCGCCTGAGATCCTCAGACAGCTTTTGGAAGAAGGCAAACCTACCCCGTTTTAATGATCATCCCCTGCATGGATCTCAAAATCCAGTGTCAGGACATCTTTCCCCGGGAATCTTGTGGCGTAATCATTCGCATTCCAGTCCGTTCTGGTAATGGTTGTCTTTGTCTCCGGGCTGGTGAATTCTCTAAGGACATAAGAAATCATGAGGGTTTCTCCTTCGTTTGATTCACCCAACGTGAAGTACCCCAAGATTCCGGTGGTTTCGTATTGTCCGCTTACAGCGGTGCCGTCCCCATAAGTCTGCTCACGTGGTTGGAACACCGCGCCGGACTCATCGGCTGTGGAGGGGTTCAATACCAAGTCTCCGCCGATCAAGAATGCTTTGTAGAGATCGGCAGTAGCCTTGTCCTTCAAGTAGTCTCCTTCTACCCGGTTGCCCTGATAATCCCAAGCTTGCAGTTCTATTTTATAGACCCCATCGGCATGCAGGTGCAGATGTCCGCCTGACACGGCATTGCCTTCGGAATCAAACTCTATCGTAGAAGATTCCCCCTCGGTCGCGGTCGCGATCCCATGGAAATGGTCTCCGTGGGCCCCAAAATCCCCTTCCCCGGAGATTTCTGTAAAGATCAAACTTGATTTCTCAATCCCCTCGAGCACTATCGGCTCCGGATCGTCGGAGCAGGAAAAGGTCAAAAATGAGCCTGCAACAAGTGCTGGCAGTAAGATTTTTCTGTTAAGCTTTTTCATAATTGATTTACTGGTAATTAAAAGTTGTTGACTTGGTTTACTCAGATCTGAAGATTAAAAATACAACATTGTTGCAAAAACAGGGTTGGTATATGCAATATTGTTGCACATATTTATTTAGGCGCCATGATTCCTTATATGGCCGGAAACTACCCCAAAGAATCAATGGATTTTAATGCTCAGCCCCTGAATGGTCTGCCAGCCTTCCTGGTCTGTAACCCTGATCATAAGATGATAATCTCCGGGGTCAATGTCCAAGGGAATGTCGATCTCAGCTTCTGCGTCGTATTTGCTCAGACCGTTAGGAATCGTGTAAGTCTGGATAAATAACAATGGATCAACAGCAGCTTTGACCGGATCCGACTCACAGTCATTCACCTCTGTACTATGGGTATGATGGTCAAAGTTGTGGTGGATGTCCAGGCTATAGCCACCCAACTCAATATTGTCCGTGAACAACGCCCTAAACTGGATCTTCGAACCTCTTTCCAATACACTGCACTGGACTGGAAAAGAATTCTCAGTGACGACTATCTCAGGATATTCCAGATCGATTGCCGGCTGCTCGTCTTCACCGCAGGCTGTGAGCAAAAAGAGAGTGCCTATAACTAAAATATAATTTTTCATATGGGATTTAATGTGATTCCTATTCAGGACTTGGCAACTGGGAAAAACGGATTCAAAATCCTGTCACATCCAGCTCAAAATAATGGTGCAGGCTGATGTCATAGGTAGAATTGGTATAAACGACCCCGAAGAGGTATTCTCCAGACTTCCAGGCATTTTCTCCACTTATGAGATCTTCGGCAGGAAAATTATTATCTACCGGCGAGCCGATCTTAAACTCCGGAGCGGGACGAAGAAAGCCCCCGTTGCCATCATAGATCACATTGCCAAAAGAATCCACATCCTGTTCATCTTCATGAGAGAAAGAATCGTACACGATCACCTTCGAAAAATCGATGGCATCCATCGATTCTGGCCGATGGTTAAGATCTTTTCTGATCAGCAACAGGTACATCTTGCCGTCTCCTTTTACATTCTTGATGGTCGCATCAGATTGAAGGATTTCATCCTTGGAAAACCCGACGTTCTCAGGGTTGACGAGCGTCTCATTTACATAGTGAAAATCCCCCTGGTCTGTCGTAATCATCCAGATATAAAGTATCGGGTCCACTGCCAAATCAGAAGGATCGACAATCTGTATCTCAGCCTTTTCCTCTAAAGTGGTTCCATTCTCATCGCTGACGATGATGATAAACTCATACTTTCCGGCCACGGCATCTTCCGGAATGTCAAAATGCTGATGCACATTGGCGTTTTTTGCTCCTTTAAACTGCTCCCAAGTCAGCTCAAAGCTCCAGTCACTTGCGTACGTCTCACCGGCAATAGGCTCGATCTTCACCTGCACGAAATCGATCTTATCCCCTGCTACGATGTCGGCATTCAGGTGAAAGTCTCTTCCAATGACTCCGATGTGGTTATTGCCGGATCCTATCTCCACATTCTCGATGGTGGGTGTAGGCAATACCGGATCTGGGTCCTCTTCACAGGAGCTGAAGGCAAAACCGGTAGTAAAAGCGATTAGTAGATAGTAGTATCCTCTTTTCATTGTATTAGTTGGTTTGTTTAAAATTGATAGCTCAGGGAAAGGGTAATATTCCTGCCTGCCTCCGGCAGATTGATCAGCCTGTAGAAACTCGTGTGATTGAGGTAATAAGTGTTGAACAGGTTTTGAACCTGGACGTCCGCCTGCAGTTGCTGCTGGAATACTGAAAACACCGAACCTGCACGCAGATTCAGCAGCTGATAGCCCGGTGTCACTTTCTCCGGAGGCACGATGTTGCTTTGCTCAGCTGTCAAGCGAAAGTCCACTGCGAAATAAGGATCGGTAAAAACACTTTTCGCCAGCGGCTTATAAGTGGCATTGAGTATGGCGGATGGTGGCGGGGAAAAAGGCAAGGTGTAACCTCTCTTGGCCCCGGACATCTGCTCGCTGTAGACGTACTCCCCGATCAACTCAAAGCTCAGATTCTCGGTCACTCGATGCATCGCACTCAGCTCAAAACCGTACCGCAGCACCTCAGCCTGCGTATAAATGAATACCTGATTTCCCGCTCCGTATAGAATATCCAACTCTGCGGTCGGATTGAGATAGATGTAGTTTGAGAAATAGTTGACAAACGGGCTGAAAGAAAACAGCCACTTTTCTTTTTTCAGATCTACTCCGAGATCAAGCTGTAAAGACTGCTCAGGATCAAGGTCTGCATTCCCCCGCTCGTATCTGAAGTAATGGTAATTGACTCCATTGGCTGCCAACTCCTTGGCGATCGGCATACGGAAGCTGGTTCCCAGATTCCCCTTCAGACTCAGGTCCGCGGTATTAAAGTTAAATCCGGCAGACCACACCACGCTGTTGAATTCCCGTCGGAATTCCTCTGCCCGGTACAGGTAATCCGACTCAGTCGCCTGAGAAGCATCTTCCACACTGGGAAACCAATCCCGGTATTCCTCCGCACGAATCTGGCTATGGTCATAGCGCAGCCCGGCTGTCAGCTGCCAAGCGGGATTGAGTTTGAATTTATCCAGTGCATAGAACCCATAACTATATTGCTGAAACGCAGGGATAAGAAACCCCCAGCCGCCGATATCATTATGCTGATATTCCCCGCTGGCTCCGAAAGCCAGTTCGTGCCGATCCAAAAACAACTCATCTTTCAGGTTTACAGAAAATACCTCTTTATCAAATGCCCGCTCCAGGTCGGAAGGATAAGGCATTTCAGTCGGATAGGTTGCCGGCATATAGCCATGATTGACATATCGGCTCCACTCTTCACGGTCATTCCGCTGATAGCCCAGGTCCAGCTGCAGGAAATTATTCCCCGCAGCATAGCTGGCCTTATTGATCAATTTCGTGTGCCTGACTTCCTGAAAAGGCAGCAGGATATCCCGACTCGATCGGTCATGCAGCTCCGTGTCCACCTGTCGGGGTTCCAAGCCGTGGGCATTGGCAAAAAACCCAGCTTTGGTACTGACGCTGCTCAGTGAAAAGATATTTCGGAAATGTTCCCCGAGATACCCTACTCTTCCAGAAAAATCCAGCTCTTTGCCTGCTGAATTCCTGACCTGGCCATCGTGAAGTGCCACTCCAAAATCATACACAAACACAGAATCTGTCGGGACTTTGAAATCCGCATAGTCAGCCATTGTGATCCTGCCTTCTCCAAACCACTTGTTTTTTCTGGCAAACAGATTGGCAGAGCCGCCGAACCAGGCATTGTTTGACCGGTACCCAAATTCTACAGAGCCTCCGATGCCGTTTTCTGCCGGCGGCAGCTTTTCCCGGATATCTATCACACCGCCAATAGCATCAGAGCCATATTTGAAGGACGCCGGACCTTTGATGATCATGATCTGATCAGCGGCGTATTGATCCACCTCCAGGCCATGGTCAGCACCCCACTGCTGCCCCTCATGCTTGATTCCATTCTCCACCACCATCACCTGGTTGAATCCCAATCCACGAATCAGTGGCTTAGAGGCGCCGGATCCTATACTGATCAACGTAATACCCGGCACACGCTCCAAAGACTGCATGAGACTCCCTCCCCGATTCTCCCGGATAAAGTCCTGCCTGACCAGTTCAACGCTGTTGGATTCCTGCCTTTGGATTATCTCTTTCTGATCCATCACCACCACCTCTTCCAGATCCTGAACTTTCGGAACAGTGTCCGATGCCGCTGATGTCCTTACAGAGTCCAGTTGGAGGGAAATTAAGGGGACATTGGGTCTGGCAAATGATTCAGAAAACCCTTCTGAAAAAAACAGTCCCGAGATTAGAAGTAAAAATTTGCCCATAGGTATCTAAATGCAATTATGTTGCAAACATAAAAGCCCTACATTTATGAAACAATGTTGCATTATAAAAAAGTGATGGAAATGTGATCAGCGGAGTAGCCTCCAGAGCCATTCTATATATAGCCATGAGTAAACCAACAATTGCCTCTCCCGAAAATCTGTTAATAAAAGCATAACCTCCCGGATTCCTGATTTCCTGATCACGCGGCTATTTTTGGATCTACCTCCGCCAAGGTCTATGCAAGTCTTCTCCAATCCTGCTTTTTTCGATCAAGTCTTCAAGGAACATTGGGAGCTGATGTACCAAAGCGCCTATCGGAAGATCGGAGACCAAGCCGTCGTAGAAGATCTGATCCAGGAGATCTTCATAGATATCTGGAATAGACGCCATATCCTCGAAATAAAAAGCGGAATCAAGGCCTACCTGCTCACTGCCGTGAAGTATCAGGTGATGAAGTATTTTGACGAGCAGGCAAAGATCCGAACCCTCAACACAGACGACTTGCCGGGCTACTACGAGGAGGATGTTTTCGCATTTGAGGAGCTGTACAGCCAAATCGAGCTGGCAGTAGATTCCCTGCCTCCCCGAGCCGGTCTCATCTTCCGGATGAACCGACTGGAAGGCTATAGCGTCGATGAGGTCGCAGAAAAGCTAAAGATCTCCCCTCAAACCGTCCACAATCAGCTTTCAAAATCCCTCAAAATCATGCGGGGTGAATTAAAGCATCTGGTACCAGTGCTTGCCTTGCTTCTAACTGCCTAGCTGATCTCAGGCAGTCCTTGTTACCCGGAGGTTATTTTTGACCGGACAACATTCACAAATACTTAATCGAATCGGGCGGTAGTCGGCTGGCATTTTTTCCACTGATAAGGTGAATGCCAAATCCAATGAGAATCCACCCTACCCTCTCTCGGGTCATCAGCAAGATACTCCGGGGCAAAGCTACGCCATCCGAGATCGACCTCTTCAACGGGTGGTATGATGAAGCTGGCAGCGAACAACTGGAAATCAGAGATCATAAGGGCCGGACACGATCCCAGATCGAAGAGCAGCTGCTTTCAAAGATCCAAAACCATAGATCTGACAAAAAAGCAGGGGATCGTCCTGACTCCAATGCCCGTGGATCAGTGATATGGAAAGTTGCCGCTTCGGTGATCTTGGTGATTGGACTTGTGCTGTTTGGGCAGCGTCTGTTTCAGGATGATCTTCCGAGCAAGGAGGAGATCTCATTCCTGACCTTTAAAAACGGAACCGGAATGATCAAAAAGATCCGCTTGCCGGATGGCTCAACTGTCCAGCTGTTTCACCGCACAACGATTCAGGTTGCGGAGAATTTTACAGAACAGCGGTTTCTCAAGCTAGAGGGCGAGGCCTTTTTCGAAGTGAAACGGGACAGTCTGCATCCGTTCCGGGTCGAATCCGCCCATCTGACCACCGAGGTTCTCGGCACCTCCTTCTTGATCAAAACGCTGCCCGGCCAACCGGAAGTGGTCGCGGTAAAGACCGGCTTGGTCAAGGTGTCCGATTCATTGGAAGCCAACTTTATGCTTCATCCCAACTTCAGACTTGACTACGAAAAGCAGTCAGGAGCGGTCAGTGAGATGCCTTCCAGCGATCCGATTTTCGCATGGACCGAAGACGTCTTGGCTTTTCAAAAGACGGGTATGTCCGAAATGATCCAAATCCTGGAAGACTGGTACGGCGTCAAGATCACCCACAATCTTACCAAAAAGATCACCTGCGAAATCTCCGGCAGTTACGAAAACCAAAGCCTGGAAAATCTCCTCCAGCTGATCCAGTATTCGATCCCTTTCACTTATGAACTCAACGGAAAAAATGTAACACTCCATTTCAAAAACTGCCCCTAAAAAGCGAATGGATCCGCGCCAACGAATCCATTCTGTCCAGGGCAAAACGCTTTCGACATTCTTACACTTGAACCTTTCAAATCTATGAAAAAAAAGTTACCACCAGCCTTAAAAACCTTGGCTATGAGACTATTTACGGCTTGCCTTCTCAGCTGCTGGCTCCACTCCATGGTGTTTGCCAGCGGACTTTCCGCGCAGAAATTAGAGGAAACTCTGATTTCCTTTTCTTCGGAAGAGCTATCCCTTTCAGCTTCCTTCAGACAGATCGAAAACCAGTCCGACTTCCGGTTCTCCTATGAGAGTGGTCTGGATCTGAGCAAAAAGGTGAGTTTTTCGTCCAAGCGATCTGATCTTCAGACGATCCTTGAGCTGATTTCAGCCCAGTCCTCCCTAAAGTTTAAGCAAATCAACTCGACCATTGCTGTAAGCACCCAGCAAAAAGTGCCTGTTCAAGCAGCCACTGCAAACAGCGTTGCGATCTCCGGCACGGTGACGGATGCCGAGACGGGTGAGACTCTCCCTGGTGTCAACATCATCATCAAAGGCACCACCAAGGGCACCACGACTGACTTGGATGGCCGGTTTTCACTGACTGTCGATTCGGGAGAAACTTTGGTATTCTCCTATGTAGGATTTGACAGACAGGAGATCCTGATCGAAAACCAAACTGAACTAACGGTTCGGATGCAGCTGGAAAGTGATTCCCTCAGCGAGGTCGTAGTCACTGCCTTGGGCATCAAGCGGGAGGAAAAAGCCTTGGGATACGCCACCCAAAAGGTGGACTCGGAAGAACTGCTGGACGCCAGATCCAACAACTGGTCAGATGCGCTCAGGGGAAAAGTGGCTGGTCTCAACGTACTTTCCGCAGGTTCGGGCCCGATGAACTCTTCCCAAATCAGCCTCAGAGGAGACAATTCCCTGAATCCAAACGGTAACTTCGCGCTAATCGTCGTAGATGGCGTTCCGATGAACTCTGGATTGACCTCGTCTGGAGTAAGCAACGCCTATGGTGCAGGGTCAGGAAACGATGTGCCGGTGGATTTCGGCAATGGAATCGCGGATCTCAATCCGGATGACATCGAAAACATCACCGTGCTCAAGGGTGCAAGTGCCACCGCGCTCTACGGGAGCCGGGCGGCAAACGGGGCATTGATTGTCACCACCAAAAGCGGTGCAAAGAAGACCAAAGGACTGGGAGTCACGATCAACTCCAACTTCAGTCTCCAGAATGTGTTGAGATGGCCTGACTTTCAATATGAATACGGACAGGGTACCGGCAGAGCCTTCAATGCAGACGGGGAGCTGTACTACAGCTACGGCGCCTCCGAAGATGGAGCGAGCACTGGCGGTACAAGCAGTGCTTTCGGGCCCAAATTTAACGGTCAATCGTATTTCCAATACGATCCAACGCTGGAAGGTCCCTCTGCTGAGCGTGAACTCTGGAGACCCTACGAGGACAATGTGACCGGCTTCTGGGAAACCGGATTTAACATGATCAACGCAATTGCGCTGGATGGAAGCAGTGAAACGGGTTCTCTCCGCGCTTCCATCACCCAGACCAAAAACGAGTGGATCATGCCCAACACGGGGTTTGACCGGCTGGTAGCGGCCATTTCAGGATCTCAGCAGGTCAGCAAAAAACTGAGTTTGAACGTGAAGGCCAACTATACCAACAAGAACTCGGACAATCTACCGGCGACAGGTTACAACAACCAGTCGATCGCCTATTTCATGATCTTTCAAAACCCAAATGTGGATCTGGATTGGTACAGACCGATTTGGAAATCAGGCCAGGAGAATGTCGACCAAATTCACCCGTTCAGCTCGTTTATAGACAATCCTTACCTGATTGCCTATGAGATGACCAACTCGGTCAACAACAATTCGGTCTTCGGCAACATCTCGGCTAACTACGCCTTCAACGAGCATTTTGAACTCATGCTGCGTACAGGTTTGGCGATGAGTCAAGAGGAAAGAGCGCAGCAAAGGCCTTACAGTACCGCCAATTTCCAACGCGGCTACTATCGGGAACAGTACATCTCCAACTACGAGCAGAACTCCGATTTCCTATTCACCTACAAAGGAAATCTCGCAGAGAAGATCTCTCTGAGAGCCAGTGTCGGAGGAAACCACATGAGCAGAAAATACCGGATGATGAGTGCCTACGTGGATGGATTGGTGATTCCGGGGGTGTATAAGCTGGCAAACGGTGTAAACAATCCCGTGCTTTCCACCAGCAATTCCAACCGGGTGATCAATTCGCTCTATGGCTTGATGACGGTGGATTTTGATGAAAAGGTCTTTGTGGATATTACCGGAAGAAATGATTGGTCGAGCACCTTGCCTATTCAAAACAACAGCTTCTTCTACCCTTCGGTCAGCACCAGCTTTGTGTTGAGCGACATATTTACGCTTCCTTCCCAGATCTCTTTTGCGAAGCTCAGAGTATCCGGAGCGCAGGTGGGCAATGACACTGAGCCCTACCGGACCTCCAAATACTACGGTCAAAGCGAATTCCCAGGCTCGGCATCCGTTCCTTCGACACTTTACAATACGGACTTCAAACCGGAGATTACGAGCAGCTTTGAGAGCGGCATCGAGTTGATCTTTTTCCAAAGACGCCTGGGCATTGACTTGAACTACTACATCTCCGAAACCAAAAACCAAATTCTTGAGGTGCCGGTGGACATTACGACCGGATTTTCCAGTGCAATCTTAAATGCCGGAACGGTCAAAAATCAAGGCGTGGAGCTGGTGTTAAGCGGCAGCCCGATCAAGTCAAAAGACTTCCAGTGGAATTCCTTTATCACCTGGGCAAAGAACAACAACGAAGTGCTTTCCCTTCCCGATGAGGTCGATGGAAGTCAGGTGATCGGTACCGGCGGCAACGCGTCCATCATTGCCAAAGTCGGGGGAACTACCGGCGATATCTACGGATTTGGATTTGTGAGATCTCCAGACGGGCAGGTCGTGTATGGAGCCAATGGCCTTCCTGCCAGACCTGCTGAGATCCAATACATCGGCAATGCCTATGCGAAGTGGAAAGCTGGCTTCAGGAACGAGTTCGTTTACAAAAATCTCCGCGTAAGCGTCCTGTTTGACGGCCAGTACGGCGGGACTGTCTATTCCCAGACTCACCACAAGATGTCCGAGCAGGGAAAACTGGAACATACGCTTAAGGGACGGGAAGATGGCTACATCGTAGGCGAAGGGGTGATCGCCAATGGCGACGGATCCTTCTCTCCCAACACCAAGCAGGTAAACCTTGCTGACTACTACGCGGACTACTACCGAAGGGCCAATGTGGAATCCAACTCCTTCGACGCGTCATTCATCAAGCTTCGGGAAGCGAGGATCGAGTATGCAATTCCGGCGAAGCTCTTGCAGAAAACGAGCATCAGTCAGGCATCCATAGCAGTCTACGGCCGGGATCTGGCGATGTGGACGGACTTCCCAATGTATGATCCGGAGACCGCTGCGCTCAATGGAGGCACTTTGCTGCCGGGCGTGGAGATGGGCCAACTGCCTTCTACGAGAACCATGGGCGTGAATCTTACCCTCAAGTTTTAATCAGAATAGTACTATGAACAAATATATCGCAACACTTTTGATTGGATCGCTGGTTTGGGCTTCCACCTCCTGCACAGAGGACTTCGAAGAAATCAACACAGACCCCAACCGAATCGACCAAATCAGCCCAGGCACCCTGTTGAACCCGATCATCTACGGTGTGGCCAGTTTCAACACCGATCGAGCGGATGCTTTCACCTTCCAGATCATGCAAGTGGCCTTGCCGTTTCCGAGCACCAATGGGGGCATTCACCGGTACGACATTACCGAGTCCGCGGGCAATTCAACTTGGAACAACCATTACAAATGGTTGGTAAATATCAAGGAGATGGAAGCCTCTGCTATTGCAAACGCTGATGTGAACTACGAGGCGATCGCGCTGACGCTACGGGCCTGGACACTGAGCCAGCTGACGGATAGCTTCGGAGACATCCCCATGGATGAGGCCAGCCGGGGTGAAGACGGGATCTTCCAACCGACTTTTAACACCCAGGAAGAAGTCTATACTCAGATATTCAGCGATCTGGAGCGGGCAAATACGCTCTACGACGATACGCAGGCAATGATCTACGGTGACGATATCCTGTTCCACAACGACGTGAAGAAATGGAGAAAATTCACCAATTCGCTCCACATGCGATTGTTGCTGAGAGTGTCAAAACGCGAGGAGATGAATGCCTTTGAAAAGCTTGCCACGATGGTCAATGATCCGGCGACCTATCCGGTCTTTACGACCACGGCGGAATCCGGAATCCTACAGATTACCGGCGTGACGCCAAATCTTTCTCCCTGGGGCAGGGCCATTGACTTTACGACTTTCAGGTCTATCTCGGAGTTTTTTGCCGACCAACTGAATGCCCTGAACGACCCGCGAAGACCCAAGTTTATGACTCAGGCGCGGGAGATGGATGGGACCACGACCATTGGCTACAAAGGCATCCCGAGTGGATTTGACGGCAACGAGAATCAGTTCAAGTTTATCCCAAGCAATCATAACATTGCCTTGGTACAGGCTCCGATGATCTCCCTGATCCTGACCTACGCTGAGGTAGAATTTATCAAGGCTGAGCTGGCGCAACGAGGTGTGATCGCCACTGACGCAAAGCAGCACTACGAGAAAGCGGTAAAAGCCGCCATGGAACAGTGGGGCGTGGAAATCTCCGGAGGCTATTTTGACAATCCGGCCGCATCCTTTGACGGTACGCTGGAGCGGATCATGCTCCAAAAGTATGTGGCGCTGTACTTCAATGACACCCAGCAATGGTTTGAATACCGGAGGACAGGTCTGCCGGTACTGCCCAAAAATGCGGGCATGCTAAACAACCAGATCATGCCCGTGAGGTATCAGTATCCCGTCTCCGTGCAGATCAACAATCCGGAGAATTACAGCGCGGCAGTGGCCCGGATGGGTGGAGATGATATCAATACAAAAGTTTGGTGGGAAAAGTAAACGATCCCGAGGTAAACCTAAGTTGGTTTAACAAAGACGTGAAAAGCCCCGGTCGTGTGACTGGGGCTTTTTTGATTGGTATGTCCAGTCCTCTAATAAGTTGACGGCAAACTGACTTAAAGCTGTTGTCGGGTTGACGGGGAGTCAGATTGCAAATCGGATGATAGGACCTCTACATTGCAAACGGCGAGGAGCCGAGGGAAGCAGGACAACAGGAGGATTTCAAGGAATCTGTGGATTCTATGGACTCTGTGGAATCTATGGATTCTGTGGACTTGACATGAATGCCGGAGTGATCCAAAACCTAGCCTATATGTAGCTTTGATGCTACTTTGATGCTGCTTTGGTGTTGCTTTGGTGGTGCTTTGGTGGTGCGGGGCTGTTAGATGCTGGATGACCGATGCTGACTGTCTACTGAGCAGTTGTCAGGTTGTCCGCTGAAGCTGTTGTTGGGTTGGGGCAGGCATCATCTTGTCTTCAGGAAGTCATAGATTGTATAACTGGAATTGCGGAATCCGTGGGACGAAAGTGCAGGTTTCATACAAGTATCATGCAGGTATGTACGGGGTATCATGCGGGTATCATGCAAGTATCTAGGGAGTATCGTGCAGGTATCTATGAAGCATCGTAAAGGGAGATGGGAGGTTGGTAGTCGTCTGCTGCGCGTTGTCGGGTTGTCCGCTGAAGCTGTTGTTGGATGACCGGTGTTGGATGGCGGATGACCGATGTCTGTACTTCCCTAAATATGGTTGACCGTTTGGTTCAACATTTATTTAATTCCATCGGACAATTATGAGCCAGAGGTTCTTCTCTTGGGTAAACTTCGAAGGGGCTCGATGTCCCTAAGAAGTTTTGTCTTCCTTCGGTATAAATATTCACCGTCGGTCTTTCTTGGGTAGGTAAATCTATCAGTTTTTGGTAAAACTCCATGGGGGTGTAGTTCATATTAAACGCCCGATGGAGCCGTTTTTCGTTGTAATGGCTGACCGCCTTGGCCACTTTTCTCTTTAGCTCTTTGAAGTCACGGATTGCCCATCGTTTCAGGTATTCATTCTTGATAATGCCATTGATCCGTTCTGCATAGGGGTTTTCCCAAGCGACTAATCCCATACTGATATGAATCTTTTGGCCGGACAACAACTGGGTATAGGCATGACTCCCATACTGCGATCCCCGGTCTGAATGATGGATAGTATCCCAAGGAGTACAGTTCATGATCCCCAAAGCCTTCTTCAATGCCCTGATATTCGCTTCTGTGCGCAGGTGATCGCTCACGGCGTACCCGACGATCAATCTAGTGTACACATCTATGATAAACACCAAGTAATAATGATCGCCTTTAAGTTGAAAGTAAGTGATATCACTCTGGATCACCTGAAAAGGCCTGGTGACACACATCCCTTCAATTAGATTAGGATAGTATAGCGCTCCACTGAAGGTGGTCCGATGGTAATTCTTCACCCGATTGACCCCATAGCCCAGCTCCAGAAAAAGCTCACAGAACTTGTCCCTTCCCATGAAGTGCGGTCTTAGCGCATAGTACATCTTTTCAACCCCACACCCGGGATGCTCTGCTTTGAGCTGGTTGGCCAATACAATCAGTTCAGACAACTCCCGGTCAAAGGATTCCTGCCGATTTTTAGCCTGCTGAACCGACTGTTTGCTTACTCCTACAGTTCGGTAGAGTTCATTAAGGGAATAGCTCATGACTTGTCTGTTGGATTGGAACCACCAGAGTGTGGGGTGTTGGAGTTTTTTTTGACATCGATGGAATAAGTGTCCTTTGCCAGATCAATCATCTTCTCCAGATAATCAATCATTATCTGCTTCTGGCCAACGGCCCGTTCCAACTCCTTGACCTTTTCTTCCAGTTCTTTTACCCGATGGGTTTGGCTGTCTTTCATCTCCACGATACAGATGTTTTTCTCGTTGTAGGTAGAATACTTATAGATCCACTTGTAAATAGATTTGTTTGAAATTCCGTACTGCCGCTCCATCTGGAGTACCGACATCACACCCTTTTCAAAATCATCAACCAATTTACGTTTGAATCCTTCTGAAAATTCACGACGTGAATTGATCCTTTTTCCCGTTTTTAGCATTTCTTTCTTGGCTTTAAAACGGTCAACCTATTTCAGAGAATGACA
>NZ_AUBW01000010.1 GCF_000429445.1 Algoriphagus terrigena DSM 22685
AAAAGGCTATCGAACATTCGCCAACTTTAGAAGCGCTATTTTATTCTTCCATGGAGGCCTAAACTTATATCCTCACTAACTTAAGGGTAGAACCCAAAATTAAAAGGGGAAATACTAAGAAAACTATCCGTATTCGGGGTTAATAGCGGAACGATATTTCCGGACGTTTCTGGATTATGCTTCTATCTTAACTGGAAATATTTTGATAAAACCTTATAAAAGCAAACGCTAACAACTAAACTTCCGTCGCGTGCGCAGCTCAACAATGAAATCTAGATTGCTCGAAACCAGTCAAAATTTGGATCAGGCGGTAAAGTCTATTGGCTTTGACGGTCTGCTTTTGGGCATTTACTGAATTATAGCCTTGAGCCAGTAGCGCAGTTTGTAGGTTTCCAATTCCCCTTGCAGCGGTAAAGAGAACTCCTTGGCCGAACTGCCTTACTTCTCCAAAATCTTTTTCAAAATCTCCATCATCTCATCCTTTTCCTTCAGCATCCGCTCGTATAGCACAATTTTTTCTTCGTTAAGACGCTTGATCTCTTCCAAAGATTCAAGCCATTTTTCAAGTGGATTGATATTAAAAGTCGGGTAGTAATTATACCCATTTGATTGGTCGTTAAAGGTGTTAGAGATGATATTAACCACTTGATCCTCATCAAAACTCTTAATCGCCTCAGCAGGAACCTTCAAGATCTCCGCCACCTGACGGATCAGGTTCTCCTCCACCTCTTCCTTTTGCTCCAGCAGGCTGATCTTCTTTTGGGACCAGTCCTCCCCCAGCTCGAAGGCCAGAGCCTCCTGCTTGATGCCCATCATCTCCCGGAATCGCTTGATGTTTCTGCCGTGGTGGATCTTGTCGCTCATAGGTGAAGTGGTTAACCCGAAATATGCATTAGCAATTCTATTGCGGACTTAAATTGCTTCGAAATCAGTCACTAAGTTGCTGTTTTCGACTTCACCATAGCGATGCTATGCCTCAGTCTCCAAACAGCCTGATTTCCTTGCAATTTCAGCCCTCACAACGAAAACTAATGCATAATCCGGGTTTAAGAAAGGGAAATTAAGAATTTCCTCCGAATTGACTAAACTAAGATATTCAGGTGGTCGGTTTAATTCAAGCAAACACACACAAACCGGGACATTTGCTGTCTCTATTTCTTCTACCAA
Source organism: Algoriphagus terrigena DSM 22685 (assembly GCF_000429445.1). Lineage (GTDB taxonomy): Bacteria > Bacteroidota > Bacteroidia > Cytophagales > Cyclobacteriaceae > Algoriphagus > Algoriphagus terrigena. The sequence goes on from NZ_AUBW01000010.1 coordinate 1,168, forward strand.
GTCTGCCTTTGTAGGCACCGCAGCGACTCAAAAAGTACTGCAACGCTGGAATTTTGCCAGCCTAGCACTAAATCCAAAAAGGATGTGCGCGGTGGCAGGATTTGCCAGCGGGCCAGCGTCCGGCCCCGTGCGGCTGGAGCATTGGCAAATCTTGATTTTTTGGTGACTTTTTTATCAAGAAAAAAGTCACAGTGAAAAGATCGACGGAGGTTTCTCTGACGGGTTGATAGAGAATATCACACCCCTGTATATATCGGCCATGCCTACGGCATTTCCTGGAATTCTTGATCAATCATTCTTTCCAGCCATTGAAATGGCTGGCTAGGTAATCGATCATGCCTACGGCATTGTTTCCAAATATACATTCCCGCCCTGCAAGCTGGCTGCTCGCTGGATTTGTCCACCGGACAAATCCTTTACGCTAGCCCCTCCCATAGGGACGGCCGATATAACCTCACATACCTACGGCATTTTCCAAAGCCCATCCTTCGCAAGAATAATTTATCCCCAACCCCTTCTAAGCTATTCCATCCCAGAATACCATACCCCATTGAAGATCATCAATTTGGACGCATAGTTCCTCCGAAAGGAGCGACCAACCGCACCAAACTGATTGCACGATGGAAAACACATTCAGCACCTGCCGCAGGGCCTTCCGATGTAAAAATCAATACGAGGCCTTTGTCAATTTAAACTATGTCCTCCAAAGTGTAGCCGACGCTTCTTATTGGCTTGAAAAAACCGAAGAGATACAACGGGCTGTATTTGACCACCACATTGATTTTGAAAAGACGTCATCCAATGCACTAATTTATTATGGTCAGCTTTTCCTCAAAGTCATCTACGCCGGTATCCACCTAAAGGAATTTCCCCCAATAGAAAAGAAGACGCTTGACTGGGGCCATCTAGCCGACTCTTGGATTCGGAGTCGGTGCAAAAAAGAATCCGAAACCCTCCTTCCCCTTCAAGTCCTGCAATACGGCCCAAAAAATCTAAGCCAAGATGAAATCCTCGATCCATCTGCTTTTATCAAGGTATTCTATAAGAAACGATCCCTAAAGAAATGGATCAAGCGCTGGAATCAGTTGCGAGAGATGGCTTTCTATAGCGAATCCATTTTTGAGGGAGACGAAGGGGAGTACCTGGAGGACTTTACCTATCTCAAAAAGCTGCTCGAAGCCAGCTACCTGATACTTGTTCGCTATTCTCCCATTTAACCTCCATTCTCATGCAAGTCAAAATCTCAAGAACCGATCAAGACCGGGCAGAGCACTTCAGAAACTTTCTGCAGCTGCTCGTCGAAAAATTCCAGCCTACCCGGATTATCTCTTTTGGAACCCAAACCCTCAAAAATGAGATCTCAGGATGCTTTGCCAGCAAGCAGGCAATTCACCAGCACCATTGCCTGCTCGTCTGCACCGAATCCTCCGCCCGCATCGAGTATGAGGTGCAGGACTTTGCCAATGCCCACTATCACAACGGGCAGGTCACCATCCTGTGTCACGGCGAAGCTGCCGTGCAGGAAGGAATCGAATCCAACAACCGCTTCTTCACGACCGTCCTGGCGCAAGGCAAGCCGCTTTATACCAAAGACGGTTTCTTTGACCTCGAATTCAAGGCATCCTTAGATCCCGCAAAGTGTCTGGCGAAAGCGGAGAAGCACTTTTTTCACCGTACAGGCTTGGCCAAAGGATTCTTGGAGTCAGCACATGCCAGTCTTACAAAGGGACAGTATAACGTCGCGACCTTCTTAATCCATCAGGCCGTAGAGCAGTCCTGCATCCTTCTGATCCGGGTTCATATCGACTACCGTTCCGAGTTTCACAACCTCCATCGGCTGCTGGGCCTGACCCGCTGTTTTTCTGACATTCCTATCGAGCTGATGATCGGAGATCGACCTGCCGACAAAAAACTGTTCAGCCTCCTCACCAGCAGCTATGGAAAGGCGCGATACGCTCCTGATTTCAGCGTCGCCCAAAAAGACGCCGAAGAGCTTTACCAAAAAGCCTCCGCCCTGTTTGAGTTGACCAAGACCATGTGTGCCACCAAGATGGAAGCAATGGCCGCGGAGGTTCCCGATTTCAATTTCCAAACCGAAAACCACTGAAACCATGACAAAAACAAGCCAAACCCCTGACATAAAAAACTTCTATCGCCTGCCCCTCGAGAAAGGCACCTTTGAGCTCACTGAGCAAACCCTCAATCTGCACTCTGAATTCCGAAAACCACATTATTTCTATCACGTCAAGGTGCGGAATATCCATTTCCGGAATGAGATCCTCACCTTGGGGGTGAAGCTGGAGGATGAGCCGGAAAAGCTGATTTACCTAAAAGTCACGCAACACGAGCTCTTGGTCTGCTGCAATGTGGACACCGATCCGGGCCACCTTAGCCGGTATGCCTACTTTGGACTTCTCTCCTTGCTTGACTTTAGAGGCAGCAAATGCTTTAAGGAATACTATTGGCCTGACTTCTTTGATGCCCAGAGCGGCAGAAGCAAATTCCTCACGATATACAATGATCGTCGGGGATTGGACATCTATTTAAAACCCCGATATCCCCACTTCTATCGGCCCGGTGATCCATTGATCGAATGGCACAGAGGATCAGAAAACCCGGAAAAGAATCTGCCCGCTCCACTTTTGCCTGATGAACACCCTTCTTCTGATCCGGCAATTGGATATTTTATTGCTGATGTGAAGCTGGACTCGATTCATTCTAATCATTATCCGTTTCTAATTCCATTTCTCGGCGTTCCGACCAAGGATAAGCAACGAATAAAATCCTATACCTCTATTTTGCTCAGTGAGAATGATATCCAATCCATAGAAATTACTCCCACACAACAAAAGCTAAATGCGATCTGCTTCAGCATGCGCAAACTGGCACCCGTCGAATCAAGAAGTTGGTGGAAACATTTCTCTCTTAGTGCAGAGGAAAAGGAAAACGGAAGCCAGTTGATGGAGCTGTGGCATGAGGCAAAGCACCTTATCCAGTCACAAAAATACATCCACTATTACAATACTCACGGTCTTGTATATCTACCAAGAAGACCGTCACGAAATTGGGTTCGCGCTTGTGCAATTCGGACCGAACCACCTAGACTCGTCATCCTATTGATTGACAAAGGAGAATACTTTCTATTGGAACTGAGGTTTAGAGTAAACAAAAAACTGCACATCCCGGAGAAATCAGACATTGCCTTTTTCATCAATGGAGCTACCGATCCAGAAAACCTCTATTTACTGGATAGGTTTACCGACTATCAGCTCGTCTCCTTTTTTGCGCAGTTTGGATACAAACTCGCTGTGCTGAAATGCCACTATCTGGATGAACTTAAGGACTTTGTCGAGACATTAGCCACCGAATACGAGACTGTCGAACGCTAATGAATTCCTCATCTCAGCGGGTACGCAATCTCTGTTCTCAAGCAACACGGAGGCTAAGCCAGGTTAATATATTACCATACTATGACCAATACAAGATCAATATATAATTATTTATAAAACAATATATAAATGCTTATCTAATTGTTTGAAAACGTTTTTTTGTAAATTTTAGATCGATTTATGATTCAGTTATTGCTTAGTTTGATTACATTCCGCTGTAAATCAAACAGTAAGCATATGGCACGGATCACAAGTTCGATTCTCGAGGGGCTATCGGGAACCATCGGGGAATTGGTCATCTACCAAGTAGACGGTAAAACCTACAGTCGCAAAAAACCCGGAAAACAAAGTAAAGCCACCAAAGCGAAGACTTCTCCAGCAAAACGCAAGTCACAGTCGGTGATAATTCAGACTCAGGCTTTCCTCAAAAACATCGCACATATCCTCCGGTTTGGCTATCAGAACCATATAGACGGTGCAAGAAGAGCCTATCATGAAGCGGTATCCTACACTTCCACAAACTGCTTCAAGGAGGAAGGAAAATCAAAGGTACTGGACATCAGTTTGGTGAAAGTAAGCCGGGGAAGTCTTATGGGGCCACAAGATCCCAAGGCCATCCGTGTTGCCGATGGAGTTGAGTTCAGCTGGACTGACAATTCTGAGCAAGGCTCAGCCAGGTTTTCAGATCAGGCCTTTGTTGTGTTGTACAACACATCGGGACAAGGCTCGGAATGGGTGTTTTTGGGAAGTTTTAGATCGATTGGAGAACACAAACTCCCCTTTACAAATAGCAATTCCGACGCGCAGTGGCATGCCTGGATCGCTTTCAGTCAAGAAAATCCCTGGACTAAAAAAAGAACGCTTTCCGATTCGGTTTACTTGGGGATTATGTAAGAGATATGATTATCGCACAATTGTACCGCTAACCTGATCTTTGTTTTCGGGGCTGGGATGCCCCGTCGCAGGGAATCGAAGACTGAGCAGAGAACTACAAAAACCTGAAGAGTCCGCTTGGCAAGATCGACGAAATTATTAATTTAGTCGCGACACCGCCCAGAAGGCCTGTAGGCAATCGAGAGAGAGTTGCAATAGGATAATAGGTCACTGGGGTTCGTCGAAGCGTTATGGAGTATTGTTTTAGGATAGAGAATAACCGCGAAGGATAAACAACAAAAAAGTAAATCTGTGGCTAAGAAGCTTGTTTCAATCGGATTCGTTTCCGCGACATTGTTGCTTTTGATTTACACTGACCCTCTCTGGACAAGATACCCCGGCGGATTTTGGATACCTTTAATATTCTTGTTTGTAGCGGCCGGATTTTTCTGGTTGATCATCAAACTAATTAAAGAAATAATCAGACTGATAAAAAACAGGAAGGATTTCAAACCAAATCATTTATCTCCAACAATTCTGATTATTGTAGTTTTATGTTTTACTTTTTTAAACTCATTCTCGTTCGACATTGAGGACAAGATTTATGGGAAGGTAGTTTTCCGAGCTTGCTACGAGGGAACACAAAATCAAGCGACTTTCAAACTCAGAGAGGGGAATAGATTTGAAATTCATGCAACAGGTGTATTCTTCTATGATGAGTATTTTACAGGACAATACATTCAACGCGGCGACACCTTATACTTAGACTATGACAGAGGTGTGCTCGGAGCTATCGGAGACAAAGTTTTCATGAACAATCGGGACAAAGTTTTAGAGCCAACAAACAACAATTCAGACAGCACAAGACGACCGTTGAAATTCTATTACGGCTATTGCAAAGGCTTGAACTAAAAACACATATCTCAATAAGACGCATATCAACAGTCCCACATCTTTCCTTCTCCAGCCTCTTTTTCCAAATCTCCACTTTCTCCCGCTTTGACCCAAAAGCCACTCATCAGTCGGTGTCCCAATGACGGGATCAGCTTTAAATCCCCTCCTGCTCCAGCAAATAAACCAACGCAGTCATAGCTGCTGCCCCCAACTCGAGTTCCCGCTGATCCACTGCTTCAAAGACGTCTGCCTCGGTGTGGTGATAGATGAAATACTTTTGCGAGTCCGGCTCCAAACCAATCAAGATCGGCCCCTGCGCTCTCAGCGGGCCGATATCGGCTCCTCCTCCCGGCTTTTCCAGATTCCAAACCTGATATGGCCTGAAGTACGCCGACCAGCTCGCCAGTTTGGCGCGCTGCTCGTCCGAACCGGTGGATGAAAATCCGATCGGCAAAAACCCTCCAGAATCCGACTCAATGGCCGCAATGTGCTTTTCTCCTTTTTCCTTGGCAATCTTGGCGTATTCCTGTCCCCCGCGGAGTCCATTTTCCTCATTCATCCACATCACGGCCCGGATGGTTCGCTTTGGCTTCCAGCCAAATTCCTTGTACAATCTCAGGGCCTCAATCCCCTGCATACAGCCCGCTCCGTCGTCGTGCGCTCCCTCTCCGACATCCCAAGAGTCCAGATGTCCGCCGACCGCGATGATTTCCTCCGGCTTTTCAAATCCACGGATCTCACCGATCACATTGTAGGACAGCTTGTCCGGCTTCATCTCTCCGTGAGATTCCAGATAGAGTTTCAAACCTGGCTGCTCGGCGAGCAGCTCGCTGAGCAGTTCGGCGTCCTGCGTGCTGATGGCCAAGGCGGGGATTTTGGGAAAATCAGGGTTGTAGCGTTGGTTGCCGGTGTGGGGGATGTCATCAATCCGATTGCTGAGTGAGCGGACGATGGAGCCGATAGCGCCGAGCTTGGAAGCCTCGCCTGCACCGGCACTCCGCTGGGCATTGGCTCCCCCATAAGCGGTGAAGGCATCGATCATGGTAGGATCCATCGGCCCGTTGAAGAAGACGATCTTGCCGCGGACTTTCTCTCCCAGTTCCTTGAGCTCCGGGATGCTTTTCACCTCCACCACCTCGCCTACCAGACCTTTTGGCCCGGTCCCCTGAGTATTTCCCAAGGCCAAAGCCGTGAGTTCCAGCTGCCCATGCTTGCCGGAATTGATAATCTTAACCACGTCTTTGCCGCCTCGCTCCCAATGCGGCACCATCACCGGCTGGAGGTACACGGTATCAAAGCCGTAACTTTCCATCAACTGGCGAGTCCATTCCACCGCCGCTGCCGCGCCGGCAGAACCTGCAAGCCGGTTGCCGATCTCCTTGCAGAGATAGCGGAGATTCTGATAGGTGTGGCCGCTGGAGAGCTCCGCATCGTAGATTTTTTTGATGTTGGCTTCGTGATCTTGCGCCATGGAAAATCCCGGCAAAAGGAGGAGGAGTAAAAAGAGTTTCTTCATTGTTTGATAGACTTGAACCAAAATATAAGGAAAGGAGAAATGGGTTTGAAGATTTTTTGACGGTTGGAAAATTTGAATTTAAACCTTTCTCAAAACCCTGTCTGCATTTCACAGTTATACCCCAAATAATCAACCCGTTCGCACCTGCATTTATCCTTCTTTTTTACCGTCTTAGAAATAAATTTTGGATTTGAATCCCAATTGATCAAAATTGAGACAATAGAAAACTTCTACTCGAATAAACCCCTAATCAGATAACCTATGACAAACCTTTTACGACGGCATTCTCCTCTTCTCTTTTTCCTACTGCTCGGGTTTCTGGCCTGTAAGTCTGAACCCGAGGAAGACACCTCCAAACCCGAAGACAACCGGTTCACCAAGGTCGTGCTGACCGAGGGTATGGACGAACCGATGGAGATGACTTTCCTCCCCGGAGGCAAGATCCTTTTTGTGGAACGAAAAGGCGGCGTCAAGATCCTCGACGAAGCGAGCGGGGAAGTCACCCTCGTCGCCACCATCCCGGTGAACACCAAGTACACCAACAAAGAAGGTGTGATCCGCGAAGCAGAGGAAGGACTGATGGGTGTGATCGCCCATCCCAACTATGCCCAAAACAACTGGATTTACATGTACTATGCAGATTCTGCGGATGCCAAGCACGTGCTGGCAAGATGGGAACTGAAAGGAAATGAACTGGTAGCTTCCTCCAAAAAAGTCATTTTGGAAGTGCCGACTCAGCGTCAGGAATGCTGCCACACGGGAGGCGGGATGGTTTTTGATGCGGAAGGAAACCTCTATCTAACTGTCGGAAACAACACCGTAAACCCCCGGGAGGGCTCCTCCAATCTGGACGAAAGACCGGGCATGGAAAACGCCGATGACCAGCGTGCTCCAGGAAACACCAACGACCTAAGAGGAAAAATCCTGAGAATCCACCCCGAAGATGACGGGACGTACACGATCCCTGAGGGAAATCTTTTCCCGGTAGGGACAGAAAAAACCAAACCTGAGATCTACACCATGGGTCACCGAAACGCATGGCGACCAACCATCGACTCCAAGACCGGCTACCTCTATTGGGGTGAAGTCGGTCCGGATGCCTCCGTGGACTCCATCTGGGGACCCAAAGGCTACGATGAATTTAACCAGGCAAAAGGCCCGGGCTTCTTCGGCTGGCCGTATTTCATCGGCGACAACTTTCCCTACAACCGCCACAATCACGCAGACAGCTCCTATGGCGCTCCCTTTGACCCCGCTAATCCAGTCAATGAATCGGTCAACAACACCGGTTTGAAGGAATTGCCCAAGCCGGTGCCTGCGATGATCTACTATCCTTACGGCACATCGGATGTATTTCCTCAGCTCGGCAGTTCGGGAAGAAGTGCGACCGGCGGGCCGGTTTTCCGCAAAGCGGATTTCAAAGACGCTCCGTTTACCTTTCCGGCTTACTATGAGGGCAAATGGCTGATCGTCGACTTTATGCGGGGATGGATCTTTGCCGTGTCTATGGATGAAAACGGCGACTACCAAAGCATGGAGCGATTCCTGCCCAATGAGACTTTCAGCTCGGCAATCGACATGGACTTCGGCCCGGACGGTGCGCTGTATATCCTGGAATACGGCTCGGCCTGGTTCCGGGGCAATGCTAATTCCCGTCTGATCAAGATCGAATATAACAAGGGCAACCGCAAACCAAACGTCACCGCCACTGCTGACAAGACTTCCGGGGCTTTGCCGTTGGCAGTGAATTTCAGTTCCGAAGGCACAAACGACTTTGATGACTATGATGCCGGCAAACTTACCTACGAATGGAAAATCACCAACGGGTCAGGTTTTGACCAGACCCTGACCGAAGCCAATCCGAGTTTCACTTTCTCTGAAGCCGGAACTTATCAGGTAACCCTGACGGTCACTGATACCAAAGGCGAGAAAAACTCTGCTTCCCTGGAGATCATCGCCGGAAACGAGCCTCCGGTGGTAGCGATTGACTTTGGCGGTATGAACAAGTCCTTCTGGTTTGGGGAAAAAGAACTTCCGTACTCCATCACGGTCTCCGACAAGGAAGACGGCAGCACAGCCGACGGAAAGATCAGTGCGGAAGAAGTAGCCGTGACTTTCGACTACGTGCCGGCAGGTTTTGACCCGATCGAGATCGCCTCCAAGCAAAGCGGAGTGGAATCTGCTGCGATCCTCAACCTTGGCAAAAACCTCATCGAGGGCAGTGACTGCAAGTCCTGCCACCAATACGACAAGACCTCCATCGGCCCGAGCTACGAAGCGGTGGCCGAAAAATATCCCAACTCAGCCGAAAACACGAAGTACCTGATCGGCAAGATCATCAACGGCGGAGCAGGTGTCTGGGGTGAGCACGGGATGGCAGCGCATCCGTCGCTGAGCGAAGCCGATGCGAAAAGAATGGTAGACTACATCCTCTCGATGAATGACGAGCAGGCCAATATTGCTTCCCTTCCGCTTAGCGGAAAGGCGAAAGCAGTCGTGCCAGAAGGCGAAAACGGCCAGGGTAGCTTCCTCTTGAGAGCTTTGTACACAGACAAAGGTGCAGGAGCGATCAGCACGCTTTCCGGAGTGGACTATGTCGCGCTGCGAAATCCGTTCCTCGATCCCCAGCTTTCTGTAGATCGCAAAGGCGTTACTCTGATGACCACTCCAAGCGTGAGCTTTATGATGATTGGCAATGATTCGCACATCGCCCTGAAAGGAATTGACCTCACCGGAATCCAGCAGATCGATGTGATCGCTAACATCAGCCAGCGAAACAGCGCAATCGGCGGTTCGGTAGAGATCCGACTGGGTTCACCGACCGGAGAGATCCTGGGACAATCCGAAAAAATCGGCCGGGTGGAGATGGGCTTCCGTCCTCCGCAGGGGACGAATATGTTGGATTGGAGACGGCAAGTTGCTCCACGGGCCAAGGTGGCTATCAAACCGGTGACCGGACTTCAGGACATTTACCTGATCTTCAAAAATCCGGAAGCAAAAGGCGAGGAAGTGCTGATGAGCATCATTGAGATTGAATTTAAGAATGCAAAAGTGAATTGATCCCAAAATCAAAGCAAAAACGGCTTCAGAGACCTAGATCTCTGGAGCCGTTTTCATTTAAAAAAATCTCATACTAAAAATCAATGCCCGAACCTTAATCTATTCCAACCAAGGCCTGGCAAAGCACCCTAAAAGGATTTTTTACATCAAGGACATTCTCGAAGGCCTCATAATCCACCCAAACAAACCCATCGTCTCCCCATTGTTCTCCCCAGGAATTGACCAGTTTGAAGGCTTTATTCTGGTCCGAATATCCCACTACCAGCATGGCATGAGCGCCATAAACCTCGTCTTTTTTCACCTGGTGTGGCCGATAGGCAGTCAGCCCAAGGTCATCCTTTTTTCCAAATTCCTTATCCAATCCCATCGCAACGACTACAGGCTTCCCTTGAGTAATCAAGGTCTTCACTTCAGCAACCAAGTTGACTCCACTCAAGATCTTATAATCGCTCATCTTGTATTCGCTGGCATTTAGACGTTGATTTTCATTAGGCTGCACATTACAACCGGTGGATTGGTAGGGGAAAATATCCCATTCGCTTGCCCCTTGATCTACCAAGAGCTGCATCGCGCTTCCAATCGACGTTCCTTTACATTGGCCTTTTGTGAGTTGATTGTAGATGTAAGAAGGGCTCAGTCGCACACTGGCTACCCGCGAAGTGTTTTCGGAGTAATTGGAGAGCAAACTCCTGCCATAATAAGCCGTGGCCCAAGCGGTACAGGAACCAAGCCTGCCTTGATTTCCTACTTCCGGAAGAAATGATGAGAGATCAAAAGTTGCCGGAAGATTATCGGGAATTACCAGATTCTTTAGGGTCATATCCCCATCTGGAGGAGCACCTGCGAAACCGTAACAATAGGTATTATCACACCCCATACCGTATTCTTCCCCGGATTCGTCGATAAAGATTTCACCATTTTGCGAAAGGGGGTCTGTGTCAAGTATGGCCGTAAACTCATCTTTGTCAAAACAGCCCGTAAGGATAAAAAATAGGATTAGAATCAGGCTTATCCGCTTCATAGATCTTGGGTTTAGGCTGAAAACGAATATTCTTTTTCATCCGCTACAGCCTGTAGAATTTTTTGTCTTCTTCGGGCTTCAGGACAATAAATTCATCTTCTCATTCAGCTAGATCCAACATATTTTGTCTTGTATTGGCCCGATTACTCCTCCTCTAAAACCAACCTGCAGCACAGTTAGCGGCTTAGCTTCAGATAATTGCGGCTTGAACGGTATGAAAAAGCCTTGGCTTTTTCTCTTCTCTCTCAAAAAACACATGAACTCGAAATACGGATTGAAGCCCGCCATCCGATCGGAAAGGGCCTAGATCGGCCTCTCCTTTTTCCTCTGTGGTGTAAAAAGAAGCGATGTTTATCTTTGGACAAATGCACTATTTCCAAGTTTACCGGATGGAAAAGTAGTTGAGAAGGTATATTTTCAGCCACATTTTTACCCAAATCCAGCCCTCGCTTCAAAACTGTTGTATGAGAAAAAACCCTTTCATCCCTGTGCCACTTTCCTTTTTGCTGACAGGCCTTGTCTTTAGTTTCTTTTGCACTGCTGTAAAAGCACAGGAAACAGGCGAAGACTGGTTGGTAGACGGAAAGTCCAGACCGGCAAAAGTGGTCGAGGTGTCTCCAAAAGAAATCCAACTGACCAACGGCCTGATCCGGCGAAGCTTTCACCTTTCGCCAAATCTGGTTTGCTATGATTTTGCAAACCTCAGCACCGGCGAGCAGCTCCTCCGCACGGTCATGCCTGAAGCGAGAGTCACACTGGATGGCAAAGTCTATGAAGTTGGCGGGTCGCTGAACCTAAAAGAGAGAGGATTCTTCAAGAAAGAGTGGCTTTCAGAAGTCTCTTCGCCTACTGCCAATTTCCAATATCAGTCCTACGCAGTCTCTGAAATTACCCCGCTGTTTCCATCGAAAAGCCGGTTTTGGGCAGGCGAAGAAAAAGGAGCGAAGGGCAAAAAAGTCTCCTTTTCCTATGCCCATCCAGATCTCTCGGGCATTGTTTTGAAGATCCACTACGAAATCTACGATGACCTTCCCCTGATCGGGAAATACCTGACGCTGGAAAATAGTGGACAAAAACCGATTCACATCAATCAGGTGGTGCATGAAATACTGGGAACCGTAGAGGAAGAATCTGCGGTAGTGGGAAGTACCGGAGAGATGAAAAAACCGCATCAGCTCTATGTGGAGAGTGACTTTGCTTTCAACAACTCCATGAATGCCGAACTGAGCGATCAGGCCCGACACTGGAAACAGGATTCGGCCTACACCTCCCAAGTCAACTACAACTACCAAACCCCTAGCACGCTGGAGATCTATCCGGAGAAAGGCATCGGGATCGACCTGCAACCCAAGGAAGATTTTAGATCGATCCGCAGCTATGAGTTGGTGTTGGACAGCTATGACCGGGAAAGAAACGGCCTGGCGAGACGGAAGATGTATCGGGCGCTCACTCCCTGGGCGATGCAGAATCCGATCTTCATGCACTTGGTCAGCAAGACCGACGAGCAGGTCCGAACGGCCATCGATCAGTGCGTCGCGACGGGATACGAGGCAGTGATCCTGAGCTTTGGCAGCCACATCGACATGGAAGATACGACAACGGCCAACCTGTCCCGATGGAAAGATCTCGCTGACTACGCCCACTCGAAGGGCATCAAGATCGGCGGTTATTCGCTCTTTTCATCCAGAACAATCGGACCGGAAACGGATGTGATAAGCCCCTTGACGGGCAAACCGGGCGGGGCATTTTTCGGCAATGCACCCTGCCTCGGTAGCGAATGGGGACTCTCTTACCTGGAAAAGCTGAGAAACTTCTACAGCCAAACGGGCTTTGATATCTTCGAAAATGACGGCCCCTACCCCGGAGACGTCTGCGCTTCGACCTCCCATCCCGGCCACAAAGGTTTGGAGGATTCCCAGTGGACCCAGATCAACCTGCAAAAGGGCCTGTACCAATGGATGAACGGCGAGGGAATCTACATCAACGCGCCGGATTGGTATTTTCTGGATGGCACACATAAGATCGCGATGGGCTACCGCGAGGTCAACTTTGCCTTGCCGCGTGAGCGGCAGAAAGTCCTGAACCGTCAAAACATCTATGATGCTACTTGGGAAAAAACGCCCTCGATGGGTTGGGGTTTTGTGCCACTGACAGCCTATCACGGCGGCGGAGCGGACGCGGTACTGGAACCTCTCAACGATCATTTGGTGGATTACAAGCAGCTGATGATGCAGTATTATGGTGCGGGGATTCAGGCTTGCTACCGGGGGCCGAGACTCTATGACACCGAGGAGACCAAGGAAGTGGTGATCTCGGTGATCGACTGGTACAAAAAGTATCGGAGCATCCTAAATGCCGACATTGTACGCCTGAGAAGAGCCGATGGAAGGGATTGGGACGGCTGGATGCACGTAGACCCTGCAGGAGATCAAAAAGGTCTGATCATGCTTTTCAATCCGACATCGGAGTCGATCAAGAAGGAAGTGACTTTGCCCCTTTACTACACCGGACTGACTGACAAAGCCAGCATCCGACTGGAAGATGGAAGCTCAAAATCCTTTGCTCTAAACAGGAATTATGAAGTTTCACTTCCTGTAGAAATCCCTGCAAACGGCTATACTTGGCTGGTAGTGGAATAGTTTGTGAGTCAACAGTCCATAGTCGACAGTCCACAGCGGGTGCAGGAAAGTCAATGAAAATGCGAACCATCACACATTTGGTGGATCCTACACGATGGCAAATTATAGGGTCTCCGATAGCCCAAACCCAGACATAAAGGGTTGTATCAGGACAGTAAGTGTGGGCAAAACCCTTATATTTTCGACTCTTTCCATTCCTGAAAATGCCCCGAGTATCCCAAAAGTCTCTTCTGTTCACCAAAGTGCCTGCCCTGGTTGCTTTCTTCATCCTATTCCTGGCAAGCTTTCCATTGCTGGCGCAAGACGGCTCTTCCGATTCTGGCTTTTGGCTCTGGCAGCTATTCGGAAGGCTGCATCCCATGATCGTCCATTTCCCGATCAGTCTCCTGATCTTCGCGGGATTTCTGGAGCTTTTTACGTTCAAAAACTTCAAGCATCCGCTTCGTCCGGGCATCCGAATCCTGGCTTTAGCAGGAGCGATCAGCGCAATCTTTTCCGCGGTCTTCGGACTGCTTCTGGCAAACAACGAAGGCGTGACCGGCCAGATCCTGGATATCCATCAGTGGATCGGCATCGTATCGGCAGGTCTGAGTTTGGTGTTGCTTTTTTTCCTGCGGAAAAGAAAACCTAAAACCAAGGCCATCCCTATCTACAGAACCCTTCTATTTATCTCCGGGATCGGCGTCGGGTTGGCGGGACATTTCGGCGCTTCGCTCACCCACGGCGAGGACTTTCTGACAGAGGTTTTACCCCGAGCGGAGGATGATTCGGACGCGCCCGAATCTCTGACCATCGATTTGTCCACATTCACTGCTGATATTTCACCCGATCAGGAGATCCAACTGGTCACCAATGTGAGATCGGTATTTGCGCATAATTGCTACAAATGTCACTCCGGCTCCAAGATCGAAGGCGAACTTCGCCTCGATGAAAAGGAATTTGTATTCGCAGGCGGGGAAAACGGGCCGGTCATCGAACCCGGAAATCCCGGAGCGAGCGAGCTTATCCGCAGGATTTCCCTCTCCAAAAATCACGACGACGTCATGCCTTCCAAAGGCAAGTTGCTCAGCAAGGACGAGATCAAACTCCTGACACTTTGGATCGAGAAAGGCGCTCCCTGGCCGGACGGTGTCGCCCAGCAATCCATCTATCGGGTTGCGGCATTGGCCCCCAGAAATCCCGCTTTGCCTCCGGCTCAAGCCGGACTGGAAAACCCCATCGACCGCTGGGTGGACCAATATTTTCAGCAAAATGAGCTCGAATGGAGCGAAGTGGTGGATGACCGGACCTACCTGCGAAGAGTCTATCTCGACGTCGTTGGCTTACTCCCAACTCCGCAGGAACTGGCCGCCTTCGAAAAAGACCCAAATCCCGACAAACGTAAGATCCTGCTTCAAGACTTGCTCAGCCGAAAGGATGACTTTGCGCAGCACTGGCTCACCTTTTGGAACGATCTGCTTCGCAATGACTACACCGGAACGGGCTACATCACCGGCGGTCGCTTCGCCATTACGGACTGGCTTTACGCCTCGATCCGCGACAACAAACCCTACGACCAGTTTGTCAAAGAACTCCTCAACCCAAGCGACAAGTCCAAGGGATTCATCGAAGGAATCCGCTGGCGAGGAACTGTCAACGCCTCCCAGCGCGTGGAAATGCAGGCTGCCCAGAACGTCGGGCAGGTGATCCTCGGGCTCAATCTGAAATGTGCCTCCTGCCACGACAGCTTCATCAGCGACTGGAAGCTGGAAGAGTCCTACGCCTTTGCCAATATCTTCGCCGACTCCACGCTGGAGGTCAGCAGGTGTGAGATTCCCACCGGCAAGATGGCCAAGACGAAAATCCTCTGGGAGGAGCTGGGAGATATTGACAGCACGGCCGCCAAAGCAGAAAAACTCCTCCAACTGGCCGACCAGCTTGTGCAGCCTGCCAATGGCAGAATGTACCGAACGGTCGTCAACCGAATCTGGAAGCAGATGATGGGCAGAGGTATCGTGGAGCCGGTGGATGAGATGGACAACGAACCTTGGAGCCAGGATTTGCTGGATTGGCTGGCGGTGGACTTTGTAGAAAACGGCTACGATCTCAAGCGTCTGGTCTTCCAGATCGCCTCCTCCAGGATCTACCAAAGCCAATCAATCGCATTTGATTCTCCTGAAAAACTGCGCGCGGATGACTTCAAATTTCAGGGAATCGTGAGCAGACGACTGACAGCCGAGCAGTTTTCGGACGCAGTGAGTCAACTGGCCTCGCCGCTTTTCGACTCCACCGAGGTCAAATTCAAACCGTACGAGTTGATCCCTGAGGCTAAAACCAGTCTCAACTTCGCCCGCGCCTCTCTGGTCGTCAACAATTCCTTTGTCACGGCACTCGGTCGTCCCAACCGCGAGATCGTGTCCACGAGCCGGGATAGCCAGGCAAGTTTGCTTCAGGCACTGGAGATGAGCAACGGTGACCGGCTCAACAAATCGCTGGAAAAAGGAGGTGCCGGCTGGGCAACGAGGTATCCCGACACTGAGCTACTGACTCGGGAGCTTTATGCCCGGGCACTGCTTCGAAGTCCAAATGAAAAAGAGCTCGCGGTGGCAAAAAAGGTTTTCGGTGAAAAACCGGAAGCAACCGAGGTCCAGGATTTACTCTGGGCGGTGTTTCTGCTTCCCGAGTTTCAAATGATTTATTGATAAGTACCCATGCCCCTGTGAGTGTCTTCACTCACAGGAAAACAAAAAGAAAGTTCCTATGAAAACTCTCCAAAGCCGTCGCGATTTCCTAAAAAAAACCAGCGCCGCCGCCATGGCCACTATGGGTATGGGCGCTCCTTTGGCTGGATTGCTTTCGTCCTGCGGCACCACGACGTTACCCTCCACCGCGGATTCTGTGATATTGCTTTTCATGGCAGGTGGAATGGCGCATACTGAGACCTTTGATCCGAAAAAATATACTCCTTTCCGCAAGGGCATGGAGTCCAAAGAAGTCCTGAGTACGTTCCCTTCCATCCCCACCAAACTCGACGGAATTCAAATTTCCGAAGGTTTGGAAAACATTGCCTCAATCTTGGACAAGGGGACGCTAATCCGCTCCTACCAGGCCGCAGATTTGGGACATATCCTCCACACGCGACACCAGTATCACTTTCACACCTGCTACGAGCCGCCGCAATCCGTCGTCGTGCCACATCTCGGAAGCTGGATCGCCAAGGAAAAAGGAGCTTTGAATCCGGTCATTCCGCCTTTCATCAACATTGGTCAGGATTTTTCCGTGGGAGAAGGTGAAGAATTGAAGGCATTTCACAGCGCAGGGTTTCTCGGATCGGAGCACGGGCCGTTTTTGATTCCAGACCCTTCCACCGGGCTGGAAGCTGTCCGGCCTCCCGTGGGAATGGATTCGAAGCGATTTGAGTCCAGAAATCAGCTGTACAAAGACTTGATCTCGGCTGGACCGATGGGAGAATTTGGCTCCGACTATCAGAAGGAATCACTCAAACGCTCCATGGAGCAAGCCTACATGTTGCTGAATTCACCGGAAGCGAAGGCTTTTGATCTGAGTCAGGAACCCAAAGAAAATTACGACAAGTACAACACGGGGAAGTTTGGACTAGGCTGCCTCCTGGCCAAGAGGCTGGTAGATCAGGGAGCCCGCTACATCACGGTGACGACGGAATACGTCCCGTTTTTCGGTTGGGACACGCATGACAACGGCCACACCCGACTCAAGGACATGAAAAAGATGATCGACGCGCCGATCTCGCAACTGATCAAGGATCTGGATCAAAGCGGAAGATTGGATCGAACGCTGGTCATCGTGGCAAGCGAATTCAGCCGGGACATGCTGACCGAAGGCCGTCCGGATCTGAAGGTGCTCGACCAGGTGGAAGTGCCGGATATCATCGACGATTTAAAGAACTACGGGATGCACCGGCATTTCACAGATGGCTGCTCGATGCTGATGTTTGGTGGTGGGATCAAAAAGGGCCATGTATTCGGTAAAACTGCCGACGAGCGTCCCTGCAAAACGATCGAGAATCCAATCAAGATCGATGGCATTCATCAGACAGTTTACCATGCTTTGGGTATTCCTCCTGACAAAAATTACGAGATCGAACAGCGTCCCTTCTACACCACACCGGACGGACATGGGAAGGTTGAGTATGGGTTGTTGGCAAACGCTGAGGTCTGATCATTCCTTTCCAGCAAATCTGCCTGAAATCAAAAACCTGAGTCCAATAGAAACAAACTCATTGTTGAGCAAAAAGTACTCCTCGGAAGGTTCTTTAAGGGTAGAAATGTTGTACTGTATCTCCAACTTCGCCTGGGGAAATCCTCCGCGGATCAGAATCCCGGGTTCGAACATCACTTTGTGGTTTATTTCGTCAAGAAATTCTCCGGAGTTGATCGGCATTCCATCCAAAACCAGTTGCAGGTCATCGCCCGAGGTGATGTTCAAATAAGAAATTCTTGGAGTGAGCGCCATGTCAAAATACCTGGTGGTAAAACCAATGCTGGGCTGAATAAAGGGCTTGATATAGTTTACATGAAGCTTTGATCCGCTATTGACTATAGACGTATTCTTGATGGAGGCTGTTCCGACTCCTGCGTAGCCTTCGTAGCTAATCTTCTTGTCCGGATTCCCACCGAAAAGCCCCACCCCCAGCTCAAAATAGGAGCCTTTTCCTTCCCATTCGTCACCTTGATCTTCGGCTCCTTTCATGGAATAGAAGCTGGAAATGACTCCTACCTTGTCCGAGATGGCATAGGCTCCCTGAAGCCCCACTCCATTGGCTATCCAGGCGCCATCGCTGCTGGAGTAGCTCACCTGCCCGCTAAACTCCCCCTTCTCTTGTAGCAGCGGGACGTTCTGTCCCACATTCGAATACAATACCGGGCCGCATGCATAAAAACTGGCAGCCGCTAAGAACAAAAGCAGAAATCTGAGAGAAGCTTTCATGACCAATTTATTTTGAGTGAAAATCATCTTATCGAATTTCGAAAAGTCCCATTAGTAGTGAGCTTCACGAATTACTTATCGGATATCTGTTTTTATTCCTTTTCACCAAAAAACCGAAAGCTCCCAACCATCACCACATCCGGCGCATTTTTATCCAAAACGATCCAGAAGTATCTGAAAAAATCCAGTTCAAATGGAAAATACGCCGCCGGTCAGAAATCAGCAACCTTGGGAAAAGCATCCGTTAAACCTTCTGTCCCACCCAAAATCAAAGACGGATACATTCAGTAACAATCAAACCAAACCATTTTAAAACATGAAATTGATTACCACTTTAATCCTTGCAGCCGGAACATTGCTCGCTACCAACACCACCCTGGCTCCTGCCACAGTAAACAAGACCGAAAGCACCGTCACCTGGAAAGCTGAGAAAGTGACAGGAAAGCACTGGGGCTATGTGCCGATCTCGGATGCCCAGCTCGACGTGGCAGGTGGCAAGATCACCGGTGGCTCCTTCGAAATGGACATGACCAACCTGACTGTGGAAGATCTGACCGATCCAAAATCAAAAGGCAATCTCACCAATCACCTGAAGTCTGACGACTTCTTCTCCGTGGAAAAATTCAACAAGTCCACCTTCAAAATCAAAGAAGCAAAGACTACCAATGGCACCGACTACACCATCTCCGGTGACCTGACGATCAAAGGCACGACGCAGCCGGTTTCTTTTCCTGCCAAAGTATCGGTGTCCGGCAAAGAACTCACGGCTACCGGAGAGATCACCTTTGACCGTACCAAATTCGACATCAAGTACAGATCCAGCAACTTCTTCGAAGACCTGGCCGACAAAGCCATCTACGACGAAGTGAAACTGGAAGTGAAGCTGGTAGCGACTATTTGATTGGAAAATTGAAAGATTTCAAAATTAAAAATTAGGCCTGGACGCAATTCCAGGCCTTTTTTTATGACTCCAGCAAACTTTGCAAAAACTTTGCAAAAGGCCGGATATTCTGAGCCGAACTGGCTGATTCCAGCGCGTTCATGTACTCTTCTCTCCTGCTCATGGGCACAATTGTCCAGGGATATCCGCCGGAAGCCATTAATAGATTCATCAGAAACCGGGCAATCCGGCCATTTCCATCCACATACGGATGGATATATACAAAGGCAAAATGGCCCAAAACAGCTCGAACCGCAGCACTTTCTTCTGAAGAAAGCAATTCAAAATAGGCAGGCATCAAATCCCTGACCAGCTCGCTTCCCGGCGGCACATGCTTGGACTGACGGATGTAAACAGGCTGATTGCGATATCCCGCCAAGTCTGAGGCACGGATAATCCCTGCCTCTACGCTCGGTGCAAATAGCTCCCGATACCAAGTCCGATGCGCAGACTCTGCAACTTTTCCGGATTCAGCACCTTCAAGCACGGCTTGGAGTTCTTTTTTCACTGACTGAAAGGCAAGCCAATACCCTCTGGCGGCCATTGCATCCCGATGCTGCCGGTCTGAATCCCGGGCCTCCGGCTGCCAATTCCCCGCTTTGATTCGCTCGATCAAGTCTGCCGATACCCGATAGCCTTCGATCGAAAGCGAGTTATAGGCATCGTTGACAAAGAGGTCAGAAACGCGCTTGAGGTAGCCTTCACGGTCCGCAGGTATCCCCGGCTCTTCGGGAAACTCTTCCAAAACCGTCTCCCTCATGCTCGCCCACATCAGATGAAGGCGGTTTACCTGAGGCAAAACCTGCCTCGAAGGAAGCAACAAAGTACTCGGAGCCGCAAATGGATCCTGCTCGGTGACCGCGTAGCCCACGCTCCGCATCCCAGCCAAGATATCATCTGCTATTGCATCCCGTCCGATATTCCGAAAGGCTCCAGCCAGTCTTCCCGCTACCACCGAATGGCCTCCGTCGAGAAGCTTGCGAAGCAAATCTGTGCCATCCCGAAAGGTGGCCAAAGCTGCCCGCACATCTACGGGATTGTTGCGAAAGAAAACTTCTGGACTATAAATGAGGGCCGATCCCAGGGAAAACAGCCGCAGTCCATGTGCGTCCACGACTGTCTCTTCTGCATCTGCCATCTTCGCTCTGGTCTCAAAGATGGATGTATCAAATGGCAATTGGGTAGTCTGGTTACGGGCACCGGGAGCCCGAACCAGCAACTGTCTGGGTACAGTGAGATTGCCAGCATGGAGAATCACCGATTGCTCGGGTGACAGGCTCCATTCCTTCCCAAACCGCTCCTCGAGGTATGCAGCACAGAAATACCAAAAGGAAGTGTACCAGGAAGTACTCTCCCCCGCAGGCTCATCCGGTCGGGTAGGAACATACCATCCCCGCATCACCTCTTTCAAAAAACCCGAACGAACCAGGCGCTCCCGATGGGTACGGCTCAGATCGGATGATTTGACGGCAATCTTTTCTACTTCCTGAAGATCCTTGAGGATGGTCAGGGAGTTAGCGAGTCTTTCGGAGATTGTAGCCATTCTTTCCTTTTTCCAAAGGTAATTTAGCTTTTACGGTTTTACAATTTTTAGCTTATATTGTTTTACAATTTTTAGCTTTTAATGATCTACAATATTTAGCTTTTAATGTTTTTTTTGTTTTAGCTTTTAATGCTTCTCAGGAAAAGGTCAACCTCCATAAACAAAAGCAGGCCGGAAAATTGACTTCCGGCCTGTTTTTTTCTTCTCTTTTGGGAGAAAGCTAAATCTCCTGCGCCGAACTCACCTGCTATTTGCAGTGGAACGAACCTCCACCCAAAAATCAACGAGGTCGGTTTGAACCATCCTCGCACCGGGAGCGACCAAGTCCAGAGCAAGTTTGGGATCAGGGGTCGAATTCAATTTCCGGTCTAAATCCCCTAGGGAATTGATCCAGGTCTTCATCTCAAATTTGCGGCAAACCTTCATCGTCTTACTTGTGTAAAAGCTCGGATCGATGTGAACCATCGCCGGTGCGAAGCGCTTTTCCACAGCATAAATATCCTCCACAGAATACGTTCTCGGCATCAGTTGGGCCTCTGGCATGAGACTGCGGACATGATCCAGCACGTCCCAATCCGAGTCGAAGAAAAACACCTGATCTGCCATATCCAATTCTTGTATGATAGGTACGAGATACTGGACTTTTTCAGTCTTTAGATCCAGGTCCACATAGACTTTCCCTTTGGCCAATTCCAAAGCTTCCCGCAGCGTGGGAATGTATTGGTCGGACTGGGTACCGTCGGTATTTTTCAGCTTTACCTTCTTGATCTGCTCGGCTGTCATGGTTTCCAGCGGGCCGCGGGCAGATACTGCAGTCCGGTTGACGGTGGCGTCATGGAGGAGAACGGGAACTCCATCTGAACTCACTTTGACATCAATCTCAATAATATCCACTCCGAGACGGATCGCTTCACGAATAGCCGCCAGGCTGTTCTCCGGATAAACTGCATGTGCAGCCCTATGGGACGCAATGACCAAACTGTCCGGATGGTCCATCCGAACTTTAATTTCACTCAATTGGGCTTGTGCTCCTTGGGAAAGCAGGACAAAAAACAGCAGCACGAAAGAAATTCGGGAATTCATGTTTGTGGGAGTCAATCGTTTCTTGAACCGGTTCGTTCGGGCGTGGATGGGATCTTGTTAACGATCTTGTTGCCGCCTTTTTTCTTGGTCATCACAAAGCTGTCATAAAGTTCGCCAGTACCCATGTACGACTCATACACCAGTTCGTCGCCGTTGATACGGATCGTCTGGAACAGCTGCGTGTTGAAGGCACTTCTCACCATCCATTCCTGCTTATTTACATCATACATCTTTGGTCCCGCCACAGACACCACGTAGACCGGACCTTTGTCGTAGTCCAATTTATCTGACCCGGCAATGGTATTGGCCTGGCCTCTTGCATAGGCATGATCATGCCCCTGCAGGACCATATCCACTCCAAACTCTTCGAAAATCGGTCTAAAATCCGCCAGCAACTTCACATTCGTCCGCTCCGCCTTGGTCGCATAAACCGGATAATGAATAAAGACAAAAGTCCATTTCTTGGGATTGTTGGTCAAAATATCGCGTAACCATGCTTTCTGGATTTCCAGCATCTCATTGGACTCATCGATCTGCTCGGTGTCCAAGGAGATCAGCTTCACGTCGGCATAGTTGACTTCGTAGGCTGTTTCTTGCAATTCTGCCACACCGATCGGACCGTTTGATGGCAGGTTAAACTGCGCTCTCCAGTGCTCGGTAATCTTGACATCGCGAAACTCATGGTTGCCGGGAGTCATGATCGTCGGGATCGATGAATGCAAAAATGCGCCTCCCTTGAACCATTCGCCCCATTCCAAATCCGAATTGTGACGGTTGATCAAGTCGCCCGCATGCAAGGTGACATCGACACGACCTGACTTCAGGTGCGACTCCCGATATACTCGGCTCCATTGAGACAAAATATTTGTCTGCGCATCTCCATAGTACAGGATCGAAAATCCTGCTTTAGAATCCGGCATCTGGATCTGAAACCATTCACTCCACAATCCCGGCTTGCCTACCCTATACATGTACATCGCGCCTGGAGTCAATTGATCGACTTTGACCGCGTGATTATTGAAATTCAAGATCGGCTCATCTTCCTTTTCCGTGGTGAATTTGGAAGTGCTGGCGGAAAACTTCCTGACATCCTTCTGGAATTCCGGTCCGGGTGTTGCCGGTGCCAGCTCGAGAAATGACTCAGTGACGGCAGATTCCGTTCGCCAGTTTACTGCAATGGAAGTCTCACCGTTTTCGCCGGGATGAAGGATGATTCGGTCTGGTCGCGATCCCGCAATCGCCATCTTGCCGGGAATGGAATCCGCGATCTGGGCGACACTTTGGAGATGGGTGAGCAAGCCAATGGCGAGACCCAATACCAGAGAAGTTCTGAATTTAATGTTCATAGAATGATAGAAAGTAAAAGCAGAACGACCGTTACCCACGATCATTCTGCCAAAAAAAACCACAGTCATATTACCTCATCAAGGTATTAATCGGACTACTGACAATGAATAATAAACAGGCGTTTCCTTTAAAGCTGTTGGATTTAATGGTTTTTGAAAAAAGGAAAAGTCGTTGGCGTACCATTGTCGGCAGACCACGGTCTTGGTCAAAAATTAAAATTAAGCGTTGCTATAAATCAAATTTCACCGTCAACAATCCATACCTGGGCTGGACAAGATAGGCATAGGTACTAATCAGATTTTCGCTGAAACTGTCTCTGCGGATCGAGCGGGTGTCGAGGATATTCCACACCGAAAGCCGGAATTCCCAAGGGCTGGATTTGCCCTGATAGCTCAGGAAAGCATTGAAAAACTCGTAGTCGCTCCGGATTCCACTGGCTTGATTCAGGTAAGTGTTATAGGTGTAGTCAGCATTCAGTTTGATCCCTTTGTAGATGTCCAGATCGATCTCGACTTTGGGGCTGTGGGTGGAAAAGGTGTTTTTGATCTCGCCCGAGGTGTACTGGTTTCCGGTGAAAGAATAGCCTAGATCCACTTCCAAAACCTTAAAAAACGTCGTGGTCACCTTTGTGTCATAGGTCTGGGAGAATTGTTCGTTTCGGCTAGGCATATCATTCAAGACAAGGTTGTTGGAGTAGGCATTCCATCGCCCGCCCAACTCGAATTTGAGGCGGTTGTACCGCTTGTCCATCCTGAGATTTCCATTGATCGTCTCGTTGGTAGGCTCGACGTTGAGCACCGAGAGAAGCCGATTGATCCCCATGAATTCCGTCGTGGTGATCAGCTCGTTCTTCTTTCTCTGCCAGACTGCATCCCCAAACAGATTGAATCCGGAGAACATGTCGAAATGGTTAAAATTCAGGGAATGGGTGTAGTAGAGACCATTTTCGAGCACGCGATTGCCCTGAAACACCGCATTGTAATCCTGAAGCACAAACCCCTGGGCAAGCTTTTGGATGTCCATGAAATTGGCTTCGGTCTGGAAACGATAGGTCAATGAACGGTTCGTCTTGATGGCCCATTTGGCATAAAATCCCGGAAGTAACAGCACCTTGTCATGGCTTCGTTCGTCCTCAAACTGCTGATCCTGCCAAGCGAAACGGTGAAGGTAAAGTGAGGGACTGAGGATCAGTTTTTTCCATTTGGTCTTGTACGTCGTCCCCAGATACAGATCCTGGAAGCCAAACTCATTGTCATTTTCAAAGGCATCAAAATCACTCCCTGCGTCCACCTGCTCCAAGCTTCCCGTCAGGCTTTGGGAGATGTTCTGATAGCCCAGCGACCAGTTCAGGTGGTTGGTTGCATTCAGGATGTGGTAGTAGTTAAAAGCTCCCTCGATCGTGCGGGAATGGATCTCCTGCTGCTGAAGAAACTGGTAGCTTTCCTGATCCATGACCGGAATGACACCGCCCAGCGGCTTCAAATTCGTGTTCAACTCATACAGCGGATCTTGAAATTTCTTTTCCCAGTTCACCTCCATGGAGTACACCCGCTTCTCGCTCGGCGCATGATACCATTCGGCTTTCTGCTGCAAGCTGTAGGGAGTTCGGGTTTGAACCGTCCCAAGATTTTGGACAATTTGCCCAAAATTGGAGTTCATCAGATTCCCGTTCTCAATATCGGAGAGCTTCCCAAAAGCGCTGTATTTGAAATATGTTTCGTCTTTAGGCGTGAAAGTCAAGCCATACTTCAGGAGCCCGGATTTGTTTTCCACCCGGCTGACCGAGGTCAGGAGTTCCTGATTGTTTTCACCTGAGTTCAGATAGGTTCGAAAGGAAGAACTCCCGAGCTCATTATCCGAACTTGAACCGATCAGAAATCCAGAGTGCCTCCACTTTTTGCTTGGATTGTAATTAAAATTAAGTGCCCCAAGTGTAGTCTCGAGCGAAGCGGCGTTATCGCGGCTGGCCATCGGGATGCCGATGTCGTCTCCTGCAAGGGCCACATTCGAACCGGTTCTTCGGCCCAGTCCGGCCATTCCCCCGCTAAACCGGAAATAATCCTGAAGCGTAAAGGTTTGCTCGCCGACATTGTTAGTGCCTCCGATTAGGTTTAGATTCAGTTTGGGAGCATAATAAAAGACATTCGCGTGCCCCAAATAGCGTTCTTGCGGCCCTCCTCCGGCCGTCACATCGCCGAAGACCATGTTCTTTTTCCCGTCCTTCAGCTGGATATTCAGGGCCAATGTTTCGTCATTGTCCAGTCCCCGGATCGGGGAGATTTCGTTGAAATTCTTCAACACCTGCACCCGGTCCACGGCATTTGCGGGAAGGTTTTTGGTAGCCAGCTTGGTGTCTCCGTCAAAGAACGTCTTGCCATCTACCAGGATTTTGTCGACCTTTTTGCCCTGTACTTTGACATCACCGTTGTCGTCGATCTGGAATCCCGGCAGCTTTTCCAGCACATCCTCCAGCTTGCGCTCCGTGCCGGTGGTAAAGGCGTCCGCCTTGTACGTCAGCGTATCCCCTCTCATCGTAACCGGCATCTCGGATACCACTTCGACCAGCCCGAGCTCCGTATCACTTTGCTTTAGGATGATCTGCATCTGGACATCCTGATTCCATTCTGAGATCAGTTTTTCAAACTGCTGATAGCCGACAAAAGAAACACGGAGTAGAAACTGGAAACCCTGAGCCAGCGTGATCTTAAATCTCCCCTCCTCGTTGGTGATCCCGAATCCGCCGATCTTTTGGGTGCCCTGGTTCACCGCCACGACGTTGGCGTAAGCAATCGGCCGATTCAGGCTGTCCAAAACCTGTCCGACGAGGGGTTTGGTTTGGGAAAAAGAAGAAAAGGAAATCAGAACAAATCCCAGGCAGATCAAAGTCCGGTAGAAAAAAGGCATAGTTGGTTTAGTTTTAAATGGTCAACAGTCGACGGACGACAGTCCACGGCTGTGTCAGGTAAAGATTTAATCTGGATTCTTCTGTGGTGCGTTTACCTCGTCCCAAAAGGCTTCGCCTTCCCAACTCTCGTAGGTGCTCAGCCTGACACATGTCATCGTACTTGGTACTTGGTACTTTGTACTTAATACTAATTTCCCACCCTAATCGTAAACTGATTCCCTTCACCGGGCTTTCCCTGGTACTGGTTCATCATCTGTTTCATCCCTTCCTCCTGCACGGTTCGGAATTCCTCGCGGCTGACAATTTTCCCACGCTTGGGATGCTCGATTTCAACAGGGTGGGAAGCAGGATTCAGCTCGATTTTTTCACAAATAAGTGTTCTGCCTTGATTATGAACTTCCAGTATCAAACCCGGTAAGCCGAAGTAATTATCCGGCCCATGGGAAACGGGGATTTCTGGGGTAAACCAAGCCTCTACCTTGATCGTGTCTTTGACAGCTTCCATCTCAGTCATCCCGGTGGAAAACCGCTGGGAATCGATAATCTTGGAATAGATTGCCTTTTGAGCGTTGTAGTTTCCGATTTTTTTGGTCTCTCCTGTGAGCTCCCATTCGGCAGGCTCCAGGACATCTTTGATCAGAAATTCTTTCCCCATCATTTCCTGTTCCTGTTCATAGGCTTGGTCTGCGATGTTTTTGTAGAGCACCCGGTCTGCACTGCCTGTATTGATCACCATGGTCATGCCGCCAGAGCTGGCTGTGGCTGGTCCGGCACCAAGACTTTCGGCTTGCTTCCAGTTGGATTCTGTCTGGGTGAAAGAAAGTATGTAGTCCCGCTCCATCTGCTTTTTGAGCTGCGCCTGGATTTCGGCCATCTGCTCGGGGCTGGTTTTGCTGCTGTCCATCTGGAACTGCATGCTGCTGGAGGATTTGTAATAGGCTCGTCCGGTCAATCCCTGAGCGATGGCCTGGGGTATGGTCGCGCTCACAAAAAAGAGCAATGCGAGTACTAGTAGTTTTGCTTTCATAGCTAGGTTAAATTATTTGTCTGAATAAGTTGAATTTGCGGTTTGGATTAAATTTGGTGGTCTTACGACCGTGGCCTGTTGACTTATTTCATTCTGGCACAAACCAATAAAATGCAATCAAACCAAAGAGTTAAGCACTGTTAACGTGTCTTAACCTTGAATTTTAAGCTGGCAAAAGTCTAGTCGGAGGCTTCGAAATTTTGACTTTCTTGACGCTTAAATCTTGACTCTAAAACTTCCAATCATCCACCAACCCGGACCTTATTTCCCTCACCCGGCTTGCCCTGATATCGATTTTGCAGCTGCTGGATGCTTTCTTCCTGGATCACATGAAACTCTTCATAGCTGACCACTTTTCCCTGTTTGGGCTTTTCAATTTCCACAGGATCAGCCGCAGGATTGAGTTCGATTTTTTCGCAATAGTAGGTTCTGCCTCCATTATGCACCTCCAAGATTAAACCCGGCAATCCGAAGTAGTTTTCCGGACCATGGGCCACGGGGATTTCGGTAGTAAACCAGACGGTGACCTGGATGGTATCTTTCACATCTTCCATTTCCGTCATCTCTGCCGAAAAGCGCTGTGCATCCACCACTTCAAAATAGCTTGCCTTTTGCGCTGTGTATTTTCCGATCTTTTTCGTCTCTGCACTCAGTTCCCATTGGCGCGGAACCAAGGCATCCTGGATCAAAAACTCCTTGCCCATAAACTCTTGCTCCTGCACATAGCTTTGATCCACGAGGTCTTTATAGAGGACCTCGCTTCCACTTCCGGAAAGACTGATAGTCATCCCATCGGCACTGGCTTGATCGGTGGCGCCTGCTAGAGTTTCGGCTTGCTTCCAGTTGGATTCAGTTTGGGTAAAAGAAAGGATAAAGTCCCGCTGCCAGGGTTTTTTCATGATTTCATGAGCTTCGGCAATTTCTTCCGGACTCATATCGGCGCTGTCTATCCGAATCATAATCTGATTAGAAGCTTTGAAATAGGCTCTACCTGAAAGCTGCTGGGATTCTGCCTCACCGAGGAGGAAGCCGAATAAGGAAAGGAGAATCAAAAGTCTGGTTTTCATGGCTAAAATGGATTTTGGTTTGGGATAAATTGTTCGGTACAAACCAATCCAAAGCCGCTGAGCAAAAGCGTTAAGCACTGTTAACGTGTGTTAACCTCGGTTTTTCGCTTCCACATAAGCCTCTAATTTAGTGGCGTGAAATCGAGCTAGTTGCAAGCGAGACTCGTAGAGATGACTATAAAGCTTGCGAGATTCCATGTGGCCTTTAAGAAATAATTACAATCACATGAAAAAGCTGCAATTCAAGCGAATAGGATTTTTGATCGGATTTACCCTGCTGGTGAGCATCGGGGTTCAGGCCTGGCGCACCTATTCCCAATTGCAGATCATCAGACGTCAGCTCGTCGTGGACATCCAGCAGTCTCTGGACAATGCTCTCGAAAGCTACTTTGCCGAACTGGCCCAAACCAATGTGATTGGGTTGACCAATCGGCCCGGCTCCCCCGCTCCCCCCAGTTTCGCGGGATTAGACTCGGGCCATATCACGCATATTACCATAAACAGTCAAGACACCGTCGGCATATCTGCGAATGGGTTGAGTCACAATACCCTCCGGCTTAAAAGGTCCCTGGATTCTGAATTAAGTCAAGAAATTGACTCCATTTTTTGGCAGGGTGCGCCAGCCGATTCCACTGTAAAAATGATTTTTCTAGATTCTTCCCAAAGAATTAATGTGGACAAAGGCCAAGATTTGAACGTGTTCTACAGGCGAAATCAAAACGACAGCATCAACCAGCTCCGATATTTCACCAACAAAGTTATCATCTCCATCACGCGGGATTCCCTTGATTTTGACAAAATCAAGACATACCTCGAGGCAGAACTGGATCGTAAAAGAATCGAGATCGACTACGAACTTTTCCAATCCACCAGAAGGATCCCCCGAACAGGAGAAAAAATGGAGCCTCCAAAAGCGCCAGAGAAAAAATCGGACTTGAGCTACATTACCGTCTCCCGCGCTACCTTTTTACCACCGGGACAGTCGTTGGAGATACATTTTGAAATTATTTCGAAAACCCTGGTAAGACGTGGAATCTTCGAGATTTTGACTTCTTTGACGTTTTTGGCCATCATCGCCTATGCCTTTTATTACCTGTACCAGACGATCAAAAACCAAAAGGAAATCGCCGAAATCAAGCAGGACCTGATCGCCAACATCACCCACGAATTCAAAACCCCGATTGCGACGACGCTTTCAGCGATCGAGGGGATTCAGCTGTTCAATTCGGAAAATGATCCTGCAAAGACCAGTCGCTACTTGGGCATTTCCAAAGCCCAAATGCTCAAATTGAACCAGATGGTGGAGAAACTGCTGGAAACGGCTACCCTGGATTCTGACCAATTGCCGCTTCATCCAGAGCCAATCGAACCTGAGATTTTGCTCCGCACCCTCGTGCAGAAGTTCCACACGATGGCTCCCGAGAAATCCATTGACCTCACGCTGCCCTCCCATTGCAAACCGATCCTGGCTGATCCCTTTCACTTTGAAAACGTCATCTCCAACCTCTTGGACAACGCCATCAAATACGGCGGAGATCAAATCCGGATTTGCCTGGACCAAAACGGCAACAGCCGCATCCGCATCTGGGACAATGGCGGAAAGATAGAATCCGCACAAAAGGAGCGGGTTTTTGAGCAGTTTTACCGGATTCCACAGGGAGATCTGCATGATGTCAAAGGCTTTGGAATCGGGCTTTATTACGTGAAAAAAATCCTCGAAAAACACGGAGGCAAGATCGAATTGGACACCGCGCCGAAGCACACGGCCTTCACCACCATCTGGCCATGAGCAAGATCAATGTATTACTGGCCGAAGACGAATTGGCCCTGGGAATGATCATTCAGGAAAGTCTCGAAAGCAGGGACTTCAAAGTCCGCCTCTGTGGCGACGGGCAAAAAGCCTGGGAAAGCTACCTCCAGCAAAAGCCGGATGTACTGGTCCTGGATGTGATGATGCCGAAGAAAGATGGATTCACCCTGGCTGCGGAAATCCGCAAGACCGATCCCTACACCCCAATCATCTTCCTCACTTCCAAAAGCCAGACCGAAGATGTGGTCAAAGGCTTTGGCCTCGGAGCCAACGACTACGTGCGGAAGCCCTTTAGCATGGAGGAACTGATCGTCCGAATCAAATCCCATCTGGACAAGATCCGAGTCCGGCAGAGCCAAAGCGATTGGATCGTCTTGGGGAAATACGAATTCCATCCTACCCGACAATTGCTGAAGCTGGGAGAAAGCGAGCATCCGCTCACTTCCCGAGAATCCCAATTACTTCAGATTCTACTGGAAAACGCGAATGACATCACCGACCGAACCAAGATTCTCACCCAAATCTGGGGTTCGGACGACTTTTTCAATGCCCGCAGCATGGATGTCTTTATCACCAAACTTCGCAAAAAACTCCAGGACGACCCTGGGATTCAGATCCTGAATGTGCGGGGATATGGGTTTAAACTGGTGTGTTGAGTTTTGAACTTATCGTCCCCGTGAGTGTCCCACTCACGGATTGACCACGTCTCTCCCCGACTCCCAATCCTACAAACCCTTACTCTTTCGAAGCCTTGTAGATCGCGTCAAGCAGGGAGCCTGCTTCTTTGGTGTCGTTGCCGAGTTCCCAAAACATGATACCTCCGATGCCCTTTTCCATCGCATAGCGGGTTTTCAGGGCTACGGACACGGTGTCATCATAGGACACCATCAAGCTGTCGGCTGCATTGTACATGTAGGGAGCCTGCGCTTTGTCATCCCAGAATCGTTGGAAACTGCTGTCCTGCTCGTACTTTTCCCGGATCTCGTGATAGGCCATCCAGCCGATGTGCAAGCCGTTGCTGAGCTGATAGAGTCCGTTGTTTACCGGCGGCACACCTTTCCAAACCCGTCCGTAGAAGGCTCCTCCGATCACGATCTGCTTGGGATCGACACCCTTTTCGATTAGGAAATCGACGATCTTTTGTGCGGACCGAGGGTCGGGATCAGGATTTTCTCCGCTTTGGAACAGACTATCCAGATGGGCTTTGAACGGCGTCCCCGCGATATCTGCGCTTTTGACATCGCCAAGCGGCGTATGGTGTCCGGTGTAGATAGACACGCCGGAGACCTGATCGTAGGTCATCACATTGGTGTAGTCCGCGTACTTCATGACCTCATTCACATCGATGAAATCGTAATACCGCTTCCAACCCGCCGAAGCAAAAGTCAGGATCTTTGGCGTGTCGAAGGTATCCAGCATCTCCCGCAAGCCCTTCATGAGTGCGGTAAAGTTTTGGGTATCTTCCGGTCGGGCTTTGGTACCCGCTCCCGAAATCCCGGGATACTCCCAGTCCATATCCATGCCGTCCAGGCCATAGGTTTGGATAAAATTCTTAGCGCTGGCAATGAACTTTGCCCGGCTCTCCGGAGTCAGCGCCATGTCAGAGAATCCATCCGCACCCCAACCGCCGATGGCGATCATGACTTTCAGATCCGGATTTCGCTCCTTTTGTTTCACCAGCGCTTCCAGTTTCGCTCCTGCTATCTCAGGTTTGCCAAACTTCATCTCCCCATCGATCACATGGGCGAAAGAGTAGATGATGTGGGTCAGTTTTTCCACCGGAACCTCCTCGGGCTTGTAGTTCCGCTCGGGCACGTAGTAGGCCATGATGACGGGTTGATGGGCGGAATTGGCCGTGGGAGTTTCTTCGGAAGGGTGGGCAGAAGGAGCAGAGCATCCCCACAAAAGGATCAGCGCAAAAAGAGCAGCGAGGTAAATATGTTTCCGAGCCAAAGTAAAGTTCTTTTGAAGTTGATGGATAATTTTTAACAAGATCAGATTACTTCTGTTATTTTTTTTAACAATCATCTAATGAAAGGATTATTTTCCTCCCAGAAAACCAAAATCAGAGAAAGTTTGAGATTATCGTTTAAACGGGGGGCTCCTCGGCGATAAGCACCAAATGCTGTCAGCCAGCTGCCATTCCACCGGAATTTATCGCAACTTTACAACAGTTACATCAGGCCACGTTTCCTCCATGAATATTAGAAAAGCTCTGTTTGAAGATGCTGAGGCCATTGCAGGACTTTTGATGCTGGCTTCCGGAGAGGTGATGTACAAGTTCGCCGGGGAGAAGAACTATCCGAAGGCGAGGGATTTTTTGTTTCATTTTGTAAAAAGACAAAGCAACCAATACTCCTACCAGAATTGCTATGTTGCTGAGGATGAAAACGAGTTGGTCGGCGCAGTTTTGGTTTATGATGGAGCGAAATTGGCAGAATTGAGAAAACCAGTTCTGGACTATATCCATCAGCATTTCGACTCCACCCTGCAAGTGGAGGACGAGACGCATGCCGGCGAATCTTACATCGATTCGCTGGGAGTTTCGTCAGTCCATCAGGGGAAGGGCATCGGCTTTCAATTGCTTCAGTTTGTGATCAACGAGAAGGTCAAAACAGGCGGCGGGACGATTGGTCTGTTGGTTGACAAGACAAATCCCGGAGCAAAGAGACTCTATTTGAACTTGGGCTTTATACCAGTTGGGGAGAAGTCGCTCCTGGGAATTTCACTGGAACACCTGCAGCTGAAGGTGATTTGATAGTGGTTTTTTAGCTGACACCTCCCTCCGAATATCAGTCCAGCCAGATCAACTGATTTGAGTTTTTGGACAGCTATTTTTGAAACGGTTCTTATCTTAGAAAGAAAACAAGTCGTGAAAACAGCTTTTGCCCTGCTCCTCCTCTTATTTCCTTCGCTGGGTTTCACTCAAGAAAAACTCGTCTCTGTAAACGGCATCAATATCAACGTCTTAGTGAAGGGGATGGAAGACCGGGCCAAAGGTTCGACTGTCATCGTATTCGAAAATGGGATGGGCGTGGACTTGGGCTCATGGAATAAGGTGCTGGATTCGATTGCCTCTTTTGCTCCTGTAGTCGCCTATGACCGGGCCGGAATGGGGAAATCCGAGGTTGTTTTTGAAATGCCCACCATCCAGTTTGTGAATGAGAACCTTCATGCGCTTCTCGATTCATTGCAGATTCTTCCACCCTACATCTTGGTCGGACATTCGTTTGGAGGTGTTTATATCCGAAGCTATGCAGGTCTCTATCCCGATGAAATCGCCGGATTGGTATTCGTTGATCCCGCGGATTTTACGGAGACAAAGGACGACTGGAACGATATATTCCGAACTATCGGAGTACCGGAAGCTAAGATCGAGGAAATGATCACCAAGCGCCTTTATCAACCGAGTAAGGTGGACTCTGTGAATTTCGGACCATGGAGCGAAGGTGAGGTTTTGAGGGAGTTAAGACTAAACGACTTTGAAGAAATCTCAAGATTGACATTGCCAAATGTTCCGATCTACTTTTTTGTCGGGGGGAAGTTTGATGTACCGGTCGAGAGGCGAAGCAAAGATTTTGACCAAGAGCAATTCTTCCACGTCAAAAACAATTCAAATATGGAACGATGGAAAAAGCTGATCTACGCTTCGGACAAAGGCGGCGCGCTCATCTATCTCACCAATTCAGGCCACTATATCCAATGGGACGAACCTCAATCTCTGATCGCAAACATCAAAGTCTTGGTAGACAGCCTGAAAGAAAAGAAATGATTGGCCTCAATTCTTCCCGGAACAAGTAGAAACTCTTCGAAAGTGGTTTCTAACAGCATTCTCAATCCATTTATTGTAATATTTATTACTGTAATCTATCTTACAACAATCACTTCTTCACCGGCAATCTCGCGCCGGTTTCCTCCCAAAAAGCTTCCAACTTCGTCTTCAGTTCCATCGCAACCAGGGGCAACTGCTTCACCAGATTGGTTCCCTCCAGAGGATCGTTGCGCAGGTCAAAAAGTTCCGCTTCCTTGCCGTCAAAGTAGTAGATCAGCTTGTAATCCCCAGAGCGAACGACCGAATGTGGCACTACATCCGGCTCCCGATAGTGGGGGAAATGCCAAAATAAGTCACGCTCAAGCGACGGCGATGCTCCCGTCAGCACTGGCCAAAGGCTCTCACCCTCCAATCCCGGTTGATCCGGATTGTCACCGGCCACTTCCAAGATCGTGGATACCCAATCCATCGTGATTGTCGGGACTTCGGAAGCGACTCCTTCAGGAACTCTACCCGGCAAACTCACAATCGTCGGGACGCGAATTCCTCCTTCGTAGGGATAGCCTTTGTATTCTCTCAGGCCAATGTTCCAGGTGACTGGATTGGCTTTGTTGCCGATCAGGCCGCCGTTATCCGAAGTGAAGATCACCAGGGTATTTTCCCGAAGTCCTGTTTGATCCAGGTAGGCTATGAGTTTGCCGACATTGGCGTCGAGGTTTTCGATCAGCGCAGCATAGACCGGATTTCGCTGCTGGCCTGGCTTCTTCTGCTTGTATTTTTCCACCAAATCAGCAGGCCCCATGATCGGCGTATGCACCGCATAAGGTGCCCAATGGACAAAGAACGGTTTCCCCGGATGGGTATCCAAAAAGCCAATCACCTCATCCGATTCCCGATCTGTCAGAAATTCACCGGTCTTGCGTGGCGGCAGGTTTTTGATCTGATAAAACTCCCTGGGAGTAGCCGGCAAGTAGGGATCAAAGTAGCTCGGCGGTTGGCCAAGGTCATTCCCGCCGATGTTCACGTCAAATCCCTGATCCTCCGGATGCATCCCTTCCTCGCCAAGATGCCATTTGCCCACATGGAGTGTGCTGTAACCCAATGGCTTCAATCGCTCCGGAATAGTCTGTTCTTCCAAGGGCAGAAAACCCTGAATCTTGGGCGTTTTCAGCGGCTTATCGGCAAATTCCTCGTACTCTCCGGGCAGGCCGGACGTGGTCACTCCCTGAAATTTCGCCCGAATCCAGTCCGTGATTCCGATCCTCGCGGGATATTTTCCCGTCATCAACGCCGCCCTGGATGGCGAGCAGATATGCGCCGCGGCATAGGATTGGGTGAAGCGCATCCCCTCGGCCGCCAACTGATCAAGATGCGGGGTTTCGTAGAAATCACTTCCAAACACCCCAAAATCCGTCGCACCCAAATCATCGACATGGATAAGGATGACATTCAGTCTCTCTTTGTCCTGGGGAAAAGACTGAAAAGTCAGCGTAAAAAGAGCGAGGAATACGGCAATTTTCTTCATATAACTTAATGGAGAAAGCCCGGAAAACCGGGAACTGAATCAATACTTCAGGCTTTTCAAATAAGCAATACTTTTTGGCAAGGCCTCCAATTCGTGGTCACCCTCATCCTCGATAAACATGTGCTTGATGCCGATTTTATTGGCTTCTCTCAGGATCGCCGGGAAGTCCAACTGTCCCTCTCCGAGCGGAACGTCATTTTCCGGCCCGGTCAGGCCAGTCATATCTTGGGGAGCACCTTTACGGAAATCCTTCAAGTGAAGTGAAACCCAGCGCTTGCCGTACTTTTTCAGCAAAGCCGCCGGATCTCCTCCTCCGAAAAAAGTCCACATCACGTCCATTTGCAGGGAAACGTACTTCGGATCGGTATTTTCTACCAAGTAGTCAAACAGAGTTCCTTTTTCATAAGGCTGGAATTCGTAGCCGTGGACGTGGTATTTGAAAATAAGCCCGTTTTCCTTCAGGACTTTGCCTCCTTCATTGAAAGCCTTGATGGCCCGGTCCGCGTCTGCTTTGCTGAATTCTCCTTTTTTGTGAGGAATCCATGCGCACATCACATACGTCGCTCCCGAAGCTTTTGCCCGATCGGCTACGGCTTGAGGATCTTTTTCCAATTGCTCGAAACCGGTTCCGGTCGAAGGGATCGAAATGCCACGATCCGAAAGCATTTTCTTGAAGTCCTCCGGAGAAACGCCCTGTGGCGCGCCGCCTTCAAACTCCGTGAAACCCATCTGCTGAATGATGTCAAGCGATTCGGGGACGCCATTTTTCCATTGGTTTCGGAAAGTATAGGAAGCAAATCCCAGCGGAACCTGAAGCATCGGGTCGCCTTTTTTCTGCGCGAAAGTCTCCTGAGGAGAAATGATCCAGGCGAAGGCGAGGAGGAGTAAAAGTGTCTTTTTCATAGGTTTTTATTTTTATCAACGGTCAACAGTCCGCGGTCCATAGCTGCTTGTAAAGCACTTCATTCGATGAGGCCGAATTAAACCATCCGCTTGGCTGGTGGAATCAGGCGGCAGTCGACTGTCGTCCGTGGACCAAAAATTATAGATTCATTTTCTTCAGTTCTTCTACGGCATGGTTAGCCGCGCGGGCAGTCAAAGTCATAAAGGTCAGCGTCGGGTTTTGTGTACTTCCACTCGTCATACAGGCCCCATCTGTGACAAAGACGTTTTTGCAATGGTGAAGCTGGTTGTATTTGTTGAGCAGGGACGTCTTGGGATCGTTGCCCATACGCACGCCGCCCATCTCATGGATATCCGAACCAGGAGGCGAGCCCCGATCTATCACGTTGATGTTTTTGAAGCCCATCCGCTCGTACATCTCACTTTGTTGCTGGATAAAGTCCGCCGTCATCTTGTTGTCATTGTCTTTCCACTCGACTGACATGATGACCTTTGGAATTCCGTATTTGTCTTTTTCGTCC
Organism: Algoriphagus terrigena DSM 22685; assembly: GCF_000429445.1. Classification (GTDB taxonomy): domain Bacteria; phylum Bacteroidota; class Bacteroidia; order Cytophagales; family Cyclobacteriaceae; genus Algoriphagus; species Algoriphagus terrigena. The sequence goes on from NZ_AUBW01000010.1 coordinate 37,947, forward strand.
TCACTCAGACGCATGTGGTTGGATTCATCCGGCACCATTTCGCCTTGCATCCAAGCCGCCATGCTCCAAAGTCCGTATTTCGGGTTGAGCAGATTATCCCGCAGCGCGTCGCCAATCAATTCGCCATTGCCATCCAATTGACGACCTCCCGACATCCCGATGGCGTAGCCTCTGAGGAAATCGGTTTCCTGCAGAAAGACGTTCCTGAACCTCGGGACATAGGCATGACCCGGATTTCGGCCTTCGTTGAATTTATCCGCAAAGCCTTCGAAAGTTGCGTTTCCGCTGCCCCGATAGTTATGGCAAGTGATGAATTTGCCCATCAGCCCGCTGTCATTTCCCAGTCCGTTGGGAAAGCGTGAGGATTTGGAATTCAGCAAGATCGCATTGGAGTTGAGCGTGGAAGCGTTGAGGAAGATGACTTTTGCATAAAACTCAATCGCCTCTCCGGTGTGTCGGTCGATGATCCGAACTCCCGTCGCTTTCCCTTTTTCTTCATCATAGATCACCGACTCCACGACCGAATCGGGCCGTAGCGTGAGATTTCCGGTCTTTTCAGCCCAAGGCAAGGTAGAGGCATTGGCCGAAAAATAACCTCCGTAGATACAGCCACGGTTGCACATCGCCTGATTCATGCATCTGCTTCTGCCCTGCTGCCTGTGAATCTCCTGCGGATCGGTCAGGTGAGCCATCCTACCTTGGATCAAATGGCGGTCCCCGTAGAGTTCTTTCAACTGGGCTGAATAATGCTTTTCGATGCAGCTCAGCTCAAAGCCCGGCTGCACCATCTGATCGGGAAGTTCAGCCAGCCCATCTCTATTTCCACAAAAACCGACAAATTGCTCCACATAGCTATACCAGGGCTCCATGTCCTTGTATCGGATCGGCCAGTCCACTGCATAACCGTCTCTGTCCGGCCCTTCAAAATCAAAGTCAGACCAACGCTGGGTACCTCTGGCCCAGAGCAGCGATTTACCTCCGACGTGGTAGCCCCGAAACCAGCGGAAAGGTTTTTCCTCGATATACGGCTGCTCATCTTGTGCCAAAGTCCAGTGCATCGTCTCTTCACGCTGCCAGTTGGCTCCACCGACTCCGGAGCGCTTTTCGATCGGCACATTGCCCCGAAACTCAAACTCCCAAGGCGCTTTAGAAGCCGTTGGATAGTCTTCGACGTGACGGACCATACGGCCCCGCTCGAGCACCAGTGTCTTCAGTCCTTTTTCGCAGAGCTCTTTCGCAGCCCAGCCGCCGGATGCTCCTGAGCCGATGACGATGGCGTCGTAGGTGCGTTTTTCTTTTGAATCTTGTAGCATGGGATTTTGGGTCTAAACTTTATCAGCAGGTACATCCGCACATCCACGGTAGAAACCGGGAGCGACTTGGTAGCCACGGTAATCGACCATGACTTCTTTGACCGTCGTAAATCCCATGATCGTGTTGGAGCGCATCAAATCGTAAAACTTCTTTTGCTCCTCGTCTTCAGATGCTTTCAAAGACATCAGGGTGTTTTCTCTTTCTTCCTGAGAAAAATCCTCAAACCCTGATTTTTTAAGCGCTTTTAGCTGGGATTTGATCAGGTCCTGATCTTCCTTTTCAAGGCATTTTTCAAAAAATTTGACCAGAAACTGATCGGTTCCGGTGCTGACCGCACCGATGGGTTTGGCATCGGGAGGGGGCAAGATCGGGGGGTGGCCCTCCGGAATGAATGTGTCGGCGATGGCCGTGATTATCCGTTCTTCATCAAAGCTAAAAAAGCCCTGATGAGTCAATCGATCCACGATCTGCCATTTCCAGTCCACCAGTGCGAGTCCGGCGATGCCTGCCACTGATCCGCCGATGAGCTTGAGTGAGTTCCTTCTGTTCATGTTTTAGGTATTTTGGGCAAATACTAAAAGCCAAGATAGATTTTTTTGAAAAGGGCTGTCGAGAATCGGTGAGGAATTCCACCAACGGAAAAATCAGCCCGGCAAAATCTAGCGATCTGAATAGTTGAAAGACAGGCCGATGGAAAAATAGGTCCTCAGTTTTTTGTCTGTGGTGTTGCTCGTGACGCCAAAGGTAATCGGTCCAAGGATGGATTTGTATGTGACATCCGCGCCGTAGCCAAAGTAACTTTCGTCCCGAAAGATCTTGTCCGGAAAACTCACCTCGTCGATTGGATATTGCTGACTGTACCCTATCACATTCGCCCCACCCCGCAAGTAGATCTTCTTGAATGGAATAAACTGAACCTCCGCGCCGAGCTTGAGAAAGTTGGGAGCAGTCACCTCGGCATAGTTTAGACCCCAGAATCTCGTGTCTCCAAACCGGATATTCTGGTAGCCGCCCACGTAGAAATCCTGAAAGATCTTCGACCCGTCATCGGTAGACAACACCACTGCTCCTGCCACCTCAGGCTTGATCTGTAGCCTCGGAGTCAACGGGAGGAATTTTGAATATCTGCCATAAACCGTGGCATGAGACTGTGGCGTGAACGTTTCGATCAATTCGTCCAAGGCGGAGACAGGAATCGGAAAAGGCTCTCCCTCTGAATCCAGATACACGGTATCCACGCCGGACTTTATATTCATCCCCAGCCAGTTACCAACGTTGAAGATGGTCTCGACCAGCCCCTCTGCTCCTGTTGTCGGATAATTACGGTCATTTTGAGAATTGCGGTAGTAGCGAAACTTCAGGCCCAAGTTGCGTTGGTACGCATTCTTAATATCCTCCGGAAAAACGCTCGCAAACCGATATTTCGAATTGTTATTTTCCAAAATCATCCCAAAAGAAAAAGCCTGTTTAAGAGAAGATGTAGAGATCATCTGTGCCTCTGCGCGCGAGTTTCTTGTAATGGTCACGTTGTCTTCCTCGCCGTCCACATAGTTGGGCAGTTGCTGATTGAGGTAATTCAACCGCATATTAAAAGCAAACTTTTTGGCGCCACCTACATACTTGTAGTAGTCGATCCTGAATTTTGGATTTTGGGAAATGTCCGCCAAGACCACAGTACGGGAAGACTTTCCGATCAGATCCCGGGCCGTATAATTCAAGAGAATTCCCGCAGAAAACTGGTTGTCGTAATGGATTGCGGTATTGAGCAACCGGGAAGATTTTTCTTTTACCCTGATCAAAAGGGCAAAATCTCCCCCATCAACAGCGGCCAGACTATAGTCAACCTTGTAAAAACCATTCATGCCAAACACCCGGTTGATCCCGTCCTGGAGTTCCTTGCGCGTCACTTCTTCCCCGTCCTTCACATCCAGTTTGGATAAGATGAGCGAGGTCGGAAAGATGGAATTCCCAAGTACCTGGATGGACTGGATACGAATCGAGCGGGCCTCCAGACCGATTGCTTCGAAGCTGTCTTTCCGTCCCAGGCTGTCTGCTAGATGTTCAAAACTCGGGTAAAACTTCTCCCCAGTCTCGTCTCCGATCTTCAAGATGGCATCGAAGTCATCAAAGCTCGCCGTGCCATAAGGCCCCAGATCTGGTTTGATATAGATGTTTGTGTCTTTGATATTGACGGCTGTTTTGCCGAGCGACTGCGCCATCGAGAGCTGCATCAAGATCGCTGCGAACCCTTCCAAATCGGCAGCTTTGATAAAATCCTCGTCGCTCACGTTGACGCCGATTACATAGTCCGCACCCATGGCCTTCACCACGTCCACGGGATAGTTATTCACCACACCGCCGTCCACGACCATCGTACTGTCCAGATGGAAAGCAGTAAATGCGGTAGGAATGGCGATACTTGAGCGCAACGCGTCGTGAAGGTATCCGCCTTGGAAAACGATCGGTTGTCCGGTACTGATGTCCGTGGCGATGCAACGGAATGGAATCGGGAAGTCGTCGAAGTCCTTGTACTTCCGGGCCGGCCAGGTGTAGTACTGCAAGACCTCCGACAGCATCTGTCCTTCGATCAATCCGGAAGGAAGCGAGATTTTCCCATTCCGAATCGGGAACTCAAGCAGGTATCTGTTGTAGTATTCTTTCTCCTCAAAGGCAACAGTCTCAAAGCCGACCCGGTTGGAGATGATCAGATCCCAGTCAATGGCGCGAATGATCTGCTCGAGCTCATCCGCGCTGTAGCCCAAGGCATACAAGCCACCAATCACCGAGCCCATGCTGGTACCAACGATGTAGTCGGGACGGATTCCAGCCTTTTCCATGGCACGGATTACGCCGACATGAGCCATTCCTTTGGCTCCCCCGCCACTGAGCACCAGGCCGATTTTGGGAGAAGGAGTGGCTAAACTGTCCTGCTGAAAAGAAAAAGAACGATGCGTCAATAACGCGCAAAAGCACACTAAACACAGCGTCTTCAAAATAGTCATCTTCGAACAGTTCAGCCCCAAGTCAGTACTTTACTTTCTGTAATCCAACGGAGCCTTCCGGTCGCCCACCAAAGCCTTATAGACGAACTTATCCCCTCTTCTTTTGTTCAATTCCTCCAGCGCTTTGCCAGTCACAGAGGGGTCTTTGAAGATATCCATCGCGGTCAAAGTCATCGTCTTGGCAGCTACCAGCATGCCTTTTTGCCCAATGCTCATGCCGCCCGCCGCGACTGCCTGCCAAGTATGCGCAGAGGTGCCTGGTACCCAAGTCGCAGCACCCAGACCTACAGTCGGCACCAGCCAACTGATATCTCCCACGTCGGTAGATCCGCCGGCGCCTTCCTCAGACACCACAAACGGGGCAATCTTCGCTGCGTCGTCTGGACTTGCTTTGACCCCCGCAGGATAAGTTTTGATGATGTCTTCGGCAAATTTCTTTTCCTCCGGTGTGTAGGTAACTCCGCCTACAAGCTCCAGATTTTTGTGCATGATGCGAGCAAGCGTCTCATTGGGCAGGAGATTATACACGCCGTTGATGACTTCGTATTCCATGCGCGTTTGGGTTCCCAACGCTGCGCCCTCGGCGGTTTTTACCATTCGGTCAAAGATCTCTTTCACGACGATGGCATCTGGATGACGGACATAGTGATATGATTCTGCGAAAGCAGGAACCACATTCGGGGCCTCTCCTCCACGGGTGATCACATAGTGCATTCTGGTTTCCATTGGCACATGCTCACGCATCAGGTTGACCATGAAGTTCATCGCCTCGACTGCGTCCAGGGCTGATTTGCCTCTCTCTGGAGCCGCAGCTGCGTGAGAAGCTTCCCCATAAAACCGAAACTTGGTCGAGATATTGGCCAGCGAAGAAGTCGCACCCGCCGCATTCTGGGAACTTGGATGCCAATGGATCATCGTATCCACGTCTTTGATCAAGCCAGCACGGGCGATGTAGACTTTTCCTCCACCGCCTTCTTCTGCCGGAGTTCCATAGACGCGGATAGTTCCCTGTATCTTATTTTCCTTCATCCACTCCATCACGGAGATACCGGCGGCGACCGATGCAGCACCAAACAGGTGGTGTCCGCAGGCATGCCCCGCTCCTCCTTCTACGACCGGATCACGGAAGGGAACCGCCTCCTGGGATACTCCCGGTAGCGCATCAAACTCCGCCATAATGCCTATCACCGGCTTGCCTGAACCGTACTCCGCAACAAATGCGGTGGGAATGTCTGCGACTCCGGCAGTCACTTTGAATCCGGCGTCAGTCAGCGTCTTCTGCAAAAGCGCAGAGCTGTTGGTTTCGAGATATCCCAATTCGGGATTTGACCAAATCTGCCGGGCGATATCGCCATAAAAATCAGCTTTGGAATCGAGTTTTTTCAATACTTCATCCTGGCCAAAGAGCGGCGAAAATGTAAGTAGAAACAGGAGTGGTAGTAGATAATTTTTCATCTGATTTCATGTAAGGTTGGTTTCCTGAGCAAAATACTAATTGTTGCCAAATGAAATAGAAAATAAGGTTGCGAACGGTAATCCTCATGAAAAGAGGCAAAACAAAAACTAACCGAGATTTTCTTTCATTTTTCAAACAATAAAATTCATTTTGAACCACTTTAATTGTCAGTTATTTAGAATATTCTTAATTTTTGTGACCAACCTCCAATTCAAAATGAAAAAATTTTTAAAAGTAATCGGCTATCTCCTAGGGGCGGTAGTCATACTGGTGATCGGCGCAGTCGCCTTTCTCCAATTCGGGTTTCCAAAAGTGGATCCTGCCGAAGAAATCACCATCGAGTACACGCCTGACCGGATCGAGCGGGGCGCGTACCTCGCCAACCACGTCACAGTCTGCATGGACTGCCACTCGACACGCGATTTTTCGTTGTTTTCAGGGCCAGTTGCCGAAGGAGCCTTGGGTGCTGGAGGGGAGAAATTTGATCAGTCGATTGGCTTGCCGGGAGTTTTTTATTCCAAGAACATTACCCCTCATGGCATCTCAGACTATACCGACGGGGAGCTCTATCGCCTGATCACCACCGGCGTAACCAATGAGGGAAGACCGATATTTCCCCTTATGCCTTATCCTTCGTATGGCAAGATGGACTCGGAAGACATCTATGACATCATCGCTTACCTTCGTTCGTTGCCTGCGGTAGCTTCCGACATTCCGGACTCCAAAGCCGATTTCCCGGTCAATCTGATCATGAGGACCATGCCTCAGAATGCAGAGATGACCAAAAAACCATCCCCAGCAGATCAGGTAGCCTACGGTGCATATTTGATCAATGCTTCCGGATGCAAAGAATGCCACACACAAGTCAGCCCTCAAGGCGTGATTATGCCGGAAGTGGCCTATGCCGGAGGAAGAAGCTTTCCGTTTCCAGGCGGTGCGATAGTCAGTTCAGCGAATCTTACCCAATGTCCCGACACCGGAATCGGCAATTGGGATGAAGCTACTTTCGTATCCAAATTCAAGCAATACGCAGATTCAGGCTACGTCAATCCAAAAGTAGCTCCCGGAGAATACAACACGATCATGCCTTGGACGATGTATGCGGGGATGAAGGAAGAAGACCTGAAGGCAATCTTCGCCTATCTGAAAACTGTAGAGCCCATAACCAATCAGGTAGTGAAGTTCACCCCATCAAGCGAATAAGCTATTTCGATGTACTCATGATTGAGCGGCCTCACTATCTGTGAGGCCGTTTTTTTTTACTGGATATTTTTCAAAATCCCCACACTGCCCAATTATCCACGAATGATGCTATTTTAGTAGCAAGCGGGGCTAGCCCATTTTCGGAATCTTCCCGTAGCCCTCCGTTTCTATGTCAAGCCGATTTCTATGAATCCATCCCGAAGGAAATTTATCGCCCAACTCGGCACGCTGAGTGCAGGCGCAGGACTTGCTGACTTGGCTGTTGCTTCGTCAGACAAGTTGAGATTTCCCGAAAAGGCTCCGGCTTCTTTCACGCTCAGCATCCTTCAGACCACCGATGTGCATTGTCAGATCCATGCGCATGATGAATTATTTTGGGAGGATGGAGCTGCCGTATTTCGAAAAACCGGTGGCTATTCCAATCTGAAAACTTTTCTCGATCAGGAAAGGGCGAAGATGGATCACAGCTTCTTGATTGATACAGGAGACATGTTTCAAGGATCTGAGCTGTCGGTCAAAACCACCGGAGAGGCGATGGTTCCTATCTTGAATGCCCTGGACTACGACCTTTATCTTCCCGGAAACTGGGAGGTGGTCTACTACAAAAAAACCATGCAGCACCTCTTGGGGTCTTTGACTGCTCCGAAGGTTTGCGCCAACATGTATCACGACGCAAGAGATGGAAACAAAGGAGAACTGATCTTTCCACCTTACCATATCTGGACGGTGAATGGGGTTAAAATAGCATTTCTCGGCTACACAGATCACCTCGTCCCACTGCGGCAATCGCCAAATTACAGCAAAGGAATCTTCTACACCAAGCCAGAAGAAAACCTGGCGCATTATGTAGATATCCTGAAAAATCAGGAAAAGTGCGCCTTTATCGCACTCATCGCCCACATCGGCCTTTCGCAGCAAATCCACTTGGCGAATCTCCCCGCTTGTGAGGGCGTCGACTACATCCTGGGCGGAGACACCCACGAGCGTGTTCGCAAACCGATCCAGGCCAAGTACGCAAAAGTCGTGGAACCCGGCGCATTCGGTTCCTTTGTAGGAAAATTGGAACTCAAGATTGAAAACGGCAAGGTCATCGGCGACTCCTACGAACTGATGGAAGTGGATGCCGCCAAATACCCGGAATCTCCTGAAATGAAGCAACTGATTTCGCAGAACGAAGGACCCTATCTGGAAGATATTCAGCGAGTCGCCGGATACAGCACCATTCCACTATACCGGTATTTTGTAATAGAAAACACGATCGATACGATGATTTTGGATGCCATCAGCTGGCAAATGCCGGAGGTAGACATTGTGCTTTCCAATGGATTCCGTTTTTGCCCGCCACGATCTACCCCGGACGAGACTGGCAATATTCCGATCACCAACGGTTTCATCTTCGATATGCTACCCGTGGATTCCTTTATTCGGACAGGAAAAGTGAGCGGAAAACAACTGCAGGACTGGTTGGAGAAAGAACTCCACAACGTCTTCGCTGCCGATGCTTCCCAGCGGTTTGGCGGCTGGATGATCAAGTTCAAAGGCATGGAATTGAAGTTCAACGCTTTTGGGAAAAATGGAAAAAGAGTACAGTCGATCCTGGTCCACGGGCGACCTCTAGACCCGAAGAAAGTGTATCAGATCTGTGCCTGTGAGCGCGATGGCGATCCCGACGATATGCTTTGTCGGATCCGCGGAGTGAAGGACACGGAGAACACGCCGTTTACGCTGCACAATGCGATGAAGAATTACCTTGCCGAAAACTCACCCGTGACACCAACCCCTCCACAATCCTCCATTGCGCTGGACGCCCCCGCGACGCTTCTGACACAGGTGAGCGGAGTGGACTATGAGTTTAGATAGCTGATCAGGCCCCTTGGATTGTTTAAAATCTGAATTTCTTTGGTCTTCCGCTACGGTCTTCGGAACCTTTTCGACGCCGATATTCGATGTCGGCCGAGTTGCTACAACTATGAATCAATCCCCCTCATTCCTTTCCTGCCGATTTCTGCCTAGTTTAGCTCCTCCAAGCGTTTTCACCGAAACCCCAAAGCAATGAGCAGAAAATACCTCCAAATTGGTCTTATCCCTTTAACGCTTTTTGCCTTTTCCTGCACGCCAAAAGCCACTTTTCGAATCATCGACAAGCCGATCACCTGGAACGCCGAACGCGAAGCTCTTTCCCTCCAATACCTTAAAGACCGGCACGGCTTGGAACAAACTACGGCTACCATCCAGCCACAAATGGTCGTGGTTCACTGGACGGCGATCAACAGCATCGAGGTGACGCATGACGTGTTCAATCCTCCGGTTTTGGGTGGGCGTGCCGACCTGACCGGAGCAAGCAATCTGAACGTCTCCAGCCAGTTTCTCATCGACCGGGACGGGACTATTTTCAGGCTTTTACCGGATACCACCCTCGCTCGGCACGTGATTGGCTTAAACTATCTGGCCATCGGCGTCGAAAACATCGGCAGCGATGACATGCCACTGACCAAAGCCCAGCTCAAAGCCAATGAACAACTCGTCAGATACCTCAAGAGAAAATACCCCATCGACTATGTGATCGGGCATCACGAGTACCAAAACTTCCAGAAAACCGACTTGTGGAAGGAAACAGATCCCAACTATCGAACTGTCAAAAGCGATCCTGGGGACAAATTCATGAACAAACTGAGAAAAAATCTTGTCGACCTCAACCTCAAACCTGTACCCAAGCTTTAATTCCCTTATGCGTTTCCAATTACAGTTTTCCATTTGGATCATTTGCTCAGTCTTGTTTTTTGCTTCCTGTAAGTCCCAAAAACCAGTTCCCGTTCAGAAGCCAACTCCTCAGCAGCCGAGTACTACTACCAAACCGACAACCCCGGCAAATCAGAATACTCCTCCCAAAACCGCCGAAACACTTCCTCCAAAAACCACACAACCGTCTCTTGCTCTCAAGCCGCTCAGCTACCAGATGCCGGATATTCCCCGGGAATTTCGCGGAGTTTGGATCGCCACCGTCGCCAATATCGACTGGCCGATTTCCTCCACGGATCCCTGGGAAAAGCAAAAACAGGAATTTGTCAGGCTCTTGGACTATTATAAAAAAAACAACTTCAATGCGGTTATCGTCCAAGTACGGACTGCGGGAGATGCCTTCTATCCGAGCAATCTGGCTCCCTGGTCCAAATACCTGACCGGAAAGCAGGGCAAAGCTCCCGCTACCGCCGAAAACCCGCTCACTTGGATGATCAAGGAAGCACACGACCGCGGGCTGGAGTTTCATGCATGGCTCAATCCCTATCGGGCCACGATGACCCTCAACACCGAGGAATTAAGTCCCGAGCATGACTTCAACAAGCACCGCAACTGGATGCTGAAGTACGGAAGCAAATGGTACTACGATCCGGCACTTCCTGAAGTAAAAGCTCACCTGCTCGCCGTGATCTCGGAGATCGTGGACAATTATGACGTGGACGCGATACACTTTGACGACTATTTCTACCCATACAAAGAGCCGAAACTGGATTTCCCCGACAAAGCCTCCTACGACAAATACAAAAAACCGGGGCAAAGCCGGGACGACTGGAGAAGACAGAACGTCAATGACCTGATCTATGCCCTGAACCAGACGATCAAAAGCCGCAAGCCTTGGGTTCAGTTTGGTATTTCACCCTTTGGAGTCTGGAGAAATCAAAGCAAAGACCCGAAAGGCTCTCCTACGCAAGCGGGCCAAACCAACTACGATGACCTCTATGCGGATGTCCTTCTTTGGATGAAAAACGACTGGATCGACTACCTGGTGCCCCAGCTCTACTGGAGCATGGAGCACCGCCTCGCCTCCCACCGCATGCTCGCCGACTGGTGGTCCAACAACAGCTACGGCACCAACGTCTACATCGGCAACGGCCCCTACAAGATCCGGGATGATTCGGACGCTGCCTGGAAAAACCCATCAGAGCTCAACACCCAGATCAACTACGCTCGAACCCTGCCCCAGATCCAGGGAAATGCCTTTTTCTCGGCAAAGTCGCTCTACACCAAAAATCAGGACATCGCGGACCTGCTCAGCAGAGATGTCTACAATCAACCGACGCTTCCGCCTTCCTTTGAGCCCAAAACCCAGTCCACAATCGAGATCCCAGTCGTCTTTGACGTGAAGACAAACGCCGAAAAGACCCAGATCAGCTTGGAAAAGCCGATTGATCCCGCGATCCGCTACGCAATGGTACAGGGGGGAAATGATCTGTCCACGCTACAAGACCAGACTATCCACACCGCTTGGGTAGGTGGCTCAAGAGTGCGATATTTAGAAGTGCCGAGCCTGAACACCGACTATCTTGCCGTCCGATGGATTGACCACTACGGCAGGATTGTGCAGACTCAGGTATTCCAAACACCAAAAAACTCCCGCTAATGAAAGACATGCTCGTTCGCCTTTTGGAGCTCCCGGACTTTTCTGATGTAGAAAAGAAACTGCTGGAAAAAGAGAAAATCGTTTTTCGCAGGGCCATTGCTCCCGAAAAACTCCTCGTGGCGGACTGGGTGATGGAGCAGTTTGGAGAATATTGGAAATCCGAAGTAGAAGTGGCCTTTTCCCGGCAGCCTGTTTCGGTTTGGCTGGCGCAAAGGGGAAATCAGATCTTGGGCTTTGCCTGCTATGAAAGTACCGCCCGTAACTTTTTTGGTCCGACGGGCACCTTGGAGTCCGAGCGGGGAAAAGGAATCGGCAAAGTCCTCCTGATCAAATCACTGGAATCCCTTCGAGAGATGGGCTATGCCTACGCCATCATCGGCGGCGTCGGACCAGCCGAATTCTATGAAAAAACGGTTGGTGCCAAAGCCATCGACGGCTCCGAGGTCAGCGTATACCAGCATCTTCTGAGAAAAAAATGACCCAAAATAACACCAAAAACCCTTGGTTTTGGGTTCCTTCGCTGTATCTGACTGAGTCGATGCCCTACGTGGTCATCATCACTGTCTCGGTGATCATGTACAAAAACCTCGGCATCTCCAATGCCGACATCGGTCTTTACACCTCATTTCTGTATTTGCCGTGGGTCATCAAACCTATCTGGAGCCCGATTCTGGAGCTTTTCGGAAATAAGAAAAAGTGGTTTCTGAGTATGCAGCTTATCCTTTCCCTGGTCTTTCTGGGAGTGGGGTTGACGACCGGCACGGATCAGTTTTTTGTAGTCACGCTGGCTTTCTTTTGGATGGGAGCTTTTGCCTCCGCCACCAATGACATTGCTTCCGACGGCTTATACCTGATCGCACTGAAGCCCGATCAGCAAAGCTTTTTCGTAGGAATGCGCAGCACCTTCTATCGTGTGGGAATGATCACGGGGCAGGGTTTGATCGTGATCCTGGCTGGTTTCCTAGAGGAAAAATTTGGGAATCCCACCCAAGCTTGGTCCTATACGATGATTGGAGTCGCCGGTCTGATGCTGATCCTGGCTGGACTGAATTTCCTGACCACCCCGAATATCCTGGAAGTTCGCAGCAAGCCCGAGGATCAACCAGCCTTCGGAAAGATCTTTGCGACCTTTTTTACCAAGAAAAACATCGGACTTTCGCTGGGGTTCGTACTGCTGTATCGACTCGGGGAGTCTCAGTTGGTAAAGATGGCTTCGCCGTTTTTCCTGGACGAAAGAGCAGAAGGCGGCTTGGGATTGAGTACGACGGAGGTTGGGTTTATCTACGGCACTTTGGGGGTAATTGCTTTGCTGGCCGGAGGAATCCTGGGCGGGATCGCCATCTCCAGACATGGACTCGGCCGATGGATGATGCCGATGGCCTTTGCGATCAATGCGCCAAATATCGGCTATGTGTTCCTTTCCTGGCTGCAACCGGAAAGCATCAGTTTCGCGATGACCGTTGTGGTGATCGAGCAGTTTGGCTATGGATTTGGCTTTGCAGCTTATATGATCTTTCTGATTTTCTTGGCAGAGGGAGCGTTCAAAACCGCCCACTACGCACTGGCGACGGGTTTTATGGCGATGGGAATGATGCTGCCTGGCATGCTCAGCGGCTACGTGCAGCAATGGCTCGGCTATCCGGGCTTCTTCGTGTGGGTGGTGATCGCGACGATTCCTGGTTTCTTGATGGCGTATCTGGCGAAGTATCCAAGGGAGTTTGGGAAAAAATTAGAAGGCTAAAGTCAGAAATCTGAAACTTCGAAATTCGACGTTTAGTATTCGGTGTTCATTATTAAAAAATCAAAAAGACCGAATATCGAACGTCGAATATTGAATGTCGAAGTACGGAAAGAACGCACAATTATATGAATAAGAATCAAAAAATCGCCCAATGCTTCTCTCCTGCGGCTTTTATCCATGATTCAGAGGAAAATTATCGAGAGATCGAAAAGCTGATTCAGGAGCAGGAAATCGGCGGGTTGACTTTTTTCCACAGCCGTCATTCCGCTGCCGCCAACTTCGAAAAGCGGGCAGAAGTCTTGGATGTGGGCGGGACTTTTGAGAAACTGATCGGACTAATCAACCGCTACCAAGCCATTTCCAAAATCCCGCTGCTGATCAGCATCGACGGGGAATACGGACTGGCGATGCGAGTAGAAAACACACCCCAATATCCCTTTGCAATTACCTTAGGAGCGCTGAAATCCGACGCTGAAACTTGGGTGGAGGAAGTCGGCTATCGCATGGGGGTAGACATGAAGCGATCCGGAATTCACTTGAATCTTGCGCCTTGTGCCGATGTCAACACCAATCCAAACAATCCCGTAATTGGCTATCGCTCTTTTGGAAAAGATGTGGAAGCAGTATCCAAGCTTTCTTTCGCAGCCTATTCCGGAATGAAAAAAGCAGGAATCGGAGCCTGTCTGAAGCATTTCCCCGGGCATGGAGATACCGCAACCGACTCTCACTTGGGTTTGCCGATCCTGCACAAAACCAAAGCCGAACTGAAAGCCGAAGAACTCTTCCCCTTCCAATACGGCATTGACCGGGGAGTAGAAATGATCATGGTTGGACACTTGGCTGTTCCTGCGTTGACCGGAGGAAAGGACGTTCCTGCCAGCATCAGTCGGGAATTGATCACTGATTTGCTGAAGGGTGAAATGGGTTTCAAAGGCCTCGTGATCTCGGACGCGCTGAATATGAAAGCCGTTGCGAACCTCTTTCCCGAACCCGGTGAACTCGAGTGGCAGGCTTTCCATGCCGGAAATGATATTCTTTGCTTTTCGGATCATGTCAAAGAAGGAATTGAAAAAATCGCGCAAAACGCCTCCGATGCCGAAGTCGATGTGGTTTTTGAAAAGGTGATGGACTTAAAAAATCGCTTGGGCGTGATGGAGTTCCAGCCAATAGAAGTTCCGGCTTTCAATTGTGAAAGCCACTCCAGGCTTCAGTCGGAGTTGGCAGCGAACTACGTTTCCGTGATTTCAGGTGAGATCAATCCTGCTGAAATCCAAGCTCTGGCTCTGGCTGGAAAACTGGGTTATAGCGAGTTTTTTACCTCAACCCCCAGTCCTTTTTCAGAGAAATTGGATTTGACTTTTTCTCCGATAGATCAATCAGAAAAAGTGATCTTGGCTGTCTTTGTCCCCAGTCATAAGCCGCTGTATCAGTTTGGAATGGAACAGACTGTGCTGGATGAAATCAGTGTCTTGGCAAAAAGTAAAGCTTGTATTTTGATCCATTTTGGGAATCCTTTGGCACTAAAACATCTTGAAAATTTGAAAGATTTTGAAGCGGTGATCTGTGGGTATCAGGGATTTGAGGAAGTGCAGAGGGTAGCGGCTGATAGACTTTTTTCGAAATAATTCGTAGGTTGAAGTATGGACATTCACTGAAGCATGACCCCAAGAATTGAAAAGTTGAACGAGAAGAAACTGATCGGCATGCGGTTGAGAATGAGTTTGTCAAACAATAGAACCGGTGAGCTTTGGAAAAGCTTTATCCCAAGAAAAAGAGAAATCCAAAACAACCTCACGGGTGACGTGATCTCCATGCAAGTGTATAGCCCAACCCACTTCGCAAACTTCGATCCAGCGACCGAATTTGAAAAATGGGCTACCGTTGAAGTCTCCGATTTTGAGATCATACCGAAAGAAATGGAAACCTTCCCCTTGACAGGCGGCATGTATGCTGTTTTTGATTACACAGGTCTCAGTAGCGACCCCGGTATCTTCCGATACATCTTTGGGACCTGGCTCCCAAAATCGGACTATAAGCTGGATGATCGACCGCACTTCGAGATCTTGGGGGCCAAATACAAAAACAACGATCCAGCCTCAGAGGAAGAAATCTGGATTCCGATTCGACCCAAGAGTGAATAAGTCGCTGTGCAGCTTCTTGAGGTTTGCCTCCTCGCGATTCGATCAACGGACTTTCACTCAACTCCAAACAGATTGTATTCCGAGAATGAAAATCTCCTAACCTGCCTCAAATTGCTTCGATTTCTGTCGAGGATTTCGAAGCAGAATCGATAATTTGAAAGCCTAACGCGGTAACCCATGAAGCCTACAGACACACACAATGAGCGGATCGCAAAGATGACTTTTGCCTCGGTCTATCCACACTACGTCACCAAAGTCGAGAGGAAAGGCAGGACCAAGGAAGAACTGCACCAGGTCATCACCTGGCTGACCGGCTTCGACGACCAAAAGATCCAAAAACTGATCGAGGAGAAGGCGACTTTCGAATCTTTCTTCGCGCAAGCAAACCTACATCCCAACGCCCACCTCATCACCGGAATGATTTGCGGATACCGGATCGAAGAAATCGAAAACCCGCTGACACAAAAGACCCGATACTTGGACAAGATCGTCGACGAACTGGCCAACGGAAGAAAGATGGAGAAGATACTGAGGAGCTAAAGAGCAAAAAAACGACCCCCCAAACACTGGAGGGTCGTTTTTCTTAGTTCTCTACCGAAAACTTATACTCAATCGTGTGCTCGTATTTCTCTCCCGGACTTAGGATCGGGCTGGGGAAGTTTTCATGATTGATGGCATCTGGCCAGTTTTGCGATTCCAGACAAAAGCCCCAGTGGGCATCATACGTTTTTCCATCCGCTCCCGCAAAATCTTTCACGAAGTTGGCCGTGTAAAACTGCACTCCGACGTTGTCAGAATACATGTCCATCACCCGGCCGCTCTCTGGATGACGAACTTTCACGAAATGTTTCATCTCATCTGATTTTTCGGTTTTCATCACCATGTTGTGGTCAAATCCTCCGCCATTGGCGGCGATCTGATCAGCGAGGATCTTTGGCGTGCGGAAGTCAAATGGCGTTCCTGCAACATCCTTAACCTCACCGGTTGGGATCAGCCCGGCATCGACCGGAGTGTAGGCATCCGCCCAAAACTGGAACTCATGATCCAGCACGTCACGCTTCATCCCACCGAGGTTGAAATAGGTATGGTTGGTGAGATTCACAATGGTTTTCTGGTCAGTGGTAGACTCGAAACGAATGCGAAGTGTGTTGTCCGTAGTCAGCTCCATCCAAAGCGTCGTGGTCAGATTGCCGGGATAGCCTTCCTCACCATCAGGACTCAGATAGGTCATCTTCACGCCGACGGTAGAGTCGTTGGTGTAGGTTTCCGGAGTCCAAACTTTCTTGTTGAAACCCACCAGTCCACCGTGAAGGTGATTGTTTCCGTTGTTTTTGGCGAGTTCATAGGCTTTGCCATCGAGTTCAAACTTGCCCTCAGCGATCCTATTGGCAATTCGACCGGCAGTTGCTCCAAAAAACGGGTTTGGCTTAGTCAGGTATTCCTCAACGGTATCAAACGTCAGGGTGACATTTTCTTTGTTTCCGTTTTTGTCCGGAGTGATGATCTTCGAAATCAGCCCCCCATAGTTGGATAGTTCTACTTGCATGGTCCCATTGTCAAGGACGTAATGGAACACGGGTTGGCCTTCGTGTTCGGCCACTTTTTCAGCTTTGATCATCAGATTGACTTCTTCTTTAACAGGTTGTTGGGTTGTGGTTGTTTTTTGATTGCAGGCAAAAGTGCCCGAAAATACGATTGCTAAGCCGAAAAGGGAAAGGTATTTCATGGGTTTAATTGAATTGGAAAATTTCAAAATTGAAGGATTGGAAAGTGGTAAAGTTGCAAAGTTTTGGAATCAGGAAGGCTATCTGCAGGTTATCGCCTCAACTCTTCTTGAGACCTCGTAAATCGTATTTCGTAAATCACAAATTGGGTGCAAGGTCTCCCGGAGCTAAAAGCTTCAATTCCTTTCAAGGCCTGATAAATCGCAAATCCTACTGTCTGAGGTACTTTTGTCTGATCAGATTTATTTGCAGCTGGAGCTCATCGCGCTGGATAAACTTGCCCTGGATCATGATCGCTTGGGGTTTCTGCATGGTAGTCAGATCTTCCAGCGGATTCTTTTGCACCAATACAAACTCAGCCGCCGCACCCGGCTTCAGCACGCCCCATTCTCCACTTTCCTCGAAGTAGTCCGCGCAGTTTACTGAGCCAGTTTTTAGAATTTCGTAGTTGGACATGCCTGCTTTGGACATGGATTCGATCTCCCTGTGGATGGAAAATCCGGGTACATTGAACACCTGGGGAGAGTCCGAGCTCATGATCATCGGCACGCCGGCACGGTGAAGATCGAGAAAAAGCTTTTGCCGAAACTCCAGATAGGGCTTTGTTTTGGCCTCGGCCAACACTCCATCCGCTTCCAGCTTGGTTTTGGTATTGAACCATTGGGTCACTAGCTGACCCGGCAGGTAAAACATCTCCGGCTGCTGACGCAATTCGTAGGCAGGCTGATAGCCGAAATACCGCTCAAAAAGCGTCATCGTAGGAGCGATCCAAGTCTTATTTTCAAGGCAAAGCTCGATCAGTCCGGCCAATTTACTTTGATCCACTTGGCCAACCAGATTCATGTTGAACGGCCCGGAAACGGTAGGATCAATCGCTGTCCCATCCGGTAGCATAGCCTCGAGAAAGCCGTCGATGTGCTCCACAGAGCGGTAGCCGTTCGTCACGGAGGTCACCAAACCCACATCCAGCGAGACGTGTCCCCCATAGAAAATCCCGACCTTCTTGGCCTCATCTGCAATAGCCAGAAACTTTGGCGTATCCAACCCGGGATGGAGCTTGAGGTGATCGTAGCCAGCGGCCTTTTGATCGCGAACCATCTTCCGTCCCGCATCGGGATCGGCCACCGAAGTCCCATTGAGCGAAGGTCCGGAGACAAACATCCTCGGCCCGGCCACTTCTCCTTTTTCCACCTTTTCCTTCAATGCAAGATGCGATTCATGGCCCAGCATGCTTCGGATTCTCAGGACACCATTGGCCAGATATAGCCACAGAACCTCTTCTTGAAACTCCGGCCCATACTGATCCGGATTTGGCAAATGCGCATGAAACTCCGCCAAACCGGGGAAAACGTACATCCCGCGACCATCCAGCGAACGAATACCCGCCACCGATATCTCCTCCTCCGGGGCAATCTCCATGATCACACCATCCTTCACATAGATCGAATGGTTCTCCAGTACGGTTTCATCCTGCATCGTGACCACATTGACGTGGTTGATAAGGAGTTCCTGAGAAAAAGCCGGCGCAGAAATAAGGGCCAGAAAAGCCAGTGACAGCAGAATTTTAAAAGGTTTCATCGCCGGGTGGGTTAGGGTTCGAAACATAATTTCGGTCATTCCTATTTGCAAACCAATCCGACTGTGGAAATATTTATTTTGCCACAAAGGCTCTAGGACACAAAAAGAAACTTGTACGTCTAAAAAGTAAGAAGCAAGTCGCAAACGAATCAGTCCAGCTTCTGGAGAAGCAGGACAACGCGAAATCTGTGAGAATCTGTGACCTTTTCTGTGATGATCTGTGGGAAAAGAAAAAGGACTGAATTTCTCCAGCCCTTCGTATTTCCAGTTTCGTCCCTCGTATTTACTTAGTCCATTCCGTGTGATAAAACTTCCCGCTTGGGTCGTCTTTCCGCTGATAAGTATGCGCACCAAAGTAATCCCGCTGCGCCTGAATCACTGACGCAGAGGATTCCGCCGTAATTCTTCCCAGCAGATAGTTGATCCCAGCGCTCATCACCGGCAATGCAAATCCATGCGTCAGTCCCAATCCGACCAGTTCTGCCAAAGCTTTTCGACCGGAAATCACCTGTTCCTTCACGCCAGCCATCTCAAAGAAGGAGCCCGAATCAGTGTAGTTTGCTGAGATATTCTCCATCAGTCCGGAGCGGATGATACAGCCATTTGTCCAGATTCTGGAGATTTCGTTGAAGTTCAGCTTCCAGTCTTTGGTGTCAGAAACGGTTTTCATCAGTCGGAAACCAACCTCGTGATTGATGATTCTGGCCAGGGAATACGCCGCTTTGATCTTTGGTAACCAAGAATCAAGAGAGCCTTCAACTCTGACGAACTCATGCTGAAAAGTTTTTGAGAAAGCGACTCTCATCGCCTTTTCACCCGACACTCCGCGGGCGTTGACCGACTCGGCCAGTGGGCTATAAGGAATTCCGTATTCCAAAGCGGTGGTCAAAGACCAAGCCCCGGTTCCTTTTTGACCGGCCTGATCGAGGATTTTATCCAAAAGCAGTTCTCCGTTTTCCTTGTGCAAAAGCAAGTCTGCCGTGATTTCCAGAAGGAAAGACTTCAGCTCACCTTTGCCCCAGTCAGTAAAGATCGCTGAAACCTGCTCTGCCGTACAGCCAAAACCGAATCGCAGCAAATGGGTCAACTCGGCTAAAACTTGCATTTCACCGTATTCGATGGAGTTGTGTACCATCTTGACAAAATGCCCTGAACCTCCGGGCCCAACGTAGGTCACGCAAGGTTTGCCGTCTTTGTCTTTGGCAGAGATTCGTCCGAGAAAGTCTTCCACCATCGCATATCCTTCGGCATTGCCGCCGGGCATGATGGATGGGCCCTTTCTGGCACCTTCTTCTCCTCCGGACACTCCCATAGGCAGGAAGTGCATGCCTGATTCATGGAGTCTTGCGACGCGCCGATCCGAATCGAGATAAAAGGAGTTTCCCCCGTCGATCACCAAGTCATCCTTCTCCAGGATCGGGATCAACGCGTCTAGCTGTGCATCAATCGCCGCTCCGGCGGGGATCATCATCAAAATCCGGCGTGGCTTCTCAAGTGAATCCACAAACTTTTGAAGGTCCTCGAAAGCTTGCATATTGGAGAATTCCGGATTTTCATCGACCACCTTCTGAGCGATGCCTTCTTCTTTTCCGGCTACAAATCGGTTGTAAAGTGAAACCGGAACGCCATTTTCGGCGAGGTTGAGCGCAAGGCTTTTGCCCATCACACCCATTCCGATCACTCCCATTTTCATTTTCATAGGTTGAGATTTAAGGTAAGTAAGAGACTCTTCGAGCTGTTCTTCGGGAGTCCCGGAAATGTCAAGTTCGAAACCAAAAAGCGGTTTTTCCCAAACTGCAATCTGGGAATCCAGCATTCCGGCTTTCATGTAATGGTTTTTTCTGGCAAGCATCCGCTCCCAGATCAGATCCCGGGATCCGACCATGTGAATCCATCGGAGATTTTCGGAAACGGATAGTTTCTCCCGATAGGAATTTTTGAGTGCTGAGCATGCCAAGACAGCTCCGCCCTTGAACTCCGATTCTTCCAATTTATCAGCCAAAGCCTGAAGCCAGGGAATCCTATCCAAGTCATCCAATGGGTGCCCTGCACTCATCTTGGCAATGTTTTCGGCAGGATGAAAATGATCTGCGTCGAAAAAAGGAAGCTGAAGCCTTTCGGCCAAAAGAGACCCGAGTGTGGTTTTACCCGTACCCGAGACACCGGTGACGATTACAAGCATGGGGCGAATTTAGCTTTTTTTGTAGTCAACTGACCACTGTCTACGGCCCACTGCCTGTTTTTTTCATTTGATTTAGCTCAATATTAACAGTGAAACGTCAGTATCCTGTCACGGTCCGTAAACAGTGCACCGTCTACTAATTTTCCAACCTTTCAATTTTTCAATTTTCCAATCCCTACCTTTGCACCTTCAATTCCAAGATTCATGATTTCAGTCGATAACGTCTCCGTGATCCACGGCGGCAGCCCGCTTTTCAGCAACATCACCTTCAACATCAACGAAACCGACAAGATCGCCCTTATGGGGAAAAACGGAGCAGGGAAATCCACTTTGCTCAAGATCATTGCCGGGCAAAACAAGCCAAGCTCGGGAGCTGTTTCCGCGCCAAAAGGCTTCGTGGTCGCTTATCTGCCCCAGCATTTGCTGACCTCGGATGACTGCACGGTGATGGAGGAGACGTCAAAGGCATTCGCTTCTTACTTGGGAATGAAAACCGAAATCGAACGGATCAATGAAGAATTGACCGTTCGCACCGACTACGAATCAGAAGACTATTACAAACTTATTGAGCAGGTATCAGAGCTGAGCGAGCTGTTTTATGCCATTGAGGAAGTCAACTACGAGGCCGAGGTAGAGAAAGTGTTGTTGGGTCTGGGTTTCATCCGTGATGATTTCCAGCGCAACACGTCTGAGTTTTCTGGAGGATGGAGGATGCGGATCGAGCTGGCCAAGATCCTGTTGCAAAAGCCGGATTTGATCCTCCTCGATGAACCGACCAACCACCTGGACATTGAGTCCATCCAGTGGCTGGAGGATTTTTTGATCAACAAAGCTAAAGCCGTCGTGGTGATTTCCCACGACCGGGCCTTTGTAGACAACATCACCACCCGCACGATCGAGGTGACAATGGGTCGCATCTACGACTACAAAGCGAAATACAGCCATTACCTGGAGCTGCGCAAAGAGCGTCGTGAGCAGCAGCAGAAGCAGCACGAGGAGCAGAAGCGCGCCATGGCCGACATTCAGGAATTTATCGACCGCTTCAAGGGCACCTATTCCAAGACCCTTCAAGTACAATCCCGGGTGAAGATGCTGGAGAAGATGGAGATCATCGAAGTGGACGAAGTCGACAGCTCAGCCTTGAAACTCCGCTTCCCTCCTTCTCCCCGATCCGGGAAATATCCGGTGATCGTGGACGAGATGAGCAAAAGCTACGGGGATCACGTCGTCTTCAAAGACGCAGCGATGACCATCGAGCAGGGTCAGAAGGTAGCTTTTGTAGGAAAAAACGGGGAAGGGAAATCCACCATGATCAAGGCGATCATGGGTGAGATCGACTTTCAGGGCAAATGCGAGCTGGGCCACAATGCGATGATCGGCTACTTCGCGCAGAACCAAGCCTCTCTATTAGACGAAAGCCTGAGCATCTTCGAAACCATAGATCACATCGCTGTCGGCGAAGTCCGCACCAAGGTCAAAGACATCTTGGGAGCATTCATGTTCAAAGGCGATGACATCAACAAGAAAGTGAAAGTGCTCTCCGGCGGGGAAAAAACCCGACTCGCGATGATCAAACTTCTACTCGAGCCGGTGAACTTGCTGATTCTTGATGAACCGACCAACCATCTGGATATGAAGACCAAGGACATCATCAAGGATGCGTTGAAAGCTTTTGACGGCACCTTGATCCTGGTTTCCCACGACCGGGACTTCTTGGATGGCTTGGCTACCAAAGTCTTTGAGTTTGGCAACAAGCGGGTCAAAGAACACTTCGAGGACATCAATGGCTTCCTGAGAAACAAGAAACTGGAGAACCTGAGAGAGGTAGAGAGGAAGTAATCAGACGCAGTGATCAGTATTCAGTGAACAGAAAAAATCCGAAGTCAACCGCTTCGGATTTTTCTTTTTATCCCAAAACAAAACCCTCCAAGGATCTGAAACCTTGAAGGGTAGTATTTTCTAACGTCTGGATACTTCTGTCTTATATCTTCTTTTACAGTCCAAACATTCTAGGCAGCCAAAGCGAGATCTCAGGGAATATCATGATCAGAGCCAAAGCTACGATCATTGCCAAGAATAGCGGCAGGAGCGGTTTGATCACCTGCTGAATCGAAATCTTCGCAATCCCCACACCGATAAAGAGCACTGATCCCACCGGTGGGGTACAGAGTCCGATGCAGAGATTGGTTACCATCATGATCCCAAAGTGAACCGGATCCACACCCAGCTTGGTCACTACGGGCAGAAATATCGGCGTGAAGATCAAAACCGCAGGGGTCATATCCATAAAGATCCCGACAAACAGCAGGAGCAGATTGATCAAGATCAGGATGACAATCTTGTTGTCACTGAGTGAAAGCAAGGCCGAAGAGATGTTTTGCGGGATATCCTCGCTGGACATCACCCAAGACATCGCCATGGAGGTAGCGATCAGGAGCATCACCACGGCGGTCGTCTCGGCAGACTTGAGCAAAACCTGAGGCAAGTGCTTCCATCCAATCTCCCGATAGAAAAGCGATAATACCAAGCTGTAAACAACGGCGATCGCGGAAGCTTCCGTCGCTGTGAAAACACCACCGACGATACCGCCGATCACCAAGACCAGCAAAAACAAACTCGGCACAGCGTGGAAGAACGTGCTCGTGATCAATTTGAACGAAGTCGGTTCTCCGGCAGGAAGCTTGTTTGCCTTGATCAAAATCGCTGCGGTGATCATCAGCAACAGGCCTATCAGAAGTCCCGGAAGATATCCCGCCACGAAAAGTGCCGCGACAGACACCCCGCCAGACGCTAGCGAATACACGATCAGCACGTTAGACGGAGGAATGATCAATCCAGTAGTTGACGAGGTGATATTCACCGCTGCGCCCAAGGCTTTGGGGTAGCCTTCTTTTTCCATTCTTTTTCCCAAAATCCCGCCCATGGAAGAGGCTGCAGCCACAGCCGATCCGGCGATCGCCCCCATCAGCATGGCCGCCACGACGTTCACGTGCAAGAGACCGCCCGGCAGTCTTCCGGTGAGTGACTTGGCAAACTCGATCAGCCGGTTGGCAATGCCTCCACGATTCATCAGCTCTCCTGCTACGATGAAAAAGGGAATCGCCAAAAGCGAAAAACTGTCCAATCCCGCTCCCATCCGCTGCGCGACGGTGGTAATCGCAGGCATGGTCGCCACCGTCACCATCAGCGTGAACATACTGGACAGGCCCAGACTCCACGCCACCGGAACGCCAAGTCCCAGAAAAAACAAAAAGGTGATAACAAGAATCAACACACTTAGTACTTCCATTATTCGGCGGTTTTGAGGGTTTGCGTGAGGTGGACGATGGAGTAAGCCTGGTAGTAGGTGACCAAGATTCCACTAAAAGGAATGATGCCGTAGACATAGGCCAGCGGAATCTGTAGGGTGGCGGATTTTTGCCCAAGGATAAAGGTGATGTACACCAAGTTGGAGCCGCCGATCATCATCGCCGTCACCGCAAATACCAGGACGCAGACGTTGATCAAGATCATCAGTTTTTGCTGGGCTTTGCCCTTCAGCTTGGTCAAAAGGATGTCCACGGCCAAATGTTCGTTTTTGCCGGCTACGTAGGCCGACCCGAGCATTCCCACCCAGATCAGCATGTACCGCGACAGTTCGTCGGTAAAGGAACTTGGACTCTGAAAGACATAGCGGGAAGTGACCTGCCAGGTCACGTTGAGTACCATCAGTGCCATGAGGATGACCAAGAGGTGGGCAATCACGGCGTCCAATTTGGATTTGGCTTGAATCGAAAACATAAATGGGATCTGTTTTGGGTTGTGCTATTGAACTTCGCGGATAGCTTGTACCACCGCATAGATTTCGGGCTGAGCGACCTTGAGATCCTCGTAGACACCTTCGACCGCTTTGCGGAAAGGCTCCTTGTCCGGACGGAGGATAGTCACCCCTGCGGCCTCAAGTCCGGCCATGGATTCGGCGTCGGATTTTGCCCAGAGCACAGATTCGTATTCGGCGGATTCGTCAGCAGCCTCCTGTATCCACTTTTGCTCCTCGGGAGTAAGCTGGTTCCAGACCTTGGTGCTCATGATGACCACGTCCGGGATGGACGTGTGCTCGTCCAGACTGTAGTATTTGCAGACTTCGTAGTGCTTGGAAGTATAAAGACTCGGCGCATTGTTTTCCGCTGCATCGACGATGCCCTGCTGGAGCGCCGTATAGAGCTCTCCGTAGGAAACCGGCGTCGGCGAACTTCCCATGGCTTTGACCATGTTGGAGGCAGTGGGACTTTCCATCACGCGGACTTTCAGACCAGCGAGATCTGCAGGCGTATTCACAGGCTTGTCTTTAGTATAAAAGCTTCTTTTGCCAGCGTCATAATAGCACAGCCCACGAAGCCAAAACTCCTCTCCATCCAGCAAAAGCTGCTTGCCAATCGGGCCGTTCAGCACTTTCTTTTGGTGGGCATCATCGCGAAAAAGGTACGGCATCCCATACACTTGCATCATCGGAGCGAAGCCTTCCAAGGCAGCTGCGGACACCTTGGTCATCGCCAAGCTGCCCACCTGTAGGAGCTCCACCAGTTCCCGCTCGGATCCCAGCTGCTGATTGGGATAGACTTTGACCTTGATCTTGCCGCCGGATTTCTCCTCGATTTTTTTGCCCATGAACAGCATGGCTTCATGGACCGGGTGATTCACCACTTGCGCATGGCCAAGCTTGATGACTCTGACACCCAGCTGATCCGCGCAGGAGTTCAGCAGTCCGAGGGTCAAAATCGAGAGGAAAACAAGGAGGTATTTATTCATGGGTTTTTGTTTTGCTGAATGAGGCTAACAATATTACTCTTTCCATTTTTAAGGTGCTGAGAAATTACGGAATCGATTTAAAAGCGCTTAGGTCAACTTTTTCTATTGTCTTGAATATTCATCCGGATGAATATTCTGAAGGTTTTTGGCCCCCAATTTTCTCCGATAGTCAGCCAGTCGATACTCGTAGATAGATCCGATCACTCCTCCCAGCCGCTTGTCCTTATAATCACTGAGGCTCGCGATGTAGGTATTTGCCGCGGGAGACGGAGAGAGCAAGACCTCTGTCGGGAGGGTAAAATCGGGAAACATCTTTTTAAAATGCTTCTCTACAAACCTGCTGGTAAACAGGACTCTGCCGATCGTCGGAGTCAGACATTGGAGGATTCCGGCTTTGTTGTGTTCGACGATCTTCAGGTTGACGTCACTGCAGTTGTTTTTTGTCCGGATGACCTTGTAGGCGACATCCGAGAGAGCCAAGCGATTTTGAATACACAAGTCCCGCTTTTGCTCAAGGGTCTGCACCGGCATGCCGAAGGTATCCGACAAAAGCCTCCACAACTCATTTTTCCCGCTTCCGCAGTAGAACCAATCTCCGTAGTCAAGGCCATTGAAGCAGGGAAAGCTTCCCAGAATCAAGGAGCTTGCATCGTCGGGGCAAAAGGGCTCAAAGGGATGGGTTTCGATCTTGGTCATGTCATTTCTCAAAGGGAAATTGGCTGGCCGAGCTGTGAGGATTCGTAGATCGCGCGGATCAATGCGACAGACTTTCGGGCGATTTTCCCATCGACGACGACGGCTTGATCCCTGTCCAAAGCTTCCAAAAACAGTTTCCATTGATCCAAGTGAAGTTGGATACCAATCGCATTTGGATCGGACGAACCACTTCCCGAGGCCGCTTCAGCAGCTACTTCCATCGGAGGCTGTCCCTTCACATTCCATGCGGTGAGTTTTCCGCCTTCGAGGATGGCACTTCCTTCTGTGCCAAAGATCTCGATCCGCTCGGGATATCCGGGATAAAGCGCCGTCGCTGCCGTGATATTTCCCAGAGCTCCATTCTGAAAATTAACCAGCGCAGCGCCCAAATCCTCTCCCTCGATCGGATAAAGTGTCGTCTGCACCTGACCATAGACATTTTTTACCTCACCCATTAGATCCAGTAGGAGATCAATCGTGTGAATGCCCTGATTGATCAGCGCTCCGCCACCGTCGGCTTTGAGGGTCCCTTTCCAAGCGCTGGTGGAGTAATACGCGTCGTTTCTAAACCAGTTCACATACGCATTTCCCATCAGCAACCGTCCGAAAACCCCGGCGTCGACGGCTTGCTTCAGCTTTTGATAATCCGAAGAAAAGCGGTTTTGGAAGATCACGGCAAGCTTGACGCCTTTTTGTTCCGCCGCCTCGATCATCTCGTCTGCACGGTCGGTGTTGATCTCAATGGGTTTTTCCACCACCAAATGTTTTCCGGCCCGAATCGCCTCCAGTCCCGGCTCCAAGTGCTTCCCACTCGGGGTGCAGATGCAGACGATGTCCAGTCCTTCGATCGCCAGAAACTCATCCATGTCCGAAAAAACGGGCTCGGAAAAACGGGTTCTTGCCGCTTCCGCACTCGCAGGATTGGGGTTGAAAAGTCCCAGCAGTTTTGCGCCTTGCAGTTCTGCAATCGCCTGCGCATGCTTGATCGCGATGGCTCCGGTTCCGACGATTCCTATTCCTTTCATATTTCTTCGTTCAGTTCTTTGAGTAGTTTTTTCCAAGTTTCGGATGCCACTGGGACGCCATTTTCGAGGTTTTTGATCCGGGTTTGCAAGGTCTGCTGGCCGGGGTAAAAAATCGATTTCCCAGCAAAAGCTTCCGCTCCAAGGTAGTCGGCAAGGATGGCCTCGGCTTTATCCTCAAACCAATCTTCTAAACCAAGCACGCTTGGATCGAGAGAGATGAAGACCTGCGAAAGCCCGCTTTCAAGCTTCTCTTTTCCGATGTCGTTTGTGCTTTTGCCTCCTGAAAGCAAAGCCGCCAGCAAATCAATCATCAGCGACAGTCCGGCTCCTTTCCAGAGTCCCATCGGCACGGCCGATTGATTTTCCAACACAGTCTGTGGATCGTCGGTCAACTCTCCTGCGGAATCAAAACCCGCCGGAAAGGCTGCCTTTTCTCCCGCTTGCGCCAGTCGACTGAGTTTACCATAGGCAAACTGTGACATCGCCATATCGAGGACCACCGGGCCGATTTTCCGGGGAATTCCGATCACCAGGGGATTGTTGCCCAGCTTGGATTCTTTCGCTCCCCAGGCAGGCATATTGGGCATCGTGTTGGTGAAGCAAATCCCGATCTTTCCCTGATCCACCGCCTGCCAACCATAGCTCCCGCCGCGCATCCAGTGATTCGTATTTGCTAAGGCCACGCATCCGATTCCAGATTCAGCAGCCAGCTCCATCGCTCGGTTCATGGCACACTGCGCGTTCAAATTTCCCGGCCCGAGTTGTCCATCCCAGCGCTCGAAGAATCCGGCTTTGGAAAGTAAGAGCGGACCCTTTTCAGGAAAGACAACGCCTTCGCGGATGTATTTAAGCAGCCGCTCGAAGCGCTCGATCCCGTGAGACCGGACGCCGTCGAGGTCCGTCTTGGCAAAGAGTTCGGCGCACTGCGAAGCCCTTGTGGCAGAGAATCCAACTTTCTCCAGCGCCTCTTGTAGGCTCTGCTTGAGCAAGGGAAACGGAATCAAGACATCAGCCATTGGCAAAAATTGTTTGTGCGAAAGCCAAGATAGGCCCGCGTGATCAATTACACAATCTGATCAGAGACGGATCTCCACCAGATCATTTAGAAAAAGCTCAACATTTGAGTACTCCGAAGCCAAATCAAAACCGGCCGCATCCAAGGGCGATTTCGGGTCGAGTCCTTTGGACTTTTCCCAATCATCCGGCATCCCGTCCTGATCGGAGTCCGCGGGAGCTTCCTTTTGCGACAGCATCGGCCAGCCTCCCACTTGGGTTTGAGAATCGATGATGCCATTTTGGCCAAAAGACTCCTTACCGCTTTTGGCTTCCCCGATAATCCTCAGATCCACGGCATCGCGCGTCAGACTCGCTCCGGCATTTTCCAATACGAACTCAAGTGCTTCTTTTGCAGAGAACGTTTTGGCCTCCGCATATTCAAGCTCCTTTTCCAACAAACCCCAGCCTTCCTTGGTATGGACTACTCCCAGCGAATTATTTTCGGACATCTCCGGAAAGCCCTCCACGATGTTGCCGCTGATAAAGAATTTGCCATAGGGCGCATACGGCTCCAGGATCCAGACATGATCTTCGGGAGTCGCAGGGCCGGGCTTGTAGTAGTTGTTTACCATGTTGTAATTGCCCTCTTCGCCGGCGTAGGAGCTGTTTCCTTTCCAGTTGTAGATCACGTTGTTTCGAAAGTCGCCCAGTTCTTTTTCAGGCATTTTGTGATATCTCGCACCGTTGAACCGGGGATTTCGGCTGTTGTGATCGGAGAGCAGATTGTAGAGAAAAGAGGCTTTCATCCCGCCCCAGATTCCGCCGTAGCCGTGTTCGCCCTTTTCATGGACGGATTGGTTGAGACTTTCCGACAGGATGGAATTTTGCAGAGTGAAGTTTTCATTGTCATAAAACGACCCACATTCGTCCGTCGCCCAGCTGAGCGAGCAGTGATCGATGATCAGGTCTTTGACACGAATCGCGCTGATGGCATCATCCTGTACCTGCCGCAGGTCGCCCATCCGACTTCGGATGTAACGTATGATGACATTGTCGGCTTTGATCTTCAGAGGGAAATTCTTCAGCGTAATCCCGTCACCGGGCGCAGATTGTCCGGCGATGGTAAGGTCACCGTAGTTGATATCCAGCGAAGACTCCAGCTCGATCGTACCCGAGACGGCAAAGACGATGATCCGGGCCTCCTTCTTCTGGATGGCTTTCCTGAGTGAACCTGGCCCGTCATCCGCCAGACTCGTCACCACAAAAACTTTTCCTCCCCTGCCTCCGGTCGTGTATCTCCCAAATCCTTCCGCACCGGGAAATGCCAGACTTTGCGTCTCCTGATCCTGAGCAAAAGCGCCAGTTTGGATGGAAAATGAAAGGAAAAGTAAAAGGAATAGCAAGTAGTTCATTTGAATTTATTTGGGTTGATCCAACATCGGAACAGCTCTTTTGCATAGCTGTAAACACACGCCCCAAGGATCCCGCAACATCACCAAATGCGAGCCATCAGGCAGGAAATCATCGCTGATCTCGACCGCTCCGGCGGCGCAAAGTCGGGCTTTGTCACCAGCAGGATCTTCGGACACCAAGGCCAGATGAACTGCAAGCGGATGGAGTTTGGAGAATTCCAAGGTCTCGCCTTTGGGATTGGAATAAATCTCCAGCATGACTGTACCACTGTCATCTGCGAGAAAAGTCATGTAAGGCGGGTCTGCCATTTTCTTTTTGACTTTCAGCCCCAAATGCTCCTCATACCACAGAGACATGGCTTTGGGGTTGCTTACGTTCAGTGCAAAATGTTCGAATTTCATCGTGTATTGGATAAGTGTTTGTTCAATTTAGCAGAAATCCAGGGATCAGTCTGGAGAGATCAATGAGACAGCCTGTCAAGAAAAAGGTGAGGCAATTGCCCCACCCTTTCTCATCAAAAACCCATGCAATAATCTAAAGTTTTACTCTCCATCTGGGATCTCCGGTATCGTACTTCCCGGCAAATCCAGCGTCTTTGAAGTTGAAGTTGTTTGCATCGGGACTCACCCAAAGGTCACCTTGCTTTTTGGTATAATTACCCAAGGGGAATCCCGGAATCGGTGCTGAAGCGAAGGAGAAGTCGGACGTACTGAACACGTTGACGATGTCAAACACCGTCGAGCCCAGTCCTTCCATGCCTTTGACTGCAAAAGCATCAGCGCCGGCCTCGTCCCATCCGTGGCCAAAGATGCTGTTACGGATCTTGATGCCATTTGCCACGTTGTTGTTGCCGTCTCCACCACGATATCGGAACAGGAAGTTGCTCCCGTTGACAAAGTTGCCAAAGGTGCAGGACTCGATCGTGATCGAAGTCGAGTTGTTTCGGGAAGTGATGCTTCCCTGAATCTTGTTGAAGGTTGAGTTTTCGAACAAGATGTGATTCACACGAGCCGTCGGATCACTTGGCTTAGGATCGGTGTCAGTAGTCAACAAGCCGTAGCCACCCAGGCTGTCCACGAGGGAATTTCGGATGATGTACTGGTCGATCTCTATCGTGCCACGGATTCGGAGGATTCCCCGAAGGGTTCCGATTTCACAGTTTTCAAAAGACAATTCTCCCACCCGAATGTTGTTTGCACTTGGATTGAACACATAGTCTCCGGTATAGTCGGCACCTCTGATCTCCAGATCCACAAAGCGAATGTGGTCGATCTGAGAACCCGCAGCGATATTCCAGTTTCCTGTAGTGTAGAGTTTTGCTTTTTGCGCACCAAATCCATAAGCGGCTTGGATCGTGATGGACTTGGCCAGCGCCTCAGAAGGCAGGTCATAGGTCATGCCTCTTTTCACCAAGATAATCGCACCATCGGGAGCTCCCGCCACCGCATCTGACACCGCCGTTGGACTCGTATTGTCCCGAACGTCGATCACTCCGGGAGCAGTTGGATCTATATCAGCCTTGAGCGTGGTATAGGGCACCCAGCCTCTCAGTGTTTCCCCGCTGTAGATCGCGATTTGATACTTCGTCTCAGGCTCCAGGCCGTTGACAACCGCTGCGCCTTCCAGTTCCTCCTCGGCAGTGACCGGTTGCTCTGGGAGCAGCGGCGTAGTCAGCTTCAGATCATCTCCGGCAAAAACTTTGGTACCGGTGACGGCAGCTCCTGCTTTGACCCAAGATACCCGAGCTGCGATGTCGATCACATCATAGACTGTCGGCTCGTTGATGATGCTGGGGAAGCGCTGCGTACGCACATTTCCCAGATCGGCTACTTTGCTGTCATAGACAGGATCGCTGGCACGGGCAGTCGCCCGGACTTGGTACAGCGTATTCCAAAAGAGGTCTTCGCCCACCAGCGCCTTGTCGACCACGACGTAGCTGGTGTCTGTTTCGATCAGATAGTCAACCGTGGCAAAAGTGTCACGGCTCACTTCAACGGTGTAGGAAACAGCCTCTTTGAGGTTGCCCATGTTGACGATGATCGTGTTCGCCTCAGAGGTCAACTCCTCGTTGAGCACCGGTCTGAAAAGCCGGGTTTGATCATAGATCGTTTCGTCTTCCTGGCAGGCAGTGAGTCCTAGGACTCCCAGCAATGCCAAACCCAAAAGGGAAGGAATATTCAATTTTGATATTTTCATGTGTCTATTCTTTTTTGGCTGTCAGGAATTAAAATCCGTACCCGGAATTGTCCAGGGTCCCTTGACTATTGGCGACGGCACTGGCTGGTATCGGGAAAATATAGCGCGCAACACCAGGCTTGGGACCGTTGTAGTAATTGTTCCAGTCCTTGGTGATCCAGTCAGCATAGGTCTTGGTCTCATCGTGCATACTGAGCAAGAACGAAACCTGAGTCCAGCTGTCATCCGGTGGAGCGACGACTTTCGTGTTTGGATTGAGGATGGTAAAGTCACCTTTCTCATCAAGCTTCCAGTACATGTAATCCGGCAGATCGCCGGTACCATTGTAAGCGTCGTCGGCCATTTTCTTCAGGCCTTCCACGGTTTCTTCCATCTTCTGCGAATAATTTCCCCAGCGAATCAGCTCGTATTTACGGATCATCTCACCGCCAAATTCCCAAGCTCTTTCGTCTACAATTGCTTCAAAGAAGTCTTCCTTGCTTGCGGATACACCGGTGACGTAGGCATCCACTTTCTCCGCCCAAAGCCCCTCATCAAACGCTCTTCTTCTCACCCGCTTCAGATGTTCTTGCGCCGCTGGAGTAGGTCCGTTGAGTTCATTTTCTGCCTCAGCAAACATCAGTAACACATCCGAATAGCGGAGCATCGGCCAGTTGATACCGGTGCCTTTGGCAGAGGATGCTCCCGGAGGATTCTCCAGGAAATGACGGCTCCACTTGCCCTGAGCAATATTGGTACTGCCGTTTACAAACACTTCTTCGAAACTTGAATTGACCTTGTACAGCGCGCACGTGACGTCACGGCGCACATCCAGGGTATCGAAGGAGAAATAATATGTCGGCGGAATCGCCATGTAGTTGTTGCCGGAGCCAAAGGTGTGGGCCGAAGTTGGGCCACCTTCTACGGTGATACCGATGTTCCACGCCACGTCACCGTTACCCAGTGCAAAGGGAATCTCGAAAAGCACATCAGCGTTGACCGGCGAGATGAACTTGGACTGGTTGAGGAATACCTGACGGTAGTCTCTCGGCAGTTCGCGGTCTTTCAGCGCAATCAATTTTGCGGAATAGTCCCTGGCAATCTGATAGTAGTCCAGGTAATCCGTAGCACGTGTCATGTTCAGATCCTCTTTGAGGAAATAGCCTGCGCGCTGCAACGAAAGACGCGCGATCATGCCCAGGGTGTACTCGCGGGTTACCTGCTCGATGCCGTAAGGTGTCTCATCAGCCCACATCATTTTCTCCTCGACCTCGATCATATCGTTGATCACCTCGGTAAGGATGAGATTGCGGTCCGCCTTTGGAAGGAGAAATTCCCCACCTGCCACCGGCGCAAAGTCCACAAAAGGCACATCTCCCCAGTAGAACGTCAGGATGCTGTACCAATAGGCTTTGATCGTGACCGCCTCACCCAAGAGGTGATTCATCGTTCTGGCTTCAGCAGCATCTTCGGATTCGAGTTTTCCACTGGCTTTTAGCCCCTCAATGGATATGTTGGCGTCACGGATCGCCCGGTAGGCATACGTCCAGACGATCTCCAGATCGCGGTTGCTTTCCAGCGCATTGAGATCCCAGATCTGGTATCGATCCCCGGAGCTACTCCATCCGCTTTGGTGCTCGATGTCGGTATTTCCGGCAAAGTTGTTGGAAAGGCGGCTTCGGAAAGCATCCTGTCCAAAGTGGCTGTAGACTGCATTGACACCTTTGCGCGCATCATCGACATTGGAGTAGATATATGCCGCGTCAAATGTGGAAAGCGACTCTGGCTCCAGGAAGTCGTTACAGGACACCGCCAGCATGGAGGCAGCCGCAACTAGTATTGATTTATATGAGTTTGATTTCATTTGTTCAGTTCCTTAGAATGTGACATTTAATCCTACCGTGTAAGAGCGGCTTCTTGGGAAAGAAGAATAATCCACTCCGGGAGTCAGGGACGCATAAGCGCTGCTTCGGGAAGTGCTCACCTCGGGGTCATAGCCGGAGTAGTCCGTCCAGATCGCCAGGTTGTTGCCTGTGCCGTAGATTCTAAACTGCGACAGTCCGATCTTTGAGATTAGATCCTTCGGCAAAGAATACCCCAGCGTGAGCACATTGAGTCGGATAAAAGATCCATCCTCTACCGCCCAGTCGGAGATCACGGCGCCGGCGATGCCGAAGCTGTTGTGAGACCATTGGGTTTTACCCTCATTCAGCTCATTCAGTTGTTGCAAGTCGGTCACTACCTCACCCGGAGTTCCGGTATAGCTGCCATCGACATCGATGTAGGTGAAGCGATTGTCAGAGCTCATCGTAGTCAGCAAGTTGCCATAGGTCACTCTTCGGAATTGATTGTACTGGATCTTTCCGGTGTTGTACACGTCGTTGCCAAACTGGTAATTGAAGAACACCTGCGCGTCAAATCCCTTGAATTGCGCATTTACACCGAAGCCCCCCTGATTTTTAGGAAGGGCATTGCCGATCACTTTTCTGTCTTCTGCATTGATGACACCGTCTTCGTTCAGGTCTTTCAGCTTCCAGTATCCCGGACGGATGTTGGTGTTTCCAACTGCTGCACCGGAGTTTGGCACTCCTTCTTTCAACTCATAGGTACCAGTGGCGGCATTGTAAGATTGAAAGTCATCCGTAGTGTAAAATCCGTCTGACACATAGCCGTAAATGTCACCCAACTTACCTCCTACCTGCAGGTAGTAGTCATTGATGTTGTTTAGATCCGTGCTTGCCCAGTTGGACTGAAAAAAGCGGTCGTTGGTTCCGTCAAGCTCTTCAATCTTGGCCACGTTGATACCGGTGTTGAAGTTGATCGAGAGCGAGAAATCGCCCTTGTCGATCAGATAGGCCTGTAGGCCCAGCTCCACCCCTTTGTTGGAAGTGCTGCCGATGTTGTCCCATTGCGTGCTAAATCCGGTGTTGGCCGGGATCGCAGACTGGAGCAAAAGGTCGCGGGTGGTGTTGTAGTAGGCATCAAAGCTACCGGAGAGTTTGGCTTTCCAGAAGGTAAAGTCCAAGCCGATGTTTCTGTTTACCGTGGTTTCCCACACCAAGTTTGGATTGTAAAGCACCGAGCTGCTTGGGGTATAGTAGACGTTGTCTACGTTGCCAAAGCCTGGACCTCGGAGCGTGGATCCCTGGAACAGGAACTGGGTTGCAGAAGCATCGATTCGGTCGTTGCCGGTTTCGCCGATACTTGCG
Source organism: Algoriphagus terrigena DSM 22685 (assembly GCF_000429445.1). Lineage (GTDB taxonomy): Bacteria > Bacteroidota > Bacteroidia > Cytophagales > Cyclobacteriaceae > Algoriphagus > Algoriphagus terrigena. Next base: position 72,989 of record NZ_AUBW01000010.1, read on the forward strand.
CGGAGCTTCAGCTCGTCAATAAAACTGGAGCTTTGCAGGAAGTTCTCCTCCGAAATCTTCCATCCCACCGCAATAGCCGGGAAGATACCCACGCGGTTTTCTTCGGAAAATTTCGACGACGCATCTGATCTCACCGTGGCGGTGATCAGGTAGCGGTCTTTGAACTGATAATTGGCTCTACCAAAGAGAGAGAACCGATTGATGTCGGTCTCTTCCAACGTTTCGAAGCGATCCACACGTCCAAAGGTCATGTTGGCAAAAAGCTCCTCAGGAGTGATCGATGCCCGGAAATCTTCCGATCGTACCATCTGATAATCTCCGCCGGAGGAATAAACTTCCTGTCCGACGAGGAAATCTAGCGCGTGGTCTTCGCCAAGTCCTTCGACCTTCCAAGTGATACTGTTTAACCAGCGGAAGTTATCCGAGTTTCTATCGGTCTTCACTCCGACAGGCAAGCTTCCGCCGTTGTTGAAGGATTCTCCTGTCAACGGACCATAGAATCGCAATTCCTCGCGAAACGTCTGGGAAGTATTAAACGTCGACTTGAAGTCCAATCCTTTGCGGATTTTCCAAGTCAATCCGACATTGAACACGTAGTCGTTGTCGGTTCTTTTTCTCCAATCCTGCTTAGCCAGCTCCACTGGGCTGACCAAACTCAAGAGGAAGGATTGAAAATCATCCTCCGAATTCACCTGCGTGAAGTCGATGTCCAGTTCATCCGCAATCCCATTGGTCGGACGGGTTTGGACCGCGTCTTTGATATTAATCTGGGCGTTGCCTGAGGTGCCTGCACCGTCCACGATGGTTTTGGTGATTCTCGCTCCGGCATCGAAGCTCAGGTTTTTAGAGATCTCCTGATTCAACTTGAAGTTGATCACATTACGTTCGTAGGCTGAATTGAGCATCAAGCCCTCATCCGAGTTGTTGGTGAGCGAAAGCATGATCTTCGTCTTGTCCGTACCGCCGGACACCGACAGGTTGTGATATTGAGAAAACTTGGAATCACCGAAAAGCTCGTCTTGCCAGTCAGTGGATGGCTTTTGCTTGTAAAGCTCCAAGTCATCGTACACGCCAAAATAACGTTCGAAATTTCTCACATCCGATTCAGAGCGCAGTTTGGCGTACTCATAGTTTGCCATCACATACTCATAGGCGTCCAACACCTCGTATTTCCTGTCCTTGGGAAGGCTTTTGAACTGGAAAAAGTTATTGTAAGACACTGCTACACGTCCGGCTACCGGCATCTTGGTCGTCACGACGATTACGCCGTTCGAAGCCTGCGCACCATAGATAGCGGTCGCTGCTGCATCTTTCAAGACTGAGATACTCTCGATATCCGTTGGGGGAATGTCGCGGATACTGCTAACGATAAATCCATCCACTACGTACAGCGGAGCATTATCCTGGGTGATAGATCCTCCACCACGTACCCGGATCACGACCTCAGCATCCGGCGAACCGTCGGTAGTCATGACGTTGACACCCGGTAGACGGCCTGTGATCGCAGCCGCGGCACTGGCCACCGGGATCTTGGCGAGCTCACGGCCTGACATGGAAGCCACAGACCCGGTCAGATCTGTCCGCTTCACTGTGCCGTATCCGAAATCTACCACCTCGACTGTCTCCAGATTGGAAAAATCCAGCATCAGCTCGACGTCGATCTTTGTCCTTCCAGCCACCGGAATTTCCTGGGTCACCATTCCGATCATGGAATAGACCAAGGTTCCGTTAGCATCACTGATCGACAGGGTATAGCTTCCGTCGATGTCGGTCACCGTGCCGACTGTGGTTCCTTTGAGCAAAACGTATGCACCTGGCAATACTTCGCCCTCTTCACTGGTCACTACTCCGGAGACTTTCAGCTGCTGAGCATCCGCCCAACCTACCGAAATCCCCATGAAGAGCAGGAGCCCCAAAATGAGTTTGGTAAAATTCATTGCAAATTGATAAGGGTTATAGTTATTAATTGATTTTAAAAGCGAAGGAAGTCCGCATCGGACACTGGCTGTACGGATCAGGCGGAGGATCCACGTACCTCAGGGTATGAGTTTGCTTTACTGACATTGCATTTTGGGTTTAAAGTTTAATCACTGCCAAATCAAAAAATGAAACCGGGATTTAGGCAATCGATTGCATGATACGAATTTCGAATTGAACCACAAACCAATTCAACTTTTTTTACACCAAGTAGCTCAAAAAAAGGATAAGAGTCAGATTTGGAAGATAGAACAGACAAAAATCCTCCTAGCGTGGCAAGCCTTCATTCTGTTCATGTCTTTATTATGAACAATCGATTACATCTTATTGTATAGAAAAATCAGAATACCTCGCCTAGAAATTCAGCGATTAGCTGAGCAGTGGGTTCGAACCAAGGCTCATATAACCAAAACGGATGTGGGCTGTCCGGAAAGGTGTGAATCCGGTGTTTCACCCCCGCATCGCCAAGCTTCTTGACCAACTCATCCCGACCGGCGTGGAACCTCGGATATTGACTGTTGATAAACAGCATGGGAATCAAATCAGGCTCCGCCAAATAAGCCGGAGAAGCCTCATCCCAGATCTCGGGGATTTGCTCATAATATCCTCCCAGCCACTCGGCCGCTACTTTTCCTTCCGCAGATTCAGGATGGTGAAAAGCCAAAATCCCGTCGATATTGATGATCGCCTGTACTTTAGTGCTTGCCAATAGCTCGCTTTCTCCTTCATGGATCGGCAAATCCGAAAGTCCAACCAAGCTCACCAATTGAGCCCCGGACGAACTGCCGGAAACAGCTATCCGACTGCTGTCCAACCCATAGCGTTCGGCATTCATCTTCATCCATCGGATTGCTTCCTTGACATCCTGCACTGCCGCCGGATACTGGGCTTCGGGTGAAAGACGGTACTCCACCGGCACCGCCACAAAACCCAACTCAGCAAGTCGGATCGCCAAGGATCGCTGGAGGATCTTGTCGCCAGATCTCCAGCCGCCGCCGTGAACCAAGAGAATTGTCGGGAGAGATTTCTCGGATGATTTGGGTTTAAAAACATCCAGCCTCAGCTCGCGTGAGCCCACAGATTTGTAGGGCACATCTTCAAAAACTTCCAGGGCATCACCTGCCACCAACCGTACGGGCTGGATCTGAGGGAAAGATTTGACGTCCTTCTTGAATGAGTCGTCCAAGTTGAAGGAATTGTCTTTTTCATAACCAAACCACCGGTTTCCATAGAAATCGGCATCCCGTCCGAGCCCTCCCAGCACGGCAGGTTTTTTATACTTCTCCAAGTCTCCTGACTTCAATTGATGCGACCAAGAAACCCGTGCGGCTGGATTTGCACCGGGGCCGCTACTGTTCGATTCAGCATAGAAAGATCCGGTCTCCGCAGCCTCTCTGCTCCAGTTGTGCCAGCCCTCAGCCAGAATGTGTGGTCCCATCTCGGTATTGATGAAAACCGTCTTTGCGTAATCCCTCCACGGCCTACCGAGGTAGACTTTGCTCACGTCTTCCGCCGCGGTCAAGGTACAGTTCATGAAGACATAACCGTGATCGGCCCACTGGGGTGTGGATGCAGCCGTGATATAAGAATCGGCGAGGGAATGGATCGTGCAATTCTCGAAGTAAGCCGTCGCCGAACCGAAGATAAAGTCGGTCGTACCCTCGATATAGCAGTTTTTGTAGAGCTGTCTCGACCCTTCCCCCGATGCAAACATGGTGTCTTGATTGCCGAGAAAGCGGCAATTTTCGAACACCAAGCGGTCACCTTCGGCGTGCAATGCAACTGCCTGACCTACTGGCCCGGCTGTGTTTTGGATGGTGAGATTTTTGAAGATCAGATCACTTCCCAAGACCTTCAGCGTGTGGGTTTCGAAAGTTCCCATGTTGTCCTTCGAGGCAAAATCCCCAAAAGAAATGACGGTCGTCTCGGGACTTTCACCCTCAAAAGTCACATGGGTCAGCGTGCCGTCAATGGCAACTTTTTCCTCATACAAACCGGCTTTGATAAAGACCTTGATCGGTTTGGGCAGATAAACCCGAATGGCTGTAACCGCCTCGGAAATCGTCTTGAAATGCCCGCTTCCGTCCTGAGCGACGACGATGTCGTGTTCGATCTTGCCCTTGAGCCCCTCTGCATCGAGCGGCTTTATTTCGTTTTGCTGCGGAAAAGCAAATCCTGCCCAGAGACTCAGAAGGATTGCTAAAAACGCTTTTCGGATCGCAGACTTCATTTTTTGCTTTCGGCTAAGTTCTGTTCAAGTAGTCCTCTCATCACAAGCTTGGCTACTTCCTTGGCTCCTTCGGTCACGAAGTGCGTGTTGTCTTCCTTCCCATCCGGATAGTTCGGGTACTGCCCCGGCTTCATATTCATGAAATAATTAGCGGTGACATACTCTTCCCCTTTCTCTTCGAAAAATTCCATGGATCGCATCGTCAGGTCGATCATCGCGACCTCCAGTTCTTCGGATACTTCCACAGCTGCGGTGTAGTAGTCCCCGTGTAGATTTTCCAGTCGACCGTCTTTCCACGGCTCGTTTCTTGAGACCGGCGTAATCACGATCGGGATCGCTCCCTTTTCCCGGGTTTGGTTGACATAAAGGCGGATGAATTCCTTGTACGCCGCCGGAGTCACATAGCGCAGAGGCCGCTCCAAGGTTGCGTCATTGTGCCCAAACTGGATCATCACCAGATCTCCGGCCTGCAGGTCGTTATACACTTTTGCCCATCTTCCCTCTTCGAAAAACGAACGGGTACTACGTCCACCGATGGCTCGGTTGTCGACCAACACCGAATCGGTTTTGATCAACGTCCCTAGAGAAGCGATAGTCTCTGCATCAAACAACTCCTGAAAATACTGCCCCCAACCAGACAGCGGGTAAATCGAGGTCTTGTAGTCCTCCCGGTACTTGTCGTAGTCCATCATCGTGGAGTCGCCGATGAGGTAGATCTTGGTGACTTTTTGGGGAAAAACAAAGGACATCAGGCCTGCTGAAAGCAGCGTTAACGCCGCAAAAATCAGGATGCTGTTTCGGGTAGTTTTCATGGAGAATGGCCTTACTAATACACTCATTTCAAATCCAGCATTCCTTCCAGCACCAATTGGGCCACAGCTTTTGCTCCTGCAGGCTGAAAATGAGTGTTGTCCTTGCTTCCATCTGGGTAATTCGGATACGCGCCCGGTTCGAAATTCATGAAATAATGGGCTGTGACATACTCTTGCCCTTTTTCTGAGAAAAAATCCATCGACCGCTGGTTCAAATCTATCATCAAAGCACCCAACTCTGCAGCGACTTCCTTAGCTGCCGCGTCGTATTCGCCATGCACATTTTCCAAACGACCCTCCTTCCACGGGTAATTCCGGGCCACCGGAGTCAGCACAATCGGCGTTGCGCCCTTCTCACGGGTTTGATTGACAAAAAGCCGGATGTACTCCTTGTATCCCTCCGTGGCCACGTAGCGCTCGGTCTTTTCCTTCGCCGCGTCATTGTGTCCAAACTGCATCAACACCACGTCTCCGGGCTCAAGATCTTGGTAGACAGCCGCCCATCTTCCTTCTTCGAAGAAAGTCCGCGTGCTGCGACCTCCACGGGCGCGATCATCCACCAAGACCGAGTCTGTTTGGATCAGATGAGAAAGAGACACAAGGGTTTTCGCATCGAAACGCTCCTGAAAAACCTGTCCCCAACCCATCAGCGGGTAGCGCTTGTTCATATAATCCTCCCCCTCATACGTGGAATAATCCGCCATCGTGGAGTCGCCGATCAGGTAAATGGTGGTGACATCCTTCCGGGAAATAAACGCCGACGTGACCAGCAGCAGCGCGGTCAACAATAAGTTGAATCTGTTTTTTCGCAAGAAATTCATCAGATAAGGCTCAAGGTTTTAGATAGGGAACCAACTCAGGCAACTCGCGCTTCAGTTCTTCCACCGCCAAATCGGCGACCTTAAAAGCTCCGGTTGGACTGAGGTGCGTGTTGTCCTCGGTTCCCTTCGGAAACTTGTCGTAGTCCCCCGGCTTGTAGTGAAGAAAAAGCTCCTTGGATTTCTCCTGTCCAAACTGCTCTATCACCTCCACAGTCTTGGCGTGAAGGTCAAAAAGTGGCACGTCCAGCTGCTCGGCGACTTCCCGCACCACCACCGAATAGCGGCCGTGACTGTCGGTCAGGACTCCATTTTCATCAAAGCTCCTGCGGGAAATCGGCGTCGCCAAGACAGGTTTTCCACCCTTGGCTCGAACTTCCTCCACAAAGCGGGTGAGGTTGTCCCGATAGTTCGAATCCGCAAAGGCATAGCGATCTTCTGAATTAATCTTTTGATCGTTGTGCCCAAACTCTATGATCACGTAATCGCCTGGCTTGAGTCGCTCCATCACGGTATCCCAGCGTCCTTCTGCACGGAAACTTTTGGTGCTGCGTCCGTTCATCGCATGGTTTTCGAAGCGGATTCCTGCTTTGAAATAAAGCGGAAAAACCTGTCCCCAGCCTTTTTCAGGGTTGCTTCCGGTGTAAGGTTTGTCAGCCATCGTCGAATCTCCCACCAGGAAAAAAGTGATCTCCCCTCCAACTGAATTCCAATAAAGCAACGAAGCTGAAAATAGCAAACTCAACAAAAGCCCCTTCATATGAATACAACTTGTTTTTTAAAGGCCATATAGCCTGTCCCGATTTTTCTTCGGGAGAATCTCGCATGGCTGATGCTGATCCAATTGTGAAACGGGTTCGTCATGCTCGATTTCATCTTACTTGAGTTTGACTTCGCCTTCCAATCCTTTTCCGATCGAGACCTTCGCCGGATCAGAAAAGTCTTTTTGATCCAGTTGGACATTGGAAGACCTGCCCAAGACTTTGACCGCAGGCTTGCCGTTTTCTCCGAAAGAGAATCCTTCTACCTTGATATCCTGGCTATTGTAGATCGTCAGCGGCGTGTCTTCAGAGATCACGCGGACGTTCACAAACTCAAGCCCTTCCCCATCGATTACAGTGATGCCTTTTTTGGCCTGCAAAAGCGAATTTTCCAGACGGACATTCTCCAGCTTCATCTCCGGCAAACCCATAAAAGACGCCGAAATCTCCGAATTCGTCACCGTGATGTTTTTCATAAAAATGTTTCTGAAAACAGGCGTTTCCTCGGTCACAGGCACCAAATTTTCCTGTCTGGCCTCGTCGTCCGCACTTTGGTCTTCCTCGATCACCGGGCTGTTCCCGGTGTAAAACATATTGAATCCGATCGCCTCGGTTGGGATGTTGATCATGTTGATGTCCGAAATCCAGATGTTTTCGACCACGCCGCCACGACCGCGGGTGCTCTTGAAGCGAAGGCCGATGTCGGTTCCGATGAAGGTGCAGGCCGACACGTGCATGTTTCGCACGCCGCTCGACATCTCACTTCCAACCGTCACGCCGCCGTGGCCGTGATAGACGACGTTGTTTTTGATGATCACATTTTCGGTAGGAATCGCGCGGTCGCGGCCGTCTTTGTCCTTGCCGGACTTGATGCAGATCGCATCGTCACCGACATCAAAGGTATTGTTGTAGATCAATGCGTTTTTGCAGGATTCCAAGTCCAAGCCGTCACCATTTTGGGAAAACCATGGATTGCGAACGCTCAGATTGCGGATGATCACATCCTCGCTCATCAGCGGATGGATGTTCCAGGCCGGGGAGTTTTGGAAAGTCGGCCCGTCGAGCAGCACGCGTTTGCTTTCCCGGATGCTCACCATGACAGGACGAAGGAAATCTTTCATCTTCTCCAGCTCCGCGCGGTCTTTGGTATCCGGCACGTTGAAGGAAGAACTTGCTTTGTATCCATCCAAAAATGATTGAGACGGGTACCAATTGGAGCCCTCGACGATCCCACCGGACTTGACCAACTTCTTCCATTGATCCTCGGTCATCTTGCCTTTTTTTACACTTCTCCACGCCTCGCCACTTCCGTCAATCGTCCCTTTGCCAGTGATGGCAATGTTTTCGACTTGGTAGGCATTGATTGGCGACTGGCAACGAATCGTATTCAGGCCTTCAAAGCTGGTTTCGACTAGCGGATAGTCGTCTTTGTCCTTGGAGAAAATGATCAACGAGCCATCCTCCAGATGCAGGTTGACATTACTTAGAAGCGTGATCGGCCCGGTAAGCCATACCCCTCGCGGCACGACAACTTTCCCGCCGCCTTTGCCATTCACTGCCTCGATCGCAGCTTTGAAAGCAGCAGAGTTTTTGGTCATGCCATCGCCTACTGCCCCGTATTCCTCGATGCTTTTCGACAGATCGGGAAAGCTCGTCTCCTTGACCTTCGGCATGTCAAATTCGATTCCTTCGTAAACCTCTTGGTCAGAAATCTGGGCTTCTGCTGTAAAATTTAAAAGCAAGGCCATCCCCAAGGCGGCTCCCAGCTGAATGATTCTTTTCATGATATCTTGAGTTTATTGTTGTCTATTTTTCAAATCGAAACCAGTCCACATCGGCAAAGCCGCTGTCGTTCGTTTGGGTATTTCTTGTCGCAAAAAGGCCGACTTTGGCTCCAATCCACTTGCCCGGAACTGCCTTAAAGGTCTCTCCGATCTCGGTGAACTTCACGCCGTCCTCAGAAAAAGAAAAGCTGCAAGCAGCACCCTTGCCTACTTTGATCCGAAGCTGTACTTCATTGCCATCCAATTTCGTGATTTGCTTTTTGGATTCCGTCTTGCCGTGTTCTGCATCCAGACAGGTGACATAGTTTAGATAAATCCCGTCTTCCCCACTTTCCAAAGCCAGATAGGCATAACTCATGCCCATTACGATCAACCCTGCCTGCTCATTTTTTAGCTTGGGATTTGGGGTAAATTTCAGTGAAGTAGTTGTCGTAAATTCCTGAGCGGGAAACTTCTGGAGCAGTAGATTTGGTGCATACCAGAGATTTTTGGCTCCTTCGGGAAGCTTTGCCGTAAAGAGCCTCAGCTTTCCCTCAGCCGGATTGGCAAAGGCCCAAGTCGCCTCGGGATTGGCTTGCCACTGCCACTGCAGCCCGATATCCTCTCCATCAAACTCATCGGAATCGGGAGGAGTAGCGATGCCAGCTTTGGCACTTACGTTTGGTTTCTTGCGCCTAAATACCGGCTGCCCAGTCCCATCCCCATCGGGATCTTCACCCATGGTCGGCCAGTCGTTTTTCCAAACCATCGGCTGTAAATGTGTGATCCGCCCGTAAGCCTCCACGTCCTGAAAGTGCACAAACCAATCCTCTCCCTGACCCGTATCGATCCAGGCGCCCTGATGCGGGCCGTTGATTTGAGTATTTCCTTGTGCCAAAGAAATGTGCTCCTCGTAGGGCCCGTAAGGGGTTTTGGAACGTAAGATCAGCTGCCAGCCTGTGGCAACTCCTCCCGCCGGAGCAAAGATGTAGTAGTAGCCGTTTCTCTTGTAAAACTTCGTCCCCTCCACAGTCGGATGGGCGTCGTGTCCGTCAAAGACCATCTTGCCTGCTCCGGTCGTCTTGGTTCCTTCCCAATTCATCGGCTTCACCACAAGAACGCTCTTAATACCGGCGCGACTTCCCGCAAAAGCATGGGATAAGTAGGCCTTCCCGTCTTCATCCCAAAGCGGGCAAGGATCGATCAGGCCCTTTCCGGCCTCCACGAGTACCGGCTCGTCCCATTCCCCAAGCGGATCTTTGGTTTTCACCATGTAAATCCCAAAATCCGGATCACCCCAATAGATATAATACTCGCCCTCATGATAGCGGATGGACGGAGCCCAAACTCCATTTCCATGCTGAGGTTTGGAGAAGTGATCCAACGGCACCTGCCTCGGAAGGGCATAATTCACCAATGTCCAGTTCACCAGATCCTTGGAATGCAAGATTGGTAATCCCGGCACGGCATTGAAACTGGAGGCGGTCATGTAAAAATCCTCTCCCACGCGTACCACGTCCGGATCGGAGTAGTCTGCATGAAGAATGGGATTGATGTAGGTGCCGTCGCCTTGGTCGGCTACCCAGACTTGGGAGATTTGTTGATTTTGCTGCGCAAAAGCTTGGGGCGCAAAGGCCGCCGTCAAACTGAGCAAAGCTGCGCATGGAATGGTACTGAACTTCACTTTTTACTTGTTGTATTTTTTGATAATCGCCAGAGGATCCCATTGGTCTGCCCCAGACAAAACATGCTGAATCGTATATTTTTCCGCTTCCACCGCGGAAAGCTGATGAGACCAGCCCACCCGGGTAGAAGGAGAAGCTCCCTGCCCGGTTGAATTAAACTCCGCATAGAAAGCGGTCTTCTCAGCATCGGGCTTGCTCCAATTGTGCCAGCCTTCCGGCTTGATGTGGGCGCCCATTTCTGTGTTGATTAAAACCGTCTGCGCAAAATCACGCCAAGGTCGGCCGAGGTACACGGAGTTTTCGGGAGAATCCCCGGTCAGCTTGCAGTTCAAAAACACAAAGCCGAAAGGGGTTCCCTCATTGGTTGATGCCGCGGTCACATAGCCTGAAGGGCCTTTGGAGTAGATTTCGCAGTTTTCGAAAAAAGCCGTCGACCAACCGAAGATAAAATCAACCGTGCCCTCAATGTAGCAGTCTTTGTAGTACTGGCGGCTTCGGTCTCCCTGAGGATAAAGTGTATCCTGAAAACCCAGAAAGCGACAGTTTTCGAAGACGACTTTGTCGCCTGTTACCCGAACTGCCACAGCCTGGCCGACTGGGCCTGCGGAGTTTTCAAAGGTGATGTTTTTTGCAAAAAACCCATCGCCAAAGACGAAGAAACTGGTAGAACCCGTGGTTCCCATTTCCTCACCAAACCGGTTTTTCTTCTGGGCAAAGTCATCGTGGGTCACGATCGTCGTCTTCGGATCTTCTCCGATCAAAGTCACGTTTGTCTTGGACGAAGCCAAGACCAATTTCTCTTTGTAAACACCTGGCTTGAGCAGGATCCGCGTCTCGTTTTTGCGGAAATCCGGCACTGCATCAAAGGCCTCTTGCACAGTTTGGAAGTCACCCGAACCATCTTTTGCCACTGTAAAATCAAAATCCTGACTTTGCGCCAGCAATGACGCCAGGCACAAAGCCAGAACAAGTATTATTCTATTCATGGGTTACTTTTTGATTGCCTCGTATTGCAATGAAGCGAGAATAAACGGGCCGACGCCTTTGGGGTCGTTGTCTCGGATGATCTCACCGACATAGTATTCGTAGCTGCCGTCCCGGTACGGAGTGCCACCCAACCCTGCGACACCGCAGACTTTCGTGATAGTCAGGCTGCCGTCAGGATTCTCCACGATGAATTTCTTGATCAAACCTTCGTATGCTTTGAGTCCATTTTGCAGGTCTTCCTGATCCAGATATCCTTTGGCAGCGCCTTTGAGTAGGAAATAAGTAAACATGGACGAAGCCGAGGCTTCCAGATAATTTCCCTCCCGAGTACCCTGATCTACGACCTGGTACCACACGCCTTCAGGCGACTGATACCGGGCGATTCCTTTGGCCAATTTCTGAGCTATGGTGATGATTTCGCCTCTCTTTGGATGATCCGCCGGAAGAAAATCCAGCACATCGACCAAAGCCATGGCGTACCAGCCAATGCTTCTACCCCAATAGTTGGTCGAAAGACCCGTGGCGGGATCGGCCCACTTTTGGGATTTGCTCTCGTCGTACGCATGGTGGTAGAGACCTGTCTCCGGGCTGTAGCCGTACTTATCCATCAGCAAAATCTGATTGGCTACATCATCGAAAAGTGCAGGTTCATCAAACGTGGCCGCATACTGCGCCAAAAACGGGGAACCCATGTAGAGTCCATCCAGCCACATCTGATGCGGATAGACCTTCTTGTGCCAAAAGCCGCCCTCGGAATTCCTTGGATGATTGCGCATCTGATCCCGGAGCTCGTCGATGGCCAGTTTGTACTGAGGTTCGCTGGTTTCCTGGTACAGGTTGATCAGAAACTTGCCGCCATTCACGCGGTCTATATTGAAATCGGTCTTCTTATATGTCAGGATATTTCCAGCCGAATCCACCATAAAATCTGCGAAACGCTTGGTGTACTCCAGGTATTTTTTATCGCCGTATTGCTTGTAGACAGCCTGCATCGAGTTCATGATCAGCCCGTGGGTGTATTCCCATTTGGGCTTTGCGTTGAAGTCGAGCGACCAGCCCTCGGGATTTCGGGCGATTTCAGAATCCGCCATTCGTTCGGAATAGGGCTTGACTTCTTCGGCTTCTGGGACTTTCTCCTCCTGCGTCTTTTGACCACAGGAACTCAGCCAAAACACTGTGATCAGAAGCAAGAGCGATTGAATGGGGATAGTTGTTTTTTTCATAGCGCTGAAACAAAAAGGCAAATTAGTAAAATGACCCTGCAAACGATGCAGGGTCGATATTTAAGGATTTAGGGGCGAATTATCAGAGATATCCTTCGTTTTGGGTAAATTCATCTTTGTTTGAAATGGCATCCAGTTGCGCCTGTGGAATGGGCCGCAGGTTGTGGAAAGGCTGGATATTCGCCGCTGCGTCAGGGTTATAGAGTTTGACTCGTTCCACAAGTTTTCCGGTTCGCTTCAGATCAAACCATCGGATTTGCTCACCGGCAAATTCCCGGGCTTTTTCATCCAAGATCAGGTCGATGGTCATCTCTCCCGCTTCCACCTCCATGTCAGCTTCATGCCCCGGATAAGCCGCTCTTCTGCGGATCGCATTGAAATATTCGACAGATTCGGAGGCATTGCCCAGATTAAGCTCCGCCTCTGCCACGATCATATACATCTCAGCCAAGCGGATGACAAAAGCATCCCGCAATCCCTGCTGCTGCGCAACCGTCTGGCGGGTAGGCTCGAGAAACTTCTTCAAAGAGATGTATCGGTCTCTGACACGCGGAGATCCGTCTGGATTGTAGGTTCGGTTACGGTCAATTATCGTGTACGGAAGCGCATCTTTCTCTGCATCTGTGAGCGGATATTTGGTAGCGAAGATAGCCGTATCCCCTGCGGCGAATGTGACCGATTTGGTCTCAGATCCGGTGGTAAGAGGAAGATTGTAGGTGCCTGGTTTATTGCTCTTCCATACGGTCTGGAAGGTCGTATGATAGCGACTGTCCATGGTCTCGTCAAATAAATCCAACAGGAAAGTCGTAGGCATAAATCTGGCAAAAGGCCTTCCGTTTTCGATATCACGTGACATTCCCGGCAATTGATCATAGGTCATCAGGTAGAACAAGTGAGAGTTGTTTCCGCCGTCTCTCAGGAGAATATTGCCATCAGGAGATTCCAACTCCCGGTTCAGAATCAGATCCGCAGTGAAGTTAACCACCCAGATAGCTTCTGAATTTCGGACATTGGAAATATCCCACAGCTCCTCGTAGGAATCTACCAGAGAAAATCCATAGCTGTCAATCACCTTTTTGGCCAGCTGTGACGCTTCTTGGTTATTGCCACGGGTTAGATGCATCCGGGCGGTGAAAGCCTCGGCTGCGGGCTTGGTTACTCTACCGTACTGGCCGGTCGTCTCAGGCAGATTATCAATTGCAAACTGCAAATCGGCAAAAATCTGCGTGTAAAAATCCTCAACAGAACTTCGGGTGGCCGTCGTCTGCACCTCCGTCACTTCCTCAAGAGACAAATGCACACCGCCCCAAGTTTCTACAATATGCCAGAGATAAAACGCTCTCAAAAACCGGACTTCAGCAAGTCGCAGTGTCTTTAGCTCATCTGAAAGCGGAGACTCAGGGATCCTGCCCACGGCAGCATTTGTGGCATTCAGCGCGGAATAGAGACGGGTCCAATAGAAATTTATCTGGCCATTTTGACCACTTAGATCCGCGTTGTACAAGGCCAGCGGAGGATTTTCCATGCCATTGGCCCGAGTGAAAATATCCGTACCCAGGTCGGACAGGGTGATTCCGTGTTCTTTCCCATACCAAAAACGCATCGGTGTATAGCAGGAGTTGACCAGTGCTTCGATCCCTTCACCAGTCACGTAATAGCCGTCGGCGGTGAGGCCTGTTTTGTTATCCTCTTCGAGAAAATCCGAACAGGAAGTCATCCCGGCGGTCATGCTCAGGGCGAGTAGTATTTTGCAAATATTCTTCATGGTTTTCAAATTTTGGGTTTTAGAAAAAATCAGAGATCCACGTTGATTCCAAACAGCAACTGTCGGGTCATAGGGAAGCTCAGGTTTCCGCCCCGCTCTGGGTCATATCCTCCCAAATCACTCCAAACGAAGTAGTTTTTGGCGGTAGCATAGATGCGCAGTCTCGAGATCGAGAGTTTTTCCAAGATCGTCGCAGGCAGATTGTAGCCCAGCGTGATGTCTCGGACTTTGACAAAAGATCCGTCGGCGTATCGAAGCGTTGAGAAGTAGCGGGAATTTCCGGTACTGGTCCCGGCATTTGGTCGCGGATAGGCATTGGTCGGATTCTCCGGTGTCCAATAGTCCACTCGAGGGCCATTTTCACGGGCATCGATCTTGTAAGATCCATTGGCCTCGCTGATAATCATATTTCCCTGACGGGCAAAAACAAACACACTCAGCTCAAGGCCTTTATAGGAAAATCTGTTATTCACTCCAAGGTTGAACTTTGGCACATTACTACCCAAGATCACCCGATCGTCTGGAGTGATTACACCATCTCCGTCATGGTCACGGACCCGTATTTCGCCCACTTCCTGTTGGTTGGCTTCAGCGAGGTCTTCCTCACCCAATTGCCAGATTCCGATCTTCTCATAATCGAAATAGGATGAAATCGGATAACCTACAAACCAGTTGTTGGCAAGGTCTCTATCGCCTTCTACCAGTTCGACGATTTCTTCACTGTTATGGGTAAAAGTAAAGTCCGAAGTCCAGCTAAATCCCGTTGGCCGATCCAAATTGATGGTGCTTAACAAGACCTCAACGCCTCGGTTTCGGGTTTTGCCTACGTTGTCCCAGGAGCTGGTGAAGCCGGATGTGGCAGGAACCGCACGCTCCATCAGCAGGGCGCTGGTGTTTTGCTCGTACAGATCCAATGTTCCGGAAATCCGGTTGTTGAAAAATCCAAAATCGACACCAAAATTGACGGTGGCTGTCTCCTCCCAGCCCAAATTCGATGCAGCAATCAGGGAAGGGTAGTAGCCGAAAGCTGGTACTTCCGAGGAGCCTTCATCCCATGCATAGGTGCTTTTGCTCAACCCACCGAGGGTCTGATAGGGAGATACAGCAGAATTGCCGGAGACTCCATAGCTCAGTCTAAACTTCAGCTCACTGATGGTCGAGTTGTCGACTAGGAAGCCCTCCTCCTTGGCTATCCAAGATACTGCGGCGGAAGGGAATAAGCCCCACTTATTTTCCTCAGAAAGCACCGAAGACCCATCCGCCCTCAAGACTGCGTTAAAGAGGTATTTATTTTTGAACTTGTAGTTTATCCGGGTAAAGAAAGATGCCAGTGCGCTTTCAGAAAGTGAACTGTTGATCCGGATTCCTTCCTGGGCAGCTCCCAAATTATGAAACAACATGGTAGGAGACAGTAAATCCAGTCCTTCGGCAAAATATTCCTCGCTGGTGTTTGACCAGCTGCTTTGGCCCAAAAGAATCTGAAAATCATGATCACCGGAAGCCTTGCTGTACGTGGCAAAATTCTCCCAAGTCAGCCGGGAAAACATGTTGTTCGTCGCGCGGGCGACGGTCATCCCATCAGCTCCCACGTCTATCGTATTCTGACCCAAAAACACCCCTCTTCTGGAATTGGTATTATCAATTCCCAGGCGGGAGGTAAAGGTGATTGCAGTGGTCGGTCTCCATTCAACGCTAACATTCCCAAAAAATCTACGGTTATTCTCATTGTCCACAAATGCTCCCGGAATCTCATCATTCAGCGGATTCACGGTAGTAGCATCGCCTAATGGAAGAATGACAATATTTCCCTCCTCATCATAGGCTGGACCCAGTGGACTGATTTTATTTGCCCAGTTGAGCGGGTCGCGGCGACGGTCCTGATCCTTGACAGTATACATTACATTGGTAGAGATCTTGAGCTTTTTGGAGGCGTTGTAGTCCACGGCTATCCTACCACTGTAGCGCTCCAGCTCGTCATTCTTGAACAAACTCTTTTCGTCGAAATATTCCATGGAGACATAGTAGGTCACTTTCTCATCGGCACCTGCAACACTCACCTGGTAGTTTTGTTGGGAACCTGTTCCAATCACTTCATTCGCCCAGTCTGAGTAGATTCCATTTCGGAAGTTTTCAAGCTGCTGCGGAACGAAAATATTCCCATCGTCATCGGGGCTGCTCCATTCTCCGACAGTTCTCCGGGATTCCCGTCTGAAGTCTACCCATTCAGGACCGGTCATGATGTAGTCATAGTCATCAAGACTTTGGGTGCTGTAGTAGCTGTTCAAAGAGACTTTTGCTTTTCCTTTAACTCCTCTCTTGGTGGTGATCAGGATAACGCCGTTGGCTCCCAAAGTCCCATAGATCGCAGTCGATGCCGCATCCTTCAGTACCTCGATGGAGGCAATATCATTTGGATTGACGTCCATGGTCGTACCATAGATAATACCATCGACCAACACGAGCGGCTGATTGCTTGCATTCAATGAGCGGTTGCCTCTGAGTCGGATATTCAGTCCGGCACCGGCCTGCCCGCTGGTCTTGGTCAGATCCAATCCCGGCACTTTTCCCTGCATCACTTCGAGCGCATTGGTGACCGGAATAGCAGTGAGGTCCTCATCACGCACCGATACGACTGAGCCGGTCAGGTCAGATTTTTTCACTGTGCCGTAGCCTACGACTACCACTTCGCCGAGGTCCTGCATGTCGAGCTCCATTGCTACATCGATGACGGAGCGATTGTCCACAGGGATTTCCTGAGTGGTAAATCCAATGAATGAAAAAACGAGTGTATTGGACTGTCCTTCCGGTAGGGTAATCTCATACTTTCCGTCGAGATCGCTGGTTGCACCCCGGGTAGTTCCTTTAACCAATACTGTGACACCGGGAAGAGGTGTGCCGTCATCGCCTGAGGTGACTGTCCCAGAAACTGTTCTAGTCTGCGACTGAGCAATCGATTGCACTGTCAGGCAAAAGAAAATACTCCATAGCCACAACATCCGTGGCAGGTTTCTGAATCTGTTGCGAGCGGATGAAACCGTCCCACAAAAGGGTAAATTGTTCATCATATTTCGGGATTTATAGTTAGTTGTTTTTCATTTCTCTCGATACCTATTGAGTACCCCTGTATTCACGAAAGCATTTTTTGCGAGCTTTTACAAAAGACTTCAGTCGATCCCGACTACGGGATTGGAAAGTTCTAGAACCATCCGATCCAAATAGGCTACAAAAGTGGCTTTATCCTTTATTCCTTCCGGTTCTTGTTCCCAAGCAGCTAGAAAGTAATAAGTCAATGCCTTTCCTCCTTCTGGCTTTAAGACCACGACATGGCTTAATTCGTCTTCCGTAATTTCCATCAGTTGATCTGTGGGATAGAGTACAGCAATTCCCAACTGATCGCCAGCCAAACTTTGTGGACCAAACGTGGCGATGTAGCTAAACCGTTGGCTTTGATCGCTGGCAATCAATTCCGCCTTTGAATCCTTGATCAACCCCGTTGCGAGATTGGGCAGAGTCTCTGAAGAGCTCAGCTCCATCTTTGACATCCGAGTACCAGCATGGATGGAGATTTTCGACGCCAGATCTGTCTTCAATCCTCCGATTTGCCAACCATAGTATCGCGTGGTTATCGCCGAATAGATTGAACCGTTTTCAGCGACTTCAGCATATAAACTGTCAGTGATTTCCACACGCTGGGCTTTGCCATCAACCCAGTGGGCAATACTTCCAAGTCCTAGCGTCTTGCCTACCTTTAAGATATCCATTCCCCAGGATGCAGGTTCGTGATAGGAATCAAATCCATCCTGTCCCACTTCCTGTAGGACCGGAGTAGCTACTTTTTTCCCAAAAACATCGATTCCGTTTCTCCAGTCAAGGTAAAACCGGTATCCGACCATGTCAGACTCCCAACCCGGACCTTCGTATCTGATAAACCAAGAGTGGTCGGTATGCTCAGCCGGAACATGAAGGGAATCCACATTCTGGAATTGGCCTCCTATATATTCCCTGTTTTCAAAATGTCCCCCTGTTTTATGAGACAGTTCGGCTTGGGTGCGCTTGGAATAGGTGGGTTGTTCAACAGACGAAACTATCCGCAATTCAATCGTTTCATCCGCTTTTACATTTTCAAGAAGGCAGGTAAGTTGGCGCTCACCTTTGTTGGACAGGAACTGGGATGGAATTTCTTTCTCCCCATTGTAGACTCTAAAGAACATGCCGTCCAAAACAGCTATCCTTTCGCCGGGAATCGTAAAAAGTACAGATTCCCTAGATTCGGAAAGAGGATTTGTGACTTTAATAGTTACCTCCTCAGCAATCGCATCATCCTTTTTGGAAGAGCATGATAGTACCAAGCCAAATAAGACGATCAAATACGCGATATGTGAAAGACTCGACTTTCGCATGAAAACAATACAAGTTAAAGGGTTTATTGATAGGTAAGTTCAAGCAAGTTTAGCGAGTCTCTGTCGGAGTATCGGACCTCATTTGAGCAAACGATTGCATTTTAAAAATAATAATGGAATAAAAAAACATTTTTCTCCAAAAACTAGTCGTTATACTATTAGAAAAGAGTTTTGAAAACATTCTATATTGTCAAATCCCTATTTGGAGAAATTTCATAGAATACCCAGCGGGTATGTTTTTTATTGAAAATAATTATATTGCGCAAACGATTACATCAAACTCATGATGACAAACCCTGTTTTGACCCGGTATTCTACCCATCCGGAGGATTTCAAAAAATACCCCACCCAAGAAATCAGAGAAAAATTCCTGCTGGAGAATATTTTCAAGCCGAACCAGCTTACGGGAGTTTACACGCTCGAAGACCGCCTGATCGTCGGAGGAATCCATCCCACAGACCATTCCGTCAAGCTGGAAACGATCGACCAGCTAAAGGCGGAGTATTTTCTCGAAAGGCGGGAAATCGGGATCATAAACGTAGGTGCGCCGACCCAAATCACCGCTGACGGGGTAGATTACGATCTCGGACACAAGGAAGCTTTGTATATCGGCCAGGGAACCAAAGAGGTGGTCTTTCACCCAAGTACTTCAGGCGCGACCTATCTCTATTTCAATTCTGCTCCCGCACACCGAAACTATCCTACTAAAAAGATCACCACGAAAGAAGCAGACGTCGTGACGCTTGGATCTCTGGAAAACTCCAACCACCGAACCATCTACAAGCTCTTGGTCAATTCCGTCTTGGACACCTGCCAGCTGCAGATGGGCATGACCGAACTGAAGCCGGGATCGGTCTGGAACACCATGCCGAGCCATACCCATGACCGTAGAATGGAGGCTTATTTTTACTTTGATCTCGACGAGCCAAACGCAGTGGCACACTTCATGGGACAACCCAATGAAACCCGTGTGATTTGGATGAAAAACCATCAGGCGATTATCTCTCCACCCTGGTCGATCCACAGCGGTGCCGGCACGTCCAATTACACGTTTATCTGGGGAATGGCCGGAGAAAACATGGACTACGGCGATATGGATGTCGTGAAGGCCAATGAACTGAAATAAGCATGAAACCAAATTTCGACTTATCTGGTAAAGTTGCTCTGGTCACCGGAGCCACTCACGGACTGGGAATGGCAATGGCCAAAGCACTTGCGAGTCAGGGAGCGACCTTGGTCATCAACGGGCATACCCCATCCAAGATGGAGCTCGCGCTGGCAGAATATCAAGCCGCAGGAATCACCGCACATCCCTATCTCTTCAACGTCACGGATGCGCTCACAGTGAACACGGCCATCAGCCAAATCGAACAGGAAATCGGCCCGATCGACATCTTGGTCAACAATGCCGGGATGATTCAAAGGACTCCAGCCATCGAGATGGATCCCCAGGATTTCCGGAAAATTCTTGACATTGATCTGGTCTCGCCTTTTATCATGTCACAGCGGGTTGCACAGTCGATGATAAATCGTCAATCTGGTGGAAAAATCATCAATATTTGCTCCATGATGAGTGAATTGGGTCGAAACACAGTCAGTGCATACGCGGCCGCCAAGGGCGGCCTGAAGATGCTCACCCGAAACCTGGCTACAGAATGGGCAAAACATAATATTCAGGTCAATGGAATCGGCCCCGGCTATTTTGCGACCGAGCAGACAGCTCCGATCCGGGTGGACGGGCATCCTTTCAACGAATTCATCATTAACCGGACGCCGGCAGCAAGATGGGGCAACCCGGAAGATCTGGGCGGTGCTGTGGTCTTTCTGGCCAGTGAAGCGAGTAACTTCGTGAACGGCCAGATCGTCTACGTGGATGGAGGAATCCTTGCCACCATTGGAAAACCAGCAGGGGAATAACCCTAAGCCATTTTTTGCACTGACAATAGCCCAACCTATCTGAAATGAAAAACAACAAAGCCACCATCCATGACATCGCGGCCAAGCTGAACATCACAGCAAGCACGGTGTCAAGGGCTTTAAACAACAATCCGCGGATCTCGGATGAAACCAAAAAGAAGGTACTGAAAGTCGCAAAACAGATCAACTACCAGCCCAATCACATTGCCTCAGCTCTGCGTAGTGGGAAAAGTAAACTGATCGGGGTCATCGTCCCCACCGCCAACCGAAACTTCTTCTCGTCCGTCATCCGTGGAATCGAGGATCTCGCCAACAGTCTCAACTATAAGGTCATCATCTCCCAGTCCTACGACGAATACGACAAAGAAGTCCAAAATATCGAGGCGCTGATCAACGCCCGCGTGGATGGGATCATAGCTTCTTTTGGGAAGATGACTGAGAACTTTGACCATTTTCACAAGGTCATCGAAAAAGGCATTCCTCTGGTGCTATTTGACCGGACAGCTGATGTGCTGGACGTCAGTCATGTGATTCTGGATGATTATTTGGGTGCTTATCAGGCGGTGGACCACTTGATCAAAAACGGCTGTAAAAGGATTGTCCACTTCACCAACGTACAGCGAATCAACATCTACAGAGAAAGAAAAAGAGGCTACGAAGACGCGCTGAAGGCAAATGGGTTGGAAGTCGATCCCGCTCTGATCCTGTATGGCAACATGCAGCTCGAGGATGGCAGAAAGCTGACTGAGGAAATCATCCAAAATAAGGTTGATTTTGACGGAATCTTCTCCTCCGCGGACTATGCTGTCATGGGTGCTTTGCAAGTCCTCAAAGAGCATGGTATCGCAGTCCCAGGACAGGTGAAACTCGCCGGATTCGGCAACGAGCCCTTCACCTCGTTCTCAGATCCGACCATCACCACAGTCGATCAAAAAAGTATCTCCATGGGCAAAATCACCGCTGAGATGTTCTTCGAGATGCTCAATGGCAACACCAACGGACAGGTGGCCGTCGCCAAAAAAACCATCCTGAAGCCTGAGCTGATCATCCGGGATTCTTCGAAGTAAATCCAACAACTTCTGAAATCAAAAATGGCAACTACCCGAAAGCAGTTGCCATTTTTTATTGTAAGCTGTTGGAGAGTTACCTCGCGTAGTTGACTGCGCGCATTTCGCGGATTACGGTGACTTTGATCTGTCCCGGATACTGCATTTCTTTTTCGATCTTTTGGGAAATATCGAAAGAAAGCTGTCCTGCTCGCTGATCGTCGACATTGTCGGCATCGACCAAGATACGCAACTCACGACCCGCCTGCATGGCAAAGCACTTGTTAACTCCGTCAAATCCAAGCGCCAATTCCTCGAGTTCCTTCAGACGCTTCACATAGCTATCCATGATCTCACGACGTGCGCCTGGTCGGGAACCGGAGATCGCATCGGAAGCCTGTATGATCGGCGAGATCATCGAGGTCATCTCGATTTCGTCGTGGTGAGCACCGATGGCATTGCAGATTTCAGGATGTTCCTTGTAGCGTTTAGCCAGCTCCATACCGAGGATGGCGTGAGGCAGTTCCTGTTCTTCAGGCCAGACTTTCCCGATGTCGTGAAGCAAACCTGCACGCTTGGCAAGCTTGGCATTCAGGCCCATCTCAGCCGCCATGGTAGCCGCCAACTTGGCAACTTCTCTGGAGTGCTGCAGGAGGTTTTGACCATAAGAAGACCGGAATCTCATACGACCAACCATCCGGATCAACTCCGGATGAAGACCATGGATTCCCAAGTCAATACAGGTTCGCTCACCGATTTCGACGATTTCCTCTTCGATGTTTTTCTCGGTTTTGGCGACCACTTCCTCGATACGGGCCGGGTGAATTCGTCCATCCTGAACCAATCGGTGAAGAGAAAGTCGTGCTATCTCTCTTCTGACCGGATCAAAGCCCGAAATAATGATCGCTTCAGGTGTGTCATCTACGACGATTTCCACTCCGGTTGCTGCTTCCAGCGCGCGGATATTTCGACCTTCCCGACCAATGATTTTTCCTTTGATGTCGTCGCTTTCGATGTTGAATACGGACACGCAGTTTTCGACCGCATGCTCGGTAGCAGTTCGCTGGATGGTGTCCAACACGATCTTTTTTGCCTGCTTGGTGGCAGTCAGTCGCGCTTCATCGAGTATGTCTTTGATTTGGGAAGAAGCTTTGGTTTGTGCCTCCTCTGTGAGCATGGTCACGATCTGCTCCTTCGCTTCCTCACGGGTCAAACCGGCCACTTTCTCCAGATCGGCGATCCGCTGATTGGTCACCCGGTCGAGTTCTTCCTTCTTGACCTGAACGGAATGAAGCTGGGCGGTCAGATTTTCCTTCTTGCTGTCGAGTTCGGCCTCGCGGCGTTTTACCGCTTCTTGCTCTTTTGCAACCTGCTGCTGAAGTTGCTTGACCTTGTTTTCGTTGGTGATGATGATGTTTTTCTTGTTGTTGGTTTCCTCATCAAACTCCGCCTTCAACTTCAAAAACTTCTCTTTTGCCTCAAGCATCCGGTCTTTCTTGATCGACTCAGCGTTGAGTTCCGCCTCTCTGAGCATGGAACTGACCTTCAGTTTGGTCTCTTCTTCCAGCTTTGCATTTTTATTTTTAATGAAAAATCCCGCCAATGCGGCACCCCCGCCAAGCCCCGCCAGGGCTGCTAGGATGATAAATAGTACGTCTGCCATAGGTGTTTATATAGTTAAACTCCCTCGCGGCTCCGAAAATCCCAGAAACAAATGGACATCAATAATCAAACGGCCCTGGTAAGCAGGGCTGAAATATGGGAAATGCTTTTGCGGATGTGTTCGCTGTCTTCAGCATTGACCTCATTAGTCTCCAGGGACTCCACCATGCAATCAAACGCAACCATGGCAAGCAAATCCTGAACGTCATCCAGACCAAATTCGGCTTTGTATTTCCTCAATTTTTCATTAATCAATTTCCCCGCATGTCTGATTTTAGCCTCGTCTTCAGGCTTGACACGCATAGGATATTCCCTTTCTCCGATTTTCACTCTGATGGCCAGCGTCTCCATTTCTATTCGGAAAGGTATGTGATCAAATGATCGATTTCTTGTATATAATTATTGATTAAGTCACTCATTTCAGTGGCATCCTCTGGATTCACCGGTCGGTTGTCCACAATGTTACTAATTTTAATCTTATTTTTAAAATGATGGATTTCCTGCTCTTTTTGCTGGATTTCTTGCTCTAGAAGCGCCAATCGAACCCTTAGTTGCTCATTATCAGCGCTAATGGACTCCATTTTTTTACCGGCTTGTACCGCCAGCTTCTCCAGTTTTTGCAGTTCCTCGTGAATCATTTTTAGCTTCTAATGATGGCGCCTACCTGATCCTGGAAGGCCTGAATCAATTTACTCATAGTTTTCTCAATTACCTTATCAGTCAATGTATTTTCCTGATCCTGTAAGTGGAAGCTCAAGGCGTAGGCCTTCTTGCCAGCTTCGATCTTGTCGCCCTGATATACATCAAACACGCCGATCTTCTGCACCAGCTTGCCTCCGGCTTTCTCCGCGACAGCTTTGACCTGATCATAAGTCACCGCCTTGTCGATCACCAGGGAGAGATCTCTGCGAACTTCCGGAAACTTGGAGATCTCACTGTATTTCTTCAAGCCTGAGGCTTTCTTAAACAACAGATCCCAATCCAGCTCCGCAAACCACACCTCTTGGCGAACTTCGGCGAGCTTCAGAATCTTTTCATCGACCAAACCGATGCTGCCCAGCACTTTTTCACCCAACTTCAGCTCCAATGCGTAAGCAAAAGGCGCAGACTCCTGGATGGACACTTGGCCGACTTCCACATTCAATCTCTCCAAGATTCGCTCTACTGCCGCATAGATGTCCGAAAATCCAAAGGGCTTCTCCGTCTCAATCCAGCTCTCAGAAGAACGGTTTCCTGAATGGAAAATTGCAAGTCGGCGACCTTCTTTGTAGCCTTCCCCGGTCTTTTGATAGACTGTCCCAAACTCAAAACACTTGAGATCGGTCTGGCGTCGATTGATGTTGTGCGCCAAAACTTCCAGTCCGCTAAAAAGCAGTGTCTGCCGCATCACACCCAAGTCCTCGCTCAACTTGTTGAAGATTTCCACATTCAATACCGGATCAAGATAACCTGATTTCTCCGCGTAAGCCGGCTTGGTCAGGCTGTTGGTGATCAGTTCAAAATAGCCCTGTGCGGCAAGCATCTCCGTCGTTCGATATTGCAGCTTGTTTGGATCTTTGACCGGATGCTCCGCGAGAAAGTCTGTTCGGAGGTTTTCAGAAAGGGTTACTTGGTGAAAGCCGTGGATTCTTAACACCTCCTCGATGATATCCGCTTCGCGGGTCACGTCTACACGGTACGGCTTCGCAATCGCGGTAAAACCTTCCGGCGTTTCGTTGATCACTTTGATCTCCAAGCTTTCCAGAATAGTCTTCACCTCCGCAGGAGCGATTACTTTTCCGATCAATCGATTGATATGCCCATAGGTCACTCCGATCTCAAAATCCGCCACAGGCGCCGGATAGAGGTCAATGATCTCCGAACTTACTTTTGCGCCAGCGATCTCCTGAAGCAAAGCCACCGCTTTCTTCAATGCGTAAACTGGCATATTAGGATCTGTTCCCCGCTCGAAGCGGAAGGAAGCGTCGGTCTTTAGCCCATGAACCTGCGATCCTTTTCGGATCACATCTGGAGAGAAATAGGCCGATTCCAGGAAGATGGAAGTTGTTGAATCACTTACTCCGGAATGATCTCCTCCAAAAACCCCGGCGATACACATGCCACCTTTGGGATCGCTGATCATGAGTTCCTCACCGGAAAGCTTTCTTTCCTTTCCGTCCAAAGTCACAAATGGAGTTCCTTTTGGCAGTTTGCCGACGATGATTTTCCCTTCGGAAATCTTATCCGCATCGAATGCGTGAAGCGGCTGCCCTAGATCATGCAGGATAAAATTGGTGATATCCACCACGTTGTTGATCGGCTCAAGATCGAGGGAGCGCAGGAAGTTTTGAAGCCACTGCGGAGACGGAGCGACCTTAATGTTGGTCAATACTACTCCTGCATATCTTGGGCAATCCACCGCATTTTGAACCTCCACAGAAATAGCTGGGCCGGACTTTTCAACAGTCAGCATACTCTCTTCGGACAGGTTGATCTCTCTGCCCAAAAGTGCTTTCAAATCTCTGGCAACTCCTAAATGCGAGGCCGCGTCCGCTCTGTTGGGAGTCAGCCCGATCTCGAGGATAGAGTCGGTTTCAACTTCAAAATATTCTGCAGCCGGGGTTCCGTTTGGCAGATCTGTATCCAACACCATGATGCCAGCATGGGAAGACCCCAAGCCGATTTCGTCTTCGGCGCAGATCATTCCTTCGGAGGCTTGACCGCGGATCTTGGCTTTTTTAATCTCAAAAGGCTCCCCTTCCGACGGATAAAGTTTAGCTCCTACGGTTGCAACTACGACTTTTTGGCCTTTGGCTACATTGGGAGCGCCGCAGACGATGGAGACAACCGCTGATCCTGTATCCACGGTCGTAACGCTCAGTTTATCGGCGTCGGGATGTTTTTCACAGGTCAAAACCTCACCGATGACTACGCCCTCAAGCCCACCGGGCACGGAAACAAACTCCTCGACTCCTTCCACCTCCAGGCCAGAGCGCGTCAGTAAGGCGCCGATTTCTTCCGGACTTTCGGAAAGCGTGATGTAATGTTTGAGTCTATTGATTGAGATTTTCATTTCGGTAATTTTTACGGGAATTCACTCCCGGATATCAACAAAAAAGGTGCGATGGCACCTTTTCAAATCAGAAGAACAAATTTAGAAGAATTGCAGGAGGGCTTGCCTATTTGGAGTAATTTTTCTCTCCGGCGAGGATCGGGATATCGAGCAGGTTTTCCTTGGGAGGAATCGGGCAGGCAAAATCCGGATTGTAGGCGCAATACGGATTGTAGGCCAGATTAAAATCGATGGTGATGCTGTTTTTGCCATCCTGTCGTACGTTGATGTAGCGTCCGCCGCCGTAGGTTTCCCGTGCGCTGGTCTCGTCGGCAAAAGCCAAAAAGAAGTTTCGCATGTCGGTCTCTTCTTTTGACTGTAGCAGGAGCAGTTTGTTGGTTTTTCCTCCCAGCTCAAATTCCGCGTAGGAATGCTCAATGTACCGCTGCACGGAGCCGTCTGTCAACGGTACTTCCCGTATTGTTTTGTTTTCGATGGGCACCAACCTAGCCTTCACCCTATAGGCCGGATCGATCTCGTAAAAATCCAGTGTTTTGAAATTCCGCTTTTGTTCTTCGGTCAAGGGTGATTCGACGTTGTACCGGATATACTTAAACTGGCGTTCGCGTTCCTTTTCGATTTTCTCCAGATAGGCTTCAGGACTTTCCGCGGCAGTGAACATATAGCCCACTGCGGCCAAAACGACGATCCCGATTGCTATTAAAATTACCTGACTTGATTTCATCTGTTTATAATTGATTTTTTATGGCCAGATAGCCTGTCCCGAACTTGATTCGGGAGAATGCCCTGGATATTCATCCCCATATGTAAAAAGCTTTTCTCATGGGCATTTCATGAATTAGAGTATGCCTTCATCGGCGAAGCTAAAGTAGCCACGATCTGCAAAAATCACATGGTCCAAGACCGGCAAATCCAATTCCCGCCCAACTTTGACCAATCTAGCGGTCAATTTCCTGTCCTGATCCGAGGGGCTGGTACTGCCACTTGGATGATTGTGGACAAGTATCACTGATTGTGCCATGTTCTCGAGGGCGACTTTGAAGACAATCTTGGCATCTACTACCGTTGCGGTCGTTCCCCCTACGCTGAGGAGTTGTTTTTTGATAACAAAATTGGATCTGGACAACAGGATCAGGTAAAAATGCTCCACGATCTCATCATAGAGCTCCGGTCTCATAAAATCGTAGATATCCTTGGAACAGGTGATCTTACTGCGCGCCTGAGGCTCCTGCTCTTTCCGCCGTCTGCCGAGCTCCATCGCTGCTACGATGGATATAGCCTTCGCCTCGCCGATTCCTTTGAACTTCATCAGATCTCTCACGGACATTTTTGCCAAGGCGGCCAGATCGTGACCGGCATCTCGCAGGATCATCCTCGACAGGTCCACTGCGCTCACAGTCGGTGTCCCCGAACCGATCAGGATGGCGATCAATTCGGCATCGGAAAGCGAAGATTTTCCTTTGAGCAATAGTTTTTCCCGAGGGCGATCTTCCTCTGCCAGTTCGGATATTTTGATCGAAGTAGCCTGACTCATAAGCAGTTCTTGAAAAAATGTAACTAAAACTACTTATAAAAATGTAATAAAAAAACCCTGCTTTTGGGCAGGGTTTTTAGAAAGAAAGTCTTGCAGATATTAAGCTATAGCACTTACGAACTTAGCCAATCTTGATTTCTTGTTGTTAGCGTTGTTTTTGTGAATTACATTCTTCTTCGCCAATTTGTCCAGCATAGAAACAACCTTCTTGTAAAGCTCCATCGCTTCCACTTTGTCAGTTGCAGCTTTCAATCTTTTGATGAAAGTTCTAGTGGTTTTAGCTTGATATCTGTTTCTCAAACGCTTCGATTCGTTGGCACGAATTCTCTTAAGAGCTGATTTGTGATTTGCCATATCTCGTTTTTAAATAAATTCTTTACGTTCCCCTATTCCGAATTGGAGTGCAAAGTTATTGTAAATAATTAATTCTGCCAAAGGAATTTCAAACATTCCTTGCTGTCAATACTTTTTCCAAATCAGAATATTTGGCTTTGGTGTTAAAACAGGCTGCAAATATAGCCTTTTTCTACTTCGAAAAGATAAATGTTTTGGCTATTTTCATGAATGAGATTTTTTATGATTTGGGCATTCCCCATTCTTTTTTGGTCCCAACCTGATGCGCCTTGGGGATTCTATGCCCATTCGCTTATCAATCGGCAGGCTGTATTTTCCCTTCCTCCTGAGATGATCCGCTTTTACAAGCCTCATATTGAGTTAATTACCGAAAAAGCAGTCAATCCCGATAAACGGAGATACGCGGTAGAGGGTGAAGCTGAAAAACATTTCATCGATCTGGATAACTATGGAGACAGCGCTCTTTTGATTTTGCCAAAATACTGGCCGGAAGCCGTCGAGAAAATTTCCGAAGATTCCCTCCGGGCAAATGGAATTGGCCCTTGGTCGGCCTACCTGACGATGCTCAGCCTGACCAAAGCTTTTGAAGAAAAGAACTCTGCCGCCATTCTCAGACTTTCCGCAGACCTCGGGCATTATCTCGGAGATCTCAATGTTCCGCTTCACACCACCAAGAATTACAACGGTCAGTTGACGGGGCAAGAAGGAATTCATGGCTTTTGGGAAAGTAGAGTGCCGGAGTTGATGGCTACCGATTATTCTCTTTGGGTGGGAAAGGCAGAATATGTGGAAAAGCCCCAACTCGCGATTTGGGAGGCGGTTGCAGATGCTCACTCCCAGGTAGACAGCGTGCTAGCGATAGAAAAGCAACTGACAGAAGACTTTGCAGAGGATCAGAAATACAGCTACGAGGAGCGAAACAAGTTGACCGTTCGGGTTTACTCTAGGGAATTTACCGAAGCCTTCGCGCTCGCGCTGGATCATCAGATCGAGCGGCAGATGAAGCGGTCTATCAAGATGATTGCGGACTTCTGGTACACAGCTTGGATCAACGCCGGCCAACCGGACTTGACTTTGCTGGATCAGGCAATTTCCGATGAAGACGAAAAAACAACTCCAGACGCCAAAATCAAAGTCAGAAGTCATGATAATGAGTAGGAAGCGACCATGATTCGTCAACGGTCGTGCTAATCACACATTTCGCGAGAGCGCGATCAAAACAACTCCAATAAAATCTCCCAATTGGAGCAACTGTTTTTGGCGCGGCGGTGTTTCACCTGTTTAATTTCCCACTTCAACCCACCTACAAATGAACTACAATTATGTTGGAAACACCGGCCTGATGGTCTCGGAACTCTGCTTTGGCACCATGACTTTTGGAGCACAGGAAACCGGGATGTGGGCTCAGATCGGCCGGTTGCAGCAGAAGGAAGTCAATCAGATGATGAGCGCAGTCTTAGAATCAGGTATCAACTTCATCGACACCGCCAATGTCTATTCCTTTGGACAGTCGGAGCAGCTCCTCGGCCAGTCGCTCGTGGATCTGGGTGTAAAAAGAGACGAAATCATCATCGCAAGCAAGGTTCTAGCCCGAATGAATGACTCGCCAAACAGCTCGGGACTTTCCCGTTATCATATTTTCAATTCAGTAGACGCCAGCCTGAAACGCCTTCAGTTGGACTATTTGGACATCCTCTATGTGCACGGTGTGGATGCTAAAACTTCTCTGGAGGAAATCCTGCGATCATTGAATGACATCGTCGAAAGCGGAAAAGTACGCTACATCGCCATCTGCAACTGGCCGGCATGGATGGTCGCCAAAGCTCAAACCATCGCCCAATACCGTGGTTGGCACAAGTTTATCGGACTTCAATATTATTACTCCACCGTGAGCCGCGACATCGAGCACGAACTCGTGCCGATGGCTGCAGATCTTGACTTGGCGATATTCCCTTGGAGTCCTCTGGCGGGCGGTTTTCTTTCCGGAAAATTCACCCGAGCGGGAGACGCGGCGGACGGCTCCAGACGAGCTTCCTTTGATTTTCCTCCCATCGACAAAGAAAAAGCCTACGATCTGGTGGAAGTGATGCGGAAAATCAGTGAAGCGCACGGAGTCACCGTTGCGCAGGTTGCTTTGGCCTGGGTGCGCCAGCAGCCGGGAGTCACCAGCACGATCATCGGCGCAAAAACACTTCCTCAGCTCCAGGCAAACATCGCCTCGACCAAGATCAAACTCACCGAAGACGACCTGGTAAAAATAAACGAAGTGAGTCCACTCCCACCTCTTTACCCAGGCTGGATGGTCAAAAGACAAAGCGCCTACCGGAAATAATCCTCCATACCCCGACGCAAAAAAGGCTGTCCAAACCAACTGGACAGCCTTTTCTATTGATAGCCGAGGAGATCAACTTTTGCAGGGATTAGTCGGGGTGCTCGACATACCGCTCGAAGAATTCCACGATCCTGCCAATCCTGTCCAAGCGTCTGTGTATGGCTCCTGATCGTGAAAGTTCGTGACCTTCTTCCGGATAGCGGATATACTCAACCGGCTTGCCAAGGATTTTCAAACTTTTGTAAAGCAACTCAGACTGACGAACTCCGGTCCGGAGGTCATTGTCTCCGTGAAAGATCATCAGGGGAGTCTGGATATTTTGCACGTAGGTCTGAGGACTGTTGTAATCCAGGATTTCTTTTGCGCCTTCTTCCCACGGATAACCGAAGTAGTTTGGCACCAGTCTCCAGGCATTTCCTTCGCCCATGAAGAACGTCAGCTCATACACGCCACGCTGTGTCAAAGCAGCTTTGAAGCGGTGATCATGTCCGACAATCCAAGCTGTCAAGTACCCTGCGTAAGAGCCGCCGGTAAGAACCAGTTGATCCTTGTCAATCCAGCTATAGCCTTCTACAGCCTTGTCCAAGGCAGTCAATACATCTTTGGCCGGACCGTCGCCCCAGTCCTGGTAGTTGCCTCTTTGGAAGTCTTTGCCATATCCCCCACTACCGCGCGGATTGGCATAGACGATACCATATCCCCTGCCGGCCAGCACCTGAAACTCATGCCACATGCTCCCCTCGCCTGGCCCCCACATGGCGGTTGGCCCGCCGTGCATCTCGAGAAGTGTAGGATATTTCGTACCTGATTTCATTCCAAACGGAGGCATCACCCAATAGTCTACCGTAAATCCATCCTGCTGAAAATGATGCGCTTCCGGCTGCGAAACCCAACGCTCAGCCAGCCAAGCGGTATTAAAACCTGTAAGAATTTGCTCGCTTTTTCCTTGGATATCGGACTTATAGAGTTCACTTGGGTTGGCCACTTTCGTCAGTGCATACACCAACTGATTGCCATGAATATCAAAACTTCCTACTCCGACAGGACCGGTGATCACAGGAGTGACCTTTCCGCTGGTAGCTTCTGCAGCATACAGGGTCACTCCACCCTGATTTGCTCCGGAGAAATAAATCATCTTGCTGTCGTCCGACCATTTTGCCCCGTCAAGCCTTCTATCCAGCGATTCGGTCAGCCACTTCAAGCCAGAGCCGTCGACGTTGACTGTACCAATCAGGCTTTGGTTGAAAGCACGATCCTCCGTATTCTGGCCCGAAATCATAATCAGTTTACCGTCGGGAGAAAAAGCAGCTTCTCCGAACCGATAATTTTCTTTGGTCAAAAAGACAGAAACCGATTTGTCTGCAAGCGTGATTTTGTAGATATCTGAGTTCAATTCCCAGGTAAGATCTGGGTGCTCCTCGCTCTTCACACTGCTGGTGAGGATATACGATCCATCCGGCGACCAAGCACCGCTGCCAAAGTTTTGATAACCCGACGTCAGCACTTGCGATTCTTTGGTTTTTAGATCAAATACCCCCAGATGTCTGAAGCTAATATCTGTGGAAAGGCCCCGCTCGCCTAGGAAGTTAAGACGGTCGATGACTCTTGGGTCGTTTTTGGAAGCGTTTTTGGCAAGCCAGGCCCGCAATTCCTCCACACTTCCATCCATGTCCGTTTTTACGGTTTCTTTGGCTTTGCCTGCCTTGATTGCCTCGTAGTTGGGCTCATCGCCATAAGTCCTGCCCGGTCGCGGATTCGCCCAGGTGGGATTCCCTTCCATTTCTCCGAGTGGCACGGAAAAAGAGAAAAGGATCTTTGAGCCATCGGGTGACCAGACGGGCGACGAAGCCCCGCTTTTCTCCGATGTAATGACCTGCGCTTCTCCGCCATCCAGCGGCAAGATCCAGATTTGGGATTTCCCCTCCCAGCCTTTGACAAAGGCTAGTTTTTTCCCGTCAGGAGAAAGGCTAAAGCTGGAGAGATCATACGTCGGACTGTTGAGCACCTTCGTCTGTGAAGGATCTGCCAGATCCATCTGGATCAACTGACTCTTGTAGTCGTATTTGCCATCCTTGTCAGCTTCCATGTAGTTTTTTACAAAGATCACCTTGCCGTCCGGCGTGATTTCAGGATTAGATACCGTGATGATCTTGGTCAGATCGCTCAGCTGGATGGGTTTTTTCTCCTGGGCCTGGATCGCTAAGCTCCACAGCAACAGGGTCAACAAAAGTAAATTTCTAAGTTTCATAAGGCAAGTTGGTTTTCAAAAGTAGGACAAGTACCTAACCTAAGAAATCCCGGTCTCATGGGAAAATAAATCCAGCCTAATCGGAGTGAATATGAGAAAACAGGCAAAAATTTGGGTTTAGCGGAAAGGGGCAATCTCAGTGATCAGAATGCAGTCACGAGGCCGATCACTGATTGATTACTGAACGGTCCCCACCGCCAACTGGGACACCGAGTTCAGGTAGGTTCCAATCGCTTTGCCCAACCTCCTAAAGGTACTTTTGAACACTTCCTCATTTTCCTCCAAGAGTGTCACGCGGAATCCTCTCAGGTCGGAGCAAAAAGATGAAATCGGCACCACGCAGATCCGCTCAGCGGCAAGTAAGTAATACACAAATCGCTTATCCAGTGGCATCTCTGAATCATTCAGCCACGAATCCAGCAGCGATTGCAGTTGGGGATCGTCGATTGGCAGATGCTGCTCGGGCGAAAGGAGCGCCTCATCAAAGACTATCGTGTTGTAAAATGCACCCTGGGTCGGATTGAATTTGATTCCGGGGATATCTCCCAAGATTTCCCGCATCCAGTCCGAGCGCTTTCCGATTTGCTCATTGGCTTCAATCCTGTAGGCGTGATATGCCGGATGGCTCATGATTTTTGGGATGGCCAGTTGAGGCAAAATGGTAGAGCAAACCTCGATCATCTTGGCATTTTCCAAGGTCTGGCAAAGCTTCGCAAATTCCTTGGAAGACTCCCTGTTGTAAAACTCCATCCAGCCGCAGCGCGATCCTGGCCAAGGAAATTCCTTTGAAATACCTTTCAACGAAATAGCAGGCCGATTGCCGATCACTTCTGACAGAGCGACGGCCTTGATCCCGTTGTAGGTGATATTCTGATAGATCTCATCCGCGATCAGCAGGAGATTGAACTCCTCTGCAATCTTCACAAAATCCTCCAAAACCTCCTTCGGATAGACCATGCCGGTCGGATTGTCCGGATTGATGATCAAGATCCCGACGATCGATGGATTGTACTTGACCTTCATATAGAGGTCTTCCATATCCGGAAGCCACTGATTGTCAGGATCAAGCTTATAGGTGATCGGAGCGGTATTGGCGTGGGCGGCTTCCGCCGAAGAATGGGTAGAATAGGCCGGTGATGGGCCGATGATTCTGGCCGTCGGAATCAGGAATTGGTACAGCTTGGCGATGGCATCTCCCAGCCCGTTAAAAAACAAGATATCTTCCGCAGTGATTTGGGTGCCGCCTTTTTGGTTGTTCAGGCCGGCGAGAAACTTGCGGGTTTCGAGCACGCCTTTGGAATCAGCATAGCCATAGGTCTTGTCCTCTTTGAGCAAATCAGCGATGATGGACTTCATCCAGTCAGGCACATGGTTACTCTTCTGGATGGGGTCTCCGATGTTTTCCCAGGTCATAGGATAGCCCAATGCTTCGATCTGACGGGCTTTTTTTACGATCCCGCGGATTTCATAGCTTAATTCTTCGGCTCCGGGTCTGAGGAGTAGCTGTCTCATAGATGAATAGGTTTGGAAAAAATTCCGCTGCAAAGAAACAAAAAAGCCAAAGGAAAGCGCCCTGAGTTTCTGAAAAAATGGAAGATCCTTTGGGCGGAAAAACGGCAAAAACAGGATTTGCCTTGAGTTTTTTACAAGACTATTTTTAAACGGCCGAAATTTTAACAGTACGTGGATAACATTATCCGCAACAATGTTGCGTATTTATCCCGGGTTTTCTACCTTTATTTTTTAAAAGATTAAAGATGGACCAGCGCAAATTTGACGTAATCATCATCGGTGGAAGCTATGCAGGACTTTCGGCAGCCATGGCCTTGGGGCGGTCCCTGCGGCGAGTTTTGGTCATCGACGCGGGAAAACCCTGCAACCGACAGACGCCTCATTCGCATAACTTTCTCACTCAAGACGGGAAGACTCCGTCCGAAATAGCTGTCATCGCCAGAGAGCAAGTTGAGAAGTACGACACTGTGAGTTTCCTTTCGGATTATGCAGTCCAAGGCCGAAAAACCGATCAGGGCTTTGAGATCAGCACGGAGAAGGGAGAAGTCTTCGAAGGGACAAAGCTCATCTTCGCCACCGGAGTCAAGGACCTCATGCCTCCTATTCCCGGCTTTGTCGAGTGCTGGGGCATTTCGGTGATCCACTGCCCCTATTGCCATGGCTACGAAGTCAGAGGTGAAAGAACCGGAGTTTTGGCAAATGGGGAGTTCGCCTTTGAATACGCCAAGATGATCACCAACTGGACGAAGGATCTGACGCTTTTCACTCAGGGTGAATCAAGCTTGGCCAAAGAACAGGCGGAGAAATTGATGGCCAAAGGCGTGAAAATCATCAAGTCCAAGATCGCCCAAATAGAACATGCAGACGGGAAACTCACTCAGGTTCATCTCGAAGACGGCTCCAAGGTCCCCTTAGCTGCGCTCTATGCAAAAACTGATTTCGTCCAAAGTTCTGACATTCCCCTGGCTCTTGGCTGCACCATTGCCAAAAACGGATATTTGGAAGTCGATTTTGTACAAAAGACCAATATACCCGGCGTATTTGCATGCGGTGACAGCACCAATATGTTTCGGACCGTCTCCTACGCGGTATCGGCAGGTACGATGGCCGGTGCAGCGTGCAACAAGGAACTGATCGACGAAGAGTTTTGAATTTCCCTCCCAGGAGTGTGCCAATGTAACTTCTCAATACCCAAACATCTCTATTTAGAGACTGGTATCTATCGAAAAACCCCTGAGATCTCTGCGATTTTTCAGGGGTTTTTCAAATTTAGATTTCTATAAAAGCTTACGCCTTGAGAAGAAACTTATCCGTTGGGAATGACATCTCAGGGTTTTTTGATCATTTCAGATTCTTATACCGGATCCTTTTCGGCGTCACATCGCCCAAGCGTTTCTTTTTGTTTTCCTCGTAGTCGGAGAAGTTGCCTTCAAACCAAACCACCTGAGAATCGCCCTCAAAGGCGAGGATATGAGTACAAATCCTGTCCAAGAACCAACGGTCGTGGGAGATGACTACTGCACAGCCGCCAAAGTTCTCCAGCGCTTCTTCCAAAGCACGAAGGGTGTTGATGTCCAAGTCGTTGGTCGGTTCATCCATCAGCAGCAAGTTGCCGCCTTCTTTGAGCATCATGGCCAAGTGAACGCGGTTACGCTCCCCGCCGGATAGCACGCCGACTTTTTTCTCCTGATCCGCTCCCGCAAAGTTGAATTTGGAAACATACGCTCTCGCATTTACCTCCTTATTCCCCAATTTCATCAGTTCGTTGCCGTCTGAGATGATCTGGTAGACCGTCTTGTTCGGGTCGAGTCCGCCGTGCTCCTGATCCACGTAGGATAGCTGCACAGTCTCGCCCACTTCGAAATTGCCGGAATCGGGCTTTTCCTGTCCCGTGATTAGTTTGAACAGCGTGGACTTACCGGCACCGTTTGGCCCGATGATCCCGACGATTCCGCCTTGGGGAAGCGAGAAGCTGAGGTTTTCAAACAGCAACTTGTCGCCGTATGCTTTGGATACGCCATTTACTTCGATGACTTTGGCACCCAATCGCGGTCCGGGAGGGATGAAGAGTTCGAGTTTGGCTTCTTTCTCTTTCGCCTCTTCGCCGACCAGCTTGTCGTAGGCACTCAGACGAGCCTTTCCTTTGGATTGACGGGCTTTTGGAGACATGCGAATCCACTCGAGTTCGCGCTCCAGAGTCTTCTGACGTTTTGATTCGGTCTTTTCCTCCTGCTTCAGACGGCTTTGTTTTTGATCCAACCAGGAAGAATAGTTTCCTTTCCATGGAATCCCTTCGCCCCGGTCCAGTTCCAGGATCCATCCGGCTACGTTGTCAAGAAAGTATCTGTCGTGAGTCACGGCGATGACCGTGCCCTTGTAGTTTTGCAAGTGTTGCTCCAGCCAATGCACGGACTCGGCATCGAGGTGGTTGGTAGGTTCATCCAGGAGTAGCACGTCCGGCTCTTGCAGAAGCAGGCGGCAAAGTGCGACGCGTCTTTTTTCCCCTCCGGAAAGGTGCGCGACATTGGCGTCCGCGGGGGGCAGCCGAAGTGCATCCATGGCTTTGTCCAGCATGACGTCCAGTTCCCAGGCATTCAGCGCATCGAGTTTTTCCTGCACCTCTCCCTGACGAAGGATCAGCTTATCCATGGCGTTTGGATCTTCCATGATCTCCGGATCCATGAACTTCTCGTTGATTGCATCAAATTCCCGGAGCAGATTCACGGTATCGGCGACAGCCTCTTCCACGACTTCCTTGACAGTTTTGGTTGGGTCGAGCTTGGGCTCCTGCTCGAGCATGCCGACGGTGTAGCCCGGAGACCAGACCACTTCTCCCAAAAACTCTTTGTCCAATCCGGCAATAATTTTCAGCAAAGAGGATTTTCCGGAGCCGTTGAGACCCAAAACGCCGATTTTGGCGCCATAAAAAAACGAGAGATAGATATCCTTGAGAACTTTCTTTTGCGGGGGGTAAATTTTTGAAACCCCGGCCATGGAAAAGATGATTTTTTCTGCACTCATACTTGTATTTTAATCGTTAGGTATCTGATTGGAGCAAGATGGCAAAAATATACCTTTCTTAGGATAAGTGAGGGCTAAATGATTATTTTGCGGAAAATTGGAGACGACCACCTATAACCTATTGTATTGAAATGGAGCATCCTTATGGATATATCAAGGACGGCAAAGTCTATTTGAGGGGGTTTCTCGGGCGAGATGACCGGGAGATCGGAGAGGTAAAAGAAGACGAAGCCTCCACCATCAGCTATTTTGAGGCCCGTTTTGAGCAAATCAAAGATAAAGTAGCCAAGCTAAAATCAGACATCGCGGAAAACCAAAACAAGGGTTCCTTTCTGATGAAGCTGATCCATCTCCGCGATTCCCTCTATCAGACTGATGCCTTGGGGGATTTCATCCCGCTGATCGAGACACTCAATGAGCAAGAGGCCTTTTTGAACGAAATTATACAGGTCAATCGGTCCAAAAACCTTGAAGTCAAGCGAACCCTGATCGTAGAAGCGGAGGGAATGAGAGACGATACGGACTGGAAAAATACCGCGGAGTTTTTCAAAGAACTCAAAATGCGCTGGATCAAAACCGGCCCCGTAGAAAAAGAAATCCACGAAGAACTCGAGCAGGAATTCAACGATTCGATCCAGACTTTCTTCGAAAACAGACGGCATTTCTACGAGGGGATGGCGCTCCAAGCGGAGGAAAATATCAAAGTCTATGAAGCTTTGGTCGTGCAGGCGAGAGAAGCACATGACTTTCCCGATGCCAAGATGGCCTTTGAGATCAGCAAGCGAATCCAGCGGGAATGGAAAGAAGCAGGAAAAGTACCCGCGGAAAAGCGTCAGCCACTTTGGGATGAGTTTTCGAAGTTGAACAACCGGATTTTCTCCCGCTATAAGCGCACCCTCAATCCCGGCCCAACCATGCATCCACGTGAGGTCTTGCGCAAGATCGAGACGATGGTCGATGAGTTGAAGAAAATGGCCCACCAACCGACGGCCTACGCGGTGACCACCAGAGCCAAGGCGATTCAGGAAGAGTGGAAGAAACTTCCCGCTCACAAGCCTAAAGAAGCCAATCTCCCGGCGAGATCGTATCAGTTTTTCATGGACATTATCTTCGAAAAAGCCTTCCTGGAAAAACTGGCCTACGGCAAATTCCCGGGGTATGACACGATGCCCATCGAGGAGCAAAACCAGATTAAATCCGGCATTCTCAAGGACTTACTTCACCGGGATCAAAGCGAGCTGGACACCATGCAAAACAATTCGGATAACTTCCGCGTGCAGACTCCTGATTTTGAAATGATGATGCGAAAAAAGTTATCAGGGCTCAAGCGAAAAGTAGACGTAAAAAACTATATTTTGAAGCAACTTTCTCCTCGAATATGAGTAGAACCTACTTATCCAAAAATTCACTAATCTTGCACCTTTAAAATTCCGCAATTCCTTTTAAAATAAATACTATGTACTGGACACTTGAATTAGCTTCCTATTTGGAGGACGCACCCTGGCCAGCGACCAAGGATGAGCTTATTGACTACGCTATCCGCTCCGGCGCTCCACTCGAAGTAGTGGAAAATCTCCAAGAGCTCGAAGACGACGGAGAGCCTTACGAGACCATCGAGGAGATCTGGCCTGATTATCCTACCAAGGATGATTTCTTCTTCAACGAGGACGAATACTAAAAAATGAAAGTCCCGCCGGTGCGGGACTTTTTGGTTTTCGGGAAATCTTCTAGTGGATTGGGCACTTGACCAGTACTACAACCCCAACACCTGTCGCAGCCTTGCATATCCAGTTTTGCTCACGGGAATCCGCTCCCCACCTCTTAGCTTGACCAGGTAGGCATCACGCTCGTAGGGTTCGATGCCCGTGATTCCGTTTAGATTGATGATAAAAGAGCGGTGAACCCGCGCAAACTTACCGGCATCCAGACTTTCTTCGAGGGTTTTCATCGTCATCTTTTTTAGGTATTTGCCGCCTGAAGTATGGATCGTCACATAGTCGTCCTCTGCTTCAAAGAAGTTCACCTCCTGGACCGGGATGATCTTGATATCGTTTTTGACCCGCACGACCAGTCGATTGCTTTTCTCAGCCAATAGATTCCGTTCGGAATCCGGAGCTTCGGCTTTATTTTCGTTCCCCACGCTATCCAGAAACCGATCAATCGCCTGCTTAAATCTCGCTTGTGAAAATGGTTTCAGCAGATAGTCCATCGCTTTGGCGTCAAAAGCTTTCAGCGCATATTGATCAAAGGCAGTCGTGAAAATCACCGCAGGTGGCTCGTCTAAGAGCTCGAGCATCTCAAAGCCGGTGATCTTGGGCATCTGTACGTCCAAAAAGATCAGGTCGGGCTTATGCTGCTGGATGGCTTTCATCCCCTGAAATCCATCCTGACAAACCTCCAACACCTGAAATTGGGCAAAGTCAGCCAAATACTCTTGTACTATTCCGGCCGCCAGTGGCTCATCGTCTATGATAATTGTCCGAATCATTGAAATTGAGGGATTTTGAGTTTGACCTTAAATTGCGTCCCGTCTGCTCCAGACTCCAGCAGATCGGTTCGTCCAAATAATAAAAACAGCCTCCGTCC
The DNA here is from genome assembly GCF_000429445.1 of Algoriphagus terrigena DSM 22685. GTDB lineage: Bacteria > Bacteroidota > Bacteroidia > Cytophagales > Cyclobacteriaceae > Algoriphagus > Algoriphagus terrigena. The sequence continues at coordinate 112,674 of NZ_AUBW01000010.1, forward strand.
GACAGAACTCAGACCAAAGCCGGTGCCTTCAGCAGGCGTCGATTCCGGGTCGAACGGATTTTTCACTTCCAACACAAAATAATTCCCCTCCCGCTTTCCCGATACTTCGATCTTCACCTCTCCGGTCAGTCCGTAAAGCCCGTGTTTGATGGCATTTTCTACCAGCGGCTGGATCAAAAGCTGTGGCAATTTGACCGCCTCGGCTCCCTCCTCTACCTGAAAATCAACCAGAAGCCGGTGGCCAAATCTCACCCGCTCGATATCCAGATACATCCTCAGGTAGTTTAACTCCTCACTGAGTGAAATCCAGCTCTGGGAATCCCTTCGGATCGTTCCCCGCAAAAACTCCGAAAGCTGCAATACCATCTCTCTCGCTTTTTGGGGCTGCGATCCGACCAAGGCATTGATCGAATTGAGGCTGTTGAAGAGAAAGTGCGGCTGCAGCTGCTGGCGTAACTGAGCCAGTTCGGCATCTTTGGAGAGCTGAAGCATCTGAGATTCGCGTTGGTTGAGTTGCTCTTGATCCTGCAGCTTGGAGGCTAGCAAAGCGAGGACTGCAGAAAGTACTTCCACTCCCGCCAATACCGCCAGCCTTAAATAAAAAGTGCTGCGAAGAAAGTCCAGATACTCCGACTCCTCCGAAAACCACCAAGAGAGCAGATATCGATGTGCTACAACACCGAGAACGCTCAACATCAGCGGAATCCCCACAAGTTGTCCCAAGTTTTCCTTTTTGGGAAGAAAGTAGCTAAACATGCTTTGGATGACAGAAAGGCTCACGATGACGATGACCCCAAACACCAAGCTGTCAGCGGCAGCCGTTTCGATTTCTAATCCTTGTTGGATCTGTAAAAGAAAACATCCCAAGAACCAGACAATTCCGGTTCCGGGGATGATCCATTTTCCTGTTTTAGGATTTGAAAAAGCGTTGAAAAGCAAAGCGGTAGCGTTTTGAGTTGGTTTTAATATCGTTAATAGGATTTGATTTCCAAGCCACCGAAGAGGATCGTACCCTTGAGCACGACTACTTTGCTGGTGTCGACGCCGCCGTCGCGGAAAAACCGCTTATCCTCTAGGCCTGCAGCGATGTTGGACACTTCGGTGCGGATATCCCAGTGAGGTGGTACGATCAGTTTGACGCCCCCAAAGATGATATCCACTTGGATGGTCACCACGCCTGTGAAATCAGATTGGCTCAGATCAAGATCCACCCCGCCGAATGCCGCTGTGATCTTTCCACCCTGAAAATCCTTCGTCATCATTCTCCGATTGACACCGCTGAAGACCGCGTCGATATTCACCCGATCCGTGAAGGAAGTGCCCGTAGTACGGGTAAATCCACTTCCTGCTCCCGCAGCGCCGGACTGATAATCATCCGACTCGCCTACGATCTTGGCATCTTCTACGGTGGACGAAAACGTGTCCTTCTTCACCTTTGGATCTTTGAACTTCTGTTCCCAGTTCGTGCGGATCTCGTCCAACACGTGGTTTTCTCTTCTTTTGTGTACAATCAGATAAATCCCCACGGCAATGAGTCCAAGTGGCCAGACGTATTGTCCGAGGCCGAAATCCAAATCAAATTCATTTCTCAGTAGGAAGTATGATCCGATGAACAACATCACAAATCCGAAGAAACTCCTGAACTCATGCTTGATCACTGCAAATACACCGATCACGATCAGGATCATGGGCCAGGTAAGTACCCAGCTGGGGATGAATATGCCCATTTTTCTAAGCAGAAGAATGACTCCTATTCCAAGGATAATAAAGCCGAAGGCGATATTTCCGTCGTTGTTTGGTCTTTTAAATTTGTTCATGGCTTGGTGCGTTAAAGTTGATGATCAAATGTAGACCAGTCAACAATCCCGGAGAACAGGCGATAGGCAGAGTCGGGCTAAAAGTCGGTAAACAGGGAGAAATGGTCGGTGAAAATGCAGCGGGAAATTTCGCCGATTCGACTTTTACCTGGAAAGCAGAAATTCCGCATATTCCAAATCCTCGGGCGTGGTGATCTTGATGTTTTCCGGATTGCCGGGAATCAAAGTCACCTGCCATCCCTGGTACTCATAGACGGTGGCGTCATCAGTGAATTGCGGCATCTCTGCCACCTGAAACGCTTGCCTGATCTTCCCGATTTGAAAAGTCTGCGGTGTCTGTACCAGTCTGAAATACTGTCTTTCCTGAAAAGTACTTTTGCCATCCTCACCAACTTTGCGAAGCGAATCCTTCAAATCCACTACAGCGATTGCGCTTCCTGATTTTTCTGCCTCAGCGAAACTCTCAAGAATCACATCCTTCTTGACAAAAGGTCTCACTCCGTCGTGTATTGCCACCAAGCCCTCCTCAAAAGGGAGATTGTCCAGTCCGTTTTTCACAGATTGAAATCGGGAATCGCCCCCGGCAACGAGCTGGTGAGGAATCGAGAAATCATACCTGAGACACAGTTCTTTCCAGAAGGAAAAATCATCCGCCGGCAATACCAACAGTTGGAAAATATCCGGTTGGGAGGCCGCAAAAACTTCCAGGGTATGCATCAGCACCGGCTTCCCGCCTATCGGCAAATACTGCTTGGAGACGTCTCTTCCCATTCGGGTCCCTTTACCTCCCGCTACCAGAATTGCAGCTTTTCTCATGGACTAAAATTTGATTTCTACCTATTTCTGAAGATTCGAAATTACTTTCCCCAGGAATAAATGTACCATGTAAGGTATAAAAAAAGCCCCGTTCGGGGCTTTCAGTTTTAGAGGATCAACATCGCGTCTCCGTAGGAGAAGAAGCGGTATTTTTCTTTGATTGCTTCCTTGTACGCCTTCATGATCAGATCGTATCCGCCAAATGCAGATGCTGTCATCAGCAGGGTCGATTCAGGCAAATGAAAATTGGTAATCAGCGAATTCGCAATCTTGAATTCATAGGGAGGAATGATAAACTTATCCGTCCATCCGCTGCTCGCCTTTAATCTGCCTCCAGCAGTCACGGAAGACTCCACGGTCTTCAGGGAGGTCGTACCTACCGCCACTACACGTTTTTTAGAATCGAGCGCTTCATTGACCAATTTCACAGTCCCTTCTGGAATGCTGTAGTTTTCTGAATCCATCTTATGCTTGGTCAGATCTTCTACGTCTACCTGACGAAAAGTCCCTAACCCGACATGAAGTGTGATCGGACTTACCTCGACGCCTTTCAGCTCGAGTCTTTTCAACAACTGAGGAGTGAAGTGCAGTCCTGCAGTAGGAGCCGCAACGGCGCCGACATTTTTTGCAAAGACAGTCTGGTATCTTTCTCTGTCTTCCGGCTCGATGTTGCGCTCGATGATATCTTTCAAGAGGGGAGTTTCTCCCAGCGTATCGATGGTTTTCTCAAATTCCTCTTGACTGCCGTCAAACAAAAAACGGATCGTCCGGCCTCTGGATGTAGTATTGTCAATCACCTCTGCTACCAAATCACTGTCACCAAAGTAGAGTTTGTTGCCGACACGGATTTTTCTCGCCGGATCTACCAACACATCCCAAAGTCTGAGTTCCGGATTGAGTTCTCTCAACAGGAATACTTCAATCTTGGCCCCCGTCTTTTCCTTGTTACCGTACAGTCTCGCAGGAAACACCTTGGTATCGTTAGTCACGAATACGTCGCCGTCTTCGAAGTACTCCAAAATGTCCTTGAAGATTCTATGTTCGAGCTGACCTGTCTTCCGATGAACCACCATCAGACGGGAATCGTCACGGTTTTCTGTAGGGTAAAGGGAAATTAATTTCTTGGGGACGTCAAATTTGAAGTCTGATAATTTCATAGTGGAGCTTTAAGCGTCTTACTCGATATTGTGACTCTGTGATTTACTTTAAAAAACGCAAAGTTAATAACAATAATGCCCAAATTCAGCTAACTTGACAAATTGTTTTAACCAACTATACCTCGCATGCTGTTTTTCCAATTGACCTGGGAAAGTTTCCGCTTCGCTGTCACCGCCCTCAAATCCAACCTCACCCGGACGATTTTGTCACTTCTGGGGGTCACAGTAGGTATTTTCGCAATCATCGCGGTGTTCACGCTGGTAGATTCTCTGGAAGGCAAGATCAAGTCATCCTTTGCCTTTTTGGGGACCAATGTGATCATGGTGGATATTTTTCCCTTCGAAAACACCTCAGATTACCCTTGGTGGAAATACTTTCAAAGGCCTCCGGGCACGATGGCCGAATACAAATTTCTGGAATCGAGACTTCAGAATGCGGAGGGCGTGACGATCTCGGCATCATCTAATGCCACCGTTCAGGCGGGAAGCAACTCCTTTGAGGGAATGGCCCTGACCGGAATCGCCTATACTTATCAAGATGTGTATGAAGTGGCACTGGAGGAAGGCAGGTACTTTACAGAAGCTGAGATCAACGCTTCGCGAAACCTTGCCATCTTGGGAAAAAAGATCGCTACTTCCCTCTATCCAAACCAACCTGCGATAGGAAAAGAAGTGAAGATCAAAGGGATGAAATTCACCATCATCGGCATCTTTGAAGAAGAGGGAGAGGGTTTTCTTGACCTTCCTTCCAAAGACGAAGCCTGCTTGATTCCGTTTGGTGCTTTCAACAAGATCTATTATACCGGCAAAAACGGCAATACACCGACTATCGCGGCGAAAGGAAAGGAAGACGATATTGGTCTGGTAGCACTTGAAAATGAAATGGCCGGCCTGATGAGGGCAAAGAGAGGATTGAGACCCACAGAGGAAAACAACTTCGCACTCAACAAAACCGAGTTTATCCAAAATGCCATCGGCTCAGTCTTCGATGTGATCTCGGTCGCGGGATGGGTGATTGGCGGCTTTTCGATCCTTGTAGGTGGATTTGGCATTGCCAACATCATGTTCGTCTCGGTGCGTGAGCGAACCAACATCATCGGCATCCAAAAATCACTTGGCGCAAAAAATTACTTTATCCTATTCCAATTTTTGTTTGAAGCGATATGCCTGAGCTTGATTGGTGGGGGTACCGGAATCTTACTGGTCTTTGGCATTAGTTTTATTCCATTGGGCACTCTAGAACTAATCCTTTCCTTCAAAAACGTCATCCTGGGACTCGGCGTCTCGTCGATCATCGGCGTGGTTGCAGGGATCGTTCCGGCGACCCTAGCCGCGAGGATGGACCCTGTCGAAGCCATTCGAACCGCTTAATTTTTCAATCAGTCAGAAATCAAAAAAGGAGGCGCTCGCCTCCTTTTTTGATTTCCGTCCAGAGCAGCGCTCCATCGCTACTTCCGGGCGGCTCTTATCTTTTTCCTTCGAAAAAGTCCCGACCTTTTTCCGCACTAAAGGGACAATCATCACAAGCGCTTCAGCTCTACTATTGCTCATGATCGGCTTTAGGGCACTTTGAAGAAGCTACCTTCCGTCGGCGACCCCGACTCAACCTGTGAATTGAACTCCCAAACCCAAAGGGCATCAACAGTCGACCGAGGCAGAAAACCCGCCTGATAGGTCCTAAGTGCTATATGAAAACGTGATCACTTTTTTAACATTTAATTAAAACAAGCATAATAATTTTCAAGCCATCTTTATAAAAATCGCACTTACTTTTCTGAAAAAACAAGAAGTATCAAAAGCGTCTACTCAGCTATCTCAACTGCTTAAGTTTATAGCTTTTTTACCTCGAAATTAATCACAAGACAGCTATTAAAGTAACAATCTATATCTAATAAAAATAGACTCAATTATATAATACCTCAAAAACAACAAAACAGACTAGTCTCGAAGTAAAAAATTCAAAAAGAAGGAATTACGCCCAGATATTTACCTGTTTGCGTTTTGCCGTCTATGTAATACTTGTATATTAACAGCACTATTTACCACTATCATACAAATCTAAAACCCTTAAAAACCCATCCATGTCCACATGAAGAAAAATCTACTCATCACATTACTTCTAGTAATGTCCAGTTTAATTCTCTTTTCCTGTAAAGAGGATGATGAAGAGCCTCTCCCCACTTCGGCGATTATACATTATAGTATAGCGCAGAAGCAGGTTGCTTTTACAGCACTTGCTATCAATGCCGAAACCTACCTATGGGATTTTGGGGACGGCCAGACCAGCACAGAACCAAACCCGGTCCATGTATACACAGATGGAGGCTATTATAAGGTGACGCTGTCAGTAACCGGCGGTACAGGGACAGTCACTTCAGAGTCAGACTTAGCTGTTGCGGTGACTCCGTACGTATTGCTGACTGGTGGCGCAACCGCCGCTAATGGGAAAACCTGGAAACTTACCGCCGCTCACAGCAAAAACGACCGCCTCGCCAACGCGGATCAGACCTTTACAATTGCCAAGGGCGCTCCGGCGGAATTGCCGACAGGAGCTTTTGATTTGTTCCTAGGCATGGGCGAAGTGTACAACGATACCTACACCTTCCACTACGACGGCGGATATGGTCACGATGTAATGGCCGACAAGGCAGCATTTAGCGGGTTGGTGTATCAAATGGTGACGACTGGCGGCGCTGGTATTGTCAATTCGGGAGGAAAAGACTTCGGTCTCTGCACAGGGAAATTTACTCCTGAAGCCAACGCGACTTTCACTTACGTCGAAAAGGAAGATTTCGAGATACCGTCTGTCTACGGACCCGGCGGAAAACTCACCTATCCTGCGGTAAGCACTCTTGATTTTTCCGGCAAAGAGTTTTTGGGTTTTATGGATTTCCAGCGAAAAGTCATCCTCCAGGACATCACAGATAAGACCATGCGGGTGGTCATGTTCATGGCAGCATCCCCGGGTAATCTACCGAAAAACACCCACGCGCTGGTTCTGACCTTTTCAGTGGTCGAATAAGGCGCCTCCTTTCCGGTCCAAAAAATCCATAAATCTTCAACTATGATCACTAAAACCAAATCAAAGCTTTCGCCTCCTATAGGCTTGGCTTATATACTCCTGATATTTTGCTGTTGGCTGACCAGTACCCCTGCAGCCCTAGCACAATCCCCGATCAAAATATCGGGCAAAATCATCAGCGAAACAGACAACGGGCCGCTTCCTGGAGTCAACGTAGTCATCAAAGGAACCCAAGTCGGCACAGTCACTGACATCAATGGCGCGTACAGTTTGGAAGTGCCAAATCAGCAATCTGTTCTGGTGTTTTCCTTTATTGGTTTCGATTCCAAAGAGATTCCGGTAGGCAATCTGACGATCATCGACAGCTCTTTGAAAGAAACCTCGACTGGGCTGGAGGAAGTAGTCGTCACCGCACTCGGCATCGAGCGACAGGAGAGATCTCTCGGCTACTCCGTCGGAAAAGTGCAAAGCGAGGATCTTACCCGCGTAGCGCAAGAAAACGTCCTGAACTCCCTAGCGGGCAAAGTGGCTGGAGCCACTATCAATTCTACCGGCGGTACCGGCTCGTCAGTTTCGATGGTCATCCGGGGAGCAACTTCCCTCAATACAGACAACCAACCGCTCTTTGTAGTGGATGGAGTGCCGATGTCCAATTCACTGAACAACATGGGGCAATTCGGCAGCGACAACATCGTGGATTATGGCAATGCCATCAGCGACCTGAACCCTGACGACATCGAAAGCATGACGGTATTGAAGGGTCCGAGCGCCGCGGCACTTTATGGAACGCGAGCTGGAAACGGCGTGGTCTTGATTACCACCAAAAAGGCCAAGAAAAACCAAAAGATGCAAATCAACCTGGTGTCCAATACCGTTTTGGACATCCCTTTCAAATTCTTGAATGTACAAAAGGGCTTTGCATCTGGTTACTTCTCATTCACACCGGAAGATGTAGGCGGAGGAGTACTTCCTCCAGTAAATGCCGGAGACGCCGCAGGATCAGGGCCGGAATTGGACCGGGGTTATTTTGCCCAGCAGTGGAATGCTCCCCTGGATGCAAACGGACAGCCTGTCCCAACGGAGTTGGTCTCCAACCCCAACAACATGCAGGATTTCGTCAATACCGGAATCACCACCACCAACGGCATCTCGGTATCCAACAGCACCGAGATACTGGACTATCGCATCAATTTGACCAATATGACTCACCAAGGTGTAATCCCCGGGTCTGATTTGTTCAAAAACAATTTCTCCACTTCTGCCTCGACCAAACTGATCAAAAACGTCACCCTCAGCAGTAGCATCAACTACAACAAAACATGGTCTAATAACCGCCCGTCCAGTAACCGTGGCAGCAATCCCTTGCAATGGGCGTATTCCAATCCTCAGGAAATTGACATCAATCAACTGGAGGACTATTGGGTGCCCGGACAAGAAGGACTTCAGGTTCGCCGGGTTTCTCCAAACCATGAGAATCCGTACTTCCTGGCACATGAAGTGAAAAACGGCTTTCAGAGAAACCGGATCTATGGAAACATCATGGCGGAATGGGAAATCTCCAAATCATTCAAAGTGCGGGGACGCTATGTCTTGGATCAATACGATGAGCGAAGAGAAACCAAAATCCCAATGGGCTACACCAAAGAACCAAACAATGGCGCCTACGGACTTGGCAACAGCACGTCCTCGGAACGAAATGTGGACATCTTGGCTACTTACACCAAAGTCTGGGACAAGTTGAATTTCAGTATGTCAGTCGGCGGTAACTCGTTGTATGCTAAAAGCACTTCCATCTCCAATTCCTCGAAACCGGGAGCTGGCTTGATTGTTCCCAACGTATTCTCTGTTTCCAATATCGCCAACGCTTCATTGGATTACCAGTCCTACTGGTCCCAGCGGGGTATCTATAGCATCTACTCCATGGCAAATATCGGCTGGAAAGACTGGTTGTACCTCGACTTGACAGCTCGAAACGATTGGTCAAGCACCTTGCCTACAGAAAACAGCTCCTACTTCTATCCATCAGCATCTATGAGTTTGATTGTCAACGAGGCTTTTTCCCTAACGGAAAAAATCTCCCAGTTGAAACTCCGAGGCGGCTACGCTCAGGTGGGTAACGATACTGGTCCATACAACCTCTATCCTACCTACGGCAACTATGGACAATGGGGAAGCGCCATCCGACTGGGCAAGTCAGGAACTATCCTTGCTCCGAATTTGAATCCAGAGAAAGCGACTTCGTACGAAATCGGAGCCGACCTGGCCTTATTCGACAGCCGCGTGAGATTGGAAGGCACCTACTATTTCATGCAAAACAGGAATCAGATCCTGCCCAATATCCCATTGGCTCCCTCTTCGGGTTTCAATAACATCAACATCAACGCGGGCCTGTTGGAAAGCCAGGGCATCGAAGTGGTGCTGGGACTGACTCCAATCCAAACAGCAAACTGGAATTGGGATATCAATGTGAACTTCTCAAGAAACCGAACCCGTATCATCGAGCTACAGGAAGGTGTGGATGTAATTGAGTTTTGGAGCGACAACAAAAGCTACTCCTACGGCTACGTAGCCAATGAAGAAACCGGAGAAGACGGATTGGTAGGGAATATTTATTCCTTCAAGAAAGCTCGCGTCACTGACAAAAACTCTCCTTACTACGGCTATCCCCTGATCGGTCAAGGTTTGGATGCGGAGTGGCTTCCAACCGCGACGCCGGTAAAAGTCGGCAACTACAACCCCGATTTCCTGATGGGGCTGCAGTCCCAGCTTTCGTACAAAAACTGGAGCCTGAGCATGACCTTCGACTGGAGAAGCGGCGGACAGTACATGTCGCAGACTTTTCGCTATTTCTCAGAAAGTGCCTCCACTCAAACCTGGCTTGACAACCTGGTCAATCCAAATGGACTCGGTCCTGGTGACGAGCTGCGTGATTGGGTGATCGCCAATGCCGATGAGCTTTTGCTTTCTGAAGAACTTCGTCCCATCGGCGGCCCGACGTCTGCCTATGGTGGATTTCCAGAAGGGTTCAGCGGAACGACCGTTCACGACGGCACCTTTGCACCGGGCGTGGTGGGGTACCATGATGAGGAAGGAAACTTCGTCTTAGCCAACGAAAATTTGGGGGGAGAAGGCACTACCTTTCTTCCATACGTAGTTAGTTTTCCTTGGGAATTTGGCACGCCAGCCATGTTTGATGCAGACTTCATCAAACTTCGGGAGATCTCTCTTGGCTACAGACTGCCTAGCGCCGCCGCGAAGAAAATCGGCATCCAAGGAGCCATGCTGTCGGTCTATAGCCGAAACATCATGCTATGGACCAAGGACTCCAGTTTTGGCATCGACCCTGAAAGAGCCTTCCAAGCTGAAGCGTCCAAAGGCAATCGCGGAACCCAGTTCAAGCAGGGTATCGAGCGATACAATGTGGATCCTTGGGTGATCCCGGTAGGTTTCAAACTTGATGTATCATTCTAATTCAAAAACTGATCTCGATGAAAACTTTGAAATATAAAAAACTCGGCATCTTCCTGACACTTTCCATGTTGGCATTTTCCTGCATGAATCTGGAAGAGCTCAACATCAACCCAAATGGGGTCGATCCCGCAAGCGGCCACCCCAATCTGCTCTTGGCAACCGTCCAGACGCAGCTCGGTAAAAATGTCGTAGGGCTAGGCTTTGGCGACCTCGCCGGAGTGGTACAGCATACTCAGAAAGACGGCTGGTCCAGCGGGCACAATGACTACGACTGGGCTTCGCAGGGCCAAAGCTGGACGCCTTTCTTTGAGGCGTTGCGAACCAATGACGAAATGATCAAGAAGTCTGAGCAATTGGATCTCCCACATCACAAGGCATTGGGCTTGATCATGAAATCCTACCTGTTTGGCATGATCGCTGACCTCTGGGGAGACGCTCCGTTTTCCCAAGCGCTTCAGGGAGAAAAAGGAGACGAGGCCAGCCTCAAACCGGTGTACGATTCGCAGAGAGACATCTATATGGGAATCTTGGCCGATTTGGAGACAGCCAATGAACTCCTGATAGGAAGCGGACCAAGTATTCCATCCACCCAGGATGTATACTATCGGGGAGACATCATGAAGTGGAGAAAATTTGCCAATTCGCTGTCCCTGCGCTATCTGATGCGGATCTCGAACAAAGAGGCCGCTGTCTCCAAAGCCGGGATCGAAAAGATCGTGGCAAATCCGGGGCAGTACCCAATCATCCTCTCGACAGCAGATGATACGAGAATGAGCTATATCGGTGCGACACCTGAAAATTCCTGGCCAAGCAATACGGTCTTCGACAAGAGTACTTCCGGCAACTATAATCGGATCAAGGTCGCCGAGACCTTAGTGGAAGCGCTGAAAAGCCTCAAAGATCCTCGAATCGCCGTATATGCAGAGCCGATCCAAATCCCTTTGGTGGTGGAGCCGACTTGGGCAGATGACCGCGATGAGATCATAGACGGAGTGAGACACGTAGCGCAAAATATCGCTGACGACTACGAGGCCAACTGGGGCGAGGAGCTAAACACTGCGACCGACTACATCGGCTTACCTACCTCTTCCCCTGCCGGCGGCGCGTATAACCTCAATCCTGATCTGGCTCAAGGAACGCTGAACCCTCATTGCTCCCAGCTCAACCCAATGTACAAAGAAGCGGTAGGAGCATTGCTTCAAGCCCGCTTGATGAGCGCTTCAGAGGTTCATTTTATCCTGTCAGAAGCCGCCATGAAAGGTTGGGCTGTCGGTGGCCAAAAAGAACACTATGAAGCGGCAATCAAAGCCTCTCTGGAATCCTGGAGAATAGCCAGCGCCTATGATTCCTACATCGCAGGTGGCGGAAAATACGATGGCACTCTGGAACAGCTCATTGAGCAAAAGTGGATTGCCAGCTGGACAGCAGCTTCCGAAGCATGGTTCGACTACCGTCGCACTGGATTGCCTAAACTGGAAACTGGGCCTTATGCCAAGCGCCAGGCTATTCCACTTCGCTTCTACTACATGCAGGATGAGATTCTTCTCAATACCACCAATGTAAACAGTGCCATCGATGAACTGGAGCAATCCAGTTTCGCAGCACCCGACCCCAAAAATAGCGCGTGGTCCAAAACCTGGCTTTTGCAAGGCACCGGATTTCCTTATTGATTTAATTACTTAACCACCTCAGAGCCGCCAGCATTTGGCGGCTCTCTTTGTTTATCCCTACTATGCTTCGAAAAGCCCTAAAAATTCTAGCCTACTTCATCCTGGCGATTCTGATCCTCTTGGTCGTTTTATTAAAACCAGTAGATTTCACCCCCTATTTTGAAACAGATTATTATACGGAAACGCAACTCCGATACGACAGCCTCACGCAGTCTATTCGGACCGAGAATGGCGCAGTTTCCATTGGCTTGAGCAAAGTCAATCTCACTCCAACCCTTCACGGGGATTCAAATGATGCGGCCTCCGGCAAATTTATCGGCATTCCACTTTCCGGTTACGGGGGACGCGAGGATGTAGCCCAAGGTGTGCATGACAGTATTTATGTCAAATCTGTAGCTTTGAAAGTCGGGAATCGCACCCTGGTGATCGTAGGATCCGACCTGTTGATCATGCCTCCCGATGTGAGTAAGAAAGTCTCCGAGCGTGCTAAAACTGAACTGGGTTTGGATCGCTCGGACCTGCTTCTCTCCGCCACGCACACTCACTCCAGCATCGGCGCTTGGTCTGAAGGCTACATCGGCGAATCCTTCAACGGGCCGTACAATCCGGACGCGACGGATTGGATTGCTCAGCAGGTGTTTGAATCCATCTCACTTGCAATCCAAGATCTCAAGCCGGGGTCAATCGGAATGGGCTCTTTGCCTATTTCGCATTTCATGAGAAATAGGCTGGTCGGGGAAAAAGGCAAGATCGATCCGGATTTTATGCTGATCCAATTGCAGCAGAAGGATGGCAAGAAGGCCCTGATCGGATCATACAATGCTCACGCCACCACGTTGGGAGGTTCGAATCTCGAAGTCAGCGGTGATTATCCCGGCTATTGGCAGCGAAAAGTGGAAGAAAGCGACTTCGATCTGGCGATCTTCTTGGCTGGAAGTGTTGGAAGTCACAGCTACCGCAACGCGGAAGGAGAGGAGTTTGAAAAGACAAAATACCTCGGCGAAGCCTTGGCCGATTCCGTGCAAGCTTATCTTCCAACGATCTGGATGAAGGACAGCATCTCTGTCCGCTCAATGACTTTGGAGATCGACCTTCCCGAATTCCAATTCCGAATCACCGATGGCTTACGTCTTCGCCCGTTTTGGGCTAAAAAACTCTTTCCAGATGTGGGAACTGTCTATCTACAAGCCACGCGGCTGGACAGTTTGGTTTGGGGTACGACCCCCAGTGATTTCAGCGGAGAAACCACCATCGGCTACAAACACACCGCCGGAGCAAAGGACATGCAAGCGATGGTCACCAGCTTCAACGGCGCTTATACCGGTTACATCATTCCCTGCAAATACCATCACTTGGAAGGCTACGAGCCGAGGCTGATGAACTGGTTTGGCCCGTCGTATAATTCGATGATCAATGATCTGATGGGCACTATGCTGGAGGAGATTGCCGAGCCATAAGTCCTAGATGGCGACGGTCTAGAAAATGAAAGAAGTCCCGAATTTTTGGGACTTCTTTCATTTTTGGACTTCTCACTGCCGAGTTCTGAAAATCTATTTGATCTCATAAACTCCATTCTGATAGGTTTGCGTTTTAATTACCAATTTCCCTTTCTCCGAATCGTAGTGGTAGCCTTCGTCCTTTCCCAACTTTTGGCCATCGAGCAAAACTTCGGATGGCGCTGAATCCATTACGATTCTAAGCACGTGAGGCACTTTTTTACCAGTCAGTTTCACATGCAGTTCAGTATCTTTTCTCTCATAGGACACGACTGTGCTTTCCGCCTTTTCGCAATGAACTTCAAACGAGTGGCTCTCCAGATCCGGATAGATCAATACCGTTAGATATCCTTTATCGGCCTTACTTCCGATACCGGTATAGCTCCGCTCGATGTTCATCGGGATGATGGCTCCGGCTTTGATATATACAGGGAATTTGTCCAGCGCATAGTCGCCTTTCACAGTGGCTTTCCCCTCAATTACTTTCCGGTCATCAAACCAATACCTCCACTTTCCAGCCGGAAGAGAGACATTCCAATTCTGTTGATCTCTGAAAATCGGCGCGATCAAGAGCTCCTCCCCAAAGTAATATTGATGCTCACCCTGTTCAATCGGCTTTTGCAAAAGTGCTCCACCCTCGTGCCCCGTCACCACATAATGGTACATGTACGGGACGAGTTCGGTGTGAAGCCAAGAGTACTCTCGGATGATCTCCAACTCTTCCTGACTTCGCAGCCAAAGCCTTCTTTCTCCGTGTCCCCCGTTCATAAACAACCCGCAGAATGCTGAAAACTGGGCCCAACGAATGTAGAGTCTCGGAGGGATTTCTTTTCCGGAAAAACCCGCCACATCCGAGCCGATCACATTATAGCCGACGCGGGCGCTTTCCAGGATGCTGTTGATCGCTGATTCAAATCCCTCGATTCCCTCCAAAGCTATATCGACTTTTTCCTCACCGTGCTCAGCGAGCAACTCTTGGCTCACCCATTTGTGTTCTTGATCACCAACCCAACTGACAGGAGAGGCCTCGATGGGAGCAAATCCCTCCGGATGATAGCCTCGGTCGATCCCTCTGGACAGGGTTGTGAATTCCGAATTTTTGCTCAGCCCATAGGCCAGCTCATCGCGGTAATAGTGATCCATGTAGGTTCGGGTCGTCATCCAGCCGGTCGCGGATGTTACATAGAAAAACGGAAGTCCAAAGATCCAAGTAGCATTATAAGTGGCCGCTCCATCCAGTTTCCATCCGTCAATGCCGAGTTCATATACCTTATCCTGCTTTCCTCTCCACCACTTCATAGCTTCGGGATTGCTGTAGTCGATCGCTCCGCCTTTCCCTTTCCACCAGCTGATGATATTCCCCCCGCCAGTGAGGTAGCCTTTGGATTTTGCTTCTTCCAAAAACTCCGGACTATCCTTGAGCGCTAATCCTTTGTTCACACTGTTCACATAAGACGTCATCCACAGTACCATGCGATAGCCTTGGTCTTGCTTCTGCGCAAACCAATCCTTGTGATTGGGATATAAAAGAGTATCCACGTCAAAGTCATTGTATCGATAGCTCCATGGACTGTCCAAGATCACCGTCCGCACCGGGATATCGTGCTCGGCATAGCCAGCCAGCAGTTCATCAACAAACGCTGCCGTATTGACGTCGTCTTCCCAAAGCCAGCACTCCAGAGCCCAAACTGGTGTCAACGGGGGATTCCCGTGCCGCTGTGCATTGAAAGGTATGCCCCGAAAAGGATAGAAAAACAAGACATAAGCCAAGCCGCCCAGCGTGATCAGCACCCAAAAAAAGAACCATGCAACTTTCTTCCAGTGCCTTCCAATTTGCTTACTCATCAAAACTTATTTACAAATTAATACAAGGAGATCGGGTTGGTGAAGATCCAGTTGACCCAGTGATCGGCCAGCCAGAGATCGGCCTCGATACGATAGTTGCCTATTTGATTTTCCGGAGAAAATTCAAATTCGTAGCTGTTTTCCTTCGTCTCCAAAAGCAACTCTCCGTCACGGATCAGGCGAAAGCGTGCGGGAAAGGGCGAAAGGACTTTCAGCTGATGTACGTCTTGGACAGAAACTGAATCACCGAGGATACCCGCCAACTCTTTTTCAGTGTTCAGCGCGAAGTACTGAAAGCCATCTGCTTTGGCAAGACCTTCGAAAGCCACCAAAGCATTCCCTTTTTCAATTCCTTCCTTGATTTTCTCAGAGGAAAATCCCGAAGAGAAAACATGGTTATTCACAAAGTTGAAGGAGTGAAAGTAGGTATCGAGCTCCCATTTGAATGCCCAGCCGTTTTCATTCGGCTCATGCAGCAGGATTTTCTCCAAAAGGCCCGGTTCACGGATACTGAGGGTTTTGGCATTGTTGCCCACCCATTCCACTTGACCATCTTCAAGGTAGCGAGCGCGGATGTTTTGATTGTTGTGCGCATCCACCGAGCCGACTCCGGTGACCTTTCGAGTTTGGTTGATCCGATCCCAGTTTGCAAGAATGGCCGTTTGCTTATCATAAAGTTCCCGATAGGCCCAGTGGCGATATTTCTCTCCATTGACCAGATGGTTGAGGAGAAATGGCATCAAGCCGCCCTCCTCATCCAACAGATCGGTATGGATATTATAGATCTCCATGGCCTGATAATCGGGGTTGTCCCAATCGTGGTCTTTCTCCGAATGGACATACGTCACCAATCCGCCCTGAGACACCACCCGGTGAATAAGGGAATCTTCAGGAACACTTAGATCCAATATGCCTTCGCGCAACGGCGTGAGCATCATTCCGCCCCCATAGTTGCCACTGGTCTCAGTGCCAGCCTCGAACAATACACCCTCAAAAACACCATGAAAGGATCTCGGAAAAGTATCCAGCTTGTCACGGGCATGATCGGCAAAGAAGATAAAGTCCAACTCGGCCTGTTTGGCTCCATCGAGAATTTCCTTCAAGCTTCCCCGACTGTCATGCGACCAATAGGAATGCGCATGGGTCACTCCGGAATACGCTGCCAATGGAATTACCTCGAATGGCTTCCTGTACGAATCCCAAATGGTCTGTCTAGCCTCATCCATCCGGGGATAAACCACCCATTTGTTGTACAAAGGGCCAGTGAAAAGATAGCCCAATAGAAGTACCAAACCGACGAATACAATTGCGAAAACAACTTTAAAAATCCGCTTGATCATAGCTGTCTAGTTTGGTAAAGATTGAAGATACTTAATCAAGGCTTCGGGTTGGTCTGTCTGAATCCCATCTGTGCCAAAGCTGAGAATCTGCTTCCATTCTTGCACATTGGCAACCCGGTCATCCACAAACACCATGGACCTGAGCCGATGAGCCTCCTTTACAAAGCCTGGCGTCAGCTGCCCCATGTCGGTAGCCAGGATTTTTGGCTGATACATTTCAACCACTTTGGAAATGTGAGCCTCAGCGCTCGGATCCGGCATGACCAGACATTCCGGACATTGACCTTGGATAGATTGGATCAGTTCCCTTTGCGCAGCGCCCAGATACCAGACGGTCGTCTGTGCCATGTCGTATTTGCGCAGCAAAGGGATCAGCATCTGAGGATCAGCATCCTTGAGATCCAGATAGATCCCGATCTTGCCTGCACTCAATTCTAAAATCTCTTCGAAAGTCGGCACCTGTGTCCCCTTCCACTCCGGTCCGACTTTTTCTCCGATGTCCAAGTCTCGGATCTCCTGCAATGTCAGGTCGCTCACCTTCCCCTTTTTTTGCAGGACGTAGGCATCGATCGTTGCATTGTGTATGCTGACAATCTCTCCATCACTAGTGGTGCGGACATCGATCTCGATAAAATCGCAGCCCAAATCAATGGCTTTCTGGTAGGCCGCGAGCGAGTTTTCGGGAATCCCCTGATGCGCTCCTCTGTGGGCAATCACATATAGATCACCGTGTTTTGGAGCTGGAAGTGGATTTTGAGCAAAAAGGAAGGTGCTGGCCAAACTAAGCAAGACCGTCACCATCCCTTTTTTGATGCCTGCACTATTGCTCATTTTTTCAGAGGGGATCAAAACGAGATCAATTGGAGCCTTTTGGCACAAAGCCCTCGGCTGATGGAGAGTTCTCGATCAAGTCAAGCGATTGCTCCACCAAAGCGGGGCCGGTCTTTTCTCCCAGGCTGGTTCGGCTGACATATTCGTAGCGCTTGAAGCTGTTGAAATCCTCCTTCGCCAGGATGTATCCAAAAGCATCATTGGTCAGACCAAAAAGGAAGGCCTGATCGGTTTTCATCTTTCGCTTCAGGTAAAAGCCAATATTGGGTAATGCCTCTCCCGGAATCGTCAGGATCTGGGCGGTTCCCACGTTCACCAGATTCATCTGGGTGGTCACTTTGTTGCCATCCGCCACTTTGTATTTGTGGGGGGAGTTTTTCAGAATAAACTGCATCTCAGGCGAATCCACCACAAACTCCGCTGAAATCACGGCGTTGTGAATGACCGGATTGACCTGAGCGGTTGCCGTGCCGATGATCTCCAAAGCTTGGTCTGCCAGCAGATTCCCGATGCGGGTACACTCTTCATAGTCGCTGGCTTCTTTTCCTTCCGAGACGCGGTTGTCCGCAGTCACCATGCCACCCTGAGCGCCGTTCATAAAGATCGCCACCCCACCAACTCGGGACTCAATCCGATCATACAGCGGGCCGCAAAGATCCGGAGAGGTAATTCCTCTGCCACTTCCGATCACCTCCGGATGCACCGCATAGTTGACCAACGTGGCTATCACTTTCCCCTTATTCTTCCCCTCAGTTCCCAGCGCTTGGATCACTCCACAGCGGGGGTCATACAGTGCCGGAGCGTAGTAGTTATATGCAATCTTTCCCTTGGCTTCTCCGACAGCAGTTTTCAGCTCAGCAGATTCCAGATTGGCTACGGCCTCATTGACCGCATCGGCGATCTGCTGCACGCACCAGCTCAGGTACTTCATATCGGCATTGATTTCCCCTTTTTCATTGGGAAAACCATAAGCATCCGGAGCGCTGTGCGTATGCGTAGCACCGATCAGGATATTTTCTGCAGGGATGCCTTGGATCAAAGCCCTTGATTGGTCGCCCAATGCCGCTGGCCACCCCAGATTATCGATTCCGACAAAAGCCACCCGAGTTCCGTTGTTTTCTAATACCATCACCCGAACCCAGAGGTCGCCACGCTTTTCGGTGGAAAGGCCCGGCGTGCCCATCCCCCCGGAGACCGGGAGCAAAGGATCGGGAGTCAGCATTCGCTTGGCCGCTCCTACTTTCAAGCCTCCCTGAGCCTGTACCGTTAGTGGTAGATTCAAAACAAAAAAGACCAGGCAACAGCCCAGCCAATACCAAATCTTTGGATTTTTTGATTTTAGGATCATGATGTGTTAGATGAGTTTGGGTGAAAACGGCCTACGATCCAATGGGACAGAATCTCAGACTATTGTACTACCTCATTTTCTAAAAAATAGGCTATCCTTATCAGCCAGCCGATCAAATTGTTTAGTCTTTTAACAGAAAAAACTGAACCGGAGAAACACACTACGAGCGAAGGAAATCTCCTACTTCACTTAAAAACAAAAAAGGAGGCAAAAGCCTCCTTTTTCAAATAAGATTCATGCTCGATTATTCTTCGATAGAAAGAGTCGGCTCAGTTGGCAACAGTCCGGAAGCGGACTTGATTTTCTGCTCCAGCTCATCCATCAGCTCAGGATTGTCCAGCAAAAGGTTCTTGACCGAATCCCGTCCCTGACCGAGTTTCTCTCCATTGTATGAGAACCAAGACCCTGCCTTTTTGATGATCTCCAGCTCCACGCCCAAGTCAATGATCTCTCCAACTTTGGAGATCCCTTTGCCATACATGATATCAAACTCCACGACTTTGAACGGCGGCGCTACTTTGTTTTTGACCACTTTCACTCGGGTGCGGTTACCCAGGATATTGTCTGCGCCTTCTTTGATCTGGCCGACGCGACGGATGTCCAGACGGACTGACGCGTAGAATTTCAAGGCATTTCCACCGGTCGTAGTCTCAGGATTACCGAACATCACGCCGATTTTCTCACGAAGCTGGTTGATAAAAATACAGGCACAGCCCGTCTTGTTGATCGCTCCGGTGAGCTTTCGGAGAGCCTGAGACATCAATCGCGCCTGAAGGCCCATCTTGCTTTCCCCCATTTCGCCTTCCAGTTCTCCCTTTGGCACCAAAGCCGCCACGGAGTCAATCACGATGATGTCGATCGCGCCGGAACGGATCAGGTGCTCAGCGATTTCCAGGGCTTGCTCTCCGTTGTCCGGCTGGGAGATCAGCAGGTTTTCGGTATCTATGCCCAGCTTCTCGGCATAGTGTTTGTCAAAAGCATGTTCGGCATCGATGAACGCAGCAAGTCCGCCGGCTTTTTGCGCCTCAGCAATGCAGTGCATCGTCAGGGTGGTCTTACCGGAGGACTCCGGTCCGTAGATCTCAATGACTCTGCCACGCGGAATACCGCCGATTCCCAATGCCATGTCCAAGCCCAAAGAACCTGTGGAAATGACCGGAATATCCTGTACTTTATTATCGCTAAGCTTCATTACGGTACCTTTTCCGTATGTTTTTTCCAGCTTATCGATCGTTAGCTGCAAAGCTTTCAGTTTTTCTGCGTTATTACTCATGATTTCAAAATTGTAAAGATTCAAATGTTGGTGAAAGTAACGAAAGATGAAGGCATAACCAAGGTTGCCAGTCCTATTGTTTCCGAGGACCAAATTCGTATTTTTAATCAACCAAACGACTCTTTTTTCCCTGATACCTTTCAAAAAACCAGAAAATTGTCAGGTATTGTCAAGCATCAAATGAAAACAGCTTTCAGGGTCCTGCTTCTCTTCTTCTCCGCCACTTCAATCGTATGGAGTCAGGCGGGCTCAGGAAATTCCGCCTTTACATTTGGTGAGGAGTTGCAATTCGAAGTTTCCTATGGCTGGCTGAACCTAGCCGAAGCAAGGCTTCAGATCGCCAGACGTGCCGTCCACGAACAGTCCCGGCCCCATTTCAAGATCGACGCCTACGGAAAGACCAAAGGCGCCGCGACGATCTTTGGCAAGGTCAACGACAACTGGGGCACACACGTGGACACCAGCACACTGCTTCCATCTCTTTCCTATAGAAACATCGAGGAGGGCAAATACCGGAAGAACGAGAAGGTGTTTTTTGACCAACCAAACCGCAAGGCCAAGATGGAGCTCTATGACCGGGACAACAGAACGGTAAAGGACTCCAAGGAATTCAAGCTGCCGGGCAACGTCCAGGATCTGGTGAGTGGCTTTTACTATCTCAGATCCATGGATCTGACCAATCTCAAAAAAGGACAGGCCGTCTTGATCACCGGATTCTTCGATAAAGAAATATATAACCTAAAATTAATATACGAGGGTACTGAGCAGATCCAGACCAGTCTTGGGCTCGTCGACACCTATATCTTTTCGCCTCAGGTCCCAAAGAACAAACTCTTCAGAGGAGACTATCCGGTCAAAGTCTGGGTCACTAAAGACCAGAACAAGATCCCCGTAAAGATCAAAGCCAACCTGTTCATCGGCTCGCTGAACATCGACATCTCCTCGGCTAAAGGACTACGAAACAACTAGCTTACCTTGTATTAATATTCGCTTAACATTGCGCAAGGTCGGCGCCAGAATTCTTCAATTTTCTGAACAATTGCGGGTATTCACCAATTTTTGTTTGGCTCCTATCCTCAAATATTCTGTAATTTTAACCGAACCTTAAAGCAATTCCTCGATGAGCGAAAAGCAAAAGATCAAAGTCCTGGTCGTAGATGACGAGCCGGACATTGTAGAGATCTTAAAGTACAACCTTCAGAAAGAAGGATATGATGTGGCCACGGCCGAAGACGGAATCAAAGCGGTGAAGACCGCTGCCAAGTTTCATCCAGACGTGATCTTGCTCGACATCATGATGCCCAATCAGGACGGCGTGGAGACCTGCCTCCAGCTCCGCCAGATTCCGGAATTGAAAAACACTTTTATCATATTCCTGACTGCCCGCATGGAAGAATACTCCGAAGTGGCGGCCTTTGACGTCGGGGCGGACGATTACATCACCAAGCCGATCAAACCGCGGGCGTTGATGAGCCGGATCTCCGCGCTGTTTCGCAGAGAATCCAAAAAGGACCAGGAACAAACCCAGATCAAGATCAAAGACCTGACCATCGATCGGGGCAGCTATACGATCGACAAGTCCGGCAAGACCATCACACTGCCCAAGAAGGAGTTTGAGCTGTTGTATTTCCTTGCCAAAAACCCTAATATAGTTTTCGGTAGAGACGAATTACTCCATAATATCTGGGGATCGGATGTATTTGTGTTGGCTCGTACGGTCGATGTGCACATCCGAAAAGTCCGCGAGAAGATCGGCGAAGACTACATCTCTACTGTCAAAGGCGTAGGGTATAAGTTCGATTTGGGATAAAAAATGCTGACCACTTCCAGGGGAATTTCTTTGATTTTGGCTTTTGCCATCTCCGTCCTCGTGGCAGCGTTTCTTTCCCTGATGCCTGATAGCACTCCGGCAATCTTGCTGGTCGCGACTGGGCTCACCTTTTCTGTCTCCTACCTGCTGATCAATATTACACTGGAGTTTCTGGTGTTTCGTGAGATAGGCAACATCTATGCTCTGCTGGAGAAAATCCAGCGAAAAGACCTCTCGGAGATTCAGGACAAGTCACTTCGCTCGTCACTTTCCCCGCTGCGCAAGATCAATTCCGTGATCAATTCCTATGCTTTGGCAAGGCAGAAGGAAATCGACACGCTGCAAAAAACGGCAGAGTTTCGCCGGGAATTCATCGCCGACATCTCCCACGAGCTCAAGACCCCAATCTTTGCCACACAGGGATACATTCACACACTGCTGGATGGCGCGATAGAGGACAAGCAGGTTCGGATGAAATTCCTGAAGCGGGCTGCCAAAAGCCTGGATTCTTTGGATATTCTCGTTCAGGATTTGCTCACGCTAAACCAGATGGAAAGCGGCGCCGTCAGATTTACCTTTACGGAGTTTGACTTGAGGGAGCTTTTGCAAGAAGTAATCGAGCAGCTCGAGCACAAAGCCTCCAAGCGGGAAGTGACGATCAAGCTGGACTTTGATCCCGAAAAAACCTACATCACTCATGCAGATCGCCCCAAGATCTACCGAGTCTGCCAAAACCTGATCTTCAACGGCATCAACTACAACCACAACGGAGGCGAGGTCAAAGTCTCTGTCAAAACCCACAAGAACAACGTCCAAGTCGATGTCAAAGACACCGGTCAGGGCATCCCACCCGAGGATCTGAAGCGGATCTTTGAGCGATTCTATCGGGTGGAGAAAAGCCGCTCCAAAGAAAAGGGCGGAACTGGACTTGGACTAGCCATCGTCAAGCACATCCTGGAAGGCCACAAGAGCAAGATCTCCGTCAGTTCGACCGTAGGAAAAGGATCTATCTTTAGTTTTTCACTTCCTTTGGAAAAAGAGAAAAAAGCGGACTAGCGTTTCTCTGCGACGTCGCGTTAGGCTACGTATTCCTGAAAAAGACAGGTCAAAGTCTCCACTAAATCTTCAGAGAATCCCCCGTGCGGACGCGAGGTCTGCAGCATCGAGCTTCGCATCGCAGTCAGCCATCTAAACCGTGATGAAGCATCGAGAAGAGCAATGGGATTTTCCGGGTTTTCCCCTTTGCAGATTCTCTCAAAAGAATCCAAATAACGCCGCACGAGATCGAGATCGACATCCGGATCCAAAGCCAGCAATTTTTGCTCGTGAAGATGGATCTTACACGCAATGAAATTCTGTCGCTTGCAGCAGACCACCACACCGACATTCACAAACTCCTCCCGCTCCACACGGGGAACCAGCCGGATCAGCGCGTACTCAAATAAGTGCTTTCCTTGCATCGCTGGCCTCATTTATAAATACCTCAGAATTTTCCAGCCTTAGTTTTAGAAAAGCTGAATATACTTCTCGCGCTTCCTCGGCCGTTTCAGTGTCTCTTCCGGCCAAAATCCATTCGTCCGGCAGTATATCCACCACTTCGGTGATGAGTGACGGAGTGATCAAGGCCCTCATCTCTTCATTCACCTTTTCCAATTGGGTCGCTTTGGGCAATAGCACGTGATCCTTGATAACAGCAAATGGGCTCAGGGCATGCTTCTCCCAGTTGTCCCAAGAATGGTGAAAAAGGAACGCAGCGCCGTGGTCAATCAGCCAAAGTTCCTTGTTCCAGATCAGCAGATTTGTATTGCGAAAGGTGCGGTCCACATTGGTAATCCACGCATCAAACCAGACAATACGCGAGGCCAGGTATTCATCGACTTGGGATGCGCCGGGATCAAAAGTCATCGCCTTTGACAGAAAATGTAAAGCCAGATTCAAGCCTTGGCTACTTTTGAGTAAATCCTGGATTTCCTCATCGCCCTCAGACCTTCCAAAAGCTTCGTCCAAGTTGGCAAAAACGAGTTCCGGCACTTTAAATCCCAGCCTCCTCGCCAACTCTCCTCCGAGGAGCTCTGCGATCAGAGCCTTTTCGCGCTGTCCAGCCCCCTTAAACTTTAGCACATAATTGAACCCATCATCTGCTTCCGCCAAAGCGGGTAAGGATCCGCCCTCCCGGAGCGGCATCACGTACCGGGTCACATTGACCAGTCGGAGTGAATTCAAAAGGTTGCTTTCGTACATTGGCTTAAAAAAGAAAACAAATAAAACCCGAAAACTTCAGAACCAGACGCTCTGACGGCCTATTTTTCCACTTGCCTCCACATTGTCAGGCTCTTTTGGCTGCCTGCTTTTTTCCGACCGATCGATTCCCTACTTTTGCAGCCTAATTGAAGAGGCAGGAGATCCATGAAGAAAGTAGATTTTGAAAATCTTATTCTGTTCGAAAATGCGGATTACCTGGTGATCAATAAGCCACCGTACCTATCAAGCTTAGACGATAGGCACGAGGCGCAGAACATCCTAGACTTAGCCAAGGCACACACCCCCGATTCTCAGCTGTGCCACAGATTGGATAAGGAAACTTCAGGATGTCTGGTGATTGCCAAGAATCCGGCGGCCTACAGGCATTTGGCCATGCAGTTTGAAAACAGGGAAGTTGAAAAAATCTATCACGCTGTGGTCGAGGGAATCAAGGAATTCAACCATGAGTTGGTAGACCGGAATCTCTTGGCAAACAACAAAGGAATCGCCAAAGTCAGTAAAGACGGGAAGCCTGCTCAGACGTTTTTCCATACTGTGAAAACCTACTGGGCACATACGCTGGTGGAATGCAGACCGATCACAGGTCGTCTGCACCAGATCAGAGTACACCTGGCTTACCTCAAATCGCCCATATGCGGCGATACACTTTACGGCGGCAAAACCTTGTACCTATCTTCACTCAAGCGTCGCTTCAATCTCAAAAAAGACACCGAGGAGCTACCGATCATGCAGCGGGTCTCGTTGCACGCGTTTTCGATCGTCTTTGCAGGTCTGGACGGCAATCCGATTAAAGTCGATGCCCCCTACCCCAAGGACTTTCAGGTATTAGTCCAGCAGTTGGAGAAAAATGCTTAGAGGCGAGCATATCAGAGACCGAAGCCCAAATTTCCTTTGCGGGAAGTTTTGCTAAGCCTATGAAATCGAGCATCGCAAAACAGACTCAAAATCAGAGTCAGGAGCAGCTCGAGATCCCATGTGACAATTAAAAAGGATTGTAACCACATGAAAATTAGGAGTTAGTAATGAAAATAGTTTGCATGCAAAATAAAATACTTCTATCTTTGTGTCCCTTTTTGGGGTCGATAAATAAATAACAAGCTAAAAATTAAACAGTTACACAGTGGATACTCTGAGCTATAAAACCATCTCAGCCAATTCTTCCACAGTAGAAAAGCAGTGGGTGGTAGTGGATGCCCAAGCTGCGATTCTAGGACGATTGGCTAGTGAGGTAGCAAAAATCTTGAGAGGGAAAACGAAGCCTAGCTTCACTCCCAACGTGGATTGTGGTGACAACGTCATCGTAATCAACGCAGACAAAGTCAGACTGACAGGTGACAAGTGGGACGCGAAAGTATACGTGCGCCACACCGGTTACCCAGGCGGACAGCGAATCTCTACCCCAAAACTGTTGAAGCAGAAGTCTTCAACGATTTTGATTGAGAAAGCTGTAAGAGGCATGTTGCCTAAAAACAGATTGGGAAGCAAGTTGTACGGTAACCTGTACGTGTATGAAGGTGCTGAGCATCCTCATGCAGCACAGCAGCCACAAGCCATCACACTTTAATCTCCTAAATCATGGAAATGATCAACAAAATCGGTAGAAGAAAGACCTCTGTAGCCCGTATTTACATGGCTCCAGGAAATGGCAAAATCACCGTAAACGACAAAGCAATCGAAGTTTACTTCCCGTTTGATTTGCATCAAATCGTAGTAAAGCAGCCTTTGACCCTGGTGGGCGTGGACGGCAACTACGACATCCAAATCAATGTGGACGGTGGCGGAATCAAAGGACAAGCTGAAGCAGCTCGTATGGCGATCTCCAGAGCTTTGTGTGAGTTCGACGCTGAGCACAGATCAGCATTGAAAAAAGAAGGCTTCCTTACCCGTGACCCTAGAATGGTGGAACGTAAGAAGCCAGGACGTAGAAAAGCAAGAAGAAGATTCCAGTTCTCCAAACGTTAATAGGAACTCTCTTCATTCAATAGAAAACAATTTCATTCATGTCAAAAATCGAATACAAAGACTTACTGGATGCTGGTGTTCACTTCGGACACTTGACGAGAAAGTGGGATCCAAGAATGTCTCCATATATCTTTATGGAGAAGAACGGTATCCACATTATCGACCTCAACAAAACGCTTGCTTGCCTCGACGAAGCATCCAACGCAATCAAGCAAATCGTACGTTCCGGCAAAAAAGTAATGTTTGTCGCTACAAAAAAGCAAGCCAAAGACTTGGTAGCTGCAGAAGCACAGCGTCTGAACATGCCTTACGTGACCGAAAGATGGTTAGGTGGTATGCTGACCAACTTCGCTACTATCCGTAAGTCCCTCAAAAAAATGTCAGGTCTTGAAAAACTGATGAAAGAGGACGCTTACAAGAACTTGGCTAAGAAAGAGCGTCTTATGGTAAGCCGCGACAAAGAGAAGATGGAAAGCGTTTTGGGCGGTATTGCCGACCTGAGCAGACTTCCTGCAGCTCTTTTCGTAGTGGATATCAAAAGAGAACACATTGCGATCGCTGAAGCTCAAAAACTTGGTATTCCGGTTTTCGCATTGGTAGATACTAACTCCAACCCGAACGAGGTGGACTTCCCTATCCCAGCCAATGACGATGCCTTCAAATCAGTTTCTTTGCTGGTGAAAGCATTCGGTGCAGCTATCGAAGAAGGTCTTTCAGAAAGAAAGAGAGACAAGGACGATGCTAAACTTTCTGAAGAGGAAGAAGCAAAAAGAGCTGTGGACGCTGAAACACAAGAATAATCCACATTCTATTTTGAAATAAAGAATTGAACATCCGGCTCCGGTCGATGTTCAATTTTTTGTTTTATCCTGATTAAAGAACTATATCCCGTTTAAAAAAATAAACAGATCACACAATGGCAATTACTGCACAAGACGTAAACAAACTGAGACAAATGACCGGTGCCGGTATGATGGACTGCAAAAAAGCTTTGACAGAAGCTGAAGGCGACTTCGAAAAAGCAGTAGACATCCTCAGAAAAAAAGGTCAAAAAGTATCTGCTTCCAGAGCTGACCGTGAGACCAAAGAAGGAGTAGTAGTAACCCGCGTAGCCGAAAACGGCACCAAAGGCATCCTGCTTTCTTTGACTTGCGAGACTGACTTCGTAGCTAAAAACGAAGGATTCGGCGAGTTTGCAAACACGCTGATCGATCTGGCCGTGGCTAATGGCTCTGAATCCAAAGACGCTGTATTGGCTCTCCCTATCGAAAACATCACCGTAGCTGAGAAAATCATCGAAATGACTGGCCGAATCGGCGAGAAGATCGACATCTCTCACTTCGAGATCATCAGTGCTGAAGCGGTAATCCCTTACATCCACTCCAATGGTAAATTGGGCGTGTTGGTAGGTCTGACTAATACTTCTGGCACTGACGTGGAAGAAGCAGGAAAAGACGTAGCGATGCAGATCGCAGCGATGAACCCTGTCGCTGTGGACAAAGACGGCGTCGATTCATCTACTGTAGAGAGAGAAATCGAAATCGGAAAAGAGCAGGCAAGAGCTGAAGGCAAAGCTGAAGAAATGTTGGAAAAAATCGCTCTGGGCAAATTGGCTAAGTTCTACAAAGAAAACACGTTGTTGAGCCAGCAGTTTGTGAAAGACAACTCCAAGTCTATCGCTCAATATCTGGACGGTGTGAGCAAAGGCCTGACTGTAAACGCATTCAAAAGAATCTCCATCGGATAATTTTCCGATTCACATTCCAATAAAAAACCTCTCGGAGCGATCCGAGAGGTTTTTTTTCTTTAAGTGGTTATGAAAATATTTTTTAGTACTGTTTGGATGATGTTAGTAATTACAATATTATTACATAAACTAACTGATCGGTTAACTTCTTCTGTTTTGAGTTTTTAAACCAAGATCTCTTTTCCATATTCCATGAAAATTCTTTCCTTTTTCTGCTCAATTTTGATCGTATTTCTGTTGACAGGATGCTTGGAGCCAAGCTTAGCACCACCAAGTTCCGAGCACTTCTTCGTGAATCTACGTAATAGTGAAGGCTCAAATCTACTTGATCCCAAAACGGAAGGGGCCATTGACCTGAGCAAAACGCGACTATTTCTTATTGAAAACGGAGAAGCCAAAATGGTGAAATACGAAAGTCCTGGAGCAGTTTTGGATTATCCTTACGGTGTGATGCCATTTGAGGAGAATGGAGTACACGGGGTAAAATTCTTTTTTGAACATACGGGCAGTCAAAAAGAAATTGAAGGCTTTATCCAATGGAATGAAACTATAGCGGACACGTTGACCTTCACCTTCAATTCAGCAGACCGCCCAACTTTCATAGCCAAAGTCTCGCAAGATGGAGCAGTCCTTTGGGATACGGAAACAGCTCCCGAAAATACTATAGCTGAGATAACTCTGGAGCATTAAAAGGCACCATAAAAAGCAATATCCATAAAACCAAAAACCCTCTCGGAGCGATCTGAGAGGGTTTTCTTATTTCTAGCTCTGATAAACTTTTCCAAAGTTTGAAACTTTGGAAAAGTTGCCCATCAAAGAATCTGCTTAAGAATTCATCAAACTCTCAATCTCCTCCGCCTCGATCGGGATATTGCGCATCAGATCGAAATACCCGTTTTCCTGAATCACGATGTTGTTTTCCAATCTGATTCCAAACCCTTCTGCAGGAATGTAAATCCCCGGCTCTACGGTGAACACCATTCCCGGCTGGATTGGATTGTGCATCGTCCCAACATCATGCACGTCCAAACCCAAGTGGTGGGAAGTCCCGTGCATGAAATACTTTTTGAAGGCTGGCCAATTTGGATCCTGATTTTTGATATCTGTCTGATCGATCAGACTAAGCCCCACAAGTTCCGACTGCATGATCAGGCCGACCTCTTTGTGATAATCCTGGATATTGGTTCCGGGTCTCAAAATATTGGAAGCCTCGCGGTGAACTCTCAGCACCGCATCATACACTGCTCGCTGCCGCGCCGTGAACCTCCCACTGACAGGGATCGTCCGGGTCATATCGGCGTTGTAGTTCCCGTACTCCGCTCCTACGTCCAACAGGATCAGTTCTCCTTCATTGCAGGCTTTGTTATTTTCAATATAATGAAGCACACAGGCTGAGGATCCCGAAGCGATAATCGGCTCATAAGCGAATCCTTTGCTTCGGTTTCTGATGAATTCATGGATAAACTCCGCCTCGATTTCGTACTCGGTTACTCCAGGCTTGACGAAAGACAAAATCCTCCGAAATCCCTTCTCTGTGATATCACACGCAATCTGCAGCTGATCGATTTCCTCTTGCTCCTTTATCCCTCTCAGTTCATGCATGATCGGAGCAGCTCTATCAAAGGCATGCAAAGGAAACTTTTCCTTGCAGGATTTGATAAACCGGGCATCGCGGGTCTCCACCACCACTCCCGCACGCAGATGCTCATTGGTATTCAGGTAAATCCGCTGAGAAAGCGCCATCACCGAGTTAAAGATTTGGTCAAAAGCAGAAAGCCATTGGATATTTTTGATTCCTGACGCAGTCTCAGCTTCCTCTTTCGTGTATTTGTGCCCTTCCCAGACAGCGATGTGTTCATTGGTTTCTCTCAAAAACAGAACCTCGCGCCAAGCCGGATTGGGACAGTCCGGCGCGATCAGCAGGATTGTCTCTTCCTGATCAATCCCACAGAGGTAAAATAGATCATTGTTCTGTCTGAACTTCATCGTCCCGTCCGCATTCGTCGGCATGATGTCATTGGAGTTGAAAATCGCAACGGCGTTCTTTGCCATTTTTGCAGCGAATTTTGCGCGGTTTCGGATATAAAGCTGGTTGGGTAGTGGGGTGTATTTCATGTTCTTATTGACAGTGCTCAGTTCAGTTTTATCAGCCCGTTTTTGCAGACAAATTAGGGCTGGGTTTGGTTTTTCTGCATCATTTTTATCTTTTCAGCTGGAGGAAACAAACCCGAAACGGTCATTTCTTGTTAGCAAAACCGGAAGAAAACCCAGCCCGCAAACTTAAGGCTAATCCCAAGAAGATAAAAAGCTGATTTTTTCGCTACTTTCAATTTCAAACCTGAATTCATGTACCAAATCAAGGAATTGGCAAACGGCATCCGGATTGTTCACCAACAAGTCACACATACCCGGGTAGTGCATTGCGGATTTATCTTAAATATCGGAAGTCGAGACGAAGACAAAGAACTGGAGGGGCTCGCCCATTTTTGGGAGCATATGGCCTTCAAAGGTACCCACAAGCGCAAATCCTTTCACATCATCAACCGACTGGAGTCGCTCGGCGGCGAACTCAACGCGTACACTACCAAGGAAAAGGTCTGCTTCTACGCCTCTGTGCTCAAGGACCACTATTCCAAAGCTGCCGAATTGCTCTTCGACATCACCTTCAACAGCACATTCCCAAGCAAGCAAATCGAAAAAGAGCGGCAGGTGATCCTCGAAGAAATGGCCATGTATCGCGATTCTCCGGACGATTCGATCCAGGACGAACTCGACGAGTTGGTTTTCGAAAATCACGCCTTGGGGCGAAACATCTTGGGCACTGAGGAGACCGTTTCCAGATTTTCACAGCAGGATTTCTTCGACTTCATCTCCAGCCGACTCGACACTTCAGAGATTATCTTCTCTGTCGTGGGCAATATCACCTTCGAAAAGGCGCTCAAAGTGATCGTGGGGCCACTTTCCGAGATACAGCCCAAGCACACTCTCTACGTCAGAAATGGCTTCCATGACTACATGCCAAAGCGAAAAACCGTCCAGCGGGACGTCACCCAGTCGCTTTGTGCGATCGGGAGGCCGGCCTTTTCCCTCCACGACAAAAACCGTTTCAAACTCTATCTGCTCAACAATATCCTGGGTGGGCCGAGCATGAATAGCAAGCTGAATCTTGCGCTCCGCGAAAATTATGGGTACGTCTACAGCATTGAGTCCACCTACCAGACTTTCTCGGACACCGGGTTCTTCGGGATCAATTTTGGCACGGAAGAAAAGACTCTAAAAAAATCCCTCGCCATCGTGCATCGGGAAATGGACAAGCTCCGCAGCAAAAAACTGGGAAGCATCCAACTTCACATGGCCAAAGAACAAGCCGTTGGACAGATGGCCATGGCGGAGGAAAACTACGCAGCGCTGATGCTGGTCTACGGCAAAAGCCTGATTGATCACGGGAAGATCGATCCGCTCGAGGTGATCTTTGACAAAATCAGACAGACCACTGCGGAGGAGATTCAGGACATCGCGCAGGAAATCTTCAATCCCGAGCAACTTAGCTATCTCATCTACACTCCTAATTGACCAATGGAATTATTTGATCCGGCACTTCTAGCCTATTGTGAGACAATTACAAGCTCCGAGGATGCGCTTTTGAAGAAAATCGTCCGTGAAACGCAGGCCAAGGTACTGATGCCCCGGATGATCTCGGGCCACTTGCAGGGTAAGATGCTTGAGCTTTTTGCAAAAATGCTTCAGCCAAAAACCATCCTGGAGATCGGCACCTACACGGGATATTCCGGGATTTGTCTAGCCAGGGGGTTGAGGCCCGACGGCAAACTCATCACGCTCGACATCAACGATGAGCTGGAGCCGATGGTGAGGGGATTCTTTGAAGAAAGCGGACTCGCCAATCAAATCGACTACCGCCTCGGTAATGCCAGAGAAGTCATCCCTACCTTGGATGGCCCTTTTGACCTCGTGTTCATCGACGCGGATAAGTTTTACTATTCGGAATATTTTGATCTGATAATTGACAAAGTCCCAAGCGGAGGGATCATCCTGGCAGACAATGTACTCTGGTCGGGCAAGATCCTGGTAGAGGAAGGGCAAAAGGTGGACAAGGATACGCGGGCACTTTTGGATTTCAATCAAAAAGTCCAAGATGACCCACGCGTGGAAAATGTCCTGCTCCCGATTCGCGATGGGGTGTTGATGGCAAGAAAACTCTGATTCCGATAAAAAGGGAATCATTTTTGCAGACAAGGGCAACGTAACACGAAAGTGATTTTCGATGAAATCCCGGCAATACCGCACCCTTCTTTTCCTAGTTCAGTTTCTTTGTATTCATCCACTTTTGGCTCAGATCCCGCAGGTTCCGGCTCAGCTGGATTTTGCCGATCTGACACTCAAGATCACCCCCCAAGCTCAGCGGGAGATCCAGTTGGACGTCGACGCCCAATATCGAAACCCCTCCTATTTCAAAGTCAAACAGGACCGTGTCAATCTCTACCTTCCGATCGTGGAGCGGGAACTGCGTAATCAAGGCGTGCCGGACGATCTGAAGTATCTGGTCATCCAGGAAAGCGGCCTGATCCCAGACGCCGTTTCGACTTCTAATGCGGTGGGATTTTGGCAGTTCAAACAGGGCACCGCCGAAGAAGTGGGAATGCGCGTCGATGCCCAAGTGGACGACCGCAAGAATATCGCTGCCTCCTCTCGCGGCGCAGCGGCCTATCTCAAAAAACACAACAACCAACTGGACAACTGGATGACGGCTCTAGTCTCCTATCAAATGGGGCTTGGAGGCGCGAAAAGCTATTTTGGAAGCCAGTACTCCGGTAAAAAAGTCGTCGAAATCGACAGAAATACCCATTGGTACTTCAAAAAGTATCTCGCTCATAAGATCGCCTTTGAAAATCAGACTTTCGTCTTTGTATCCAATCAGCCGCGCTTGACGGAAATCACGGTGCAAGGCCCGGCGAGCATGGCAGCCCTGTCCAAGCAATTCGGAGTCACGGAGGCTCATCTCAAAGAATTCAACAAATGGGCCGGCAACGGGAAAGTCCCAGCAGGTTCTCATACGCTGTTCTTTGTCAAAGATGGCTCGTTGCCACTTGAGCCGGCAGTCGCCAAGGACAAACCAGAAGCAAACCAAACCTATTCTGCCTCCGCGAAAAACTCACCGGCCTACAAGCAGGCCTCGTCCTATCCGAGGATCTCCGGTAACACGACCAAGGCCAGTCAGCCAAACCAAATCACCGTCAATGAACTTGATGGGGTGCAGGCTGCAAAAACAACTTCCCCGGAGCGTTTTTCGCAGGAAATCGGACTGAAGGAAAAGAAGTTTCTCAAGCTAAATGACTTAGATCCGGAAGCGCGTATCGAAACGGGCAAGTACTACTATACCGAAAAGAAGAAGAGTAGCGCCGACGTCGAGACGCATGTCGTGATGCCGGGAGAAACCCTCTGGTCAATCTCCCAGAAATATGGAATCCGGCTGGCCTCGCTGAAGTCCAAAAACCGGATTAGAAAAGACTCCGATCTGAAAGCCGGTATGGTACTGAACCTCAGGGAACCAAGAAAACGCGGTGAATCCATCCCGGTGATGCCTGTCAATCAAGCTGCACCCCAAAAGCGAACCGAGATAGCGGTCACAGAGAGCCGGCCCACAGAGACCCGACCTGCAGAGGCCATTCAAAGACAGTCCGCTCCCCCGACCTCAAACCGATCCAACCGGGTCATGCATAGTGTGCGGCAAGGCGAAACACTTTTTGCAATTTCGAAAAAATACGGCGTTTCAGTAGACGAACTGAAGTCCTGGAACAACATAGGAAGTCAAAACATCATCAGCATAGGGCAGAATTTGGTTATCTTCAAGCCCTGATTTGCCCGCCAAACCATCGATTAATGAGTAAAAATTTTCTTTTCATTGGGGTTCTGATGTTCCTTTTTGGGGCCTCCGCGCTTGGGCAAGATCGTCTGATAATTCCTGACACCGTGCTGATCAACGGAGACACACTCCTGATGTTGGGAGATTCGATCTTGGTTGATGAGCCTGTCAAGGAAATTTTTTGGAAGACTGGCGGCAACTACAACCTCAACATTCAACAAGTCACCTTGAGCAACTGGGCGGCCGGTGGTTCGAGCTCCTTTGCGCTCAATTCCGGTATTTCGCTCTTTGCCAACTACAAGAAAGACACCAAGGTCTGGGACACCCAACTCACGGTCAATCTTGGCTTCAACCGTCAGGGAGACCGGGAGTTTCAAACCCGAAAAACGAATGACAACTTTGTCTTTGTCAGCAACTACGGCCGACAGCTCTCTAATCTCATGTATCTGAGTACGCAGTTGGATGCGAGAACCCAGCTCATGCCGGGTTATAAATATTCTAAACCGGCAGGTAGCGAATTTGAAGTCCGTACAAAGATTTCAGACCTCCTTTCCCCGGGATATCTGCAATCCTCCACGGGATTAAACCTGCGAAAGACCTATGAAAACAAGGGCAAAGTATCCATGATCATCTCGCCTTTTACGGGCAGATTCACGATCGTGATGAATGACTCGCTGAGCAGCGTGGGAGCATTCGGGGTGGTACCAGGTGAGAACGTCCGAGCCGAGGCCGGGATGTCTTTTGCTGTAGGGGTAGTCGATTTCAAGCTGATGGAAAATGTCACGTGGAAAGCTGATCTCAACCTCTTTTCCAACTATGAGAGCTTCGGCAACATGGTCGTGAATTTCAATTCGATCATCCGGCTGAAGGTGAACAAATTCATCTCAACCCGCATCGAAACAGCCGTGATCTACGACGAGAATGTCTATATCCAGCAAGATGACGGCACATCCAAGCAGTCCGTACAACTCCAAAATCTGATCAATTTTGGGATTTCGCTGGACTTCTAAAAGTCTACTTCCAGGCCAAATTTCCGCTGAAACTCAGCCAATGCCGGGTGCTTTTCTCTTAAAAAATTCAGCTTGTCAGTGTTGGTGTAGAGCTTGGGCTTGCCATTGCTCACTTCCTCTTTCAGTTCAAGGGTAATAATAACCCTACCGGCTCCTGTCAGCTGGCGAATCAGTCCGACCAGTTCCTGCTTGATTTTTCCGGCTATCTCCTCTTGCATGTGCCCCATCACTTCCAGAACGACCTCTCCCTCAGTCCTCACTTTGATCGGCTGATCTAAGATCGCGAGCTCCATCTTTTTGTCGGCGATTCTGAAATGCTCCCGAATGGCATAGACATGCTGATCAAACAGTTCCTGCGTCAGCGTAATGGAAGACCCCGTGACTTTGACTTCCACTGTCTCTTGGGTCGGAACTACCTTGGCAGCCTCACTTTCCTTTGCCTTGTCATCCACCAATCTCTTGGTATGACTCAAGCTAGTGGGAATGGAAATCGTGGATTTTACCGGGCTTTTTTTCGCAGTGGAAAAGTCAGCGGGCGCACTCTCGACGGCTTTATCAGCCTCAGCTACCGGCTGGGTTTGTTCACTCAGGCTTTTTTTTTTGGCTCGATGCTGGCAAGAGTCGCCAGTCGAAACGCCTGAGGCAGCTTGGCCATCTTCATCAGGGCCAACTCCACGTGCAAGCGCTGGTTTTTGCTTGTTTTGTAGTTGATGTCACACTGATTTGCCTGATTGAGAGCTGACAGCAAAAAAGAAACCGACGCCTGCTGCGTCTGTTGCAGGTAGCGATCGCGGGCAGATTCTGAGACTTGCAAAAGCTCAACCGTCGCCTCGTCCTTCACCACCAGCAAGTCCCTGAAGTGCTCGCTCAGTCCTACGATGAAGTTGTGACCGTCAAATCCCTTCTTCAAAATCTCGTCAAAGATCAGTAGTGTGGCAGACAGATCCTCTGCCAAAAGCGCATCCACCACTTTGAAATAATAATCGTAATCGAGGATGTTGAGGTTATCGATGGTCTCCTTGTACGTCACCTTTTTCCCGGCGGAATAGGTCACGATCAGATCAAAGATGGAAAGCGCATCCCGCAGTGCTCCGTCAGCTTTGGTTGCGATCAGGCGAAGCGCCTCTTCCTCGTAGTCCACCTTTTCCTTCTCCGCAATTTCCTTGAGGTGTTCAGAGATGTGCTTGATCTGAATCCTGTTAAAATCAAAAATCTGGCAACGGGAAAGGATTGTCGGGATAATCTTGTGCTTCTCAGTCGTTGCCAAGATGAAGATGGCGTACTTGGGGGGCTCCTCCAGGGTCTTCAAAAACGCATTGAAGGCCGCTGTCGAAAGCATGTGAACTTCATCAATGATGTAGACCTTATACTGCCCTTTTTGCGGAGCATAGCGCACTTGGTCGACGAGGTTCCTGATGTCGTCTACGGAGTTGTTGGACGCAGCATCCAGCTCGTAGATGTTGAAAGAAGCATTGTTTTGGAAAGAAACGCAGGACTCGCACTTGCCGCAGGCTTCGTTGTCACTGGTGACATTCTCACAGTTGATCGTCTTGGCAAGGATTCGCGCACAGGTCGTCTTCCCCACTCCACGAGGTCCACAGAAAAGGAAAGCCTGAGCGAGGTGGTTGTTTTTAATGGCATTCTGAAGCGTAGTGGTGATATGCATCTGTCCCACCACACTTTTGAAATCTGCCGGTCTGTATTTTCTTGCCGAAACGACGAAGTTGTCCATCGCTGCAAGATATAAAAAAGTGAATATTCCGAAGGCCAGAAAAACGCCCATTTGGAAAGTTTTTCGCTAAGGATTTGAGGCTTAATGGGATTGGAAAATTGGAAAATGTGGGATGCTGGATGTCCGGTGTCGGATACAGGGTTCTTCAACATTCCACCTTTTGGCAGGAAAGTGGTAAGGTTGCACGGTTTGCCAAAGTTCAGCGGCTCAAACACCGCTGGGGCCTCGTAAATCGTATTTCGTAAATCGCAAATTTTCTCACTTGGAACCAAAATTGGATTACTTTTGTCTTCCTAACACAAATGGGGCTGACCGGTTTTGACAGTAAGTGTAAAGATCGGGCTCGCATGCAGGCTGGAGTATGTACGGCCTTGAAAGATTCATACGAACGATAAATGGCGAAACTTCTTACGCCATGGCTGCTTAATCTAACCTTTTAGGATAGATCGCTTAAAGGGTTGAGTCACGAGAGTGATTCCCCAGCCACATCCCTCCGCCCCCCGTCCTTTCGGGGTGGATTCCGGGGTGTCGACTTGATTGGACTGCTGCCTGTGATGCTATTAAGCAGGCCTAAGACTCGGTAGCTAAGTCAGCATGAGGTGTGTCATCCAGCATATACTGATCGAAAAAACAACCGATGACTAAGCATGTAGACGGTACGGTGTTTCCTTATCTGGACGCGAGTTCGATTCTCGCCAGCTCCACAAAAGCCTCCCGAAGTGATTCGGGAGGCTTTTTAATTCTCTACCATTTGAAGCCAAAACCTTCATCAGTTCATTATTGATGTAATAGACTCTTTTTCGAAAAAAGAATCCTGACAAAAAAAGCCTCTCAGATCACTCCAAGAGGCTTTCTATCTTATTTTTCAAAATCACCCGGTAAAGTAAGCTTCCAACTCTGCCATCATCTCAGATCTATCCCGAAGGTCTCGGATCACCTTGCCTTTTTCCAAGAGTACTATCCGCTCGCAGATCTCCGTGACGTGATTCAAATCGTGACTGGAGATCAAAAAGGTCAACGAGGAATTCTCCTTTTCCTTCAAGATCAGCTTCTTCAACCGAATCTGTGAGCTTGGATCGAGATTTTCAAATGGCTCGTCGAGGAACACCACGTCCGGATTCCC
The DNA here is from genome assembly GCF_000429445.1 of Algoriphagus terrigena DSM 22685. Taxonomy (GTDB): domain Bacteria; phylum Bacteroidota; class Bacteroidia; order Cytophagales; family Cyclobacteriaceae; genus Algoriphagus; species Algoriphagus terrigena. The sequence continues at coordinate 150,287 of NZ_AUBW01000010.1, forward strand.
CATCAGGGCCGCAGCGATTCCGACTTTCTTCAGATTGCCTTTGGACAGGTCGCGGATGTATTTCTTTTTGCCTAACACCTCGTCATTGAAAAACTCGGTAAACTTGTCCAAGTGAAGCTTCAAGTCGGCGACAGACAGGCCGTAAATCACTCGAAGGGTCTCAAAATATTCATCCGGCGTCAGATAGGCCAGCAGCATGTGTTCGTCCAAAAAGGCCCGGGTTTTAGCCTTCCAGTCCTCTGTCTTACTGACGTCCGCGCCATTGATCGTGACCGATCCGGCAGTCGCTCTGACGAGATCCAGCATCACACGAAAGAGCGTGGTCTTGCCCGCGCCGTTATTACCCACAAGGCCAAAGCACTCTCCACTGGGAATCTCCAGCGTCGGAACATCCAGGACAACGACTTCTTTGTATTGTTTTTTGAGTTGGGATAGCTGTATCATAGTTCTTGACGGAAGGAGGATGATATTTCGTAACGGTTAGTCATTACTCGGTTAATGTTGATTTGGGAAAGGCGTTTGAATCCAAATATGCCCAGGATTCCGGCGATACTCAGTGCCAAGAGGCCTATGTAGTCGTTGAAAAGCAGCGAAAATGGCACGTAAATCAGATAAGGACCGAGCATCATGGGTATGATGATCAGAAACTGGGCGGCGCCGACCCCTTCGTAGTTGAACATCGCCCCTTTGTTGAGATCCATCGGTTTTGGCTTCCAAAGTGCCAGATAGATGATCACATGAACCAATATGCCGACGTTGAATAAGAAGGTCGCCAAGTGGATCAAAAGAAAATGCCAGCCAAAGTACACATAGGGCACAGAGGCGAGGAAGCAAATCAGGGAAATAGACAGAAAGAGCAGGTATTTGCCTTTTACCAGTGCTTCGATTCCGCCTTTTTGATTGAGGTAAAAATCGAAATTTGCAGAGTTCCAGCTGAGAAACAGCTGGCCATATTGGATCATGAAAATCCCCGTGATAAATACTCCGACGAAGATGAAAAGGAAGCTAAATCCGTCTTCTGTGGTGTAAGCCGGATTGTTGTAGAAGATGAGTCCATACAGTAGAAAAAAGGCCGTCATCATCAGAAAAGTACGGCTTTTCTTGTGTCGGATGATCAGCTTCCATTCCACGTTGGCGAGCTCTCCTGCCAGTCCAAATCTGGAGAAAAATCCAATGGACTGGTTGACGAAACGGACATCTTCCTCCTCGGCCAGGTCTTCCAGGTAGGCATGAGATACGTAGAAACGATAGCAAAGAAAATAAGCACCACACATGACCAACAGCATCCCAATCAAAGGAACAGGACTGACCAGCGCATAATCAAACAAGGGCTTGATCATCTCTCCGAGATTGAACCAACCCATGTAGCTGGATCCAGCGCCCAATACCAAGACCGCAAAGACAACCACCAGTCCGATCAGGCTATCCTCAAAACGCTGCTTGAACCAAAGCATAAACCAATGAAGGGTCCAGCTCACCAGAGCGATCGTAGCTACCCAGCTCACAGCTCCGAAGGCTCCGTATTTCTCGCTGATGACTTGGATGGAGAATGGCAATACCAGCAGAATGGCGATGATACTGAGCGGAGAAATGAAGGAGCGGGTCAAGAGCATTTGGATGATCCAGCTCTTACCGATCGGTAGATGCAGCAAACTCTCAAGCTCCAATACGGGCAGTTTTTGAAGAAAATATCGGTAGACAAATTCCCCCAGAAAAAAGTAAATGACGAAGCTATTGACTAAGGCAATGTGATCCTGGCCCGGCACGACTTTCTCAAGGATGAATTTGAGAAAGATCCCGATGGCAACCACGTAGCCTAGCAAAACCAAGATCAGAAAACCCAGCAGGATATTCGTCAGTAGGCTTTTTGCAAAAGAAGTGGAGCGGACACTCTTGAGATATTGCAGTCGGATGAGGGTGAAAAACATGCCTAGGTTGTGAGTTTAAAATTCCTGATGCAAAATATGCTGAAACCGTCGGATTCCCTTCAGCTCTGTCGAAATGAGGAGAGCAGTTGACGGCAATTCCGTAGAAAACCTACAGCAAAACAGCCTTAAATCGACGGAAATCAATAATCGTCATTGATCTCCAGCCAATAGCCATCGGGGTCTTGAATGTAGATTTGATTAACTCCATCCACCCGATTGGTGACTTCCCCTTTTACTCCAGTCCAGCTCTCGAAGGGGTAGCTTCGGTCTTTCATGTTTTGGACAAAAGCATCCATATCCGGAATACTAAAGCAAAGGTGATTGACCTTGGATTTCTCAGAAGGGACATCTTTTGACTCGATCAGGTGAAGTGCTGAGCCGTTTCCGATATCGTACCACGCATGAATTGCGTCGTTGAAAGGATCTTCAATTTTCTTCAATTGAAGGACATCTTGGTAGAAGTCCATGCCCTTTTTCAGATCTGAGACGTGGACAGCGATATGATTGACTTTGATTTGGCCAAATGAGGTCAGCGAAACCAGAAGGAGGGCTATTGTTACTAACTTTTTCATGATCTGGAGAGATTTTGTGCTCGATAATAAGTTTTTTTAGTCAAACGAGAGGTTAGCGTCCTCCAAAAAGTCGGATTAAATAAGTTATCGGTCGACTTCTGTTTGATTTTCAGGATCAAGCCGTTTCCAAGAAAAGCACTAAAAATCATTGTTTACTTCTACCCAATAGTTATCCGGATCCCTGAAAAATATCTGTTGTATTCCGTCTGGCCGGATGTGAATCTTGTCTTGATCGCCTGCCCAGTTTTCAAACGGACAGCTGTTCCTCTTTAGATTTTCGATAAACGCATCCATGTCCGACACGCTGAAACATAGATGATTGGTCTTCGAAATCTCCACCGGTGGAATCAGCCTAAGCTCTTCGATCAGATGAACCGTGGCTCCACCCCCGATGTCGTACCAGGCATGAAGTCCGTCTTTGAAGGGCTCCTCGGTCATTTCCAGTCCCAAAACATCGGAATAGAATGCTTGGCTTCGCTTCAAGTCAGCAACGTGGATGGCGATATGGTTGATTTTGATCTTGGGAAGTCCAGTCATAAAAAAACGGTTTAAAGGAAAGTTGGCTAGAAGTGGGCTAAGTTCAGCCCTAATTTTTGAAATCAAAAAAAGCCAGCCCGGGATGGACTGGCTTTTGGCAATATTTTTCGTTTGGGAATCTTACTCTTCCACTCCCGCAGGCTTCAGTGTGTCCGCCATGGAGATGCGGTCTGCCTCTCCGAATAGATTCATCGCCTGAAGATACACCTCATTGATATCGTTGATGACTTTGTAGAACGCGTTGTCGTCATAGATCTGACGTCCCAGATGCGCTTTCACCAAAATCCTCAGGTATTCCTTGGACTTGTTGAAATCCTGTGCATCGAAGTCCACTTTGCTTTTCTTGCCAAACTCCGCCAAGTCCATGAGCATCGCATCACTGACCTTGTATTCTGTATAGTACTGATCTTGGCTCATTGCAGCGAAGCTTTCTTTGTTTTTGGTCACAAAGTCCAGGATATATTCCCTGGAGGCGTCCGTGTTGAACAGCTTGTTGACATACGGGCTATTCATAGTGGTATCCAAGGGGACAAAATAGTCCGGCATAATACCGCCGCCGCCGTAGACGGTACGCCCTTTCTTGGTTTCGTACTTCAGGCTGTCGTTAAACTTGATGCTGTCCGCAGAGAAGAACTCCCCGTGAGTGTAGCGGTTGACCAGATCAGTCTCGTAGGCATCATAGTTTTGATCGTATGGCTTTTGGATGGATCGGCCGGACGGGGTAAAATACCTCGCGATGGTCAATCTCAACTCCGCACCGTCTGACAAATCTATCGGCATCTGCACGAGTCCTTTTCCAAAAGATCTTCTACCGACGATCAACCCGCGGTCGTTATCTTGGATCGCTCCCGCCAAGATCTCCGAAGCGGAAGCAGACCCTTCGTTGATCAACACGATCACGGATCCTTCCTCGAACATTCCAGGCTTGAAAGCAAACGCCTTCTGGCTGTATTGGCTTACTTTTCCTTCTTGAGAAACAATCAGATCACGGTCTCCAAGCAGTTCGTCCGCCATGTTTATCGCCGCCCCCATGTATCCGCCGGGATTTCCCTGAAGATCGATGATAAGCTTTTTCATGCCCTGAGCCTGCAGCTGAGCAAGCGAGGTTTTGAATTCTTCGTAAGTCGTCGCTGCAAATCGGGTCACCTTGATGTATCCAATCTCCTTATCGACCATGTAGGACGCGTTGATGCTATACTGAGGAATTTTGTCCCGAGTGATTTCATACGGGATCAGTTCGGACTGATTCCTCCGCTTAATATCAATCATTACTTTTGACCCTCTCGGGCCTCTCAGGTAGTCAAAGACATCCCGGTTGGTAATCCCGATTCCCGCCACTGTCTTTCCATCCACTGTGATGATCTGATCCCCGGACTGAATCCCCAAGGCCTCGGATGGGCCGCCAGTAAGCGGCGCAACCACGTAAATGGTGTCCCGGATAATGCCGAATTCGACACCGATCCCGTCAAATTCGCCCTCCAACTGTGACTGAGCCAGCGATGCATCCCTTGCCGGAATATAGCTGGAGTGTGGATCGAGGTTTTCAAGCATCTTGGTGATGCCAAACTCCACCAGCTCATTTGTATCTACACTGTCAACGTAGTCTCGATTGATATAAGTCATGATCTCCTGCAGCTTATAGAGCGCAGCACGAAGGTCATTTTGGTTACCCTTTGGCTCTGCAAAGGTCGCTCCGATCCAAATCCCCGCAGAAATCGCAAGGGCAAGAATGATCGGCAGCCTGATTTGTGATTTAGTATTCTTGGTCTCGCTCACTTTTTCTTCGTTTTATATTCAAATAACTCAATCTCCCTCTAAATGATCCACAATGAAAATGGATTTTAGATAAAATTAACGATTGTTTGTACGACTGAGGTCGCTAAAGGTCAGATTTATTCCCCTTTTTCCTTCAAAAAAAATTAATTTTGTCCAATGAACTTGGATCGGGATTTCGAAAAGTCTTCAGTGGGTGAATTGGTTTCCGAAAACTATGTTTTCGCGGCCGTTCTACACTACTTCGGAATCAGCTTTTACCAATATCCCACCGATTCACTGGAGAAGGTTTGCCGCAGGCATAAAGTCAATCCCAGGACGCTGATCGCGGAGCTAGAGTCTTGGGCAAAACGGGTAGATCCGACTCCCGAAGAGCTCTTCCTCAACCCCATCGAGCTGCTCGTAGCTTATCTCAAAAAGAAACACTATTTCTTTGTCCGTCAGGAGCTTCCATTCCTGTCCAACCTTATTTCCGGTATTCCGCCCGAGCAGGATTTTGCCGCGCTGATGGCCGATCTCCGGATTATGTTTCCGCTTTTTGTCGAGGATTTCATCCACCACATTCACGAGGAAGAGAGCCGGCTCTTCAAACGAATTGAGCTCCTGCAAGACATCGAAGACGGTCATTTCGCGACTCACGATGCGCTGACTATTTTGGAGAAAGACCCAATCAATTTGCTGGCAGATCAGCACGAGATCCACGACGACGAAATGGAGGGAATCAGGCGCCTGACCAAAGATTACCACTTGGAACCCAATGCTCCGCTGACGATGAAGGTCCTCTACCACGAACTTCAGAACTTCGAAAAGGAACTTTCGATCCACGCCAAGATTGAAGACGAGCTGCTTTTCCCAAAGGCTGTAGAATTAGAGAGGGAAGCGCTTCGCTCCATCCGAAAAAAAATTCGAACCAACTGATGCCCAGAGTTCTTGCCATAGATTTGGGAACTAAGCGCACGGGTTTGGCTGTTACCGATCCGCTGAAAATCCTGGCAAACCCACTGGAGACGGTCGAAACAAATCAACTGATGACGTTTCTCAAAGCTTATTGCGCCAAAGAAGAAGTCGAAGTCCTGGTTCTCGGACTTCCGATCCGGCTCAACGGGCAGGACAATGAAATGACTCCGAGAGTCCTCAAACTGAAACAGGAACTTGAGCAAGTTTTCCCCGAAAAAAAAATAGCCCTTGTGGATGAACGATTCACCTCCAAGATGGCCATGCAGAGCATGATTGCCATGGGCAGCAAAAAGAAAGACCGCCGGGAAAAAGCCGGAAATCTGGACAAAGTCTCCGCGGCAATCATATTACAATCTTACCTAGCACAACAATGATTTACCCTATAGTCGCCTACGGCAATCCCATCCTCAAAAAAGAAGCGGAAGAAATCCCCGAAGGCACTGATCTGACAGCTTTGATCAATGACATGTACGCCACGATGGATTTTGCCAGTGGTGTGGGTCTGGCTGCACCACAAATCAACCAAGGCGTCCGCCTGTTTGTCATCGACAGCACCCTGATGCTGGACGAAGACGATGAGGAAAAAGGCATTCGTCGTGCGTTTATTAACCCCATTATAGTGGAAGAATACGGGGATGACTATCGCTTCGAAGAGGGTTGCCTGAGCATTCCGGAAGTAAGGGCTGAGATCATCCGCCCTGACAAACTCACCCTGGAATACTACGACGAAAACTGGAACCTGAGGGAAGAGGAATTCACCGGTATGACCGCGAGGGTCATTCAACACGAATACGATCATCTCGAAGGCATCCTCTTCATCGACTACCTGAAGGGCTTGAAAAAACGTCTGATCCAGGCTAAATTGATCGATGTCAGCAAAGGAAAAATCTCCACAGACTACCGAATGATCTACCCCCTCAAATAATGGGAAGAAGCCCAGAAATCCGCATTTCGATGGTTCAGACTGACCTGCATTGGCAGGACAAGACTGCGAACCTCGCCATGCTGGAAGAAAAAATCTGGGGCCTCAAAGGAAAAACAGACCTGATCATCCTTCCTGAGATGTTTCCGACAGGATTCAGTATGGAAGCTGCTAAGCTCGCCGAGCCGATGAATCTGACAGTCTGTAGGTGGATGAAGCAACTGGCCGCACAGACTAAAGCGACCGTCACCGGAAGCGCCATTATCTCGGAAGGGGGAAAATATTACAACCGTCTGCTTTGGGTAAATCCTGACGGCTATACCGAGCACTACGACAAGCGCCACCTGTTCCGCATGGCCAACGAGGACCAAGTCTTTTCCCCCGGACTGAAGCTCCCGATCTTCAACCTCAAGGGCTGGGAAATCTGCCCTCAGGTTTGCTACGACCTGCGGTTCCCCGTGTGGTCAAGAAACGGCTGGGAAAATGACATCGCCAGCTACGACATCATCTTCTACATCGCATCCTGGCCTGCTGCTCGGACTTCCGCCTGGGATGCCCTGCTTCCTGCTCGGGCCATCGAAAATCTCGCTTATTCCATCGGAGTCAACCGGATCGGAAATGATGGAAATGGCATCGCTTACTCCGGGCATTCGGCCGCGTATGATTTCAGAGGAGAAAAAATCTCCGGCTTGGGAGAGAAAGACCAGATCCAGACCGTCACTTTTTCAGCTGAAAAGCTCCAAGAATTCCGAATCAAATTTCCCGCCTGGAAAGACGCGGACGAGTTTAGGATTCTCTGAAATCCATTCCGCTTTAATTCCCCTACTTTACTTTGCCGGAGTTTGAAACAAGCCTAATTTTTGTATTTTAGGCGCCAATTTCAGACCCTGTTTTCCCTTTTTCAACGGACGGCGTCAGCCAACACTTCGGAAAGCAAGACAGGTAAATCCTTTTTAGCATCCTATTGAAACTATGAGTGATCAAACTCCCAAAATCCTTTATACGCTGACAGATGAGGCACCTGCCTTGGCCACGTATTCTCTACTTCCTATCGTACAAGCCTTCACCAAATCTGCCGGTGTGCAGGTGGAGACAAGAGACATTTCCCTCTCAGGACGGATTATTTCAAGTTTTCCAGAGTATCTGAAGCCTGAGCAAGTCATCAACGACGACTTAGCCGAACTTGGCAAGATCGCGACGACACCGGAGGCAAACATCGTGAAGCTTCCAAACGTCTCGGCTTCCGTTCCTCAGTTGAAAGCCGCCATCAAAGAGTTGCAGGCACAGGGCTTTGCACTTCCTGACTATCCGGAAGAGCCTAAAACAGACGAAGAGAAAACCGTCAAATCCAAGTACGACAAGATCAAAGGCTCGGCAGTGAACCCCGTTTTGCGCGAAGGAAACTCCGACAGAAGAGCTCCTTTGGCAGTGAAAAACTACGCCAGAAAGCATCCGCATTCCATGGGAAAATGGGCTTCGGGCTCTAAGTCCCACGTGGACAGCATGACGGAAGGTGACTTTTACGGAAGTGAAAAATCTCTGACAGTCGAGTCTGAAACCACCGTTTCCATTGAGTTGGTGGGCAAAGACGGTAAAAAGGAGACGCTGAAGTCTGGCTTGAAGCTGTCAGCCGGTGAAGTGATCGACGCGTCAACCTTGAGCATTTCTGCTTTGAAGGCTTTCCTGAAAAAGGCTAAGGCTGACGCAAAAGCAGCAGGCGTATTATTCTCCCTTCACCTGAAGGCCACCATGATGAAGGTCTCCGACCCGATCATATTTGGACACGCGGTCAAAGTCTTTTTCGAACCAGTATTTGCAAAACATTCCGCCACACTGGATTCCGTCGGAGTAGACGTCAACAACGGTTTTGGTGATCTTTTGGCAAACCTGGAAAAGCTCCCCGCAGAGAAAAAAGCTGAAATACTGGCTGATATCGATGCCTGCTATGCAGACAGCCCGGAGGTGGCAATGGTCAATTCCGACAGAGGAATCACCAACCTCCACGTGCCAAGTGACGTGATCATCGACGCGTCCATGCCAGCGATGATCCGCAGCTCCGGCAAGATGTGGGACAAAGCAGGGAAACTCCAGGATACCAAAGCGGTGATCCCAGACAGATCATATGCCGGTGTGTACCAAGCGGCCATCGATTTCTGCAAGGAAAATGGCGCTTTTGATCCAGCTACCATGGGCAGTGTGCCAAACGTTGGCTTGATGGCGCAAAAAGCGGAAGAATACGGCTCTCACGACAAAACCTTTGAAGTCCCTTTCGCAGGCACAGTCAACGTAGTGGACGCTGCTGGCAACGTCTTGCTTTCCCACGAAGTCGAAGCCGGAGATATCTGGAGAATGTGCCAGACCAAAGACGCACCGATTCAGGATTGGGTGAAGCTAGCCGTCACCCGGGCCAGACTATCTGCCACTCCTGCTGTCTTCTGGCTGGATCCTCAGAGAGGTCACGATGCCGAACTGATCAAAAAAGTGGAGAAATACCTTCCAAACCACGATACCGCTGGTCTGGAAATTCATATCATGCCTCCGGTAGAAGCGACCATCTTCTCCTGCCAAAGAATCAAAGAGGGCAAGGACACGATCTCTGTGACCGGAAACGTGCTCAGAGATTACCTGACCGATTTGTTTCCAATCTTGGAAGTTGGCACCTCAGCCAAGATGCTTTCAATCGTTCCTCTGATGAACGGCGGCGGCTTGTTTGAGACTGGCGCTGGAGGATCTGCACCGAAGCATGTGGAGCAATTCACCGAAGAGGGTCACTTGCGTTGGGATTCTTTGGGAGAATTCCTAGCGTTGGCAGTTTCACTGGAGCATTTGGGTCAGACGTTCAACAATCCCGGAGCATTGCTTTTGGGTGAGACCTTGGATGCGGCAACAGGCAAGTTCCTGGACAACGACAAGTCTCCAGCCCGTGTGGTTGGCAAATTGGACAACCGCGGAGGTCATTTCTACCTTGCGATGTATTGGGCGGAGGCTCTTGCTGCGCAAACCAAAGACGCGGTACTGCAAGCGAAGTTCGCTCCGATCTCAGAGGCACTTTCCGCTAACGAGGCAATCATTGTGGAAGAATACAACAGCTCGCAAGGTAAACCAATCGATATCGGGGGGTATTACCGTCCTGAAGTTTCCAAGACTTCAACGGCGATGCGACCAAGCAAGACCTTCAATGAAATAATAGAATCGATAGAATAGCAAAAATAAAAGCCGGGTCAAAAGCCCGGCTTTTTGATTTCAAAGCAAGTTTCTTTGAGCTCAACCAGCTTGAAATTTGACTCCATTCTGGGTCATAAATTCCTTGATTACGGAGACATGCACACATTCTCCGAGATGGATAAAAGCGTAGTCGTTGACCTTTTTGACCTTCCCGTGTGCGACCACTTCTTTGTCCTCGATGTCAAATCCCAAATGCAGGTGTTTGGTCCTACTTTGCATTCCAACGATTCTTCCTTCCGTGTCAAAAAGTGGCCCTCCGCTTTGCCCGCGGAGTCCAGGAGTACTCATTTCGATTCCATGGATTTTCCCGTTTTTACCCCCCAAAAACCGAGTCAACATACCCTCGATGGGAAATCTCGGAGATCTTGCCTGGCCGACTTTAGTCCATTCCAGCGCGTCTTTGTCCATATTGAGATGAAAATTGGAAAACTCGGGAAAAGGAAAACCCAGCCGACACAGCATCTGCCCAGGTTGAGCCGTTTGATCATCTTGCAGAAATACCGGACTGCCCGAATAAAGGGTCTTCTCAAAGCCTTCGAATTTCAACAATGCCAAGTCATATTCGGAATGAAGGAAAAAGCGGATGTTGCTGATCCGATCCACGCTATCCACAAAGGTCACCAACATCTCCGAGGTCTTATTCTCATCCAACGCAAGCTTCTTGGCTAGGGCCTTTCTTTGCAAAGCATTCAGTGTCTTTGATTCTGTCTTGTATTGCAGAAACCGTTTGTTGATCGAATCAGCCTGCGTAAGCCATTGAGCGACATGTTTGCAGGTCAAAGCCCATCCTTCTTCATTGACAAAAAACAGGGTCGCCGCTCCCCTTTCGACCTTTTGGCTTCCAAAATTCCTGGAAATGGAATGGATCGCCCGGGTGAATCCGGCGACTTTTTGAATGGCTTCTACAAACATCTGGGAAGGGAATTCATTTTTGAAACTCTTTGAAAATAGCGGTTGTTTAACTTTTTGAAGGCCAAAATAAAAATTTTCGGATGCGAAATCGTTTGAAATCGAAATCAATGTCATTCGCAAATCCCCCAAACGAAAGAAGTTTGGGCTATCCGTTTATTTGTAATAACTTAGCCTGCCCTCAGGAAATTTTGACCTAAAGAGGTCTCCTGACCCTGTTTTTGGAATCAAACCTATATTCAAAATCAACAATACTTATGAGCAAGATTAAAGTAGGAATCAACGGATTCGGAAGAATCGGACGCCTCGCTTTTCGCGTAGCGCAAGAAAGAGAAGACATTCAGGTAGTAGCTATCAACGACTTGATCGATGTCGACTACATGGCCTACATGCTGAAATACGACTCTACCCACGGTCAGTTCAAAGGCACTGTCGAAGTAAAAGACGGCTCCCTGATCGTGAACGGCAACACCATCCGCGTGACTGCCGAGAAAAGCCCCGCTGCCCTGAAATGGGGTGAAATCGGAGCTGACTATGTCATCGAATCAACTGGTATCTTCCTTACAAAGGACACCGCGCAAGGCCACATCGATGCAGGCGCGAAGAAGGTAATCATGTCTGCTCCGTCTAAGGACGACACTCCGATGTTTGTCATGGGCGTAAATGAAGATTCTTATACTTCGGACATGGTTTTCGTTTCCAATGCTTCTTGTACCACCAACTGCCTTGCTCCGATCGCAAAAGTCTTGAACGACAACTGGGGCATTGAAGAAGGCTTGATGACTACGGTGCACGCGACTACAGCTACTCAGAAAACGGTCGATGGCCCTTCTGCCAAAGACTGGAGAGGCGGACGTGGCGCTGGTCAAAACATCATCCCATCTTCAACAGGTGCCGCTAAAGCGGTGGGTAAAGTGATCCCTGAGCTGAACGGCAAACTGACCGGTATGGCCTTCCGAGTTCCTACTCCAGACGTATCTGTAGTGGATTTGACAGTAAGACTGAAAAAGCCTGCGAAATACGCTGAGATCTGTGCTAAGATGAAGGAAGCGTCTGAGACCACCATGAAAGGCGTCTTGGGCTACACCGAAGACGCAGTCGTTTCTAACGATTTCATCGGTGATTCCAGAACTTCTATCTTCGATGCGGAAGCGGGAATCCAGCTTTCTGACACGTTCGTGAAAGTAGTTTCTTGGTATGACAACGAGTGGGGCTATTCTAACAAGGTAGTCGACCTGCTCGCTTTCATCGCGAAAAAATAATTAGCTAAAGCCCCGAAGATTTCGGGGCTTTTTTCGTTTCAAATGGTAAGTTCCCGAAACCAAGCCATCGGTTATCGGTTAGTAGCTAAATTTGCGTCTATGTATCTGCCATTTTTTCCTTTGAAGCTCGTGGCTTTCCCTGGAGAGGAACTGAACCTGCATATCTTCGAACCAAGGTATAAGGAGCTTCTCTCGGACATCGAGCAAGGCGGGAGGTCATTTGGGATCTGCGTCTATCTGGACAAGCTGAGCAGCTTCGGGACAGAGGTCTTGCTTGAGAAAGTCAACAAGCGCTACGAGGACGGACGCCTCGATATTCAGACCCGCGGACTGAGATCTTTTAGAATTCTGAGTTTCGATAATCCGATGCAAGGGAAGTCGTATGCAGGCGGAACGATCTTCTACCTGAATGACGACCCAAAGATCTCAGAGTTTCTGCATCATGAGTTTGTCTTCTATTTAAAGGAGATGCTGCACCTTTTGAAATTCCAGGGAGAATTCAATCCAGAAACGGTCAACTCCTTCACTTTTACCCATAAACTGGGATTGAAACTAGAAGAAGAACTGGAACTGCTTCAAATCGAGTCCGAAAGCCAAAGGACCGAGTACCTGATCAAGCATTTCAAGCGAATGATTCCGGTGATCAAAGCAGTGGAACTAGCCAGGGAGAGAATCAAACTCAACGGGCATTTCAAACATCTGGATCCGCTTAATTTTTAAACCGAGTACGAGATCACTTTATCCCAAACTCTATCAACTCGAAGCGATTGCCCCAAGGATCTCTAAAAAAGCACCTGTCCCTTCCCTCAATCACAGAAGAAAAGGCAACCTCTATTCCCTGCTTGGCCAAAAATACCTTTGCCTTGGCCAGCTCCCCTACTTCAAAGGCCGGATGTCTTCCCGAAATCCCTCCTGCGACGTCCTCTTCCCTGACATGCAGCTCCGCATCACCCATGGCGAACCACAGCGCGCCATTGGGATGCTCACCAGCGATTTCTTTTAGCTTGAGTCTCTCTGCATAAAACTCTCTTGCGGCCTCCCTTGAACCGGGAGGAATGCAGATCAGCACGTGGTCTATTCGTCTAAAATCTATCACGGGAACATGGATTAAAGGTGATGGGTGCTCAAATCTAGATGACAATCTGCATCTTCCCAAGCGGTAATTCTTCCATAATATTTCTTGGCTTTTATGGTGTGTAGAATTTAGCCCCAGGCCATCTCTAAAAAAAATAATGCCCTAAAACACAAAAAGCAGACTGTTTCCAGTCTGTCATTGTGATCCCGTTGGGATTCGAACCCAGGACCCTCCCGATCAAAATCGGGATGCGCTACCAGCTGAGCTACAGCCCCGATTCTTGGATTAACGATTCGATATATAGCCTTGATTTCTTCTTCTTGATTTCCAGTTCCCGCTTCTTTGCCGCAGGCAGGTCTAACATTTCCTCTCGGTAAACGAGCGCCCAAGGAACTCCGGATGCGGTAAATTTGGAATGGCCAATGGAATGCTCATACAGCCTGCGGCCAAGATCTGTGCAGGCGCCAACATAATACTTGGTCAGCTTCGAGGAATGTAAAATGTATATCCAGGCTATCTCTAAAAAAAATAATGCCCTAAAATACAAAAAGCAGACTGTTTCCAGTCTGCCTTTGTGATCCCGCTGGGATTCGAACCCAGGACCCTCCCGATCAAAATCGGGATGCGCTACCAGCTGAGCTACAGCCCCGATTCTTGGATTAACGATTCGATATATAGCCTTGATTTCTTCTTCTTGATTTCCAGTTCCCGCTTCTTTGCCGCAGGCAGGTCTAACATTTCCTCTCGGTAAACGAGCGCCCAAGGAACTCCGGATGCGGTAAATTTGGAATGGCCAATGGAATGCTCATACAGCCTGCGGCCAAGATCTGTGCAGGCGCCAACATAATACTTGTTCAGCTTCGAGGAATGTAAAATGTATACCCAGGCCATCTCTAAAAAAATAATGCCCTAAAATACAAAAAGCAGACTGTTTCCAGTCTGCCTTTGTGATCCCGCTGGGATTCGAACCCAGGACCCATACATTAAAAGTGTATTGCTCTACCAGCTGAGCTACAGAATCAGATACTTTATGAAAACTTCTTTAAGCTTTCGCGATTGAACTCGAACTCAAGATCCTCCCGATCAAATCGGGATGCTCTACCAGCTGAGTTACAGAATCGGATACCTACAAATAAAAAGCGGAACGTGATTCCGCTTATAATGAGTGTGATCCTGTCAGGACTCGAACCTGAAACCTACTGCTTAGAAGGCAGTTGCTCTATCCGGTTGAGCTACAGGACCCGTTGACTATCTCTAGTCCAATAAAGTCGGGGTGGCAGGATTCGAACCTACGACCTCCACATCCCAAATGTGGCGCGATACCGGGCTACGCTACACCCCGAAACTTTTTAATAACTTTTTCAACCGACACGTTTGCCAATTGAGGGATTCGAAACTACGGCCTTCCCGATTCCTATCGGGACGAGATACCGGGCTACGCTACACCCCGAAACTTTCTACTATTTAACTCCTTGCGAGTTAATTTTGTGATCCCGCTGGGATTCGAACCCAGGACCCATACATTAAAAGTGTATTGCTCTACCAGCTGAGCTACAGAATCTACTATTTTATCAGAAAGCAACTTTTCGCTTTCGCCATGAACTCAAACCCAGAACCCTCCCGATCAAAATCGGGATGCTCTACCAGCTGAGCTACAGAATCTACTATTGTGAAAAGACTACTTTTAGCCTCGTTTTTCTACTTCTTAAATCTTCCAAATTGACTCTCTAGCCTTGCTTTTTGCCAGATCATTGCCGTAATTGGACTGCAAATTTATGACTCTGATTTCTAAATGCCAAGCCTCAAATCAATCTTTCTAGCAAAACTTTCTATATTTTTTCTCCTGTTTCTACAAAGTATTCATTGTCAGGCGAATGTACCGCAGCTTTTGGTAGCAGATTCTTTGTTTCAGCAGAGAAGCTATCAGGAAGCCATGGCGATTTACCAGACAAACTACCAATCGGGCATCTATTCCCCCTCGATGCTACTCAAAATGGCCTTCATCTCAGAAGGCATCGGAGACAAGGAAAATGCCACGCTCTACCTGAGCAAGTACTATGACCTAAGTCCCAATCCTCAGACTATCACCAAGATCAAAAGCCTGACAGGACAATCCGAATTGGTGGGATATGAGGTGAGCGACGGAATGAGATTTATCCTCTTCTTGGTAGAGTTCCGGGAAGTCATCGTAGGGGCACTGACCCTGATCCTGATCATTTCCCTGATCTTCCTTTGGTCCAAAGGTAACAAGCTCACCGAGGCCAGGTTTTATTGGCCTTCAGTAATACTGATTACCTTGATATTTGCGACCAACAACTTCCTCAAAGCCCAAAACGCAGCCTTGGTAACCAAGAGCCCTACACTGATCGTATCAGAGCCCAGCGCAGGCGGTGAGTTGATCGATCTGGTGGAGCCCGGACACCGGGTAAAAATCAAGGCTTCCAAGGACATCTGGTATGAAGTCGAGTGGAAAGAAAAAATCGCTTATATCCGAAAAGACAACGTCACCCGGTTGTAAAAATTCTCCGCCGAAGAATTGACGGCTGGGTCAGAGACGAAAAAGCCCTGAATTTTTGATGATTCAGGGCTTTTCGATTTACAACTTCTTGATGACTATGTTTCGGTAGTGAACCACGTCTCCATGATCCTGAAGGGCAATTTTCCCCTTCTTATATTTCCCAAAACCCGGCATGTCTTTAAACTTGCTGTCGGCAACGAGCGCCTCCCACTCGGGTGTCCACAGCGTGGTGGAAACCACCGTGACCCCGTTGAGGATCAAGTCCAGTTTACCTTGATTGACGATCACCTCAGCCTGATTCCATTCTCCGACAGGCTTCACGGTCTCTTGGCTACTTACGATCAAATCATACAAATCCCCAGCTCTGTGGCTGACAATTTTAGCGTCCGGGTGGCCGTCGTTGTCCAGCACCTGCATCTCAAGGCCTGTATTGTACGTGTTTTCAAATTCCGGAGATTCGTGCACCAGGAAGATGATCCCGCTGTTTCCGTTTGGAGAGATTTTCCATTCGGTTTTGAAGTGGAAGTTTTCAAATTCCTCATTGGTCACGATGTCCCCACCATCTCCGTCCTGCCAGGATTCTTTGTTGGCCGCGTCAAGATAGAGTTCTCCATTCTCAACCTTCCAGCCTTTACCCGCTTCTCCTCCGCCGTACTTAGACCAGCCGTTTAACGTCTGTCCATCGAAAAGCGGAATCCATTCCTCCATAGGCGCCGCGACAGCCACAGTGTCTTCAGTGGTGGTTTCTTCTGTTTTAGGGGCGGAGCAAGCCGCGAGAAGTCCCGCAGCCGCCAAGGTCGCCAAATAGCTCTTTTTCATAGTTTACTTTTTAAGAAGCAAGATGTAACGAACCATGTCTTTAGCATCTTCTTCGCTGAGAGCTGGATGTGGAGACATCATCACTTCACCCCAGACACCGGCACCGCCTGCTATTACTTTCTGAGCGAGCATGTTTACGTTTTCTTCTGTGTTTTCATACTTGGCAGCCACTTCAGCATAGGATGGGCCGATGATTTTCCGATCCACCATGTGGCAAGTCATACAGTCAGATCCTTTTACCTTTTCGACCCCCTTGATGTAAATAGGATCGTCCTTGTATTTGTCTTCCAGACTGATCTCCGGAGCAGGTGCCGCAGCTTCAGGAGCGGCTGTCTCAGTTACCGTTTCAGTGGCTTTCTCTCCACCGCCGCATGCAAAAGCAAGGCCTGCAACTATCCCGAATACTAAAATTTGTTTTTTCATTTGTTCGTTTCTAGGTTTTTTACTTTGTTTTTTATTTCAATTGAAGAATGTAAGCCACCATGGCTTTGGCGTCTTTTACAGAAAGACCTGCGTGAGGAGGCATTGCATAATCACCCCATACACCCGAGCCGCCTTCGATCACTTTGGCAGCAAGCTTGTCGATGTTTTCTGCGTTGTTCTCGTATTCCATTGCGATATCAATCAACGGCGGACCGATGATTTTCTCTTCCTTAGCGTGACAGGACGAACAATCAGATCCTTCCATTTTCGTAAATCCAACTTCGACGATTTCTTCTGGACTGTAATCGGTCTCTACCTCAGCGACAGGCTCAGGGGCTTTCTCAGCAGGGGGACTTGACGGAACCGGCGCTACGGCTTCAGTCGGCACCGAAGTAGTCTCAGAGGCTTTCTCACCACCTCCACAGGCTGTGCTTAGACCCAGCAGTGTTAATGCAAATAGGTTAATAGGTTTTGTGATTTTCATAGGTTTAAACTCATTATATACTATACTCAAAATATACTCAACTCAAATGCCCAAAATCTTTCGGTTGAATGCCTCGTCTGCGCCTGTGCCAGCGAAATCGTCAAAAGCTTTTTCAGTGACCCTGATAATGTGACTATCAATAAACGGCGCTCCCTCGGCGGCACCTTGCTCCGGATGCTTGATCGCGCATTCCCACTCCAAGACTGCCCATCCGCTGTAATTGTACTGCGAAAGTTTGCTAAATATTCCTGCAAAATCAACCTGCCCGTCTCCCAAAGATCTGAATCGGCCTGCGCGCTCGACCCAGCCCTGGTATCCGCCATACACTCCCTGCTTGCCGGTAGGGTTGAATTCGGCATCTTTCACATGGAACATCTTGATTCGCTCGTGATAGAAGTCAATGAACTGGAGGTAGTCCAAACACTGTAATACAAAGTGGCTTGGGTCGTACAGGATGTTGGCACGCTTGTGTCCGCCGACTTTGTCCAAGAACATCTCGAAAGTGATGCCATCGTGCAGGTCTTCGCCCGGATGCAGTTCATAACATACATCAACGCCGTAAGTATCGAATTCATTGAGGATAGGTAGCCATCTTTTTGCAAGTTCGCCAAATCCGGTATCAACCAATCCGGCAGGACGCTGTGGCCAAGGATATACAGTATGCCACATCAACGCGCCGGAAAACGTCGCGTGAGCTGTCAATCCAAGATTTGCAGAAGCCTTGGCCCCGTATTTCAATTGCTGGGTAGCCCACTCCGATTTTCCTTTCAGGTCGCCTTTTAAGTTTGCCGGAGCAAAGCCGTCGAACAGCTCGTTGTAGGCTGGATGCACCGCTACCAGCTGACCTTGGAGGTGGGTAGAAAGTTCGGTGATCTCCATCCCCGCATCAGCCACGATTCCTTTGATCTCGTCTGCATAAGTTTTGCTTTCGGCAGCTTTTTGCAAATCAATCATTCTCGCATCCCAGCTCGGAATCTGGATTCCTTTGTATCCCAAATCAGCCATGTACTGGCTGATGTTTTTCAGATTGTTGAACGGTGCTTTGTCATCGGCGAATTGCGCCAAAAAGATTGCAGGGCCTTTGATAGTTTTCATATGTTATTCATGTGGGTTTGAGTATGCAAAAATTATTTTTCTACGATAAAGGGAGTCCACTTCGTATCGGACTTAGTGCTGGCAAGAACGTGGTCGATGAAAGCCATCCCCCGTATGCCGTCTTCAATGCCTGGGTAATCTTCCCATTCCCATTTTGGAGTTTGTCCTGCTCGGTCGGCATAGATACAGCGGGCAAAATTGCGGTATAAGTTACCAAAAGCCTCCACGTATCCTTCTGGATGGCCTGCCGGAGTCCTGGTGTTTTCCTGCGCCAAAGATCCCAAATATCCCGTACCGGCTCTATAGACTCTCGCCGGCTCGCCTGGAAAACGGACAGTAAGGGAGTTATTTAACTCCTGCTCCCACTCCAGACCGCCTTTTTCTCCATAAACTCTCACCTTGAGATTGTTTTCGCAACCAGTATCCGTCTGAGAAGCCATCAATACGCCTGAAGCTCCGTTTTCGAAACGAAGCAAAACCACGCCGTCGTCATCGATCGGACGACCGTCGATCTTGATATATAAGTCTGCGCAGAGCTGGGACACTTTTTCACCAGTAATATATTCCGCCATGTGAAAAGCATGCGTGCCGATATCTCCCATACATCCAGCCAAGCCGTTTCGCGCGGGATCGGTACGCCACTCGGCTTGCTTGTTGTTTTCTGTCTCCAAAAGCTTGTAAAGCCACCCTTGTGGATACTCGACGTAGACTTTGCGCACCTTTCCGATCTCCCCGTCAGCAATCATCTGCCTCGCTTGCTTGATCATCGGGTAGCCCGAGTAAGTATGAGTGAGCAAAAAGCGTCTGTCTGAGCCCTTCACGGCATGATACAGGTCTTTTGCCTCCTTGTAATTCAGAGTCAGGGGCTTGTCGAGCGCCACGTGAAAGCCGTATTTCAAAGCCTTCACCGTCGGATCAAAATGAACATTATTTGGCGTCACGATGGCCACCACATCCATTCGCTCTCCCTCGGGCAGCAGGGATTCTTTCTCGTACATCTCGTCGTAAGAGCCATAGACTCTCGCAGGGTCGAGCATGAGCTCTTCACCGCGTTGTTTGGATTTGGCAGGATTGGAGCTGAATGCACCGCAAACCAGTTCGAACATTCCGTCCATCAGGGCACCATTCAGGTGAATCGCTCCGATAAAGGAACCCGGCCCTCCGCCGATGAGTCCGAGTTTCAATTTTTTAGCTGTTGACATCGGTCAATAGATTAGTTTATTAGGTTATTTGAGTTGAGAATTTTTATTCAAGATGGGAATTTCGGAGTTCCTGAGATTTCAGATTCTTTAATATGATCAGTTGTCACATCGGGTTATGAGCGGGCTTGAACAAAACTTTAAAGTCACTTTCTTAGGAATCTCAAAGGAGATGCTTAAAATACGGCAAAAAGCCCAATTTCTAAATTTCAGACAAGAATTTCCATTTTTAACCCCTCAAAAATCACCGATGAATTTCCCTACCAAGTTCCGTCTTTCTTTCATGATGTTTATGGAGTTTTTTGTCTGGGGATCGTGGTTTGTGACTTTGGGGACCTTTCTTGGAAACAACCTCCAGGCAAAAGATCAAGACATTTCTCTGGCTTTTGCGACCCAGTCCTTCGGGGCAATCATCGCTCCTTTTATCGTAGGATTGATCGCAGACCGCTATTTTCATGCGCAGCGGATCCTTGGAGTCATTCATCTGATGGGCGCCGGTTTGATGTATCTGCTTTATTCCGCCACCGACTTTGCAGGATTTTTCCCGTTTTTGCTCGGCTACATGATCCTATTTATGCCCACACTGGCCTTGGTCAATTCGATATCCTTCAACCAGATGACTGATCCCGCCAAGGAATTTTCGATCATCCGGGTATGGGGCACGATCGGCTGGGTGTCAGCGGGACTCTTGATCTCCTACCTGGCTTGGGACAGCGAATCCGGTCTTGCCGAAGGCTTGTTGAAAAACACCTGGATCATGGCTGGCCTTGTGTCCTTGTGTCTGGGCCTCTATAGTTTCACCTTGCCTGCCACTCCTCCCCGTGCCAAATCCAATGAGAAATTACAGCTTTCAGAGATCTTGGGATTTGACGCATTAGGACTTTTGAAAGACCGCAACTACGCCATCTTCTTTCTTTCCTCGGTGCTGATATGCATTCCTTTGGCCTTTTACTATCAAAACACGAGTCCGTTTTTGACTGAAATCGGTGTGAGAAACTCAACTGGAAAGATGGCACTTGGTCAAGTCTCCGAGGTGTTGTTTATGCTCGCTTTACCGATATTTTTCTATCGGTTTGGACTCAAAAAGACCCTAATCGTAGCCATGCTGGCATGGGCATTTCGTTATGTCTTTTTTGCGCTGGGAGATGCCGACAGTGGATTGTGGATGCTGATGATCGGCATTGTGCTTCACGGCGTTTGCTACGATTTCTTTTTTGTCAGCGGACAGATCTATACCGACTCCCATGCGGGCGAAAAATTCAAATCTTCGGCACAGGGTCTTTTCACTCTTGCCACCTATGGGGTCGGCATGCTCATCGGCTTTTGGGCCGCCGGGCAGATCTCTGATTACTACCTCGATGAGACCGGTCTCCACGCGTGGAAATCAATTTGGTTAATTCCTGCTGGCATTTCCATTTTGGTTTTACTATTTTTCATCTCTTTTTTCAAAGAAGAAAAAGTAAAGCCTCAACATTAAACCCCAATAACTATGAATTTTGACTCAAGCAGAAGGTCTTCCTTTAAGAAAATGATCTTAGGAGGAGCTGCAATGGGCACCATGTCTTCGTTCGACTGGAAAGACGGACAAGCGCCACTTCCACTCAAAGGCAATATCCATCACGGCGTCTGCGCCTGGACAATGCCTTCGCTTAGCCTAGACGAACTTTGCGTAGCGGTCAAGAAAATCGGCTTCAACGCAATTGACCTGGTCGGACCGAACGGCTGGGACACGCTCAAAACCCACGGAGTCGAATGCTCCATGTGCAACGGCGCCGAACTTGGAATCCCAAAGGGCTGGAACGATCCGCAATACCACGAACAACTGATCAAAAACTACACAGAAGTCATTCCTCAAGTGGCAAAGTATGGCTACAAAAACCTGATCTGCTTCTCCGGAAACCGAAACGGAATGGATGACGAAGTGGGGAAGAAAAACTGTGCCGAGGGCTTGAAAAAAATCATGCCCATCGCAGAAAAACACGGGGTAATCATCCAGATGGAACTGCTCAACAGTAAAGTCAATCACAAAGACTACATGTGCGACCTCTCTCCCTGGGGAGTAGAACTCTGCAAGCTGGTCGGCAGCGAAAACTTCAAATTACTCTTTGACATCTACCACATGCAGATCGATGAGGGAGATATCATTCGCAGCATCCAAACCAATCATCAGTACTTCGGACACTATCATACTGCCGGAAACCCCGGTCGAAACGAGCTGGATGAAAACCAGGAAATCAACTATCCAGCCGTGATGAAAGCAATCGTCGCTACCGGCTACCAAGGATATGTGTCTCATGAGTTTATCCCAAAATCAGACGACAAAATCGCTGCGCTGGCGCAGGCCGTGCAGGTTTGCGACGTCTAACTAATTAAACCAAAATACCCATACTTATGGCAAATGAAGCGTTTGACGCAATAGTCGTTGGGTCAGGAATCAGTGGCGGATGGGCCGCCAAAGAACTGACAGAGAAGGGACTAAAAGTATTGCTCCTGGAACGTGGCCCAATGGTCGAGCACGTAAAAGATTACAAATCTGCTACTTTGGCGCCATGGGAAATTCCCCACCGAGGCCGCAGAACTCAAGAACAGATTGACAATCACCCAAACCTAAAGAGGGATTACGTCCTCAATGAGCTTAATCTTGACTGGTGGGCTCATGAAAGTGACTCTCCTTACGTGGAAGACAAACCTTTCACTTGGTTTAGAGGGTATCAGGTTGGCGGTAGATCGCTGCTTTGGGGAAGACAGTCCTACCGCTGGGCAAATGTGGACTTTGAAGCCAACGCCAAAGACGGAATAGCCACAGACTGGCCGATCCGATACAATGACATTGCGCCTTGGTACAGCTATGTAGAGAAATTCATCGGGGTATCCGGCTCCAAAGACGGACTGCCGATTCTTCCCGACGGAGAATTCCAACCGCCGATGCCGATGAACTGCGTGGAAACCGACGCCGCCGCAAAAATCAAAGAACATTATAAAGGAGCAAGGACCTGGACCATTGGCCGACCAGCCAATATCACCCAGCCTTTGCCCGGCCGCCCTGGCTGCCAGTACAGAAATAAATGCTCGCTGGGCTGTCCTTTTGGAGGATACTTCAGCACCCAGGCGTCTACTTTGCCAGCCGCTCAAGCTACGGGCAATCTGACTCTCCGTCCTTGGTCAATCGTGCGTCGCCTGATCTATGACAAAGACACGCAAAAGGCGACCGGCGTAGAAGTATTGGATGCCGAGACCAATCAGACCGTGGTGTATGACTCGAAGATTGTCTTCCTCTGCGCATCCGCCTTCAACTCCACCGCGATATTGATGAGAACCGCCACCGACATCTGGCCGGGCGGTTTGGGCTCTACCTCAGGCGAGTTGGGTCACAACGTGATGGATCACCATTTCAGATTGGGCGCTAACGGAACGATGGAAGGATACGAGGACAAATATTACTTTGGCAGAAGACCTACCGGGCTATACATTCCACGATTCAGAAACCTCAACGGAGAGAAGCGCGACTATATCCGGGGCTTTGGATATCAGGGAGCGGCCAGCCGAAGCGGATGGAGCAGAGATGTGGCTGAGCTTGGTTTTGGTGCACCGATGAAGGATGCACTGACCGAACCGGGACCTTGGGGCGCTGGATTCACTGCTTTTGGCGAGATCCTTCCTTACCACGAAAACACCATCAAATTCTCCGATACAGTGAAAGACAAATGGGGAATGGAAGCGTTGGTCATGAATGCTGAGATCAAAGACAACGAACTCAAGATGCGTAAGGACATGATGGCAGATGCTGCAGAGATGCTAGAAGTGGCCGGATTTAAGAACATCAACACCTATGACGCGGGATATACCTTCGGACAAGGCATCCATGAAATGGGCACCGCACGGATGGGCCGGGATCCAAAAACCTCCGTCCTCAATGGCAACAACCAGGTATGGGATGCTAAGAACGTGTTTGTGACGGACGGTGCCTGTATGACTTCGGCAGCCGCACAAAACCCGTCGCTGACGTACATGGCGCTGACTGCAAGAGCGGCAGCTTTCGCAGTGGATGAACTGAAAAAGATGAACCTCTAATCTGACAACGACATGACTGTAATGAATAGAAGAGACGCCTTGAAAAGCGTCGTCCTGATGATGGGAGGTACAATGATCGGTGCCACTGCCCTTCTCACGGGTTGCTCCCCCGAGCGACAGCTCAAAGACCTGAATTTCACGCCAGAGGACCTTGCTTTCTTGGACGAGATCGGCGAGACCATTATACCGACTACAGATACCCCAGGTGCTAAGGCCACCAAGATCGGCGAGTTCATGATCATGATGGTCAAAGAATGCTACGATGCCGACCAGCAAAAGGCCTTTATAGACGGCCTGAATTCGTTGAGCAAAGACTTCAAAGCCGAAAAAGGCACGGACTTCATGGAAGCCAGCGCGGAGGACCGCCTTGCTTTCCTGAACTCGATGCAGGAGAAATTCAAAGCCAGCGGAGACTCTAGAGAACCGATTGTGATCAACATGCTTCGTGACCTGACTGTCTTGGGGTATTTCACTTCCGAAATCGGAGCTACACAAGCGCTGCGATTCATGGAAGCTCCAGGACGCTACGACGCCTGCATCGATTACAAGAAAGGCGACAAAGCCTGGGCGACCTAATCCGCACATTAATCAAACTCAGCCTGCTTCCTCGGAGGCAGGCTTTTTTATTCTCTCTATTATGAAAAACCAACGAAGAAAATTCATTCAAATGAGCACCATGCTGGGCATGGGGGCGGCGTTCATGCCGTTGCAGTTTTGCGCAGCTCCAAAGAAAGAGGAGGAAGTAGTCGCAGAAGCAGTCGCGACGAAGTCGAAACTCAGCAACTTTGGCATCCAACTATATTCTGTCAAAGAAGATATGGGAGCAGATGCCCAGGCGACGATTCGCGCTCTGGGAGGCTACGGGTATAAGCAACTAGAAGGCTTCGACGGCGGCAAAGGAATCCTCTGGGGCATGCAGCCTGCGGAATTCAAGACGTTGATGACCGAAAGCGGTACCACCATGGTCGCTTCTCACGCCAACGTATTCGAAAACCTGGACGCACAGGCGGCCCAAGCTGCGGAAGTCGGGATGAAATACCTGATCTGCCCGTGGATCGGGCCGCAGAAATCACTGGACGACTACAAGAAAAAAGCGGATGAGTTTAACCAAATCGGGCAAAAGCTGAAGTCGCACGGAATCCGATTTGCCTATCACAACCACGATTACAGCTTTATTCCCCAAGAGGGAGCGATGGGCCAGGATATCCTGATGGACAATACCGATCCCGCTTTGGTGGACTTCGAGATGGACATCTACTGGGTGCATGTGGCAGGGATAAATCCAGCTGAATATTTGGCTAAATATCCCGGCAGGTTCAGACTATGTCACCTCAAAGATGCCGAGGCGGGAACCGGTGATCCGCATCAAAGAGGTGTCCTGCTGGGCGCGGGTGAGATCCCTTATGCGGATCTGATCAAGCAGTCAATGGGCTTGGGAATGGAGTATTTCATCGTGGAGCAGGAGCGGTTCCCATCCGGAACTCCGATGGAAGCAGCCGCGGCTAACGCTACCTACCTCGCCGCATTGGAGTACTAATATTGTCCTTGGCTGTTTTCTGGCTTTCTGAACAAAAGCAGAGCTATCGCCAACATCAAAATGATCAGCAAAGCCACCTCAAACTGCGCCCAAACTTGGGATCGGTTCACCAGGATTTTGGCTTTGCTGATTAATTTTTCACCTTCTTCCATCTGTATTTTGCTTAGATTCTGCAGATCCTGATGGGCTTGGGAGATCTTCTCGTCGTAGGTTTTTACCTGTTTAAGATTTACGCCTGAGGAGTCTGAGAACAGCAAATCATAGCTTTTGATCGTCAGATCCTGCTCGATTATCTTCCTAAAATCTGCAAGATATACCGCCTCCTGATCAGTCAATTTGGTCTTTTCAAAGTCCTCCACAATCGCCAAGATCGCATCTTCATGAGTGGTGATCTCGTTGATCACTTTGGAATAGTCGTAGTCGATGTTGCAGTGATCGATGAGTTTTTGGATCTGGATCAGATTCTCAGAAATCTGAAAAATATACCCTTCCACTACCAATCTGTCATTGTAAACTTCAGTAAATGTGCTGCTGATACTTGTGAAAGACCGTCTTTCGAGATGATTCTTGCGATACATCACCAACAACAAAATTCCGATCACGATCAAGGCCAGCAAGCTACTTTTGGAGATGTTCTTTTTCATAAGTTGAGAGGAGGTTCAAAAATCATCAACACTTAAAAACCACGGGAGACTGAAGAATTTACCTATTCTGAGAGGAATCAAGGCTTGCGATCATACACTCTCACATAGTCGACTTCCATCCTTTGCGGCCAAATCTTGGGATCTACTCCCTCTACGCCGCCCCAGTTTCCACCCACTGCAATATTCAGAATCAAGTGAAACGGTTGGTCAAAAGGCCAATCTTTGTAGTCATTGCCAGTATTTTCGAAGGTGAAGTACTTCGTCCCGTCGATGAAGAAATCGATCTTTTCAGCAGTCCAGTCAATCGCGTAGGTATGGAATTCTTCGGAGAAATCTGAGACCATTTTTTGTCCGCCTTTTTGGGTTCCGATGGTGTGGTTGAACGCCTCCGTGTGAACCGTCCCGTGTACTTTGCCGGGGTCGTAGCCCACATGCTCCATGATGTCGATCTCCCCATTTTTTGGCCAGCCGCCATACCGGCTTTCCTCCGGCAGCATCCAGATCGCAGGCCAAGTACCCACTCCCTCCGGCAGTTTTGCCTTGATTTCGATATAGCCATATTGCCAAAAACCCTTCCCTTTGGTCACCAGTCTTGCCGAGGTGTAGCCTTTGGGACGGGACGGATCCGCGTGGGCTTCGATGATCAAGATGCCGTCTTCGACTCTGGCATTTTTCAGGTCGGCTTTGGAGTAATACTCCAACTCGTTGTTGCCCCAGCCGTGGTCTCCCACGTCGTAGTCCCACTTTGTCGGATCAGGCAGTCCAGCAGTCTCAAATTCGTCGGACCAAATCAGTTTCGTTTTCGAAGGATCTTGTGCAATGCAAGAGCTACCCAGGAGATGGGCAAATAGGATGATCAGGATTTTTTTCATGACTATTTTCGGGTTTCGGAAAATACAAAACTTTCCCAAAATCACAGAGTTAGATCAAGGAGAAGACGCAAATAGCCTGAAAAGAGCGCTTTCGGACTCATTCAAAAATGGTAATTTAGCAGAGACTATAAACCCAACATCATGGCCTACTACGTAAGACTCGGACAGATCCCTCCCAAAAGACACACTCAGTTTCGCCAACCCGACGGCAGCTTGTACAAAGAAGAACTGGTCAGCTCCAAGGGCTTCTCCGGGATCTATTCTAACCTGTACCACATCCACAATCCCAACGAAGTCAAATCCATCGGCAACCCGATACCGTATAGCTGGCAGACCGCTAAAGAACATGGGCTAAACCAAACCCATCTCAAAACCTCGGGAGTTGAAGTGACCGGCGAGGACTATCTCAGCGCCCGCCGGATGCTCATGATCAATAATGATGTGATGATGGGCATATGCGCTCCGCGAAAGCGTAAGATGGACTATTACTTCAAGAATGCTGACGGAGATGAGATCATCTACATTCACGATGGAGAAGGCATACTTTTCTCCCAATTTGGCAAGCTCGAGGTGAAAAAAGGAGACTATGTGGTCATCCCAAGAACCACGATCTACCGGTTTGAATTTTCAGAAAAAGGTCCTTTACGACTGCTAGTGATCGAATCTCATGGCCCAATCGAAACCGTGAAACGGTATCGAAATGAAGTCGGGCAGCTGTTGGAGCACTCGCCGTACTGCGAACGTGACATCCGGCCTCCACACGAGCTACACATCGAGACTGACAAAAAAGACTACCTCGTCCAGATCAAGAAACAGGGCTTTCTTCACCAATACACCTACGGTCACAGTCCTCTGGACATCGTCGGATGGGATGGCTACCTCTATCCTTATGCGCTTTCCATCCATGATTTTGAGCCGATCACCGGCAGGATTCATCAGCCGCCTCCGGTTCACCAGACCTTTCAGGCTTGGGGATTTGTGATTTGCTCTTTTGTCCCAAGGCTGTTTGACTATCACCCCCTGTCCATCCCGGCGCCATACAACCACTCCAACATCGACTCGGATGAAGTGCTTTACTATGCCGAGGGGGAATTTATGAGCAGAAAAGGGATTGATCGAGGTTCGTTTACCATACACATGGGTGGCTTGCCCCACGGACCTCATCCAGGTACGGTAGAAAAATCAATCGGGGCCAAAGAAACCCACGAATATGCCGTAATGCTGGACACACATCGGCCTTTGTCTATCACGACAGATGCGCTGGAGTTTGTGGACAAAGGTTACCCAATGAGCTGGACCGAACATTGAGTCTTATCCAAAAAAAAGGCTGCCTCTTGAGTGGGGCAGCCTTTTTTTTGATTTGGGGCAACGCTCGGCTTACTTGTGATCTACTATTTCAAAAATAGGATCACCGTCCGCCGCGTTCGGATATTTCATCTTTAACAAAGCCGAAACTGTCGGAGCGATGTCTGTGATGGAGGCCTTTCTTGAGCTGGAGCCGTGAGGCACTCCCCATCCAAAAAATAGAATCGGCACATTGGTGTCGTAGTTGTAAGGCGAACCATGAGTGGTTCCTCTCGCTCCACTTACCATCCAGCCCGGTTCAAATACCAGCAAAAGATCACCGGAAGATTTGTGGTTGTAGCCCATCTGAAGCAAGTGGGCCCGACCATAGGTATATTGTTTTGTCCTCATGTCCTCGGCGGTATACACTTCCATGATTCCGTTAAACCGCAGCATCCAGCTCGCCAAATCCCGCTGCAGGGCTTCGAAATCGACCTTTTTCTCATCGGCTACAGCCCGGTTCAAAAAGACCTGATCGCCGGTGTATTTCAAGATCCATTCGCCCTCACCATACTTTGCATTGCAGTAGCCGGTGATCTGACCAAGTATGTAGTTCGTGTTTAGGTTTCCGGCGGGGACGTTTTGACTGACCATGTAAGCGGCGTTGTCGGCCACTGCGTGATCTGCCGAGAGGAACACCAAGTATTGTCCTTTGCCATAGGTCTCGTCGAGGTAGCTGAACATCCTTTCAAACTCTCTATCCAGACGCAGGTAGTTATCCTCTAGCTCCACGGAAGTCGGCCCGAATCTGTGACCAATGTAATCGGGTGAGGAAAAGCTGACGGCAAGGAAATCTGTGACTTCTCCTTGGCCCAATTTTTCCCCTTCAATGGCGGCGATAGCAAAATCAAGTGTCATGCTGTTCCCAAAGGGTGTGGAAGCGATCAACCCATAGCCGCCGTTTTGAGCTTTGAGCGAGTCCAGATTGTAGGGAAATGTCGGGGTTGCCTTTCCGGCTACAAGACCTTCAAATTCGTTGTTGTCGGCGATGCTGTTGACATAGGTATCTATTGGAAACAGCGTCTCCCAAGTCTTCGACAGATAGGAATCAGGCACTTTTTTGGCGTTGAACGCGGTCACCCAATCAGGAAGTGTGTCATGGTAATAGGTCGATGTCATGAAATCCCCGTTGACGTCGTCATACCAATATGCATCTCCGGTATGACCTGCTGGAAGACTGGCCCCGCGGTCCTTGATTGCTATTCCCACTACTTTGGAACGTTTGCCGGTTGAGAATCTCAGCTCGTCGGTGACTGTGGTGGTCAGTAGATTTCTCGGGCTGATGTTGCCGTTTTCTGGAGAGCCGCCTACGTTGGTCACCGTGCTGTCCTCGGCGCAATAGACGTATTTGTTCAATTTTCTGGAATACCAGGAGTTGCTGATGATCCCGTGGGTGGCAGGGGTAGTTCCAGTATAGACAGATGCGTGACCAGGACCGGTGACAGTCGGAGCATAATTGTAATGCCCGTTTGTCATCATGTAGCCTTCATTCATCATCCGTTTGAAACCGCCTTCTGAGAATCTGTCGGCAAAACGGTATAGGTATTCCTGTCGCATCTGATCGACAATAATGCCGACAACTAATTTTGGTTTCTCGGGTTGTGATTGAGCCAGAGCGGCAAATTGAGCTCCGAAGGCCACGATTACCAATGCCAGTAATTTTCGCATAACGTCCAGTTTATTTTTTTAAAGAGCTAAAGATAGACCCCCAGCAACAAATTCGCACCCTTTGAAATCTAAAAAACAGAACATCCCGGCTACCAAACCTCCGAGGACGAAGTTCCTTTCCAAGATCAGCAAACATTCTGAATTTCAAAC
Source organism: Algoriphagus terrigena DSM 22685 (assembly GCF_000429445.1). Taxonomy (GTDB): domain Bacteria; phylum Bacteroidota; class Bacteroidia; order Cytophagales; family Cyclobacteriaceae; genus Algoriphagus; species Algoriphagus terrigena. The sequence goes on from NZ_AUBW01000010.1 coordinate 180,271, forward strand.
AATTGTATACGGCTCAAATCCAACTTTCTAAATACCCACAAAGATCCGAACCAATATCTCCTGCCATTCATCCCAATTTTCCAATTCTTTTCTAGCTTTAACCAATGCAAAAATTGACCTCCCACCGACTTGTCAGCCTCCTTATCATCGGAATCGGCCTTTTTTCCACTATTCAATCCAGTTTGGCTCAGGGAGCTTACATCCCATACGACCGGGAATATTACCACAAAGTCGGCCGGTACGAGATACTCCAGGGTCGAAACAACCCCTTTTTCAACAGTGGATATAAGCCCTATCGGCGAGACATTCTGGCCAAATATCTGGACAGTTTGGCGGAAAATCCGGCCGTAGTCCAATCCAAAGCAGACCAGTTCAACCTCAATTATTTGAGTCAGGACAGCTGGGAGTTTTCTGAAAGGGAAATCCCCGGTTCCAAAAAGCCTTTTCTGAAATCGCTCTATAAGCAACCTGCGGATTTTGCCGCCTATGAGGGAGAGGACTTTGGCATCCACGTCAGCCCTGTGATCTATCTGAGCGGAGGCACTGAGACAGACAATGAGCGCAACCCGGCCCGATTGGCCAGAGGATTGGTCGTGAGAGGCTCTGTGGACAAAAAGGTCGGTTTTTACACGTATTTAACAACCTCTGAAGTGTACTTTCCGAGCTGGGTCAAAAGCTACGCTGAGCATAACGGCGCGGTGCCGGGCGAAGGATTTTGGAAGGAATATAACAGCGACGGCTACAGCTATTTCTCCGCGCTCGGCCATGTGTCTTTTCAAATCACCAAACACATCGAGATCCAAGTGGGGCACGATCGGAATTTCGCAGGCGAAGGATACCGCTCGTTTGAGATCTCCGACTTTTCCAATCCCTACATGTTTGTCAAGTTCAACACCAAAGTCTGGAAGTTTCAGCTGACCAACCTCTGGACTCAGATGACGGCAGATGTGTTTTACGACCGAGGAAGACCGACGGACGGACGGTATCCGCAGAAATATTTCGCCTACAACCGCTTGGGATTCAATGTCGGGAAAAACCTGAATCTGGGATTTTTCTCCTCAATCATGACCGACAAGATCAACTTCAACTACTTCAACCCGTTCATCTTCCTCCGCTGGGTGGAGCAGCAGCAGGGCACGCCGGACAAGGTCATGCTGGGTCTGGATGCGAAATGGATATTCACACCAGGCATGGAACTCTACGGACAATTTGCGCTGGATGAGTTTGTCTTTGATGAATTTTTTGAAATCAGCGGAGACGGATCCAAGCGCAACAAATACGGCGCGCAGCTGGGCTACAAGTACATCAATGTGCTGGGGGCAAAAAACCTGGATTTCCAGCTGGAATGGAATCAAGCCCGACCGTATACCTTTCAGGAAAAAGTGGACTACCAGTCGTACTCCAACTGGCGAACTCCGCTTACGCATCCGAGAGGTGCCAATTTCAGGGAATTTGTCAGCATTATACGCTATCAGCCGCTGCCCCGGCTGGACCTGAACCTGACCGGACTTTACCAATACTTCGGAGCGGATGAAAACGCCGACATCAACTGGGGCGGAGATGTGCTCAAAAACCGACTGGAAAACAGCCCGACTGGACTCTACGATAACTACATCGGGCAGGGGATCGAAAACACGGTCGTCCAGACCAACTTCACGGCTTCGTATATGCTCAAGCACAACTTCTTTGTAGATGCTTCTCATACGTTCCGAAGGAGAACGGCCCAAGATCTCGACGCTCCGGTGAGCAGCAACTACCTGCAGCTGGCCTTCCGCTGGAACTTCATCCGGCCGGATTTCAACTATTGACAAAAACCCGCGCAGTCAATTTTGCGTACCTTGGAGCTTGATTCCACCGATTTCTTTTGATGAAAACCTACCTGCGAATCCTGTCCTATGCGCGCCCTTTTGGCAGATTCGTCCCCATTTATATCTTTTACACGTTCTTTTCCATTCTCTTTGGCCTGATCAATTTTACGCTGCTCAAGCCACTGTTTGATGTGATTTTTGAGCAGGTGGCGCCGGCGTCACTCGAGCAATACCGGGCACTTCCGGCGTTTTCCTTCTCGATAGAGTATTTCACGGGGTTATTCAATCATTTCTTCCTGACCGTTCAGGATGACTATGGCAAGATGGGAACACTCGTCTTCGTCTGTATCATCATTGTGATTTCGGTGTTCCTGTCTAACCTGTTCACGTATCTGTCGGGAGTGGTCTTGGCAAAAGTCCGCGCCACTGTCATCAAAGGCATGCGGATGGACATTTTCGAAAAAGTCGGATCACTTCACATCGGCTACTTTTCCAACGAGCGCAAAGGCGACCTCATGTCCAAGATGACCAACGACGTGCAGGAAGTCGAAAATACGATCGTACAGTCGCTGCGGGTGGTTTTCAGAGAACCGCTGACGATCATACTCTATTTCGGCGTGCTGTTTTTCATGTCGGTCAAGTTGACTTTGTTCACGATCCTGATTATCCCCATCTCGGGAGCGATCATCGGAGGAATCACCCGGAGGCTGAAAAAACGGGCAGTGCAAAGCCAAGAATCCCTCGGGCGGATCGTCAATATTCTGGACGAAACCCTGGGCGGTATGCGGGTCATCAAGGCCTTCAACGCAGAGCGCTTTATCAGCAAAAAGTTTGATCACGAGACGGACTACTACTCACATGTCAATGTCAGTATGGCGAGAAAAAATGAGCTGGCGTCGCCTATTTCGCAATTTCTTGGCGTAAGTGTGGTAGCCGGAATCCTGGTTTACGGCGGTAGCCTGGTGCTCAGTGGAGCGTCGGACCTTGGAGCTTCGGACTTCATCACCTACATCATCATCTTCACTCAAGTACTCAACCCAGCCAAGGAAATCTCCCGGGCAGTATCCAGCATTCAGCGGGGAATTGCCTCTGCTGAGCGGATCTTTGAAGTAGTAAACACCAAAAGTGAAATCGTCGCCCCGGAAAACCCTACTCCCGTCACAGGTTTTCGGGAGTCCATCGAGTTCAAGGACCTATCTTTTGCCTACGAAGAAAAACTCGTCCTGCGAAATATAAATTTCAAGCTGCAGAGAGGAAAAACGATCGCACTGGTTGGCCCCTCGGGAGGAGGAAAGTCCACCTTGGCGGACTTGGTTCCAAGATTCTACGATCCCAGTGCCGGTGCAATCCAGCTGGATGGAACGGACATTCGGGATTTCTCCCCATCCGACTTTAGGAGTCTGATGGGGATCGTGACCCAAGAATCGATCCTCTTTAACGACACTGTATTCAACAACATCGCCTTCGGAATCGAAGATGCAACGGAGACTCAGGTCATCGAAGCTGCCAAGATCGCCAATGCACACGGCTTCATTTCCTCCTTGGAAAACGGGTACCAAACCTCCATCGGCGAGCGGGGTTCCAAGCTTTCCGGAGGGCAAAGACAGCGAATCAGCATTGCAAGAGCCGTATTGAAAAACCCTCCGATCCTGATCTTGGATGAAGCCACCTCCGCCTTGGACTCGGAATCTGAGCTTTTGGTCCAGGAAGCCCTGACCAAACTCATGACCAACCGCACCACGTTGGTGATTGCCCACCGACTGAGTACAATTCAGCATGCGGATGAAATCTTGGTCATTGAGCAAGGGCAGATCGTCCAGCGCGGCTCCCACGCCGAGTTGATGTCCAGAGACGGACTTTACCAGAAACTGTCGAGTATTCAGTCCGTTTGATTAAATTAGAATTCATAAATTGACTAATCTCATGAAAAAACTAGCACAATTTCTTCAGCTGGCACTTTTGCTCTACTTTCTGCTGTTTCTGATCTTCTTCTTTTCGTTCGACACCTTTGGATCTGCTTTTGGCATGGATCCCCTGACACCGGAGTCAATGGTCAAGGTGTTCCTGACCGGTTTGATCTTGTTTTTGGTAGCATGGGGAGCGGCAATCATCCATCAAAACAAGATGGATGATCGCGCCAGGAACCTCCAAGCCGAGATGAACGAGCTCAAAGCGAAACTGTATGATTTTGAGCATCCAAAAACAGCCCCAGTCACTCCTGTCACCAAAGTTGTCCCTCCAAAAGTTCAGGATGATTCCTCGGCAAACCTGCGGCCGAGACAAAATTTCACAGATTAATAAAGATTTAATTTTTGCAAAAGAGTATATTGAGGAGACCAATCGTCTCCTCTTTTTATTTTTCCTATGGTCGCTAAAACTTTTGGAAGTGCAGTCTCCGGAGTAGATGCCAATATTATTACCATCGAAGTCAATGTCGGTCAGGGCACCAGTTTCTTCATGGTTGGGCTTCCCGACTCGGCTGTAAAGGAATCCCAGCAGCGTGTGGAATCCGCACTGAAGTACTTCAACTACCGGATGCCACGCCAAAAAGTAGTCATCAACCTCGCTCCAGCCGACGTTCGCAAAGAGGGTTCCGCCTACGACCTACCCATTGCGATGGGGATTTTGCAGGCCTCCGAGCAAGTGGTCTTCGCCGAACTTGAACGCTATGTGATCATGGGAGAGCTTTCGCTTGACGGCAATCTCCGTCCCATCAAGGGCGTCCTTCCCATCGCAATTGAGGCCAGAAAACGCGGATTCAAGGGCTTTATCCTCCCTCTGGAAAACGCCAAGGAGGCTTCCATTGTAAACAACATCGACATCATCGGAGTGGAAACGATGGATCAGGCCGTCGATTTTCTTCAGGGGACTTTGGAAATCGAACCCCTAGTCACGGACACCCGGGAGATCTTTTACCACTCCTTGGATGACACTGAGTTTGATTTTGCAGATGTCCAAGGGCAGGAAAACATCAAGCGAGCCCTGGAAATCGCTGCGGCAGGAGGTCACAATGTGATCATGATCGGCCCACCCGGTGCCGGCAAGACCATGCTGGCCAAGCGTCTTCCATCGATATTGCCTCCACTGTCGCTGCAGGAGGCACTCGAGACGACCAAGATCCACTCGGTGGCCGGCAAGCTGGGGAGAAATGGCTCGCTGATGGCGCAGCGGCCCTTCCGAAGTCCGCACCACACCATCTCGGATGTAGCTTTGGTAGGAGGAGGAGGCAATCCCCAGCCCGGAGAAATCTCACTGGCGCACAACGGTGTCTTGTTTTTGGATGAATTGCCGGAATTCAAGCGGACGGTGCTGGAGGTGATGCGTCAGCCCCTGGAAGACCGGAAAGTCACCATCTCCAGAGCCAAGGTCTCGGTAGACTATCCGGCCAACTTTATGCTCATTGCCAGCATGAATCCCTGCCCCTGCGGCTACTACAACCATCCGGAAAAGGAATGCGTCTGCGGACCTGGCATCGTCCAGCGCTACCTCAACAAAGTCAGCGGTCCCCTGCTCGATCGGATCGATCTCCATGTGGAGGTGACGCCGGTGAAGTTTGATGAGATGACCTCGACCCGCAAGACGGAAGCCAGCAAGGTGATCCGGGAGCGGGTGATTCAAGGACGCGAGCGGCAAAAGGATCGATTTCAAAACAACCCCGATGTGTTCTGCAACGCTATGATGCCCTCGCATCTCGTCAAAGAAATCTGCCAGATCAATGAAGCCGGAAGAGCCTTGCTCAAGACCGCCATGGAGCGTCTCGGCTTATCTGCCAGAGCCTATGATCGCATCCTCAAAGTAGCACGAACCATCGCGGACATCGCCGGATCCGAGCAGATCAAAGTAGAGCACCTGGCCGAGGCGATTCAGTATAGAAGCTTGGATCGAGAGGGCTGGGCGGGGTAGCAAGTTTAAGATGGAAGATCTAAAAAAGGTCCTCCATGATTTTTAGAGAGCCGCTCTTTCGAAGCCCTCCATTGAAACAAGTAGCTCAAATCAGCGCTCAGGGCTATTTTCGACTTCATCCTCCAGATTATACTCATTCCCCTCAGCACACATCTGAACCTCAAAGTCCAACTCCTCATTCCCAAGCGAATCTTGCAGCATTTGCTCGATCTCGAGGTCAGACCGAGAAGGTTCGTGGTGAAAAATCGCCAACTTCTTGACCTTACACATCTTGGCAAAAGCTATGGCATCGTCGATAGAACTATGCCCCCAGCCGACTTTCCGAGAATATTCCCTTGCTGTGTAGCTGCCGTCGTGAAAAAGAAGATCTGCCGATTTGGCGATTTCATATCCCGACGTCCACTCTGGATCATTTGGAAAATCATTGGAGGCAAGCCGAAGCTCATGATCCGGGATGTAGGCAATGGTAGCTTTCCCATCCGACAATCGATAGCCCAAGGTAGGACCCGGATGACAGAGATATTCGCAGTGAATCCGAATGTCACCTATTGAAAAAAACTCATTGGAAAGTTCATGGATAATGGGATGATTGGGCAGTTCGGTCAGACGAATCGGAAAAAGCGGCGGTGAAAAATATCGTCTGAGGCGATCTATCAAAGGGTGGCCTGCGGTAGCAGGTCCCCAAATATGAATCTCGATGTCCGGATTGTACAGCGGTGCAAAAAACCCCAGGCCCATGGTATGATCGATGTGCAGATGGGTCAGCAAGATGTGCATCTCCCTCACTGCGGGGGTGATAAACTTACCAAGCCTCTGGATACCCGAACCCGAATCCAAGATAATACAGGTTTCTCCGTGCGTCACTTGGATGCAGGAGGTATTGCCTCCGTAGGTATAATTTTCAGGTCCGGGGGACGGCAGGGATCCCCGACATCCCCAGACTTTCACTTTCATGACTCTGATTTCCAAAACATCGCAATCGCCCCCAAGTATCGATCCGGCCGACCCTCTACGGGAAAAGAAGTAACGGTGATCCTGATACGATCCCCGCTGAGGTTGTCGATATAAAACGACCCATGTGCCGGTCGACGGTCGGTCAGCGTGCGTACCAGTGGCAGATCGCTTGGCGGGATCGGTATCCCGTCCGCATCGGTGGGCTTAAACATCGTCGCCCATTCTTCCTCGCGCATTCCTCCCGTGTCGGTAAATCTAAGGCCGAAAATATCCTCCGCCGCCTCGTTGTAAAAAAGGAGGTTTCCATCCGGGTCGACCAAGAAAAACGGCATGCTGAGGCTATCGCCAAATTGCCTGGCCAAGATGAGTTCTAGGGGCTGCGCGGGCATAATACAGAGGGTCTTTGCTAAAAGTCAAGAGAAGTTAAACATTTTTCAGGATAGCATGAACCCCATTTTTCAGGAAAGCCTACTTGAAATCTCATAAAAAATTCAAAACTTTAAAATCCTTCCGCAACGACCGTGATGAGCCTAGAATTACTCCTGAGATACTTTCATTTTGTCAGCATTTTTACAATCGTAGGAGCATTGGTTTCAGAGCATCTATTTCTAAAGTCCAGTTTAAGTAGACAAGAAATAATCCGACTTGCCAAGATTGATGGCATGTACGGTTTCGCTGTTTTGACCCTCTTAGGAGCAGGACTGACTCTTTGGTTAGGCGGTATTGGAAAACCGACTGAGTTCTACTCCGAAAATCCGGTTTTTCATTTGAAATTGGCCCTGTTCGTCACGATTGGTCTACTTTCAATTTACCCCACTGTTTTCTTTATGAAGAACCGAAAAGGAAAACCGGACGACATCGTCACCGTCCCAAAAGTGATTTTTTGGCTCATCCGATTGGAGCTGATACTGCTGTTTCTAATTCCGATCTTGGCTGGGATGATGGCCAAAGGAATTGGATTATAAGGAAAACGGGTTTCATGATCAGGGGAAAAATTGGTCGTTACTCAAGGGGTAACTTTTAATGGCCCATTTCTGAATTATTGCCAAAAGCTGTTTTTCGATAGGCACTTATCCAGAGAGTCGAAATGCTAAAATGAAATAGATTCGGAGGAGAATTAATCCAAAAGGTTTTTTTAACCCATCATCTCCGCGATTTCAAATGGCCAAATTCATCCTATTGCTAGCCCTTTTTCTTATAGCTGTGCCCCAGCTCCAAGCCCAAAATCAGGACAACAGACAATTGATCGACGAGTATCTCCGGCAGAGCGAAAGCCGGAAAAAAACCGGAACTACGATGTTGGCAATTGGAGGCGGTGCCGTAGGTCTCGGACTGATTTTAGCGTTTAGCTCAAACAGCTGGTACGACAGTTCTTTCGAAGCGGGAACAATACTTACTGGATTAGGTCTGACCTTAGCTGTAATTAGCGTCCCTGTTTTAGTTGCTTCTGCGTCCAGCGCTAGAAAAGCAGCGAAACTAAGTGTAGGGGCTAACACTGCTCAAGTGATCAATCCAAAAGGACCGCCACTACAAATCTACCCAGCCCTGAACCTATCCATCTCACTTAATTCCACAAAACGATGAAATATTTCGTTACCGCATTCATCGTGTTTGGGATTATTTTTCAATTGCAATCGCAAACAAAAAGCTTGGCAACCACGCCGAACGAACTATTGGAAAAAAGTAACAATCAATATACAGCAGGCTGGATTTTGTTGGGAACTGGGACGGCATTCATGGTAACCTCCTTGGCCATTGTCCCTGACTATAGTGCCTATGGGGAATCTCCCAATCAAACGCTTGACACAGTCTTGGGCTGGACCGGCGTTATTTCATTCATCGCCAGTGTACCTATATTCTTGAGCGCAGGACAAAATGCAAGATTGGCCGCTCGGCTCTCACTCCAGAATCAGGCACTACATCAGCCAATCTCTCTGCCGGGTCACCCGAAAAGCATGCCAGCGATCAGCCTAAAAATCCCCCTTTGAGGATTTTTAGGCCTCACGCGTTCTACTTTTTCAGCTTCTCAAAAAGCCAATCGTCCGACTTCTTTCCTTGCTCGGGATAAGTCCAGTGGCCGGTCTCCGGCACGACAAAAACCTCTTTAGGCGCGTTGATTTCGTTATATGCGGAATAATATGACGTCGGCGGACAGGTGTCATCATTGAATCCCCAGCTGTAGAATCCGGGGGTTTTTAAAATCCTTGCAAAATTCACCACGTCGTAGTAACTGATCGTCTCGACCGCATCAGGATAATTGTAGTATGCCAGATTGTTGCCCGCAAAGATATGTGGCCAACCGCCGGCCCTTCCATTCAAGTAACCGGTCATGTCACTCATTGCAGGATACATGGCGGACAGATATTTTATCCGGGGATCTAGGGCCGCGGTGATGATCGACAAGGCCCCACCTTGACTTCCTCCCTGAATCCCGAGATTTTGCCCGTCGTATTGAGGCAAGGAAACCAAGAAATCGACCGCTCTGATGCAGCCCAGATACACACGCTTGTAATAGTAAATGTCCTTATCCGACACGTTAAAATTCCAATAACCGTTCAACGCACCGCTGGAAAGATTCGCATATACCTCCGGAGCCATGTCAATCGGTATCCCGTGAATCCCGATCTGGAGGGTAATCGCACCTCTGGCCGCCTTTGCCAAATCACCGGAATAAGGCCGTATCCCCGCTCCGGGCACCTGCAAAATCGCCGGGTATTTCGCCGCTCCTTTGGGTACAGTCAACACACCATAGATCCGACTGTTTTTGATGTTTTGAAAATTAACATGATAGACATCCACTGCCTCGGTACTTCTCTCAGGCATGTGGATCATCTTGGGATCCATCGGGATTTGAGCAAGTTCAGCTTTCCCGGCGTTCCAAAAGGCTTCAAAATCAGTGGGCATCTTCACCGTCGGCTGGATCAAACCGGGCTCAAAAGCCGCTGTACCCAAGCCCCGATACTCCTTGCCATCGACTGTTGCAAAGACCTCACATCGTAGAAATCCGGGTTTTTCCATCCCATCCGCCGAGATGATCGCTTCACCGTCTTTCAGGACCAAAGCTCCTTCTTGGATGGGTTCCATCTTTTCCTCCTTAACAAAATACCGGACGTTTTCTACCGGTACTGGCCGCCCGGATTGAGTAACGGAAACGATAAATTCTACCTTGTCACCCAGCTTGTACGTCCAGTCGGGATGGTCGGGAGAGACAGAGATCTCAAGGTATTGCTGAGGGATCTGAGCAATCGAGTGATTGATAATCCCGAGACAAAAGAATAGCAAAAGTGTGGCTTGGAGCTTTTTCAAAGCTTGAAAAGATGAATAGGTCATTTGGGAGGGGTTTATTAAAGTTTAAGATTTGAGGTTTGATTTGTTGACATTTGACAAGCAATGTCATGGCTCGAAACAAGCTGATTCTGCCAGAAATGGCAACTTCAGTCACCAAAGTAAATACCAAGACCTTTGGCAGCCTTTACCAAGGTTCCATTGGGATCGACATAGTTGTATGCGCTGATAGCTTCCTTGATCGAGACTGAAGTATAGTCATTGTTTTTCAGCACGACCAACTGCCCGAAGTTTCCGTCCAGTACAAGTTCCATCGCTTTTACACCAAAGACTGAAGCAATCACCCGGTCATAAGCGATGGGCGTTCCGCCACGCTGCGTATGGCCGAGGACTGTCTCACGAATGTCTGCTTTGATACCCGCGTCTTTGAGCTGCTGGCTGAGGGTATAGCAAACCCCTCCCAGACGGACGGCATGTCTTCCCTCCTCACCTTTGGAGGCCGTGACGGTTCCGTCTTTTGCTTTGGCTCCCTCAGCGATGACGATATTGGCAAAACCTCTCCCATCGATGTATCGTCCCTGAAGGCGCTCAGCGACGGCCTGCAGATCGTAAGGAATCTCCGGGATCAGACAAACCTCCGCTCCTCCAGAAATCGCCGTATAGAGCGCAATCCACCCGGCATCCCTTCCCATCACCTCCATGATCATCACCCGATGATGGCTGCTGGCGGTAGTCACCAGCCGATCAAAGGACTCGGACGCAGTCTGTACCGCGGTCTGGAAACCAAAGGTAAAATCGGTGGAGTTCAGATCGTTGTCAATGGTCTTTGGCACGCCGACGACGGGCATTCCCGCCTCAAACATCGCTTGGGAGATTGCCTGTGAGCCGTCGCCACCAATATTGATCACCGCATCAAATCCTTTTCCCTTCAGGCGATCCACCAGCCAGGGAATTCGGTTGACTAGTTTCACGCTTCCGTCAGCCTGCTTTTCCGGATAGCTCATCGGATTGCCTTTGTTAGTCGTCCCGAGGATGGTTCCTCCCTTCACGTGAATGCCTGAGACTGTCTTACCATCCAGCCTGATCAGTCGGATTGGCTCTTCCATAAGCCCGTTCAAAGCCTCATAGCTTCCCCAGACTTCCCACTCTTTCTGTCGGGAGGCACGTTTGACGATACCCCGAATCACCGCATTCAGACCGGGACAGTCTCCGCCGCCTGTCGCAACCAATAGTTTCTTCATAGCTTTCAGAATCAGTTTTTATAAAAATAGTCTTTACTTTTTTGATTTTATCGGAAAAAGAAGGCAGGGAATATTCCCGAAATTTCCCTGTATCTTTTTGAAGACGTTGGAATTAAAAGTAATTAGTCCCAGAAACATTCCAAGAAAAAATCTGCAACAAGTCAATTTTTCAAAACCAAAACGCCCCATGACAGAAGACAGCAATCTCACCGCAAAGTCGCTAAAAGAAATGAGCGACAAGGAGCTGATCAAACGCGCGAAGAAAATCTCTAACCGCTACTGCGTCGGTAACGGAAAGGATTTTAAACTCAAACACTTCTCTACGGAGCCAAAAAAGACCTTTGGGCCAGAGGATAAGCCGCTTTTCAAAGAAGCCTTGGAGCAGGGTGTGGACATACTCACGGAACTTCAGGAAGTGCTCTATGCCCAAGATCGGTGGTCGCTGTTAGTAATTTTTCAGGCGATGGATGCGGCCGGGAAAGATGGCGCAATCAAGCACGTCTTGTCCGGCATCAATCCTCAGGGCTGTCACGTCACGCCGTTCAAAGCCCCCAACTCAGAGGAATTGGACCATGATTTCCTGTGGCGGTGTGTCAAAGAATTGCCTGGACGGGGGAAAATCGGAATCTTCAACCGCTCCTATTACGAAGAAGTGTTAGTCGTGCGGGTACACGAGGCTATTTTGCAAAATCAAAAACTTCCCGAGAAACTCATCACCAAAAAAATCTGGGATCAACGTCTGGAGGACATCCAGAATTTCGAAAGATACCTCCACAGAAACGGCACGAAAGTGATCAAGATATTCCTCAACGTATCCAAAGAGGAGCAGAAGCAACGTTTTCTTGAACGAATCGACCAGCAGGACAAAAACTGGAAATTCAGCTCAGGCGACATCAAGGAGCGGGGCTATTGGGATCAGTACATGAAAGCCTACGAAGAGTCCATCCGAAAAACCTCGACTAAGGACAGTCCGTGGTATGTGATCCCGGCGGACAACAAGCCCTACGCCAGAATCGCAGTCGCGTCGGCGATCATTCATGCCCTAGATGACATGGAACTCAGCTACCCCACTCTTTCCGAAGAAGAACAATCCAAACTACAGGAGATGAAGACAGCACTCATGGAAGAAAAAGAGTAGGCAGCTTTCGGTCTCAGCATGGTCAATTCCTCTCGGGTCTTGGTACTGACGCCTCCCTACTTATTGTGTCTAGATGTCAAACTTGATCCCTTGGGCCAACGGAAGCGAGGTTGAATAATTGATGGTATTCGTCTGTCGGCGCATGTAGGCTTTCCAGGAATCTGAGCCTGATTCGCGGCCGCCACCGGTTTCTTTTTCCCCGCCAAAAGCTCCTCCGATCTCGGCGCCGGACGTCCCGATGTTCACATTGGCGATCCCGCAATCCGATCCGGCTGCGGCAAGGAACGCCTCTGCCTCCCGCATATTGGTGGTCATGATCGCTGAGGAAAGCCCCTGCGGCACACCATTTTGCAACGCAATGGCTTCGGGCAGCGTTTTGTATTTGATCAGGTAAAGGATCGGGGCAAACGTCTCATGCTGTACGATTTCAAAGTGATTTTCGGCCTCAAAGATAGCAGGCTTCACATAGCAGCCGGATTGATATCCCTCGCCTGTGACCACTCCACCGGCGACCACTTCTTGCCCGCCTGCAGTTTTTACCTTTTCAATAGCTGCCAAATAGGATTGTACTGCGTCGCGGTCAATGAGTGGACCGACGTGATTTCTTTCATCTAGAGGATTCCCGATTACCAGTTTGGAATAGGCCGAGGCGAGTCTGGTTTTGACTTCTTCATAGACATTCTCATGAATGATCAGGCGGCGTGTTGTCGTGCATCGCTGTCCTGCGGTGCCTACTGCACCAAAAAGCGCACCCCGGATCGCGATGTCCATGTCGGCATGTTCGGTAATGATAATGGCGTTGTTTCCTCCCAATTCCAGAAGCGAACGACCCAGTCTTTCTCCGACAGCCTTTCCCACCAACTTCCCCATGCGGGTGGAGCCGGTCGCCGAGATCAACGGAACTCTGGGGTCGTGAGACATCAGTTCGCCGACTTTATAATCACCGACGATCAGATTACAGATCCCCTCCGGCATCCCATGTTTTGCAAAAATCTTTGCAGCAATATGCTGACAGGCAACTGCAGAAAGTGGCGCCTTTTCCGAGGGCTTCCACACGCATACGTCGCCACAAACCCAAGCCAAAGCGGCGTTCCAAGACCAAACGGCCACCGGAAAGTTGAAGGCAGAAATAATCCCGACGATTCCCAGCGGATGCCACTGCTCGTACATCCGATGTCCGGGACGCTCGGAGTGCATGGTCAATCCATACAGTTGACGGGATAGGCCGACCGCAAAATCGCAGATGTCGATCATTTCCTGAACTTCGCCCAAGCCTTCCTGGTAGGATTTGCCCATCTCATAGGAAACCAGCTTGCCCAGGTCAGCTTTGACCTCCCGGAGTGCATTTCCAATTTCCCGCACGATCTCGCCCCGCTGGGGAGCTGGCACCGTTCTCCATTTCTCAAAAGCCAAATGCGCCTGTGCAATGATTGCTTCATAGGTTTCTACATTGGCCAGTTGAACTTTTGCGATCAGATTGCCATCTGCAGGAGAAATCGAAGAAAGGGAAAGCTCACCGGAATCCAACCAGTTCGTACCGGTCGAGGAACCGGGGTTTTCAGGTTGAATACCGATGTTTTGGAGCGATTGCTGGATACCGAATGCGTCAGTCATGGGTGATGGGTGTATGTATAACTCAGACCAAAGCTAAAAATAAATGCGTTGAACTGGTAAAACCTATCGCTCTAAGGCCCGCCTCAAGATGTTCAAAGGATTCAACTTGGTGTAGGTTTTAGTGAATTTTGGCCCCGGGTTGATTTTATAGATCAAGTTGATTCGATAATTGCCGGTGTTAGCTGACTGCGAAATATCCTGCTGCTTGGCGAGATCCAGATACTTGTAGACGTAGCTTGCGCTGAGGGCAAATCTGTCGCCGTTATACCCGGCAAATCCTCTCAAAAAATAGCCCGGCATCAACTCGACCTGCTTTGTCTCTTTGTCTTGCTCAGCCTTGGAGATTCCCAGTCCCAGATTTCCGGAGGCCGCACCTGAGAGAAAAAACCCTTTCCCAAAAACCAGTGTTCCGACTAACCCAGCACTTGGTCCTAGGTGAAAAAAGTCCCCTCTTTCATAATTTCCCGGAATCGGCACATCCTCAGGCAGGATCAAGGAGTCGCCACTGATCCTGACCCGATAAATCTCAAATCCGACCATCGGTGAAAAGGCAGATTTTTTCTGAATTTCCGATTGGTGAAAAGCCGCCGTCAGAGAAATCTTGTCTCCGTTAAAGACGTGGTTGACAGCGAGGCCCAGCTTCACGACTTTGATATCTCTTCGCAGATAATCCTCCCCCGTTCCTTGGAAGTCTTTGATCAGGTAACCGCCATAAAACTGCCCAAAGAGATCGACTATCCACTTTCTTCCATATACATGCGACTGGAGATCGAGAAATTTCGGCCAGTCTTCCTGACGCTCTGGATTCAAAAAAGAAACCGGGACAGCCACGTTTAATGTGAACTTTTGATAAGTAAGGCCGAGCCCCAAGTTCAGACCGCTGTTGGGCTCATACAGTCCGATCTGATCACCATAGTCGAGCTCGGTGTACTTTCTGGACACATAGGCACGCAAGATCATCTTTTCGGGCGTCTCCCTGATGTACGTGGTGTCAACCGTCTTGGTCTGGGCAACCGAAAACTCCGGAGCCAGAGCCAGCAAAGCAAAGATGAATAGACAGCAAAATGACCTCATAGAGAATTATTCAAACTTAATATAAACAAAAAGAACCCCGACTTTCGTCAGGGTTCTCTTAAAAACTGTCAGAGTTCGAAAAATGGATTCCGTAGAATCTCATTTTTTGAAAAAGGAGGATAGAGAAAAGTTGTTAATCACCGTATCGAAGTTAAAGTTAAATTAGAGCAATCCAAATATTTTTTTGCATTTACCTTCTATTCAAAGGGAAAAATGTCATTTCAACCAACTAAGTATAACAGTTTGAGTGCAGGCTCCAAACGCCCGAATTCGTTACATTGTTTAGCAGCTTCCTTTGGAATGCGTCCGCAATTCCCCACTTAAGATGTCAAGGGGATGTATCGCTGCAAAAAAAAGAATGCGGAAGATTTAGTCAGCGTCAGATGCAGACTTTCACTTAGGACACGGGGCGGATGCGGAGTACGGAAACATACGACTGCAAAAAAGCAAAAAGAGAAATCCTTCGCTGCCAAACCTTGCGCATCCCGCCGGTCACTTTCCTATTCCCGCTTCAATTGTTTGAAATATAGCAGCTGCAGCTGTTTCACGTTTAGCTTTTTATATGTAATCCAAAGCGTCAGGATTCGTTCGGCCACAAATCCAAGAATCCGCTGCTGATACCCGCGGTAATTTTCGAGATGAGATCTGGCTTCAAACTCAAAAAGCATCTCAAACAGCCAAGCCATAAATTCCTCGTAGTAAGGGGATTTCATTACAAACATGTTGTTTGCAAAAAGCTTATTATCCGCCAAAACCTGCTGCCAGCAAGGAACCATCTCGGGGTACTTTTCCTGCAAAATCTCCTCGATACGAGTTAGATCACGGATGTCATGGTACTTTTCGTAGTGCGTCTTTACCGAATATCTAAACGGTCTGGCAACCGGCAAGATGACATCAAAATCCTTCAGGATGGCATTTGTCTGTTCTAAGGTCAATATTTTCGATGCGTATTTCGAGACCCTTTTCGTGTAGATCAAGGGGTTGGGACCAATCAGCGCCTTGAACGGATGTGTGACGACGTACTTCAGCCGGTGATACCAAGGCTCAGGATATACGGTGAAATACCTTCGATAGTGACAGATCCCGGTGAACTCCTGCTTGGTGTTTTTCCAAACCCAAAAGACTCCCGTGAGCTCGCTATAGAACTCATTTTTCCCTGAAATATTAACGCCCGAATCATCTTGGAGGTAGGGCAGTTGGGCTTTCCCAGGAAAAGCCCCACAGAACAACGGTTCGTACATCTCATCCACGGGAAGAATTGCGCCCTTTTTATAGTACATGATGTAGACCTTACCCGCTGCTGCTGTTTTTAGCATACTTTTTTCCAAAACACTACTTTTATCTCTTGACAGAAAGAATCAACTGCTCGGCATGTGACCTGTCAAAACTATAGCTGTTGATCAGATTTACCCATTTCTTGTCAGGAAAAAAAATACGGCGCAAAAAACCCTGCTCGGCGACCAGTCTCTTCTTCATAAATGGGTAGCCCGCTTGAAGTAGTTGTTCCGGACTCTTGTGCGTGTTGTTTACCTTCGATTTCTTTGGACTGGATGCCGACAACGGCCCCGAACCGAACGCTGCTCCAATTTTTATTTTATTCTGTAGAAAAAACTGGGAGATCCCAATCTCCCAATCATTGATCACTTTTCTGCGTAAGTTCTTAGGATCCTTTTCCGCAAAAAAATCCCTGATCGGCACCTGATCGAGAAACTCCTTGAGAAGAGGCAAGGCGGGCTTTTCCCAAACCAGAAAATGACTCTGCAGATGGTAATTGTCCGCGTGGGTCGAAAACCACGGCCTCTCGTTGGAGTCGACAGCTCCCCAAAATGGGATGCGGGAATTCTCTCCGACTTCAAACAAAGTTGACAAATGCTGGATCATCAGGTTTGAATCATTGGCGAGTGCCAGTCTATCTAGATGCTGCCAATCGAGTTCCTGGGCCACTTTATAAAACATCCCAAAGTCGTAGCCCTCGTTTTCCACCATCTTCAGGGAGACGGAGGAAGGGAGGCCCCCGAGTTCAAATTCTCGTTGATTGGTCACGAGGATAATCTGAGAAAAATACGTGGCAAGTTCTCTCACATAAGCTTCCTCCGGATAGGGAAGCTGCGGAGTGTGACCGTAGTGTACAAATACGCAGACACTTTTCATGAACGATTTTGATGGCGGTTAGATCTTATCGAGGCCTTTCCAGAATTTCAAAAAGTAATATTTCAGCGGGTTGCTGTATTTGAGTTGCTTCCATGGGCGGCTTGCATGCGGGCGATGCCACACAGGCGCATTCATCAGGACTGCATTTTCAAATCCCAGTTCAATCGATTTTTTAGAAATAAACGTGTCATACCAATCCTTTGCTTCATCCAGGCCGCTAAAATCGAAGCTTTGAAGAAAATCCGGAGAAAAAAGTGTGCAGCAAAAGCTGAGACTGCGCTGCGTTCGGATGACGGCTTCTTTTGAGTCTTTGAATTTCAGGTAGGGAAAATTAACCACGCCCTTTTCGTCCACTGTCACTGATCCCACCAAGCCGGATTTTTTACTTTTCTTCTGGAAAGAAAGAAGACTCGATATCGTGTCAGGCTTCAGTACCACGTCCGATTCGACGACTAGAAGCGGCAATTTGCTTTCCAAAGCCATCTTTTGCGCCAGCTGCAAGACAAGTTTATAATTGGGAGAAGGATGATCGGTGAGATCCTCGACATGAATCAGCTCATAGCCGATCGCTGTTTTGTTCTCTTCCAGGCTGAGCTTGGTCTCGGCGGAACTGAAGTCATTGAAGATCACATGACGAACCGAAACGTCAGAAGCTGCTATTGCCCTTGCGGTGTCCAGGGTCGTTTCGATGGAATTTTTCACCGGGGTAATTACAAGTACTTCAGCCATGGGTTGATGATTTGGTCAAAATTAGTCCTTTCTGTGAAGGCAAAAAAATAGCCCCGATTTTAGTCGGGGCTGAGAAGTTTATTTTATTCTGCTTAGGCCAACTCGCCAAGGGCTTTTTTGATTCGCTTCAGCGCCTCTACCAAATCTTCCTCCGAAGCTGCATAGGACAATCTCACACAGTTGGGAGCGCCAAAAGCGCCACCTGTCACCAGCGATACATTGGCCACCGAGAGCAGGTATAGACAAAGATCATCGGCATTGTTGACCGTCTGCCCGTGCGCAGACTTGCCAAAGAACGCTGTCACGTCTGGAAAGAAATAGAAGGCTCCCTGCGGAACGTGAGTCTTGATGCCTGGAATATCTCTGAGCAAGTCAAGCACCAAAGCTCTACGCTTGAAGTATGCTTTAGTCATCTCGTGAGAAGGGGCTTGGTCTCCGGTGATGCCCGCAAGTGCCGCGCGTTGCGCGATGCCGGTATTCCCTGAGGTGAACTGTCCCTGCATTTTCTCTACCGCCTTGGAGATTTCCAAAGGAGCACAGATATATCCCACTCTCCATCCGGTCATTGCGTATCCTTTGGAGAATCCGTTGACGGTGATCGTCCGCTCAAACATGCCGGGGAAAGACCCGATGCTGTAGTTTTTGCCTTCGAAATTGATCAGTTCGTAGATTTCATCCGCAATGACTACCATGTTTTCATGCTTCTTCACGACTTCGGCGATAGCCTCCAGTTCTTCTTTGGAGAAAACAGAGCCGGTTGGGTTACACGGAGAAGAGTAGATTACCGCTTTGGTTTTTGGGGTAATTGCTGCTTCCAGCTGAGCTGCCGTAGCTTTGAAGTTGTTTTCCAAAGTCCCTTCGATCAGCACAGGTACACCGCCACAAAGCTTTATGATCTCCGCGTAGCTAACCCAGTAAGGTGAGAAGATCACTACTTCGTCTCCTTCGTTCACGATACACATGAACGTGTTGGCGATGGAGTGCTTCGCTCCTACAGATATTACAATGTTTTCGGCTTTTGCCTGCTCGATGGAGTTTTCCTCCCGGAGTTTTTTGGCGATGGCCTCTCTCAGATCCTGATATCCAGCCACTGGAGGATAAGCGAAGTATTTTCCTTCGTCGATCGCAGCCTTGGCCGCCTCCTGAATATGCTTGGGTGTTTTGAAATCGGGCTCACCCAAACTCAAACCAATAATGTCAACGCCTTGAGATTTCAGTTCCCGGGCTTTTTTTGCCATAGCCAGGGTGGCTGATTCCTCCATATTCAGGATGCGATCCGAGAGAATAGAATTCATTTTTTCAACAGGTTTTTTACAAATTCCTCAAAAATAGACAGAAGATTATAAATTCTAAACAAACCAGCGGAATTGATGCTTAAATGTTATTTTTGAAGAAAATAGTTCGTCAATTCTGCCGTTTTTCTCTCAATGAACAGGAGATTTCTCGTTTTTCTGATTGTAATGTTTGTTTCCGGCAAATTCACTTTTGCCCAAAAAAACGAGTCTGAGAAAAACTCCGATCCGGACTCGAGTGGCGTAGTTAATTCTGCACTTTTGCCTTCTGTCGCTCCTTTGCTACTTTTTGATGAGGAAGAGGAAAAGGAAGAGAAAAAGGAAAAAAAGAAAAAAGCGCGCAAAAATATCTGGTTTGGAATCAAGACCCAGCGTGGCTTTACCCGCAGGGAAATGCGCGGCCAGTCCTACCTTGAATACTTTAACTACACCGACGTCGACCGCAATCCCGATCCCTACATCCGCGACGTATATTGGTTTGACCCAAAGGAAAGGAGCATCAAGACGACCGGATACACCAAAGAAACCGGCTACCTCCTGCATGGCCCTTATGAGCGGGTCGTCAATGAGGAAGTGGTCGAAAGCGGCATGTTCTACTACGGCACCAAGCACAGGACATGGATGCTTTTTGATGACAAAAATGTCCTTCAAGACAAGAATCACTACTCAGAAGGCTGGCCGAAGGAATCAAGGATCACTTATTACGACCAAGCTTCACGAGGCATCGAGGAGATCATTCCGATCCAATACAGTCTGGAGGAAGGAAACTACTTCTACTTCCACGAGGATCAGCAGATCGCCGTCACAGGTGAATATAAATACGGGGAGAAGGTCGGACTCTGGACAGAATATTGGGACACGGACAATACTAAAGCAATCCGCAAGCGGGAGATCCAATATCAGGAAGCCCCTTATACAAAAAATTTCCGCCCGTACATACGGGCGGAATGGGACAAAGACGGAAATCTGATCTACAGGAAAGACCTCTGATTATTTCTCTGTGAACTTGAATTGCTGTCCTCCGACGGATGCTTCATACATGAGACCGCCTTTTGTGCGGGTAAATACAGCCACTCCATCCACGTATTTAGCATTTGCGGAAGCACCGGCGGCGGCGGCCACAGCCGACACTTGAGCAGACATCTCCACTTTGTTTTCCTTGAATCGCTCGAAAGCTTCCTTGGTTTCGAAAAAAACGACCTCGCTGTACGCCTGACCACCTGCTTGGAAGCCAATAGTCAATTGAGACATCTTGGCAAATCCTACCAAAGCACCACCTTCATGCGCAACGCCATTCCCGGCAGCTCCACCCACTCCGAGCCCACCTTTTCCGACGTTTGGCAAGATGATATAGCCATGTGCAGAGGCAAACAAATCCGCCATTCCCGGATCATCCTTGAGGAACGCAGCCTTGGCCTCCTCGGCATCCTTGATGATTTTTTCAGTTTTTTCTTCTTTTTGGGCGAAAGTCG
Source organism: Algoriphagus terrigena DSM 22685 (assembly GCF_000429445.1). Classification (GTDB taxonomy): domain Bacteria; phylum Bacteroidota; class Bacteroidia; order Cytophagales; family Cyclobacteriaceae; genus Algoriphagus; species Algoriphagus terrigena. Next base: position 200,932 of record NZ_AUBW01000010.1, read on the forward strand.
CCGTGGTCACAAAGGCCATAAACAGGCCGAGAAACAGAGTTTTCATAGTAAAATTTGGTTAGTAAAAAGCATCCTCAAAATGCCGGAAATTGATCGTGCCGGCCCGATTTTTATAGACCCCCACGATATCAAAACGGATATCCTTGTGCCAGTCATTTTCATAAATATACTGATCCGCAGCCTTTACTAACAGCTTTTTTTTAGTTGAATCGACAAATTCTTCAGCAAATCCAAAACCGCTTCCTGAGCGGAATTTCACCTCTACAAAAATCAACAAACCTTTGTGCTTCATGATCAGATCGATCTCGGCATGTCCATGCCGATAGTTCGTATCTAGCAGCTCATAACCCTTGGTGACTAGCCAGTCTGCGGCAAGCTGCTCGGCAAGTCTACCAGATTCGTTGTGCTCGGCCATGCTAAAATTGACTAATTTTGAAAAATCGATGAACCCAACAGCATGTCGGGCGGTTTTAAAAGTCAGTTTCCCGAGAGGAAAAAAGATGAATGAAGTTATCAATAAAAGCGTAGAATTCCGAGATCTGGGTCCTATGGATTACCAGCAAGCCTGGGATTATCAGGAGGCAATTTTTGCAGAAACAGTTGCGCTGAAAATCAAAAACCGGAATCTGCCACCCGAAAGTCAAACCCGAACTCCCAATTACCTGCTTTTCGTCGAGCATCCACATGTCTATACATTGGGAAAAAGCGGCAAGCCGGAAAACCTCCTCTTGGACGAATCTGGACTGGCAGATTATCGCGCTACTTATTATAGAATCAACCGTGGAGGAGACATCACCTACCATGGACCCGGCCAGTTGGTCGGCTACCCGATCCTGGATCTGGACAATTTCTTCACCGACATTCACAAATACCTGAGATATCTGGAGGAAGCGATCATCCGGACTTTGGCCGACTACGGCATTGAAGCAGGCAGAATCGATGGACTTACCGGCGTTTGGCTGGACCATATCACCCAACAAAATCCACGGAAAATCTGTGCCTTGGGCGTCAAATCCAGCCGATGGGTGACCATGCACGGCTTCGCATTCAATCTAAATGTAGACCTCAGCTACTTTAGCCACATCGTACCATGCGGCATTGATGACAAGGCCGTCACCTCACTCCATCTTGAACTCGGACGACCCGTGGATGAATCCGAAGCGAAGGAAAGGGTGAAAAAGCATCTATCGGACTTGTTTGAAATGGACTTTGCGTGAGAAGTGAGAAAACCTCGCCAGTCGGGATAATCGACGGCCTTCAACTTTCTGAATCAAGCGAAGATCCCCCATCATCTGTACATCATGAAAAAAGATATTGATTTCTCCCCCGTAACCGGAGTAAAACTTGCCATTGCAAAAACCCAAACTCCCGACGGAGACCAATGGTCAGTGTACATCATCAATCTCAACCTTATTGAGCTAAACACTGTCATGGTTACTTCCAAAGGATACGGCATCCTGGACGGAGAAAGACGGCAAACGTCTACGCTCCGCCACATGATCCAGGAGCTCGGCGCCCAGTCAGTGGCCAAAGTAGAATCGATCGACCCGGGAGTTTTTTCGCTGACTAACGAATTCTGGGTGAGCTATTACATACTGGATCAGATCTTTGACAAAAAGTTTATCTTTACTCCAGGCAGTTTTGAGCCCGCACTTCTAAGCCTGATTCCTGAGATCGGTCTGGAAGGAATCCTTCACAGTTAACTCTTACGCTTATGGCAGACTTTTTTGACCAATTGGGAGACATTCTATTTTTAGACATTGAAACTGCCTCATTGACAGAAAAATTTGAAGAGCTGGATTCACGCCTTCAGGAAGAATGGATCAAGAAAGAACGCCTGATCCGAATGGAAAATCCGTCAGAAGCTCCTGGCTCGCTGTACTTTGACCGGGCTGGTATCCACGCCGAATTCGGTCAAGTAATCTGCGTGGGCGTCGGCTTTTTCCAGAGCAAAAAGAAGGATAAAAAACTGTTTTTCAGGTCGAAGGTATTTACTGATCCGGTGGAACGGGAACTTCTTTCTGCTTTAAATGAGTTGTTGGATAAGAAAAAGTGGGTGCTTTGTGCACATAACGGGAAAGAGTTTGACTTTCCTTACCTCTGCCGGAGAATGCTGATCCAGGGAATCCCTCTTCCCGAACCGCTTCAGATTACCGGCAAAAAACCCTGGGAAGTCCGCCATCTGGACACCATGGAGATGTGGAAGTTTGGCGATTACAAACATTATACCCGCCTGGAGTTGCTGGCGGCAGTTTTTGGAATCCCCACGTCAAAAGACGGGATCGATGGCAGTCAAGTCAACGCCGCATTTTATCTCGAAAACGATATTGAGAAAATCTCAAGATACTGCCTTCGAGACGTGGAGGTGACAGCCCGGATTTTTATGGCGATGCACCCACAGCTGGATGACCTCACGATAGAAATCATCCATTCAGAAGATTCAAAAAAAGATCACAAAGATTGATGTCGAGGGCATCCAAATCTTTTTACCTTAGAAATGTCCATCGGAAAATCATCACACAGAGGTATGATTAAATTGGGCATTCCATGTGGTAATCGGAGACGATTTATTGCCACATGAAATCAAGCATGACGAGTACGTCACACGCTAAAATGGTTGTCAGCGAGAATCTCCCGATCCGCCGAGGCGGACGGAACAAGCTATTTGTCTGCTGAAAATCAAATTATTAACACATGAAAAACTCACCCAAATCATGGGAAGAAAACCAGAAAGAAAAAACTCAAATCATAAAAAAGGAGGCCATTCCAATGACGCCGCCAACTTGGCGAGACGCATCCTCCAATTTTTAGACGCTCACTTCGGAGAAGAATTTAACTCCAAGCAGCTCATCAAACACCTTGAAATCCGCGACTCGCTCAACAAGGGCGGGGTAGAACCGGTCCTGTATCAGCTAGTCGAATCCGGTGCAATCTCGCGTAACTCCCGAAATTACTTCAGCTCCACTAAGGACCCAGCATTTGTCGTCGGCAGGGTGGACTTTGTAAATCCCCGTTTTGCATTTATTGTCCAAGACAATCCAGATGCCACCGGAGGAGATATTATGGTCAAAGAAGCCGATCTCAAGCAGGCGCTCGACGGAGACAAGGTCCGCGTGATGGTTTTGCCCGGCAAAGGGAAAACTGGCCGAGTCGAAGGCCGCGTACTGGAAGTTCTGGAAAGAAGCCGGGATGAATTTGTGGGCAGGGTGGAGATTTCGCCCCGGTTCGCGTTCGTCGTGCCGGACTTCAAGAAAATGCACAAAGACATCTTCGTCCATCGCGGCGAACTCATGGGTGCGGAGCACGGCGATAAAGTAATCGTCAAACTCACCGAGTGGAGAGACGGCGACAAAAATCCGACTGGGCAAGTGATACGCGTACTGGGGAAAGCGGGACTTCACGAAGTGGAGATCCACTCCATCATGGCGGAATTTGGACTTCCATTTGAATACCCCCAGGAACCTGATGCGGAGGCCAATGAGATCTCGGATAAGATCACTGCGAAAGAGATTAAAGCAAGAGAAGATTTTCGCGATGTACTGACTTTTACCATTGACCCCGCAGATGCCAAAGACTTTGATGATGCGATTTCTTATCGGGAGCTGGAAAATGGCAATCTAGAAATCGGTGTTCACATCGCTGATGTGACCCACTACGTGCAGCCAAAGACGGCCTTGGAAAAAGAAGCCTTTAACCGCGCAACATCAGTCTATCTCGTAGATCGCACCATACCGATGCTTCCCGAGCGGCTAAGCAACGGCCTTTGTTCACTTCGTCCGAAAGAGGACAAACTGACTTTTGCGTGTGTCTTTGAGATGGATCGGAATGGCCATGTCCTCAAGCACTGGATCGGAAGGACCGTCATCCATTCTAATCGCCGATACGCCTACGAAGAAGCCCAAGAATGCATCGACACACAATCCGGCGACTATTTTGGGGAGCTGACGCTACTCAATGACATTGCCAAAAAAATCCGTAAGAAGCGATTTGATCACGGCGCGGTGAATTTTGAAACCGTCGAAGTTAAATTCAAACTAGACGAGGCCGGCAAACCGCTGGGTCTGATGGTCAAAGAGCGAAAAGACATCCACAAGCTCATCGAGGAGTTTATGCTCTTGGCCAACAAATATGTGGCAGAGTTCATTTACAACAAACACAACGGAACCGATACCTTTGTCTATAGAACACACGACAGTCCGGATTTAGATCGACTGGAGACTTTCTCTGGCTTTGCGAAGCGATTTGGCCACCAGATGGACGTCACAAACGTCCAGAAAATCTCGACGGCCTTAAACAAGCTGATGGAGGAAATCCAGGGCAAACCTGAACAAAACGTATTGGAGCAGCTGGCAATCCGAAGTATGGCCAAGGCCAAATACACCACGGAACCGAAAGGACACTTTGGACTGGCTTTCGCACATTATACGCACTTTACGTCTCCAATCCGGCGCTATCCTGACATGATGGTACACCGGCTTCTGGAGCACTATCTCGACGGTGGCAAATCTCCGGAAGCTGAATCTTGGGAACAAAAATGCCTGCACTCGTCCGAACGGGAAAAACGTGCTGCCGATGCTGAGCGCGCTTCCATCAAGTACAAGCAGGTGGAATACATGTCGATGGCTGAGCAGAAGGACTACGAGGGAATCGTCGCAGGCGTGACGGAATGGGGAGTTTTTGTAGAAATCACCGAAACCAAGTGCGAGGGCATGATCCGCGTGCAGGATATGGATGACGACTACTACGACTTTGATGAGAGAAATATGCGGTTGATCGGCAGCAAGAATAAAAAAATGATCACTTTGGGCGACAAAGTGATGGTCCGGGTAGTTAACACCGATATAGACCGACGAACAATTGATTTGGAATTTGCAGATAATGACAGAAAAAAGCCTCGCTCACGCGCTTTTAATTAAACTTGAGGATCACATCACCTCCCATAGTTTCGGAGAATCACCCCTAGAACTTTACGACCCGATCAGTTACATCATGAGCCTGGGAGGGAAGCGGATCAGACCGCTTCTCTCTCTTTTGGCTTATGGACTTTACAGCAAAAACCCGGAGGAAATCCTCAATCAGGCCTGTGCGGTAGAAGTATTTCACAACTTCACCCTGATGCATGATGACATCATGGACCAGGCGCCTTTGCGAAGGGGCAAAGCCACCGTCCATGAAAAATGGAATGCTAACACTGCTATCCTTTCCGGAGATGTGATGCTCGTGAGAGCTTATGATCTCCTACTCGGCACAGCACCCAGCCTGCTGCCTGAGGTCCTCCGTCTGTTCAACAAAACAGCAGTAGAAGTCTGTGAAGGACAGCAGTTTGATATGAATTTTGAAAACCGCGAAACCGTCCACGAGGCCGAATACCTCAATATGATCCAGCTGAAAACCGCTGTGCTACTGGGGCACGCGCTTCAATTGGGAGCGATCTTGGCCGGGGCTGAAAAAGAAGATGGACAAAGACTCTATGACTTCGGCGTAAATATCGGCGTCGGTTTTCAGTTAAAAGACGACCTTTTGGACGTTTTTGCCGATCAGGCAAAATTCGGAAAGCAGGTCGGCGGCGATATCATCTCCAACAAAAAGACTTTTCTGCTGATCAAAGCCCTGGAACTGGCTGAGGAAAAAGATGCGGACGATTTGAATTATTGGCTTTCTCAGAGAGAATTTGACAAGACCGAAAAAGTAAATGCCGTGCGGACACTCTATGAAAAACTGGGGATCAAATCCCTGACGGAGTCAAAGATGGAGTACTACTTCAAAACGGGTTTTGAGCAGCTGGAAGCCATACATTTCACTAGCCAGGAGTACTACAATGCCCTGCAATCCCTCACGCAAGATCTGATTCACCGGGAAAAGTAAGCCATGGAATTATCACTGACGACCCTAATTATTGGGATTACTGCGATCACGAGTATCCTGGCTTTCAATCGGTACGAGATGCTCGACCGCTGGATGTTTATGCCCTATCGGATTAAAAAACGGGGACAATGGGACCGATTTATCCTGTCGGGCTTCATCCACAAAGACTACATCCATCTGCTCTTCAACATGTTTACCTTCTACTTCTTCGGAGGAGTGGTGGAGATGTTTCTGAGGTACAACTTTGGCGTAGTTATCGGCGGCGTTTTGTTTGTGGCTTTTTATCTTTTGGGAATAATAATCGCTGATATCCCCACTTACAGAAAGCATCAGGATGACAGTCAATACCGCGCGCTCGGGGCATCCGGAGGCACTTCTGCTACCGTCTTTGCCAGCATTATCATCCTGCCGCTGGCAGACATTTGCCTTTTTGCGATCATCTGTTTGCCGGGATTTATCCTGGGAGTTCTCTTTCTCATCTATTCTTATGTTAAAGGCAAGAATGGATCGGACAACATCAATCACGATGCGCACCTGTACGGAGCTATCTTTGGAATCATTTTTATCCTGATTCTGTCTCCATCGAGCGCTTGGACCTTTGTAGATCAGATCAGAGGATTCAGACTATTCTAAAAAGTAAAAGGCCGCCGAAGAGATTCGAGCGGCCTTTTACTTTTAACCCCTAATTTCCCTGCCTTTCTGAGCCACAACAAAGTCAGATTATCCAGTTGACTAAGGGCAAAAAAAAGCCCCTTCCGAAGAAGAGGCTTTGATTTTTTGAAGTAGTTCGTGTTAAGCGACAGCTGCAGGCAAAACGCTTACGTATGATCTACCATCAGCTTTGGTTTTGAAAGTCACCACACCTGGCGTCAATGCAAACAGTGTGTGATCTTTACCCAAACCTACGTTGAGGCCAGCGTGATGCTTGGTGCCTCTTTGTCTGACGATAATGTTACCAGCGATTACTACCTCGCCGCCGAATTTCTTCACACCCAGTCTCTTAGAATGTGATTCTCTACCGTTTCTGGAACTACCTACACCTTTCTTGTGTGCCATGGTTATATAAGTTTATGTCTTCCTTTTGGGAAAACTTAGAGTGTTATAGTTTCGATAAGAACTTTGGTGAAGTCTTGTCTGTGACCGTTCTTCTTCTTGTAGCCCTTGCGGCGCTTCTTTTTGAAGACAATCACCTTGTCACCTTTTACATGATCCAGGATTTTCCCAGATACCTTGGCTCCAGCTAGAAGAGGAGCGCCTACAGACACAGAGCCGTCAGCCTCAGCCAACAAAACTTGGTCAAATTCCACGGAAGCGCCAGCGTCACCGTCCAGCTTGGGAGCATAGACGTACTGATCTTTTGTTACTTTGAACTGCTTACCTGCGATGTTTACAATTGCGTACATATTCTTTGATTCTTTGTCAAAATCGGAGTGCAAATATAAGAAAGTCATCTTGAACAAAAAAACATTCTTCAAAAATCAAATACCAGAATGGAGAAGTACTTTTGAGATACAGGTGAAATCCTTTCGGGAGCTACAAAATTCCTTAATCCAATACCTGAAATTTGAAAATCCAAACGCGTCTGTTTTCGCATCGAAATCATTAATCAGCTGGCAGTCAGGCGAACAATCTGCAAGATTCCGAAAAGATTTTTATGACCAAAGGTCAAAAACAAAGTCAGTTTTACTTGTGGAAAACTTTTTCGAAAATGTTGAAAATTATCTCAAACGCCCAAAACAACCGATTTAATTCATGTTTCAATTTACCAAAAATAACTTATCTAATTGAACTATATTAGGTTATACATTTTTCGACTTTTGGTCAAAAATATCTCTAAAGTGCCGCTTTCCCATTTTTTTTTCGCTTTTTGCTTTACATATTTGTTCAGAGGCTGTTCTAAAAAGGCCGCCTTTGCTATCCCCGGACTTTATTGAGGACAAGAATTACCGCCTCAAACCCATTTTAAGAACTTCATTTATAATAGAGAGTAAGATGCAACAAGAACCAATTTTAGAAGAGAACAACGGTCGCTTTGTACTTTTTCCCATTCAGCACAATGACATTTGGCAGTATTACAAAAAAGCTGAGGCAAGCTTTTGGACTGCGGAAGAGATCGATTTGGGACAGGACATGACTGATTGGAAAGCCCTGTCTGATGGCGAAAGGCATTTTATTTCTCACGTGTTAGCATTCTTTGCAGCCAGCGACGGCATCGTCAATGAGAATCTTGCCGAGCATTTTGTCTCCGAAGTACAATACACAGAGGCCAAGTTCTTCTACGGATTCCAGATCGCAATGGAAAATATCCATTCCGAAACCTACAGCCTTTTGATTGACACTTATATCAAGGACGCTACGGAAAGAGACAAGTTGCTCAATGCGATGGAGCATATCGACTGCGTGAAGAAAAAAGCAGATTGGGCGCTGCGCTGGATTGACAACGGAAACTTCCAGGAGCGACTGATCGCGTTTGCCGCGGTCGAGGGGATTTTCTTCTCTGGATCTTTTTGCTCTATTTTTTGGTTGAAGAAACGTGGCCTCATGCCAGGACTGACGTTTTCCAACGAATTGATTTCTCGAGACGAAGGCTTGCATTGCGATTTTGCATGCCATTTGTATACCAAACACGTGGTAAATCCTCTTCCGAAAGAGACCGTCCGTGAAATCATCATGGATGCGGTGGCTATCGAAAAAGAATTTGTCACCGACGCACTGCCGGTAAGGCTGATCGGAATGAATGCTGACTTGATGTGCCAGTACATCGAGTTTGTGGCAGATCGCCTTTTGATGGAATTGGACTGTGATAAAGTCTGGAACAGCACCAATCCGTTTGACTTCATGGACATGATTTCGCTACAAGGCAAGACCAACTTCTTCGAAAAACGAGTGGGTGACTACCAAAAAGCAGGCGTAATGAAGTCCGCTGATGCTGCTGAATCCTCCTCTAGATTTTCCGTCGAGGAAGACTTTTAATTGACCTTTTTCTACCAATCCTAAAATCACCAAAGTTATGCTTGTAATCAAACGCGACGGAAGAAGAGAATCGGTACGGTTCGACAAAATCACCGCAAGGATTGAAAATCTCTGCTATGAATTGGACCCCAAATTCATCCAGCCAATCGAGGTAGCCAAGAAAGTCATTGACGGTCTTTATGACGGAGTGACCACCTCAGAATTGGATAATCTGGCAGCGGAGGTTTGCGCTTCCCTGACCGTAAGACATCCTGACTACGCCGTCCTTGCCGCTAGAATAGCCATTTCCAACCTACATAAGACCACCAGTCAGTCTTTTTCAAACACCATGAAAAGACTGTACACTTACGTCAATCCTAAAACCGGAGAAAACGCCCAGCTGCTAGACACAGAAGTCTACGGCATCATCAAGAGAAATGCAGCCCGACTCGATGCGGCGATCGACTATAAGCGAGACTTCGGCTACGATTACTTTGGCTATAAAACTCTTGATAAAAGCTACCTCATTCGCCTCGATGGCAAGGTAGTAGAAAGGCCCCAGCACATGCTGATGCGCGTCGCTGTCGGCATTCACAGAGAAGATATGGACGCTGCTATAGAGACCTACAATCTCCTTTCGGAGCGTTGGTTTACACATGCCACGCCGACGCTGTTCAATGCCGGTACCCCGAAACCTCAGCTCTCTTCCTGCTTCCTGCTGACCATGAAAGACGACAGCATCGACGGGATCTACGACACATTGAAGCAATGTGCTAAGATATCCCAATCTGCCGGCGGCATCGGTCTATCGATCCACCACGTACGTGCTAAAGGAAGCTATATCAAAGGAACCAACGGCGTCTCCAATGGTATCGTACCGATGTTGAGGAACTTTGACATGACAGCTCGCTACGTCGACCAAGGCGGAGGAAAAAGAAAAGGTAGCTTTGCCATCTATCTGGAGCCTTGGCATGCAGATATTAAGGATTTCCTTGAACTGAAGAGAAACCACGGAAAAGAAGAGATGCGGGCACGAGACTTGTTCTACGCCCTTTGGATTCCGGATCTTTTCATGAAGCGGGTGGAGCAAAATGAAGAGTGGCCACTTTTCTGCCCAAATGAGGCTCCAGGACTTTCCGATTGTCACGGCGAAGAATTCGAACGTCTGTTTGAAAAATACGAGCGCGAGGGCAGAGCCAGAGAAACCATCAAAGCGCAAGAGCTTTGGTTTGAGATCCTGGAATCCCAGATTGAGACAGGGACGCCTTACATGCTTTACAAAGACGCAGCAAACGGTAAGTCCAATCAGAAGAACTTGGGCACCATTAAATCGTCCAATCTTTGCACCGAAATCATCGAATACACCGCTCCAGATGAGGTGGCTGTTTGTAACCTTGCCTCGATTGCCATCCCTAAGTTTGTAACCACAGGCCCTGATGGCAAACCGATGTTTGACCACAACAAACTCTACGAAATCACCAAAGTCGCTACCAAAAACCTGAACAAGGTGATTGATATCAACTACTACCCGGTGGAAGAAGCCCGCAGGTCCAACTTCAGACACCGTCCGATCGGATTGGGGATTCAGGGATTGGCAGATGCATTTATTATGTTGAGAATGCCTTTTGATTCGGTAGAAGCCCGAGGCTTGAATGAAGACATCTTCGAAACCATCTATTATGCCGCCGTAGAGACTTCGATGGAGCTGGCTAGAATTCAGGGCCCCTATGAGACGTACGACGGTTGTCCTGCTTCCAAAGGCATCCTGCAATTCGATATGTGGGGCGTAACTCCAAAATCAGGAAGATGGAATTGGGACGCGATCAAAGAAAAGGTAAAGAAGTACGGAATGAGAAATTCCCTGCTCGTAGCACCGATGCCGACCGCATCTACTTCTCAGATCCTCGGCAACAATGAATGCTTTGAGCCTTATACGTCCAACTTATACACCAGAAGAACCCTCTCCGGTGAATTCATTATGGTTAACAAACATTTGATGAAGGATCTGATCGGGCTCGGCTTGTGGAACGACACGATGAGAAACCGTCTGATTTCTACCAACGGTTCCGTTCAGAATGTTCCCGGGATTCCTCAACACATCAAAGATATCTACAAGACTGTTTGGGAGATTTCTCAGAAGGTGATCATCGACATGGCCGCCGATCGCGGAGCCTATATCTGCCAATCTCAGAGTATGAATATCTTCATGCAAGATCCAAACTTTGGGAAACTGACTTCGATGCACTTTTATGCTTGGAAGAAAGGTCTGAAAACTGGTATGTATTATCTGAGATCACAAGCTGCAACTGCTGCGATCAAGTTTACTTTGGACAAGTCCTCCTTTGAGACTAAGGTTGAAAAAACTGTTGAAGTAGATCACAAAGCACAAAAGCAAGATGCGATCGCCTGCTCCCTGGACGATCCTGAAGGCTGTGAAATGTGTGGCAGCTAAAATAATTTAGAGTTCGTAAAAATGGATAAAAAGGCGTTTGATTGTATCAAGCGCTTTTTTTGTATCTTAAAATTAATCCCTCGATTATGGACATAGAGCTGATTGAAAAAAGCCTGGAGAAATTGGGCCCTGATACTCCCGCAAAATTCGGAGTAATGACCCCGCAGCACATGATAGAACATTTGACTGTCACTATCAAAATATCCTATAACAGGATTAAAATCCCAGAGTTTGAATTAACCGAAAAGCAGAGACTTCAGAAGGCTGCACTCTTAGACACTCCCCTTGACTTTCCAAAAGGCGTACTGGCGCCAGGCATGAATGTCGGCGAACTGATGCCTTTGAGAAGTAGCGATCTGGCAGAAGCAAAAAAGCAGCTCTTGAACAGCATTTCGGCTTATCACGGTTTTTTTACTGCCGATCCTATGGCTAATTCTGTTCATCCTAGATTTGGCAAGTTGGGCTATGCCGAATGGGAAAGATTTCATCCCAAGCATTTCAAGCATCACTTCGAGCAGTTTGGAATCTGGGAATAAACGGCTAGCTCCTTCCCTCTAGTTTTTTGATCGGTGCTAAAACGTTTTGCAATTGCGGTTCTTGGTATCAGTCTGTAAAGTTGGGAAGTTTGAGCGAATTGAATTTACCATTACTCCATACTTCTAAAAGCGAAAAAACGGGATAGCCATAAACGCAAAAAACCCTTTCAGTAGTCTGAAAGGGTTTGGAATAATGTGGCGGCGACCTACTCTCCCGGGTGTAACCCCAGTACCATCGGCGCTGCAGGG
>NZ_AUBW01000011.1 GCF_000429445.1 Algoriphagus terrigena DSM 22685
GTTTTTGAAGCTCTCTTGGATCTTGCAGGTTGTCTTTGGTGGCCAAAACGGGTTGTTGTTGTCTGGTAAAACCCGAAGATAAATGTCTTTTAACTGGATTTTCGATTTTATCAGAATAACCGAGCATTCGCATCCACTTAAGAATTTTCCCATGTTCTGTAGATTGACCCGTGTACTTGTTCCAAATCTCAACTTTAGAGTAATTCCCCGAAAGATATTCTTTGATCATTTCTTCCCGCTCAGCCCAACTCAGAGACCCTATTCCTCTCGTCTTTTTTTCTTTTTGTCGTTTCATAGTAGTTTACCTGGTGTAAACTCAATTCAGGACAAGTCACTCTTTCTTGAGGAGGTTCTTTTCCAGCTGCGTTCTGCCTGCTCGGACATAGCGGCGAAGCTCCATGATGCCAATGGTGATCGAGCTAAGTTTCGACTGGTATCTAGCTGATTGAAGCTCCTGCCGATAGATGGTGCTGTCGATTCGGTGGATATTGTTTTTTAAGTTTTCGATCTCGACAGAATAGGTGGGGAGGAGGAGGGTGTCCCTGATCTTGTATTTGAAAAAATCATCTTTCTTCATCGTCCCGAGCAAGCTGTCAAGATTTTGGAGCCGGTCAAGCCTGTCCTGAACCAGTTCGTTCAGCTCCTGATTGGACTCCTCCGTGCTTTGCAGGATCCTAAGAAGCGCATTGACGTAGCGGAAGTTGAATTTGGCGTTTGGGTCTTTTGCTCTCTCTCTGATTGAAGCAATCATCCGTTCCATGACGGGAATTTCATCCATTAACCGGCTGGTGTCAAGCGGTTCCTCCAATTCCAGCATGATCTCATTGGCCTGCAGGCTGTAGGTCCGGCCCTTGTAGATCAATACTTCCAAAGAAGGAGGGGCGATCGTCTCCTGCACAGCTTCCTGAATTAACGTAGAATCCAAAAAGATCAGGCTGTCCTTTGCCGAAATCAAAAGGGTATCAATTTTTTTGGAAGCGGGCTGTTCCTGACCGGAAACTTGGACGACAATGAGGAGTAAAAAGGAGAACAGAAGCGAAAAATGTGTTTTCATCGGGTTGGGATCGGTAACTAAAATTAGGGATTAAATCCAGAATTGCAGGAAAGAATGCGGGCGTGATTTTGTCGAATTTTCAGCTCTGATGAATTGTTTTTAGGACAATTTGACTGAATTCGGTGTTTAGAATAATGGCTTCAAGACAAAAAGGCCGAAAAATCCACTTGGAACAAAATTTACAGATAGGCAACCATAACTATCTAAAAATACAACCACTATGAAACTTGTAAGATACAATCACCTCGAAAACCAAAGTCCTGCCACATTCAGTGCGGTGCTTGACCGTTTGTTTAGCGATTCGGTGAATGCCACCAGGAAACAATTTAGTCCTGCCGTGGACATCGCCGAAGACGAAAAATCCTACGAAATCCAGCTTGCCCTGCCGGGGATGAAGAAGTCGGATTTTAAGATTGATTTGGTCGACCGCAAGTTGACGATCTCAGGCGAGCGAAAGCATGAGGAGAAAAAAGAAGGAAAGAATTTCCACAGCGTTGAGACGCAGTACGGTTCCTTCAAGCGATCTTTTTTTGTGCCGGATGACGTGATCGAAGAGAGCGTGGAGGCGAGCTACGAAGATGGGCTGCTCAGCTTGGTACTTCCCAAAAAGGAGAAAAAAGTGAGCAAGGCGACCATCGAAGTCAAATAATTGGGAAGTGGGTTCGCCCACTTCTTTTTATTTAAGGATATCCTTCGAAATCCTCCCAAAAGCGGTTAAATCTTGTTAATTTGAAGGGTTGGATTAATCGCTTTGGTATAGATTGGAGTCTATACTTCCGAATAGTTTGTATTGAGAAAAATTGAAAATCAGAAGAAAATTATGAGCAAGAGACAGTACTTTCTGGGCATACTTCTCGCGGCGATTATCGGCGGAGTAGTAGCCTTGGCAGGCGTGAGTTTTCTGATGAAACCACAAAATGCCGGAAATTTTGACGAAAAACAGCAAGCAAGTTTTGTAAACCTACTTTCGGGTGACGACTTCACCATTCCCGACGGGATCAACTTCGTCGCATCTGCACAGGTGGTAACCCCCGCCGTCGTGCACGTGAAGAGTCAGGTGAGCTATGCCGCCCGGTCCGAGCGGGATCCAGTGGAGGAATATTTTGGATTTCCGGATCCAAGACAAGATCCAAGAGGAGGAGACGGCAATATGCCGATTAGCTCGGGATCTGGAGTGATCATCTCTCCCGATGGCTACATCGTTACCAACAATCACGTAGTCGAGGGAGCCACCAAGATTGATATCTCACTGGATAACAACAAGCGCTACGAAGCTACCGTGATCGGTACAGATCCTACGACAGATTTGGCCTTGTTGAAGGTTGACGGTAAGAACCTTCCATTTGTCAGATTTGGCGACTCGGATGAGACCAAGATCGGAGAGTGGGTTTTGGCGGTCGGAAACCCTTTTGACCTGAATTCCACGGTGACTGCGGGGATTATCTCTGCCAAAGCCAGGAATATCGGCATCCTTCGCGGGGTGGAAAACAACCTCCAGATCGAATCTTTTCTGCAGACTGATGCCGTGGTCAACCCGGGAAACTCCGGAGGGGCTCTGGTTAATCTTGCAGGTGAACTGATCGGGATCAACACCGCCATTGCGACACAGACCGGTACATTTTCCGGTTATTCTTTTGCAGTGCCGAGCACCTTGGTGAAGAAAGTAATGGATGACCTGATGGAGCACGGAGCAGTTCAAAGAGGATTGCTGGGTGTTTCTATCCAAAATGTCAGTCCAGAGCTTGCTGATTACCTTGACAAATCGTTCCCAGTGGAGCAGGGAGTCTATGTAGGCGGCGTAAATGAAAATTCCGCAGGACAGGAAGCTGGCTTAAAAGAAGGTGACATCATCATCGGTATCGATGGCAAGACTGTAAACAGCGTTGCCAACCTTCAGGAATTGGTTGCCCGCAGAAGACCAGGCGACAAGATCGACGTAGAGTACATCCGGGAAGGTAAAACGGTGAAGGCTTCGGCCACGCTGAAGAATTTCGCAGGCGACACGGATATCGTGAAGCGGGTCGTGCCAAAGACTTATACCTTTGAAGGACTTCAGTTTGAAGATGTGAAGGATCAGATCAAATCTCAGCTGGAGTTGTCTGGTGGGGCGGTGATTAAGATGAATGCGAATGATGCCTGGAGACAAGCAGGAGCCAAAAACGGCTTTATCATCACCTCTGTGATCTCTGACAGCGGCCGAACCCGCATCAACAATGCGCAAGAGATGATCGATTTTCTCGAGGCTAATTCAGGCGAAGATATCGTCGTCTTGGGGATGTTCCCCGATGGGACCGAGTACTACTTCGAAGTGAACTAAGTCAAAGTTCAAGAGAATCAGTTGAAAATAGTCGGAGCGATCCGGCTATTTTTTTGACCTCTTTTTCCTACTTTGAGAGCCATTAAACCTAAAATCTCCATGAAGAAAAGATTTGTTACCGGACTGGCGCTCCTGTTAGTTAGCTGCCAGCTGTCGTTTTCTCAGACCATCACCGATCCCGGCAAAAGTCCCGTCGCTGGAATCTCACAGGAAAGGGTCGCCAAGCTAGATGCAATGCTCGAGGAGGCGATGCAGAAAGAGCAAGTCCCCGGTTTGGTCGCCATGGTGGTCAAAGACGGCAAGATCGTCTATCATTCAGCCAAGGGAATGGCCGATGTAGCGTCGGGCAAAGCCATGGAGAAAAACACCATCTTCCGCATCGCTTCGCAGTCCAAAGCCATCACCTCCACAGCTGTGATGATGCTCTGGGAAGAGGGGAAATTCCGGTTGGATGACCCGATTTCCAAATACATCCCTGAGTTCAAAAACCCTCAGGTGCTGGGCACTTTCCGCTATGCAGACACCACTTATAGCACCAAGCCAAGTACGAAAGAAATTACGATCAGACATCTGCTCACCCATACGTCAGGCTTGGGTTATGGGGTGATCGACGGCGATGAGCGCATGAAGATGATCTATCACAAGGCTGGTGTGATGGATCTGTTTACCACCGAAAATATCACGATCGGAGAAAGTGTCAAGCGTCTCGCGGCTCTTCCGCTGCATCACGAGCCGGGAGCGAAGTTTACATACAGCGAAGGCCTGGACGTCTTGGGCTATTTGATCGAAGTGGTGTCGGGCATGCCTTTTGACCAGTTTCTGAAAACCAGACTTTTTGATCCGCTGGGAATGAACGACACCCGGTTTTACCTGGATGATGCGCAGGCTCCAAGACTCGTCACCGTGCATACCCGGAAAGACGGGAAATGGGCTTCTTACCCAGTCACCTTCTACGATCCGGCGTATCCCAAGACCGGCGCAAAAGCCTTCTTTTCCGGAGGTGCGGGACTCTCCAGCACCACGGAGGATTACGCCAAGTTCCTACAGATGTACCTAAATGGAGGAGTCTACAACGGAAAGCGAATCCTCAGCCCTCAGACGATCCAGACCATCATGACCAATCAAGTCGGCGATTTGCTCGGCGATGGGGGCAAAGATTACGGTTTGGCGTTTGGCTTAGTGGATGAAAAGGGAGTAGCTCAGGGAGGAATTGGCAGCTTGGGAACCTTTGACTGGGGTGGCTATTTCAATACCCAGTACTTTGCCGATCCGGAGACCAAGGTGATCGGCCTGATATTCAAGCAGACCTCCGGTGCTGGCAACGGTGACGAGACAGGCTGGAAATTCCGTCAGATGGTTTTCAGCTTATTGGAGTAGAAATCGGCGAGCTTGTCCGCTTCGGAGGATTGGAAAATCAGGACTGCGCAAGGATTGGATCTTTGCGCAGTTTCTTTTTGTGAAGCACTGGGATAAGGTGTTGAAATTCAGTAAATTTTGTAATCCTAAAAAACCCAAAGAGCCATGAAAAAACGTGATTTTCTAAAGAAGACCCTGACCAGTTTTGGCTCCATCGTGGCACTGCCGGTATTGGCGGGCAAGACATCTGCTGATAAGACAGACGACAAGGTTTTGGCTTGTGAAGTGTCACCAAAGGAAACCCGTGGACCGTTTCCGATCAAGTCACCAGCCGAACTGATGCGGGCGAATATCATCGCCGACCGCCAGGGGATTGCCCTACAAATCAACCTCAAGATCCAGGCGCAAAAAGCAGAATGCTCGCCGATGTCCGGAGCGCAGGTGGACATCTGGCACTGCGATGCAGAAGGGCACTATTCGGAATATGGGGGAGTTCGGCTGCAGGAAAAAGACTACACCCGGGTGTCTTTTCTCAGAGGCAGGCAGACTACCGATGAAAACGGCGAGGTTTCTTTTATCAGCATCTTTCCGGGATGGTATCCTGGCCGAGCACCACACATCCATGTGGACGTGTTGGAGGAAGGGAAGATCGTGCTCAGCACCCAGGTTGCCTTTCCGGAGGAGAGTACCGCCGCAGTGTATGTGAGCCGGGGATATCAAGGAAAGGAAGATACACCGAATAAAAGCGACGGAGTGTTCCGAAACAGTCTTGCCGGGAATGTGGCAGATTCGGTGACAGGAAATCCAGCGGATGGCTATACGCTATCCAAAGTGCTCACCGTGGGTTGAGAAGGATTTTTGATTTACGTCGGAGTGAGTGCTTCCCACTTCCTAGAGTCTTACTTTTTCTTTCCCAGCCAAGCCAGTCCAAATCCCACCAAGAAGATCGTCAGCGTTCCCATCACGATCGCCATATTGGCGTGGAGGGGATTTGCCAAAGTTTCTGGAAGCCCGTTTTTGACCAAAAGCGCCGACAGGCTCATCCATCCGATCACCAACACTCCCAGGATTACAGCGAAGACCGCCTGTGGATTTTTTGCTTTGGAAAGCAATCCCAGAAGGAAAAGTCCCAAGATACCGCCGCTGAAGATCGAGGAAAGCGCCCACCATGCATCCAGTGCGCTGGTGACTCCATTGAAGGCGAGACCTACCACAATGCTGAGCAAACCCATGGCCAAAGCGCTGAATCTCAAAACCCGCAAAGAAGTTTTGTCAGAGGGGTCTTTGTGGATGTATTTGCGGAAGTGATCCGAGAGGATAACGGTAGCCGAACTGTTGATACTGGTCGAGATGGTACTCATTCCCGCTGCAAAGATCGATGCGATGAGCAAGCCTGTGAAGCCGACGGGAAGCTGATTGACGATGAAATAAGGGAATACCTTGTCGCCCGGTGTGCCTGCCGGGAGCAATTCCGGCTGAGCTTGGTAGAAGGCAAACAAAGCCGATCCGATAAAGAAGAATAGGAGCGAAACAGGTACGAAGAGCAAGCTTCCCAACCAGGTTGATTTCTTGGCTTCTGCCTCGGTTTTGGCAGTCAAATAGCGTTGCACATAGCTTTGGTCGATGCCAAAATTCTGCAGGTTGATGAATAGGCCATAAACCAAGATCATCCAAAATGTCGAGGTCGTAAAATCCAGCTCGTAGCTGCCGAAGCTGAACTTGTCAGCCTCATTTGCCACGCGGAACACTTCGGAAGCTCCGCCTGGGATCTCGGCAAAGATTACAAAGATGCAAGCCAAGGCCCCGCCGATCAGGATGATCCCCTGTACGGCATCCGTCCAGATGACTGCCTCGATTCCTCCCCACATGGAGTAGATGACCACGCTGATGCCCGTAATCACGATGATCGAGGGGATACTCATTCCGAGAAGTGAGTTCATCGGGAGCGCCAGCAGGTACAGGATCGCGCCCATTCTGGCCAGTTGCGTAAGCAGATAGCAGATCGAAGCATAGATCCTCGCCCATGGACCGAAGCGCTGCTCAAGGTAATAGTAGGCCGACTCGCTTTTCAGATTCCGGTAGAGCGGGACAAAGTACTTGACGGCTACCCAGCCAGCCAGGGGGATGGATAAGCTGAATACGAATCCGTTCCAGTTGGTACTGTAGGCATTGCCCGGGTAAGCCAGAAAGCTGATGCTACTCACAAAGGTCGCGAAGATGGACATCCCAATGGCCCAGGCCGGAAGTCTGCCGCCACCGGTGGTATAGTCTGAAGAAGATCTTTTACGAAAGGAAAATGAAACCCCAAAAGCCACAATAGCAACCATGTAAATCAGGAAAATGGCAAGATCGAGAATCGGCATGGGGGTAACTGGGTCTGGTGGGGTAAGAAGGGATAAAGCAATATAAGGTGCAAAGCGGACATCCTCATGAGAATGTGCTTTGCACCTTAAGATTGTAATTTTAGATCGTCTGAAGCACCGCCTGTTCTACGCGGTCTTTGATGAATTGGAATTTTTCCCGAAGGGCCTCCTGATCTGACTCAGAATACGCATATAGCGGCAGCGCGAGGATACCGTTGCACAGCTCCTCAAATGAAAGGCAAGCCTTGAGGCCTTTGAGGTAGCTGGACTTATAAGTGCCGTTTTGATAGATGTTTGCGCTCAGCAGGAGGATCGTTTCCTGTAGACTTTGAACTTTTTCTGTCTCGTTCTTTTGAAAAGCTTCAAACAGACTGACGTAGAGTTTTGGAAACATGTTGGCGCCGCCTGATACGCCGCCATGGCCGCCCATTTCCAGCGCTTCTGCCAGGATTTCTTCAGGACCGATGAAAAGCCTGAAGTCGGGCTGACCTTTGAAAGCTTCGCAAAGCGCTGCAAAATTGGCCTTGTCTCCGGTGCTGTCTTTCAATCCGAAGATGTTGGGATGAGCCGATAGCTTTACCGCAGATTCTACTTCGATCTTCACCTTGGTGTGCGATGGCATATCGTAGAGGAACAGCGGCAATTTCACCGCATCGGCAAGTTTTTGATAGTAATTGACTACCTCGTCCTGATCGATGTTGATGTAGAAAGGAGTCGCGGCCACCAGAGCACTTGCCCCGGATTCGTGTGCGATAGCTGCGAGATCGAGGCTTTGGACAAAGGAGCTTTCGGTGATTCCGACCAGTACGGGTACTCTTCCGTTCACTTTTTTGCAAGTCAGACGAATCAGATCGCTCTTGACGTCGGGACTGATACTCGCGGACTCGCCGGTGGTGCCGATGATAAAGATGCCATGAACCCCGCCTTCGATAAGGTGTTCGATGAGTTTTTCGGTGCTGGCTACGTCCAGAGAAAAGTCGGGATTCAATGGCGTAATCATGGGAGGAATTATTCCCTGCAGTGATTGGATAGGGTTCATAGGTTGATGTTTGGAAAGGTATTAGACTTTAATTTGGAGGTGCTTCACCTTGACCCTGTTGAATGTGTAGCTGACGTGAACCGTACCGTCCTTTGCCTCGATAATGGCCGGATAGCTGAATTCACCCTCTTTTTCATCTTCCAGAATCAGGAGTTCCTCCCAGGTAATACCGTCAGACGACCCAAAAAGACTAATCTTGTTTCTTCCTTTTTTTATGGGATTGCAGACCAGCAGGTGATAGCCGCTCTTCAACGTCACTCCGTCGATACCGGAATTGTTGTTGATCAACGTGGTCGCTTCCATCTTGCTCCAGCTTTTACCCTGATCAGTGGACCAAGTCGTAGACACCACGCCCTCTTTGGTTCTGCAGAGCATCTGGAGTTTTCCATTGGCGTGAAAAAGCACCGTCGGTTGGATGGCATTGAAGTCAGCATTGTCAATGGCCGTTTTCTTCCAGTTTTTGAGATCGGCATCGGATGTCTCGACGTGGGTTGTCCATCTTTCGGAGGTCTCAAAGCTGCTGGGGTACAGGATGGTACCGTCAGCCAGCCTCACCGCCTTGTCTTTGATTGGGCCGAGTAGATTGTCAGGGATTGCGATCTCTTGCGACCAGGTCTTTCCCTCGTCATTTGATGTCTTGTACACGCCCCACCAATCTCTCGGTGTTGGGCCGACTTTGTAGAAAAGAACCAGTTCGCCGTCGTCTTTTTGGTGGAGTACAGGATTCCAAGTTGGATAGCGAAGGGTATCATTTTTCACGCCGACTGCGGCCATTTGAGGGACAGACCAGATTCCGTTGCTGAGTCTGGCTGTGTAGATACTCACGTCTGGGTTTCGCTCACGGGTGCCACCAAACCACGACGCCATGATTCCCGAGGGAGTTTCGACGAGCGTCGATGCGTGACATTGTGGAAAAGGAGCGGATTCGTAGATGAAGCCGGAAGAAAGGATGATTGGTTCTGGTCTTTCTGTTTTCTGAGAGATAGAAAGCATGCTAAATAATCCTAAAATGCTGATAAATAGATTCATGCGAAATGGAGCTTGGGGTTGGAAAGAATTATTCAACTTGACAAAAAAGCCGGACAAGTCTATAAAACTGTCCGGCTGTGACCTGATGAGCAAGAGATTGGGGCAAAAGGAACGCTAGTCTTTACCTTGTTTACTCTTTAGGATAAAAGAACTTCAGCGGGGATTTTTAATTCCTTGTGGAAGATTTTTGCAATTTCGAGTGTGAGGGGTTTTCTCCTGTTGAGGATGGAGGAAATGTATCCTTTGCTTCCAATTTTTCCCACGAGATCTTGATTTTTCAAACCCAATTCTTGCATTTTAAGTTTTATCGCATCGATTGGGTCGGGGAGTGGGATAGGGTAATTTTCATCTTCGTAATTTTTGATCAGGATCAAGGCGACTTCTAATTTTTTACCTTCGGCCGTGTTTGCTTGAACCTTTCTATCGAATTGTTCATCTACCCAATTGAGAAAAGTCTCGTAGTCTTGCTCAGTTTTTATAACAGATAGTTCCATGATTATTTTTTAAATGATACGGTAGAGACATCTATTTTGTCATATTCTGCGTGTGTTCCGAACCATTTGATTTGTACAGTTTTGTATTCGAAAACCACTCTTACAACCAATCGGTATTTGTTTCCCATAATATTGAAAACCACTCGATCATCTTTTACAATACTAGCATTTCCAAAAACTGTCTTCAACTCGTTAAATGAGTTGAATTCTAGTTTTTGAAACTCGTGATACCATTCGAACAATGCGTTGGCGGCATTTGGATACGCCGCGGCAAAAGCAAGGAGGGTTTTTCTGGTTATGATGTTAAACATAAGTAAAAAATAAAAAGTTTACCAATAGAAAACTAAATTAAACCTTCTTTCAGTAACTTAGAGGAAAAGACTTGGACGTTCCTTGAATACATCGGCGCCAAGTCACCAGAGAAGTTTGGATTTTGTCAGAGAAAGTCAATAGGCGTTTTTGGACCGGATGAGATGAATTCAGGAGGCTTTGTGGGGCCTCCTGAATTGAAATTATTTTATTTTGGCGGGTACAAACGGCTCAAATGGGTACGTTCTCGGCAGGACATCGATGCCGGTAGTGACCTTCAGCGGAGTGGCTCCGGCATAGGTCAGCTCCACGAAGTAGCCTCTGTATCCTTGCTCAGGAGTTTTCATCAGTATTTCCAGTTCGCCATTTTCCGGCATCTTGATTTCCTCGGCTACCCAGTTTGGCCCAAACACATCGATCCGGAAGTCGCGGGAAAGCTGATTGAGTGCTGACCAGAGTTTGACAGATACAGGTGGGTTACTAGGATCTGTTTTAACCAGGATTTTGTCTCCTTCGATCTTCCAGGAATACTCCGGACGAGGGGTTTTGTTCAAGATAGATGCATAGAAGGAGATCAGATTGGGCAATGCGTCTGATTCGCCGACATCGTGTCCGGAGTTGGGAACGTACATCACGTGCTTTTCTCCCGGCAGACTGTCCCAATAGAATTTCCAGCTGTCAGGCTGAAAGAACTCATCGCCCGATGCGCTGATCAATAGCTTGGGTTTATTTACAAATTCCTGTCTGAAACTGTACGGCTCGGTGATCTCCATCATCCGGTCAAATTCCGGCGTGCCCATCCAATTCATGACGCCTTCCCGCTCATAATCCTCGATTGCCGGAGCCCAAAATCCATAGTTTCTCCAATGGTGCTGGAAGGAGGGGACCATATTCAGCAGATCGATGACCACAGGTACGATCGCCACGACGCGGTCATCCACTGCTCCGGTAGTCCAGGTAGTCCAGCCCCGCTTGGATGCTCCGCCCACCACAAAGTGGTCGACATTCTTGCTGTACTCAGATTTTACCACCGCTGTGACTGCGTCCATGGCCAGCTTGGCAGCTTTGGTCATCGGGAGACGAGCCAGCCAGATCGCGTCTTCGTCCTTTGCTCCTCCTTCGAGGAATTTTCTCCAGCCATAGGAGATGATCTCGTCCTCGTACCGCTCCCCAAAGGTGTCATTGGCGAAGGTGATCGGCTGGAAAGGAACATTGTGAATCTTGGCGACTACCGAGTTGGTCTGGGTGGAAGCGGCCAGGATAAGTGGGTCGGGCTCCTCCGGCATCTTGGAGTTGGTGCTGCCGCCGCTGATCCACAGCATACCTGTCTCATGAGGCGTGTCCTTGGGGACGATCATCGACACCCAGTGCCACCACTCGGTTTGGTCCACGATATCCGGAGTCAGCCAATGCTGGGAATACATCTTCAATACCAGATAGTCCGCCTTTTCTCCGGGTACTTTATGGACGATTTCGTAGCGAAAGGTCGAGTCAGGAGCATGAACATAGTCCTTGAGTAGGGTGGAAGATCGGGTCTCAGGCTCGGCGGTTTTCTCTGCGGGCTTTTGGCAGGAAAAAAGCACGCATGTACTAAAAAGCAGGAGTCCCCACTGAAAAGCGGCGAGAGGTTTCTTTTGAAACATAGGAGGTTGGGTTGTTAATTTTTTAAAATGTAAGCAGAAAAGTCTTCTACTACAAAACCCTCAGTGGTCGGGAAAAGACTAGCGGGCTGGGGGAAAATAAGCGATTGACTGTGATCGATTTTAACCGCTCTGCCCGTCCGCCTGCTCAATCACAATTTTCTGATCGTCAGACCGCTGGTCGATGCGGATCTCAATTTTGGCCCTGTTGGAGTCGATTTACAGATGTACGCTCAAGTTTTGCCGTCGATTATAGACCGGGATCAACTAATCAATAATCGGATAAATTTATCTGGATTATTTCTAAACAACTTGTTTGGAATCATTCTACTTAATAGGTTTGCAACGTCAATTGAAAACAAAACCAACCGCATGAATCGTAAATTTCTACTCTATTTTAGTTGCTTTTTTCTCGCCATTGGCAGCGTGTATGCCCAGAATGCAGGCCTCAAAGGCCAGGTAACGACTTCCGACAGCAAGCCCATTGAATTCGTCAACGTCGGTATCAAGGGTGTTTCCAAAGGGAATTCCACCGATAGATTGGGTAACTATGAGATCAAAAATATCCAGCCGGGTACCTACACCATCTTTGCTTCTTTGGTAGGTGCAGAGAAACAGGAGCAGACAGTCACGCTGGCCGCCGGCGAAGTGCTGACACTGAATTTTACCCTGTCAGAGAGCTCCACTGCATTGGAAGAAGTGATTGTCTCGGATATTTCCACCAACAGATTCTATTCGGACAGTACATTCACAGTGGCAAAACTGCCGCTGAAAGACCTGGAGAACCCTCAGGTGTACAATTCCATCTCTTCCAAACTCCTCAAGGAGCAGGTCGTGACCACCATGAACGATGCTTTGAAAAATGCCACGGGTGTCACCCGGCTTTGGGAGTCAACCGGACGCGGTGGCGACGGAGCTGAGTTCTACGCCATGAGAGGATTTGCCGTACAGCCGTCAATGGTTAATGGTCTGCCAAGCGTCAACAATGGCTCTCTGGATCCTGCAAATGTTGAAACGATTGACGTAATCAAAGGCCCATCGGGCACGTTGTTTGGCAGCCCGATGATCTCGTATGGAGGTTTGATCAATATCACTACCAAGAAGCCCATGGACCAGTTCAAAGGTGAATTTGGATTCGTCACGGGCAGCTTTGGCCTGAACAGACTGACTGGAGATGTCAATGTACCGCTCACTGAGCAAGCATCGATGCGTGTAAATACTGCCTACCAATCCCAGAATTCTTTTCAGGATGCCGGCGGGAGAACAAGCTTTTTTGTGGCACCTTCTTTCAAGCTCAAAGCGAGCGAAAGGCTGACATTTTTCATCAACACGGAGTTTTTGAGTTCAGAATCGGCAAATGCCCCCATGGTCTTTTTGAGCCGGTATGCCCCAATTTCTTTCAGTTCTACGGAGCTTTTCGACCGGAATTATGAGAAATCATTCACCAGCGACGAACTCACGATCCAGAACACCACCTATGCCATCCAGGCACAGGCTTTTTACAAACTTTCGGACAAGTGGACCTCTCAGACGGCCATCTCCAGAAGTATGACCAAGACGGATGGCTACTACCAATACCTCTGGGACCAAAGCAACGGCAACGATTTCCTGAGATATATCTCGAATAGAAACGGCCAGACGCTGACCACGGACATCCAGCAAAATTTCATTGGAACCTTTGATCTGGGCTTCCTGAAAAACAAGATCGTGATCGGCGTGGATTATTTCCAGTCTCAGATCAGGAACAGCAGCAGCGGCTGGGTAGGAGACGGGATCGTATCCTTTGAGGATGGCAACGATACCGGCGATCTGACCAAGGCTGGCGTGGATGATCTCCTCATCGGGTCTTTTGAAGGAAACTCTACTGCCGAAAACGAGATTCTGAGTGCGTATGTCTCGGATGTGATCGAAGTGCTGCCAAACTTCTCAGTGATGGCGAGCGTGAGAGTTGACCGATTCAGCGGTCAGACCGCTTATTATTCAACAGATGAAGTCAAAAGCCAAACTGCTGTTTCTCCGAAGTTCGGATTTGTGTATCAGCCGATCAAAGACAAGGTGTCGGTTTTTGGAAACTACATGAACGGATTCGTCAATGTGGCTCCGGCGCAGGTCAGCGATATCGATGGCTCCAATCCAAGAATGATGGCTTTCGATCCAGAGCATGCAAATCAATATGAGTTTGGAGTGAAGACGAACCTGTACCAGGAAAAGATCTCGTTGACTGCCAGCTATTATAATATCACGGTGAACAATCGCGTGATGACTGATCCCAACAATGTCAACAATTCGATCCAAGGCGGTGCGGTAGAGAGCAAGGGCTTCGAGCTGTCGCTTATCGCTACACCGGCCACCGGCTGGAACATCGTGGCGGGATTCTCCAAAAACGATGCTGAAGTCACCGAAGACAATCCAGGGGACGGCTATCTGGGCTTGAGACCTGAGGAAGCCGGTCCTGAAAATCTCGTCAACTTCTGGACGAGCTACACCTTCTCCCAGGGAGCACTGAGAGGATTTGGTTTGGGCTTTGGTGGCAATACCGCAAGCGAGTACCTGACCCTGAACAGAGCCGATACCGGTACGTTCACTTTGCCTGCCTATCAGGTGTTTAACGCCTCAGTCTCCTACGCGGGCGCTCAGTATTTGCTGGCTTTGAAAATCAACAACTTATCTGACGAGAAGTACTACACGGGTTGGTCTACTTTGACTCCTCAAAACCCAAGGAATGTGGCGCTTAGTCTGAACTATCGATTCTGATGGATTTAAAAAAATGGATTGGAAAAATTCACCTCTGGCTCGGACTTTCGTCCGGGCTAGTGGTGTTTATAGTGGCAGTGACCGGTTGTATCTACGCTTTTCAGACCGAGATCAAGGATTTAACCTACTCGTTTCTTTTCGTCGAACAGCAAGAAGGGCCGGTCTTGCCTCCCAGTGAGATCAGCAAGATCGCGTATGAAGCCTTCCCGGAGGGACACCTTCACGCGGTCCTTTACCCTACACGGGATCGATCCGCCCAAGCGATATTTTTCAGCTATGGAGAGGGACACGATCATTTCATGACTGCTTACATCAACCCCTACACAGGCGAAGTACTTCGGCTGAAAGACGAATATGCTGACTTCTTCCGATTCATCTTGGATGGGCATTTCTACCTCTGGCTTCCCATTGAGATCGGTCAGCCGGTGGTTGCTACGTTTACGCTCATCTTTTTGGTGATGGTCATTTCGGGATTGATTCTCTGGTGGCCAAGGAAGAAAAAGAACCTTCAGCAAAGTTTGACTGTAAAATGGGATGCCCGCTGGCGACGAAAAAACTACGACCTCCATCAGGTGTTCGGTTTCTATGTGATGACGTTTGCGCTGGTATTTGCCGTTACCGGTTTGGTTTGGGGCTTTATCTGGTTCAGAGACGGGCTCTACGCTGCTACTACCGGCGGTAAGAAATTCGTCGAGTACTATGCTCCTGTGTCAGACTCTACTAAGATAAGCCCGGAGAATACGCCTGCTTTGGATCGGGTCTGGATGAAGATGGTTGCCGAATACCCGCAGGCCGAATGGATCGAGGTTCACCCGCCCGATTACGAGCATGGGGCAATCGCTGCCAATGCCAACCCGGATGCTTCGACGTATTGGAAGATGGATTACCGGTATTTTGACCAGTACACGCTGGAGGAACTGCCGGTGGATCACGTGTGGGGGAGACTTCACGAGGCTACTTTTGGAGACAAACTCAACCGGATGAACTACGACATCCACGTCGGTGCGATTGCGGGATTCCCGGGCAAGCTGCTGGCGTTTTTTCTCAGTGCAATTATTGCCTCGCTTCCCGTGACTGGATTTATGATCTGGTGGGGGAGAAGGTACAAGGATAAAAAGCCGAAGCCCAAGAAGGCAGCCCTTCAAGAAACCTATGTAAAAGCCTGAGAAATCAGGTTTTTTTTTTGTGAAAGATTCATTTTGTTCTCGCAGATCTGCGCAGATAAGGACACAGATTCCCACAGATTGTTAAATGATAGAGATTGCTTTATGACTATACGGATCTTGCCACTAGCCAAACTAAATTCCTTACGCACCTCGACAAGCTCGGTGGCCGTGGAGATTTGATTTAGAGGAGGGGAGAAAAAGTGCGGCTCCGCCGCACTTTTTCTCCCCTCCTTCTCACCAGCTTAAGCCGGAGGCCGAGCCCGTCGAGGCCATTTGTCAATATATACTACTGGCAAAGAAGCGTATAATCATGAACTGCTTTCAGCACTCGGGATGAGTTTTTCTAATTCACGACTATTTCGTCCCAATCCAAAGTCCGTCTGGGTTTATGATTTTGGTAAAGTAAATCACAACGACGAAAAGGTCTTGAAGCAAGTTTGCTTGAGGAAAGTGAGCGAAAGTTTCTGCGCCTTTTGCCGGAACGAATGCTACTCTCTTTTCCATACCACCGGCTTGAAGATGATTTCCTGATAGTCATCCCGTTCGTAGATAATACCCAAGGTGGATTCGTTGAGATTGACCAAGTCAGAATAGGCCGTCCAAGGGAGTTTGGACTCGTCGCCGGTGTAGTCGATGGGCATTGTCAGTTCCCAGGTTTTGCCTTCGTCAAAGCTGATCTTGACCGTCAGCTGGTTTCGCTCGGTCTCGTTTGCGTTATTCGAATGAGCCAGGATCGTCTGTCCGTCAACTTCTCCCAAGTCCAAGATCGAACCCTGACAGACCGGATCGGGCAAGTCCTCGTCGAAGGCTGCTTCATCCCAAGTTTGCCCGCCGTCGGACGAGTAGGCGAGAATCCGCTGTCTGATGTCCCCCTTTTGATTTCTGACACTCATGATCATCCGATCTGCGGACAGCTCGGCCGCGATGGATTCATTGGAGCCGGGGATCGCGACAGACTCTGAGACACCGAAGCTTTTCCCATGATCATCGGTGAAGAATCCATGCGCCTGATATTCCGCGAAATTGTCCTGGGGATCGCCGACTGAGTGATTGGCGGCGACGTAGATCCGGCCCTTGTATTTCCCTTTTTTGAACTGAAAAGCATGCCCGGGCGTGTTGGCATAGTGCCGCCAATCTGCCGGGTTTTTGTACTTGGGATTGAAGGCAGGGTTGTTGGGCTTGTGAACTTGGAGGGTGATGTTTTCAGGCGTTCCCCAGGTTTTTCCCAGATCGACAGACTTCATCATCCATACCTCCCGCACGCCGCGGTTCATCCGGATGTCGTATTCGTGGTTGTTTCCCGTGTTGTAAAAAAGATAGACCACGCCCTGCGGATGTGCCGGGTCAAAAAGATCTACCACCGGAGCGGGATTGCCGGCCTGAAGCGTGTCAAAGTCCAGCAAAGTCTGGATGCCCGACCAGGTTTTGCCCTGATCCGAGCTTCTCTTCATGACCAGATTCACGTCGCCAAAATCGTCACTTCCGTTGACCCGGCCTTCGGCAAAAGCCAGCAGTTCACCGTTTGGCAGATCGATGATGGCGGGAATCCGGTAGATCGCGTGTCCTTCCTGGCCGCCTTTGAATACTGTGGTCTCCTGCGCGGAGACAAGTTGGATGAGGGAAAAGGCGAAGATAATCGCCAGGATGAGCTGGTTAGGTTTCATGGGATTATAGTTCAAGTGGTCAAACTAGCACAAGCTTGCTGATTTTCAAACCCTGAAAATCCCGCAGAAAAAAAGATTCAAAAAAATGCAAGCGAGCGGGAACCAAGTTAGCCGATCCGTGATTGAACGTTCATTCAGTCATTATCAATGGATCAAATATCAAGTAAGAAAGTCCAGATTCTCGAAAGCGCCCTCGAGCTAATCCGGGAAAAAGGTTTTCACGGGAGCCCTATCAGTCAGGTAGCAAAACACGCCTCAGTGGCTGCAGGGTCAGTATATACCTACTTCGAGAGCAAGGATGAGATGATTTTTGAGCTTTACCGCTATGTCAAATCGGAAGTTTTAAAAGAAATCAGTGAAAAAGATGATCCCAAAAAGAACTTTGAGGACCGTTTTTTTGATTTCTGGAATAACCTGACTTCACTTTATCAGGAAAGAGTGGCATTTCAGAGCTTTTTGGAACAGTTTACCAGCAGTCCCTACAATACCGAGACGATGCAGCTGGAGACGGACCCTTGGGGAAGATGGACTGAGGCTTTTTTTAGAGAGGGAGTTGAGTCTGGACAATTGCGGCCACTGAACCCCAAAATTCTTTCGATGATGGTCATGGGAAGTGTGATTTCCCTGATTCGTTTTAGAACCTATTTCAAAACCAAAACTGCTTCGGCATCCCAAGATCTCCACCTGATTCCCCAAATGGTTTGGGACGGAATCAAATTTCAATAAGAGTATTTTAAACCAACTAATTTTAATGAGACAAAGACGATTTCTACTTTGTGTTTTTTGGCTGATTTCGGTCTCGGGCTTACAGGCTCAGGATCAGCCAATCGACAGTACCCGATTCAATGTGGAGGAGATGGTCAAGTTTGCCATGCTCCACAGTCCTCTGATCCAGATGTCCGAACTGGATGCCGAGATTGGCGACCAGCAGATCAAGTCCAGCCTTTCGGCCTGGTTTCCACAGATCGCTGCCAATACGCAGTGGAGCAACAACCTGAAGCTGCAGACTCAGCCGATCGGCGATCAGCTGATCACCTTTGGGCAGCCGTATTCGGGTAACGTGAACTTTACGGTCGATCAGGCGATCTTCAACCGGGACGTGTTCCTGGCTTCCAAAGGATCGAAGCTGGCGAGAACCCAGCTCAGCCAGACGCTGGAAACCCAAAAGATCGATGCCGTGGTCACTGTGGCTCGGGCGTTCTACGATCTGCTGCTTACGATTGAGCAGATCAAGGTGTTTGATGAAAACATCGTCCGACAGGAAAAGCAGTACAAGGACGCGAAGACCCGTTACGATGTGGGCTTGGTGGACAAGACGGATTATCAGCGGGCAAGCATCAGCCTGGCAAATCTCCAGAGCGAGCGCAACCGTCAGGTATCTTCGCTCGAAGCGAAATATTCCTACCTGAAGCAGGTGAGTGGCTATCCGCTGGATCGCGAGCTGACGCTTCACTACGAATACGGGGAGATGGCCGGAAGAGCAGAGCTGGAGTTTTCTCCGGACTTCCTTTTGGAGAGCCGCGTGGATTACCAGCTCGCCAAGACCCAATATTCGCTGACAGAGCTGGAGACGAGCTATTCCAAGTGGGCTTACATTCCTATGGTGAGGGGATTTTACAATTACAATTTCCTCTTTTTCGACCAGCGGTTTTCGGGGCTTTTGGATGAATCCTATCCGACTTCAGCGATAGGCTTGGCTGCAACGATTCCGATCTTCCAGGGCGGAAAACGTGCGCATGACGTGAAAGTGGCGAAACTGAGACAAGAGCGATCTCAAGTGTCCCTCACTGACTACGAGAAGCAGCTCAACACCGAGTACGAGTCAGCGCTGGCGGCCTACAACAGCAATTACTTCACCTGGCAGACCCTTCAGGACAATCTGGCCCTGGCAGAGGAAGTCTACAACACCATCAAGTTCCAGTACGACGAGGGGGTCAAAGCTTATGTGGATCTGGTGGTCGCCGAGTCCGAGCTTCGAGCCGCCCAAATCAATAATTACAATGCCCTCTACAGTGTTCTCTCCAGCAAGCTGGATCTCCAGCGCGCCATGGGCCAGATTAATCCAACTTCCATCGAATCCTCTTTCTAACATGAAAAAATATTTTAATCCAAGCATCTTATTCTTTGCTATCCTGGCCGTGGTAGTCACTGGCTGTGGAAAATCCGCGCAAGCTCCACCTCCTCCGCCACCAACAGCTGTGTCTGTATATACCGTAGCGAGCAAGTCAGTGAAGGGTGTCGATACCTATCCGGCCACTGTAGTCGCGCTCAATGAGATCGAACTCCGTCCGCAGGTCAGCGGCTACATCACCCAGATCTTTGTCCAGGATGGACAGCAGGTGACCAAAGGCCAAAAACTGTATCAGATCGACCAGAGCAAATATGTGGCGTCAAGAAATCAGGCGATGGCTACGCTTGCTTCCGCAAAAGCGAATCTGGCAAGAATCAAAAAAGACGTAGACCGCTACGAGCGACTCGATCAGAATGAAGCGATTGCCAAGCAGGTATTGGACAATGCGAAAGCTGACCTGTTGGCTGCTGAGGCGCAAGTGCAGGCCGCGGAAGCGCAGGTTTCCTCTGCTGAGACCGACTTGGGATATTCCCTGATTACCGCACCGTTTGCCGGTCGGATCGGCATCTCGCAGGTTAGACTGGGTGCGCAGGTTTCTCCGGGCCAGCCTTTGTTGAATACCTTGTCTTCGACCGATCCGGTTCAGGTTGATTTTGTAATCAACGAAAAAGAGATTCCCCGCTACTACAAACTGGTAAACGCTCCGGACGCTCCGGATTCTCTTTTCTCGCTGAGACTCAGTGACGGAAGCCTTTATCCTCATCCGGGAAAGCTAGCCACCGTCGACCGCGCAGTCGGACGCCAGACCGGCACGATCAATATCCGGGTGGAGTTTCCTAATGCCGACCGGATGCTGGTACCAGGGATGACCGGAACGCTCCAAGTGGTGAACGACGACCACGGAGATCAGTTGGTGATCCCGCACAAGGCCGTGACCGAGCAGATGGGTGAGTATTTCGTGTATGTGGTCGGTCAGGACAGTACAGTCACTCAGCAAACGGTAAAGCTGGGGACTGTTTTTGGTACCGACGTGGCGATCCGCGAAGGGCTTGCCTCTGGGCAGACGATCGTGGTAGACGGGCTTCAAAAACTCCGTCAGGGTTCGAAAGTCCAAATCCAGTAGGAGGCTCTCATTTTTTCTAAACAAGAATTCTAAGAAATGATATCAGAAATATTCATAAAACGCCCTGTGATGGCGATGGTGATCTCCATCGTGATCGTATTGGTGGGTGCGCTGGCGGCGCTTACGCTGCCGGTGACGCAGTATCCCGACATCACGCCGCCGGTTGTGTCCGTGTCGGCGACCTATCCAGGAGCAGATGCCCAGACCGTGGAGCAGACGGTGGCGACACCTATTGAGACTCAGGTCAACGGTTCTCCGGGGATGGCCTACATCAGCTCCAACAATACCAGCACAGGGCAGATGCAGATGAACGTGACCTTTGATGTGGGGACGGACATTGACATCGCTACGCTCGATGTGCAAAACCGGGTAAGTATCGCCGAGCCGGTAGTTCCCGAGGCTGTCCGAAGGCTGGGACTCGTGGTGCGGAAGAGAAATCCGAGCATCATGATGGTGATCAGTATCTACTCGCCAAAGGGTACCCACGATCCAAAGTTTCTCTCCAACTACACCAACATCTACATCAAAGATGCACTCGCACGGGTGCAGGGAGTAGGGGATATCAACGCCATCGGGCAGGATTTCTCCATGCGGGTGTGGCTGAGACCGGACAAGATGGCCCAATATGGCATCTCTACAGCTCAGGTAAACGCCGCGATCCAGGAGCAAAACCTTCAAGTTGCGGCCGGTACAGTCGGCGGTATGCCACAGTTTAACTCGCAGGCCTTCGAGTATCCGATCACGGTCAATGGCCGCTTGGTCGAGCAGGACGAGTTTGAAAGCATCATCGTCCGAACCAATCCTGAGGACGGGTCCTTGGTCTATCTCAAAGACATTGCACGAGTAGAACTGGGTCAGTTTGACTATGGCCGATACTCTACTGTAAACGGACAGGAAGCCGCGATCCTTCTGGTGTATCAAGCTCCGGGAAGCAATGCCCTGGAGACTGCCGAGGGCGTTTATGCAGCCTTGGATCAGCTTAAAACTGCCTTCCCGGCCGATATGGACTATGTGGTTCCTTTCGAATCGGTGTCTGTGGTCGAAGTATCTATCAATGAAGTACTCAAGACATTTGGCGAGGCACTGCTCTTGGTAATCGTCGTCGTGTTTCTTTTCCTGCAAAGCTGGAGAGCGACTCTGGTTCCGATCTTGGCGATTCCTGTCTCGATCGTCGGGACGTTTATCTTCTTTATCCCGCTGGGATTCACTATCAATACTCTTACGATGTTCGGCTTTGTGCTGGCGATCGGGATCGTGGTGGATGATGCCATCGTCGTGGTCGAGGCTGCGCAGCATTATATTGACCGGTTTAAGCTTTCTGCCAAGGAAGCTACCAGACGGGCGATGAAAGACATCACCGCTCCGGTTATTGCCATTGCGTTGATCTTGGCGGCGGTGTTTATCCCGGTAGGATTTATCCCGGGTATTGTCGGAAGGATGTATCAGCAGTTTGCGATCACGATTGCAATCTCTGTATTGATCTCGGCTTTTGTTGCTTTGACTCTGACTCCAGCGCTTTGCAGTATTTTGCTCAGACCGTCAGAAGTCACTCCGGAGGGAAAGGGCCTGAACAAGTTTTTCTACAAGTTCAACAACTGGTTTGAGCGGGTGACTTCCTCGTATTCCAGCGGGGTAAAAACCTGGATCAAGCGTGCGCCGCTGGTCTTGGTGATCCTGGTCTGCATCTTTGCGGGGACTTTTGGTCTTTTCCAATTGAAACCAACCGGCTTCTTGCCTACGGAAGATGAAGGACGGCTTTTCGTCTCTGTCGAGCTTCCTGAGGGAGCTTCAAGTTCTAGAACCCGCGAAGTGATGGCGGAGATGACAGAACTGATCCGAAGCACCGAGGGTATCAACAACGTGACAGGAATCGGTGGACTGAATGCGATCAACTTCTCCTTTAAACCAAACTCTGCCACCTTCTTCGTGCAGATGCATCCTTGGGAAACCAGAAAGGACCCTTCGCTTCAGCTCTTCGGGATCATCGGAGCCCTCAATCAGAAGTTTCGGGTGATCAAAGGTGCCAATATCGTCGTGGTGCCGCCGCCGGCGATCCCCGGACTGGGGCAGACGGGCGGATTTAGCTTTATGCTCGAGCAGCGTGCCGGCGGAGACGTGAAAGAACTCGAGGGAGTTCTCGGACAGTTCCTCCAGGCTGCCAACGCCAGACCGGAGATTGCGATGGCTTATAGCTTCTTTACTGCGAAAACTCCCGGCTATCATGTGGAAGTGGACCGCGAAAAGATCAAGAAACTGGGCGTTTCGATGACCGATGTGTTCAGCACCATGTCTAGCATGATGGGCTCCAGCTATGTGAACGATTTCACCAAGTACGGCCGAAACTTCCGCGTCGTGACGCAGGCTGACACCTCGTTCCGAAGCGGGATCGATGACCTGCAGAAGTTCTATGTGCTGAACAGAAACGGGGAATCCGTTCCCCTGAGTGCCTTGGTGAACTACAAAATCGTGGAGAACGCCCCCGTAATCTCCCACTACAACCTCTTCCGCTCGGCGGAGATCAACGGGAATGCCGCACCGGGATTCAGCTCCGGGCAGGCGATCCAGGCGCTGGAGGAAGTGGCTGCGGAAGTCCTTCCTGACGGATATGGCTATGACTTCTCCGGCTTGAGCCGGGAGGAGATGTCTGCCGGCAACAGCACGATCCTGATCTTCTCGCTGGCGATTATCTTGGTTTCACTCTTGTTGGCGGCCTTGTATGAAAGCTGGTCTGTGCCGTTTTCGGTCTTGCTGGCGCTTCCTCTAGGTGCATTTGGAGCGATCCTGGCCTTGACCTTCCTGCCCAAGCTGGACAACAACGTCTATGCGCAGATCGGTCTGATTACGCTGATCGGTTTGGCTGCCAAAAACGCCATCCTGATCGTGGAATTTGCCAAGGAGCGGGTGGACAAAGGCATGCCGCTGATCAAGGCGACGATTGATGCGGTGAAGCTGCGTCTCCGTCCGATCATCATGACCTCGCTGGCCTTTATCCTCGGCGTGGTGCCGCTGGCGCTTTCCAATGGTGCAGGTGCCGTGGCCAGACAGACCATCGGCTGGACGGTAATCGGAGGGATGCTCTCGGCCACCTTCCTGGCGATCTTCTTCGTGCCGGTCTTGTATGTGGTGATCACCAAGATCGCCTATGGCAAAAAGGGCTTGCAGAAGCTGGAGGAAAATGCGGATCTAAGCGGATTTGAAGAGCATCACTAAGCTCACTGATTGAAAATAGAAAAAGCTGCCCTGATAAGATGGGGCAGCTTTTTTTTGTGGTGATTAGAGATCCCATCCGCCGCCGGGAAAAGTTTAAAAAACTTTCGAGATCTTATCGGGTTTCTGAGTGTCGAAATTGCTTTTTCGCTTTATTTTTTCTTTTGCCAACGGTAAGCTATATGCAATGTCCTACGCAGTTTTTTTATTCAATTTGTTCAACGTTGAATTCGATGTCCCAACGCTTTAAATAGTCTTGTAGTGGCCCAAATCCCATTTCTGCTCTCCTTTTATTTACAGTTTCAGGATTGGATAGTTCATACAGCACCCATTCATTCCCTTCTTTGGTTACTTGAGTTCCGTAAATCTGAGGTTCACCATCCATCATCATTGTTCTATCTTTCAACATAGCGATTTGAGTTGCAGCGAGATCTCCGTTTTTCGCAGATTGTTCCAAGAGCGGTAAGTACTTTTTGCGATTGACATTATCTCCGTGTTGAAAAACCACCCATATCGCACTCATTTGAATATCATCAACTTCGGATAAGGTAGGCATTCCGCATTTTTCTAGAAGGCTAATTACTGTTGTAAGATTTTGAAAGTCAGTTTCAGGATTTATTGTACCGTCTTCTGTGCGCATGCTCTGATCACTTTCAAACACTTTTTGTAAAATTTCTTGCTTCTGCTCACAATCAATATCAACCAATTCAATTGGCGGTTGATATTCAAAGGCTTCTTTTATTTTTTCTCGGAGTTCTTTATCATGAGCTGTGGCTCTTCTTAAAATTAGTTCCTTTACAGTGCCATTCTTGTCAACATAACTATCTGTAGCCCACTCATCGGGATTTTGAATTTTTTGGATGGAATCGAGACTAAGTAATTCTCCTTTTTCATTTCTAAAAACCAAAGTTTCTGAGTCAGGGAACTTCTTTTGTTTTGCTCTCTCAATTAATTCTGTATCGGAGAGTTTGGTTAATCCTTCTGGTTCATATGTTTTGTCTTTACAGGAACTTAAAAACATTATGAAAAGGCTGTAGACGTAGATTTGATATCTCATTTAATGGTTTTCTCAAATTGCATAGAACATCCGAAAAGTACTACCCCGTCGACGAGTGTCGTGTATATCCGTTTTGGATGAAGCGTTGACTTGCGGATTGCTCCTTCAAATTAATCAATTCGGAGATTTTCGCAAGCGGGAAAACTAATTCCGGAAAGCGATTGTCTTTGAGAGTTCTGATCTGAAGGCCTGAGTCATTAAGGCGGGACTTTCCACGATCACTGGTGATTGACATTTCCCTGCTCGGGCTAATTACCGTACTTAGGGATCGATTAGGCCTTCCAAAAACCGCTGACTTTTACCGATTTGAAATTTTTTTGAGGAAAAAAATCAGAAAACGTTTGGCAACCCGAACTCCGGGTGTACATTTGTCTTAATTTAAAATCAATCTAAATAAAAGGATGGTTTTGCGGATTCTTTCGGGACGTAAAAAACACAAGATCAAAATCATGCGCTAGCGATTTTTCCGGCTAGACAAATCAGAGGAAAATCTCCAAAGCTTAAGCGGCTTTCGGAATGAACCTCGAGTCGATAACCGGTCACATATTTCAGTAAAAAAAGAAGCCATGCAGCGGGAACTGCACGGCTTCAGGTAAACACTTTCTAACTCGTCATTACAAAGCCGTGCAATATACGAAGATATTGGCAACAGCATTTTTGTGCTGTCTATTTTTCCAAACCCTGCTAGCTCAGCAAACTCAGATCAGCGGGCAGGTCACCGATCCGGATGGAGCAGCGCTCCCCGGAGTGCTGGTGAGAATCTCAGGTTCCACAAGTGGTGTCGTCAGCGACGCCGAGGGCAATTTCCGGATTCCGGTTGCGAAGCCGGACGGGACGGTTCTCGAGTTTTCGTTTTTGGGTTACGGCATGCGGCAGGTAGCCCTCTCTTCGGCTAGCTTTTCCGAAAAGATAAAAGTCACCCTGGAGACAGAGGCCAGCGAACTGGAGGAAGTCACAGTCTTGGGCAAGTCGGAGCTCGCCGAAATCCGCGAGAAAGCCTTCAACGTTTCCGTCGTGGACGCCCGCAAGCTGCATCACACGAACCTGGATCTGGGGCATGCGCTCGACCGCGTCTCGGGCGTTCGGGTGAGAGAGAGTGGGGGCGTGGGATCACGGATGAATCTGTCGCTAAACGGCTTTTCGGGCAAGCAGATCAAGTTTTTTATCGACGGAATTCCAATGGATGACTTTGGGTCGTCCTTTCAGCTCAACAATATTCCCATCAATCTCGCCGAGCGGATTGAAGTCTACAAGGGCGTGGTGCCGGTCGGCTTAGGAGCCGATGCGCTGGGTGGAGCGGTCAATATCGTGACGAAAAACACTGCGAAAAACTACGCCGATATCTCCTACAGCTACGGCTCGTTCAACACGCATCGCACGGTCGTCAACACCGCCTACGTCGCGCCCTCTGGCTTTACCGTCCAGCTCAACGCCTTTCAAAATTACTCGGACAACAGCTATTGGGTGGACGTCGATGTGGCAGACATCAACACAGGCAAGTACTATCCGAATCAGCGGGTGAGGAGGTTTCATGACACCTATCACAACGAGACAGTGATCGCCCAGTTCGGCTTCCAAAACAAACCCTTTGCTGACCGGCTCTTGATTGGCTTGACCGCGGGAAAGAACTACTCCGAAGTCCAGACCGGAGCGCGTCTGGTGACCGTGTTTGGCGCTTGGCACCGCAAGGGAAATATCTTGATGCCGACGCTGAAATACCAGAAGTCAGGCCTGCTCAACGACCGCCTGACGGTGGCGCTGAATGCGAATTACAACTTTGGCACAGAGCAAAACATCGACACGCTCAATCGCCGCTACAACTGGTTTCAGCAATACAAAGAGTATGACATGCCGGGCGGGGAAAGATCGCGCTCGATGTACAAATACAGCAACAACAACGCCGTCGTATCGGCAAACGCCCGACTGAAAACAGCCAAAAACCAGTTTCTGACGCTGAGCTATGTGTTCAATCACTTCAACCGCGAGGGAAGTGATGAGCTCTATCCGGAAAACAATACCTACGAGCAACCCCGGCAGACCCAAAAGCAGATCACAGGACTTGGCTATGAGTTGAACTTTCGGGACAAGGGGAGTTTCTCGGCCTTTGGGAAATACTATGCCCAGAGCAACTTCCTGGCGCGGGCATACAATCCTACGGGCAACTACGGTGATGTCGCCTACCGCAATCAAGCCGAGACGACGCACGACTTTGGCTATGGCGTGACCGGGGCTTGGTTTGTCACCGGAAATCTCCAGGTGAAAGCTTCCTTCGAAAAGGCGTATCGGCTTCCGGAGCCTGAGGAGCTGTTTGGCGACATGATCAATCTCGCCGGTAATCTTGACCTCAAGCCGGAATCCAGCTACAACTACAACCTGGGCATGAGCCTTTGGAAACAGCTGAAAAAGAACCACCGCATGGATTTCTCAGCCAATGGATTCTACCGTGACGCGCGGGATTTCATCCGGGCGCGACTCAACAACAACCAGGCGATGACCATCATGGACAACCTCTACAATGTCACCAATGCAGGGGTAGAGGGAGAAGTCAGGTATTCTTTTATGGACCGGTTTTCCACCGGATTCAATATGACCTGGCAAAACCTGCGAAACAACACGGAGTATGAGCCGGGACAAAGCATTCCCAGTCTCGTCTACCGTGACCGCATCCCCAATATCCCTTATTTCTTCGGCAACGGAGACGTCCAGTTCAACTTCCCCGGGCTGATAAAAGAGGGTCAGGATCTGTCGCTTGGCTACAACGTCCTGTATGTACACGACTTCTACCTGTACTGGCCAAGCCTGGGCAGTGATAAGTTTGACGTGCCGAGCCAGGTGTCCCAGGATATCAATGTGACCTATACGGTTGGCAAGAAAGCCAAGTGGCAGTTTACCGCTGAGTGCAGGAACATCTTCGATGAAAAACTCTACGACAATTTCAGCCTTCAGAAGCCTGGAAGGGCCTTTTACGGCAAAATCCGATTCTTCATTTATTAATTATTTCAAACTCCATGAACACTAAATTTCAGTCTTTTGCACTATCCGCATTGTTCGGAGCTGGCTTGCTGGTCGGCTGTAGCGATGATCCCAATCCAATTCCTCCCGGCGAAGTCGGCACTTCCCGTTACATCATTGCTTCCACGCCGCAGTCTTCGGACGGGGTGGCCGACTACCTGCTCACGGCTGAGAGTCTGACCGAAGGTACGATCAGTACCTTGGGCAATGGTACCGAGCAGGACGGCACCTATCGCTACTATGTCACCGCGGGCAACAAGTTTTTCTCGATGCTCTATGGTCAGGGCAATCCCGGTGCAGTGACTACCTATGAACTGGATGGCACGGGATCGCTGGTGAAGCTTTCCAATTTCCAGTCGGAGACGGTACATGCCTTTGCAGCAGTGGGAGATGATATCGCGATGGTCAGAGTGGCGCGAAGCGGTGAGCCGATCGGTTCCTGGTTTAGGATCGACACCGAGCAGATGCAGATCGTAGCCGACGGACAGTGGGATCTCGCGGCCATCGCCAACAATGGCGAACGCGCTCATTTTTCATGGATTCACCAAGTCGGTGACAAGCTTTTTGCACCCTATTTCAGCATCAAGGGCTGCTGCGGAGACAGCTTTGGCACCGCTTATCCTGACAGCGCTTGGGTAGCAGTGTTCAGCTATCCTGAGATGGAGTTGGAGAAGGTGATCAAGGACAACCGCACCAGCTTCATCGGGAGATATTTCGTCCCCGGAATGGATGTGGATGAGAAAGGTGACGTCTACGCTTTCTCGTCTTCGGTCGCTACCAGCAACGGCGCGATCACGTCGACTCTGCCTTCTGCTTATGTGAAGATCAAGAAAGGCGAATATGAGTTTGACCAGTCTTACTACTTCAATGTGGAGGAAAAAGCCGACGGCAACTACATCACCTCGCATGTCTACGTCGGCAACGGGAAGTTCATCGCAACGATGAATGACGTGAAGGGAGCCTATGACACCGGAAAAAGATTTGGCGTGGTGGATGTGTACAACAAGACATTCACCTGGATCACCGGAACGCCCGATCCGGCAGTCGTTCAGAGTGTCACCATCAACAATTACAGTCCAAAGGACGGCGTCCATGCCTACATCGGTATCACCACCGACCAGGGCAGCTGGGTCTATGAGTTCGACGCATCTACCGCTCAAGCGACTCAGGGGCTGAAAGTGGACGGAGGCGTCATCACCGCGATCAGCAAGCTGGAAGCACCTACTGAATAAGGAAAACACAAGTCCTGGGGATGCTTCTGTCATTTCTAGGTGGATTTGAAGCAATCCCCGGGCACCAACTCAATCAATTTTATAACCATCCATTCATCATGAAAAATATAAAAACCACCATCCTTAGTCTGCTGTTGATGGCCTTGGTCGTGAGCGGTGTCCAAGCACATGCCCTTTGGATCCACACCGCCTCCAAAGCAGAGCTGGGCAAAGCCCATGAGTTCACCATCTACTATGCTGATTACAATGAAAAAGCCATCGAGAAGGTCGATGACTGGTATTCGGATGTGAGTGATTTTGAGCTCTACGCGGTAAGTCCAAGCGGCAAGAGAAGTAAGCTTTCTTACGAAAAAGGAAAAGAGAATGCCAAAGGCAGCTTCATTCCCGAAGAGGAAGGGGTGTACCGTCTGGAGATCGGCCATAGCTCAAAGACAGAGCCGGGCGAAACGGTCTACCAGTTCAACGCGGTGGCTTATGTCCATGCCGGGAAGGCAACGGGCGCTGCGGGATTTGAGTTGGCGCCGGATTTGGTGTTGGCGCCGCAAGCAGGTGGATATCAAGTATTGCTTTCGGGCGCTCCGTTGGCGGATTCAGAGGTTGGGATATTATGTCCAGACGGTAAATCTGTCGTTTTGAAGACCGATTCCAAAGGATTCTTTGCCTCAGACCTGAGGGCTTCCGGCACCTATTTCATTGAAGCGACGACCTACAAAGAATTGCCTAAAAACGATCCGAGTGGGATGAAAGCCATTTGGCGATGCGCTACCCAAGTAGTGGTGGTCGAATAGCTTGGATTACTTTTTCACTGGCTTTTTGAACGTTGAGCATCCGAGTTTTTCGACTGATTTTTATTTAGGGAAGGGCTGCTGATCAGGGTCAGCAGCTCTGCCTTCTTTTTTGAAGATGAAGCAATATGAATTATAAAAAATGGCAACACTATTGAGTTTTCTTACACTTTTGGGTTTCGAACTCCTGTACTATTCCTCCCAAAAGGCACAATTTGCCCGAAATCCCTGGCTGGACGGCTGGGTGATCAGACTTGGCAAATCCGTCAAGTTCGTCGCGCTTGGGCTGCTGCTGGTGAGCCTTGTCGGATTTCAGTGGTTTTATGGCTTGGGCTCGGGATCGTTCTACTTCCTGGCGGCACTTATGCTCGCGGGCGGACTGGCGTTTCTCTTATCTCCGATCCGGTATTTCGACCTGCAATGGGTGGCGCTCGCCTTCGTGGTTTTCATCACTTTGGAACTGATCTGACCTATGCCTGCCAACAAAAAATACCTATCGAGCCCACTGCAGCGGATCGCGAAGATCACCGCGGGACTCATCGGCGGCTATGCCGTCACGGTCTCGTTTTTCCTCATGCTATCGCTCTGGCTGGACAGGCAATCGACCTTCTTTGCGCTGATATTCGCGGGATTTCTGCTGTGGTGTGGACTTCTGATCCTTGCTTTTTTGGCAAAAAACGGCTGGAAAATCTGGCTCGTCTACCTCGGGATTGCTTCCCTTTTTTCCCTGGTTTTCTATCTCAATCCTGCTTGATAACAACCCGTACTCATGAACAACAGAGTCTATAATATCCTTTTTCACACCCATACTATCAGCGGAATCTTTATCAGTCTGGCGCTGTACGTGATCTTCTTCGCGGGGTCATTCTCCTTTTTCAGGGATGAAATCGTGAGCTGGGAACGGAACGAACCCCTGAGCGAGGACTGGGGAGGGTTGGGCAAGACCGACTTCGACCTAGTCACGGATACCCTGGACAGCCGCAAAGGCCTGCAAGGATGGGATATCTCATTCAATCAGTATTACGACGAGCAGCGGACTTCCGTCAGTTTTTCACCTCCTCCCGGAGTCGAGGTAGAGCGAAAGGGTCGACGCGGGAATTTCATTTATCTGAACACCGAAAACCTCAAAAGCTACGACTATCAGAGTTCTTATTCTTTTGGCGAGTTTCTATACCGGCTTCATTTTTTTGCACAGCTCAATCTCTGGGGCAGATCGGGATATCTCTTGGCCGGGATCGTTGCCTTCTTTTTTCTCTTTGCCGTGATCACTGGAGTGGTAGTCCACTGGAACAAGATTGTCAGCAATTTCTACCTTTTCCGACCCTACAACAGTCTGAAGAATCTCTGGACTGACGCGCACACGGGTTTGGGGATACTGGGATTGCCGTATCAGTTTATGTTTGCGCTGACGGGAGTGTACCTGATTGTCGGCTTTTCGATCATGTCGCCGCCGGTACTTTCTTTTGCCTACGGCGGAGATCAGGAGAAGCTCAACGAAGAATTTGAATTTAATCAGCCCAAGTTTGAACCGGCGGGAAAGCCGCTTGAAGCATCTGTTTCCGTCAATGCCCTGGTCGAAAAGACGCTCGCAATGTGGCCCGATATGGTCATCCGCAATGTGAATGTCTTCAACTACGGGGATCAAAACATGCACGTGAAGATCGACGGACATCCTTCCTTCAGTTCGAAGTTTGCCGGGCTCGGCGGCATCGTCTATCATGCGGCCTCCGGCGAGATGGTATCCAAGCGGGAGTTGATGACCGAGACGTCCTTTTTCAACGGTGCCCGAGCGACGATGATCCGGCTGCATTTCGGGGATTTTGGTGGAGTAGGTTTGAAGCTGATTTATTTCGGATTGGGGATCTTGTCCTGCTTTGTGATCATCTCCGGCGTGCTGATCTGGCAGGTGGCGAGGGACAAAAAACACGTGGAGCCCGCCAAGCGAAAGTTCAACGCCTGGCTGGTGTGGTTTTATCTGGCGGCGGCGCTGAGCATGTTTCCTGTCACGGCGCTCACATTTGTGGGGATCAAATTCTTTCTTGAGCCCGATTCCCTGGACCGGTCGACCTTTATTTATCAGACGTTTTTCTGGAGCTGGCTGGCGCTCACGGTACTTTTCACGGCTTTGCGAAGCAATTGGCTGACGAACAAGCTTTGCCTGATTTTAGGTGGAGCGCTGGGGCTGGTGGTCCCGATTGCCAATGGGGTCAAAAGTGGTACTTGGTTTTG
Source organism: Algoriphagus terrigena DSM 22685 (assembly GCF_000429445.1). GTDB lineage: Bacteria > Bacteroidota > Bacteroidia > Cytophagales > Cyclobacteriaceae > Algoriphagus > Algoriphagus terrigena. Next base: position 31,902 of record NZ_AUBW01000011.1, read on the forward strand.
GGAAAGCTTCGCGAATGGTCACTCTGACGTGTTTTTGATCGATGTATTTTGGTTGGGATTGGGGATGATTACGCTCTGGATAGGCTTTTCACTGAGGAGAAAAGACGTAGAATCGCCGGTGCATGAAAAACCCAAGGCAATGGCAAATACAATTTAAGCTAGTACGGGTATTTAGTGTGAAAACCGAATGGGATGTTCCGTTCGGTTTTTTTTGTGAATCATGGGCCGCTGAGCGCATGAAGCTTTTGGGATGTTGACGGACCAGTAGCTCGGTTCAGCGTGCGATAGTCCACGCGTGTTTTTTTGATACTAACCCCGTGGGTTCACTGTGTCTTTTCAAAGCAATTGATCGGCGAAAAACCTTCTCCTTCAGTCGATTTTGTTTTATCCTTGTATATCCAATAACCTCCCGTTTTTATGATGCTAAAGATCAGACCGATCATCGCCGTTCTTTTTGCCTGTCTTTTTTTTTCCTGCGGGGAAAAACAGGCAGAGGAGACCAAGCGTCCGAATATCATCTTTATCATGTCGGATGATCATGCATATCAGGCCATATCGGCCTACAGCGACAAGCTCATCGAGACGCCAAACATTGACCGGATCGCCAAGCTGGGCATGCTGTTCACCAACGCTACGGTGACCAATTCAATCTGTGCGCCTTCGCGGGCGACGATCTTGACAGGAAAGCACTCCCACATCAACGGCAAAGTCGACAACCATTTTCCGTTTGATACTACTAATGTCACTTTTCCCCAGCTTTTTAAGGACGCGGGATATCAGACTGCGATGTTTGGAAAGCTGCACTTTGGCAACAGCCCCAAAGGCTTTGACCAGTTCAAGATCCTTCCCGATCAGGGGAAATATTACAATCCGGATTTTATCACCAAGGATGAAGGAAAGATCACCGTGGAGGGTTATGTGACGGATATCATCACGGATATGACTTTGGACTGGCTGGAGAAAGGCCGGAAAAAGGAAGATCCTTTCTTGCTCTTTTACCTGCACAAGGCGCCGCACCGCGAGTGGCTGCCGGCAGAGCGGCACATCGCAGAGTTTACACAAAGGACTTTTCCCGAGCCTGCGACGCTGTTTGACGACTACTCGGGAAGGGGCCGCGCAGCTCATGAAGCAGAGATGAACCTACTGAAAGACATGCACTGGGCGGGTGACTCCAAGATCTATCCCGAGGTGATGGACGAGCTGGGAATCCAGCCAACTTCCAGCTGGGACAAGGCTGCGTTCGAAGGCGAAGTCGGCAGGCTCAACGCCTCCCAGCGCGCCAACTGGGATGCGGCCTACGGCAAAGTCAATGAGGACTTCAAAAAAGCCTATCCGACCATGACCGAAAAGGAGAAGATGCAGTGGAGATATCAGCGCTACATGCAGGACTACCTGGGTACGATCAAAGCCGTGGATGAAAATGTCGGCCGCGTCCTCGATTACTTGGAGGCGAATGGGCTGATGGAAAATACCATCATCGTCTACACGTCGGATCAGGGATTTTATCTGGGAGAGCACGGCTGGTTTGACAAGCGCTTTGTCTATGACGAGTCTTTCAAGACGCCGCTGCTGGTGGCTTGGCCGGGCAAAGTGGCTGCGGGCTCCAAGTCGGATGAGATGGTGCAGAACCTGGATTTTGCCCAGACTTTTCTACAAGCTGCCGGCATAGAAGCCCCCTCGGATATGCAAGGCGAGAGTTTGATCCCGCTTTTGACAGGGAAGACTGACCAATGGACTCGCAATGCGGTCTACTATCATTACTACGAGTATCCGTCTGTACACATGGTGAAGCGGCACTACGCGATCGTGACCAAGGAGTACAAGCTGGTGCATTACTATTTTGACACGGATGAGTGGGAGCTGATCGACCGGATCAAGGACCCGCAGGAGCTGAAGAATGTGTATGACGATCCTGCGTATGCCAACGTCAAAGCCGAACTGCACCAAAAACTCGACGGATTAAGGAAAAAATACGGGGACAATTCCGAGATATCGCAGCGATATCTTAACGAGTATCTGGACTACCTCGAAGGAAATAACTCCAGAGCGGGCGCCAAAGACACCGCGCTGTTCAACAAGATATTCAGAGACAGGGCAAAGCAGTGATATCGCTCCCAAAACCTGCAAAAACTGAACGTGGATATACAAAAGTCCGGCTCATCAGAGTCGGACTTTTGCGTTTTTTAAGGTTTGCCGGGGCAAGAAGGGAGGGGTAGAAGTCGTTTTAGATAGGATTCCGGTTGGTAAAAAGAACACCGGAAACGCGCTGACAAACCGCGGCAAAAAACTTTCTAAAAAAATCCAAAAACACTTTGCCGGATAAAGATCGAGGCTTAGATTTGCTTAATTTAAAATTAATCTAAATAACAATAGAGCGATTTTTGACCCACAGAAAAACATTAAGTCCTGGGAGATTTGCGGAATTTGGAAACTAAACCACCACTCGTTACATCCCAGGCACCAATTTTTCACTTTCAAATCCAGTCGTGTATGTCATCCTGCCAAGCCGAAATAATCTATCAAATTGAGGATTTTGTTTTTACCCGATGCCAGGACTGCGGACGCATGGGGCTGATGTACAAGCAGGCGATGATTGCCTTCGATGAGCTGAATTTTGACGCGTTTCGCAGGTATATGCTTCGGCTGGATTTTGAGCAGGAGAAGTATCCGTTTTTTGACGGATTGGATCGGGTGGTGATCGAGACCTATCATCCGGACGTTCAATTCACGCTGCTCGAGGAAGAGTTTTACAGGTTAAAAGCTTGCGTAATCGAGGCCAATATCAATCTCCAGCTGATAGACGCAATCCGAAAGATGTGAGGATGTGGAAAAGAGAAGGAAGAATCAAGATGTAAGACAATAGGCGGAAGAAGGAGAAGACCGGAAACGGAATTTTGTGACGGCTTACTGCGTACTGCCTGCTGAAGACTGATCACTGTTTCAGCATCGGAAACAGCCGCTTCAGCTCTTCCTTATCTGGCTGGGTACCATATTCACATAGTTCAAATGCCTCAGCAAACTGTACTGTGGCCGCTTTCTCTCCGCCGTACCATTCTTCCAATGCCTTCATGACTGTTGGATTCGGGGCTGAAGTTCGCTTGGATTTGAGCCAGGCTTTACGGGCCTCTGTTCCTTCCGGGACCGATCGGGGTCATTGGCAATCCAGGGAAGCCATTCGTAAAACTGGGAAACATGCGCGTCAAAAGCATCGATCTTTTTGTCAATCACCGCCGTGATGTCGATTGCAATGTCCGGCTCGAACGGGTTGGGCTTTTGGAAATGGTCCTGATAGTAGAGGAAGACCGGATTTTTGCGGAGGGGAGGAGTATCCGCCGCAATGTTGGGCACGCCGACCATGAAAGCTGCATCCTGTACCAATATCCCCGTGTAGCGATGGTCGGGATGGTAGTCGTTGGAGCGGTGGGAGATGACCACGTCAGCATCCCATTCGCGGATTTTCCGGATGACGTCAAGGCGGATCTCCAAAGTAGGCAGCAATTCCCCGTCGTGATTGTCCAATACGTCGTAGCTGATGCCCAGGCGCTTGGCTACTTCCTGAGTTTCGTCATAGCGCCGCTTCGCCAGCATGCCACCGCCCATCTCCATGTGGCCAGCGTCGCCATTGGTGACTGAGAGAAATTTGACTTCATGCCCCATCGCAACAAACAATGCGGCAGTTCCACCGGCTTTGATGTCGCAGTCATCGGGATGTGCGCCGATCATCATGATTTTCAGCGGTTTTTCTTGGGAGAAAACAAAGGCGTTACTGCCGGAGAAGAGGAGGGTTATTAAGATGAGAGCGGCTTTCATGGGCGTTGATTTGAAAAGAAAAAGCTATGAAATGGAACCGTGAAAACCTATCGATCTTATCGGCGTGAAAAAATCAAAACCCAAATGCCGCTGGATTTTCCGTTTTACGAAACCGAAGGAGCCGGTTTCAAAAGACATTTGCCAAGGGTCTGTTTGCTTCACATTCCTTTTTCTGGATAGAAAAAACGGGTCAAATATTTCCTTTCGCATTTGAGTGTTTTGTAATAAGATACTGATGATATTGATCTTATTTTAAGACGAATATTTTGTGTTCCGCTTTTCAAAAAATATAACCGCACTTGTAGAAAAGAGCCTGATCTCAAAATTTTGAAACCATTTTTGTCGAATCTGGTTATAACGAGTTATAAAAAAGCCCTAACTTCCCAAAAATCCACTTCTCAGAAGAGTAACGCACGTGAAAAAACTACTGATTTTGTTAAGTTTTTCCATGGCAATCCATTTGGTTGCCTGCACGAGCTATAGCGTGATTGTGTTGAACGCAGAGGAACTGGTGGAGAATATCGGCATGCAGCAGTTGCTGGAAGAAGAAGTACTCAAGAAAAGTGATTTTATCCGCTCTTCTTTTACGCTGCAAAACCCTTTTCAAGAAGAATTTTTGACTTTTTACTTCAATGAGAACTCAGGCGGATTTTCCAGCTATGTGCAGGAAATCCACGTACCACCCCCCAACTTTTTCCCGGTTATTTCTTGATTACCGGTCTCAGAATCCAATTCTGGGTTAACATTCTCATTTAAAATTCAAAGTATGACTTCCTTATTTAAGCATGTCGGCAAAGATTTGTCGGCGAGCATTGTGGTGTTTTTTGTGGCACTGCCACTTTGCCTCGGCATAGCCTTGGCCAGTGGAGCTCCGCTGTTTTCAGGACTGATCGCTGGGATCATCGGCGGAGTGGTCGTGGGATCTCTGAGTGGATCTGCACTGGGAGTGAGCGGACCGGCAGCGGGACTTGCCGTCATCGTGCTGACTGCGATCGGCACGCTGGGTAGTTTTGAAAACTTCCTGCTGGCCGTGATTCTCGCGGGAGCTATCCAGATCGTATTGGGTGTATTGAAAGCTGGAGTCATTGGCTACTATTTCCCCAGTGCGGTGATCAAAGGAATGCTCGCCGCTATCGGTATTATCATTGTGCTGAAGCAGATTCCCCATGCTTTCGGCCACGACGCGGACTATGAGGGAGACGAGAACTTCGTTCAATCAGACGGAGATACCACGTTCACCGCGTTGTCCACCATGCTTGACTCGCTTACGCCTGGAGCGATTGTGCTGTCGATTTCGGCATTGCTTATCCTGATCTTGTGGGACAAAGTACTTGCCAAAAAGCACCAGATTTTCAAACTAATTCCCGGCCCATTGGCTGCTGTAATTATGGGTCTGGTCTTCACTTCTGTAGTTCCAGAGGGGTCTTACCTTTACATTGAAGCCACGCACCTGGTCAATGTGCCGATTCCGGAGAACCTAAACAGTTTTCTCGGCCAGTTTACCCTACCGAATTTCGGAGCTATTACCAATCTGGATGTCTGGACCGTTGCTTTTACCCTGGCGGTGGTTGCGAGTTTGGAGACGCTTCTCTCCGTGGAGGCAGCTGACAAGATCGATCCGGATAAGCGCGTGACGCCGACCAACCGTGAACTCTTGGCTCAGGGAACGGGTAATATCCTGTCAGGACTGATCGGCGGTATCCCTGTAACCCAGGTAATTGTCCGTTCGTCCGCGAATGTGATGTCTGGGGGGAAAACCAAACTGTCCACCATCCTCCATGGATTGTTCCTGTTGCTGGCGGTGATCTTGATTCCGGCGTTGCTAAACAAGATCCCTCTGGCTGTGCTGGCTGCCGTACTGCTGATGGTTGGATTTAAGCTCGCCAACCCGGCAATGTTCAAGTCCATGTATCGATTGGGTTGGGCGCAATTCCTGCCGTTCATCGTCACGGTACTCGGGGTTGTTTTCACTGATATTCTCGTGGGTATCTCGATGGGGATGGTCGTTGCGGTAGTTATCATCCTGATAGAAAACTACAAAAACTCACATTTCCTGAATGTGGTGAAGGACTCCAGCAAAGACAATCACGTCTATATGACCTTGGCCGAGGAGTTGTCCTTCCTGAACAAAGGAGCCATCTTGCGCGAGCTGAGCAATCTTCCCGACGGGACTTTTCTGGAGATAGATGTCCGCAAGACTATTCACATGAACTACGACGTGATTGAGATTTTGGAAGATTTCACTTCCAAAGCCAAAGAGCGCAACATCAACATCAAATTAATTTCAACCAGAGGAACCGTCGAAAATCCAGAAAGCTACAGTGAGTTTTTCGGTGTCAACGCTTCAGCTTCTTCACATTAAACAACTACCAAAATGAATGACTCTTTCTATAAAAGCCTGTTAGACAACAATAAAAAATGGGTTGAGACCAAGCTGGCCATCGATCCTGAATATTTTCAACGACTGGCCAACGGACAGCAGCCACCCTTGCTATGGATCGGCTGTGCAGATAGCCGTGTGCCTGCAAACGAGATCATCGGCGCTCAGCCGGGCGAGGTGTTTGTCCACCGAAATATTGCCAACATGGTCATCCACTCCGACATGAATATGCTCAGTGTGCTGGACTACGCGGTAAACGTGCTGAAGGTAAAGCACATCATCGTCTGCGGCCATTATGGCTGTGGTGGGGTAAAAGCGGCTATGGGTTCCGACGCCATCGGTCTGATCGACAACTGGATCAGACACATCAAGGATGTGTACCGTTTTCACCATGCTGAACTCGACTCAATCAAAGATGAGACCGAGCGGTTCGATCGTTTTGTGGAGCTGAATGTGACCGAGCAGGTGCAGGACTTGGCCAAAACATCCATCGTGCAGGGAGCCTGGAGAAACAACGCCGAGCTTACGATCCATGGCTGGGTCTATGGAGTGGGTTCCGGAGTGATCAAGGATCTCGGTGTGAATATCGAGTCCAACGACACCCTGGATGCGGTGTACCAGTTGAAGATCAAGTAAGTATCAAGGTGTAAGACGTCCGTATCAAGACGTTGAAAGTTGGAACATCTGCAATTGAAAAAACTCCGGGACATTGCTTCCGGAGTTTTTTGTTGTTGGGGGCCTAGTTATCCTGCTTCTCCAGAAGCTGGACTTAGATTTCTTTGCCGCTTTCCGCCTCTGTGAGACCCAGCGCGATAGCTCGCCAAGGTGCACGAGAGAAAACTTAGGCCACTTTTCGCGAGATTTTTATACCCGAGGCGACGGTTTTCTTGTAAACGTAGGGAGTCATTCCGGTGACTTTTTTGAAATGGCGATAGAAATTGCTGATGTTTTGAAAGCCGCATTCCGAGCTGATGATCTCCAATGGTACCGTATTTTCCAGCAGCGCTTTGCAGACGTTGGAGACCCGCACTTCCACCAGAAACTCAAAGAAGGATTTGTTGGTCATCTTCTTGAAATACCGGCAAAAACTGGTAACACTCAGGTTGGCAATCGAAGCCATTTCCTCCAAACTGATGTTTTTGCGGAAGTTGCCCATGACGTAGGAATAGATTTTTTCCAATCGCTCCATCTCAGAGAGATTGTGGAGGTGACTGAAGGAATATCCCGGTGAAATGGTCTCAATTTCCTGCGATTCCGCGAGGATATTGAGGATTTGGAGCAGATGGATCAAGCGATCCAGCGGTGAAGCTTCTAGGAGCGCATACAGGAGTTGGCTGATTTTCTCTTTGGTCTGCCCAGTGATCTTTAGGCCTTTTTTGGCTTTTTCAAAAAGAATCGGGATCTGCTTTGCCTCAGGAAGTTCCAGGAAATTTCTACCCAAACAGGAGGGAGAGAAATGAAGCACGACCGCCTCGGCCTGCATCTCGTCATCGCCCCGAAAATACTCTTGGCTGCACCGCCAGGTATGGGGGAGATTTTCACCCAAGAGGATCAAGTCCCCGTCTGAGAATCCGCTGACCGTGTCCCCGATGTATTGGATGCCACGGCCATTGATGATGAAATGCAGCTCCAGCTCGGGATGGAAGTGCCATTGGGTGCCAAAGTTTGGCTTTCGATCATGGCGTATCCCGAATGACTGGGCCAATCCGATGGGGACTTTGTGATAATGTGGCTTCATCGCTGTGTGTAGATTTCTCTGGAATACTCCCAGTCCTGTGCCGAAGGACTAGTGCGGCGGGTGGATTTGTGATAAGATCCTATAGTTTTTTGCTAAAAACTGACAAAACGTCCGTGCTGGATTTATCCACCTTTACTGGATTTATCAGCAAAAATCCAAACAGACATGACTGCAAACAGAACGATCCAAGTGGTGGCCAGCGGTGACCTTCGCCTGTCCTCCAACCGCGTGGGATGGAAATACCAAGAAGCGATGGAAGCCAAGTTGGCGAACGCGCTGCATCAGCTGGGCTACGAAGTTCGTAGAGGGCATCCCATCGATCCTGTAAAACAGCACGGATTTATCGATTCGCAAAAGATGGGTTTGGAGGTTTTTCGCAACCTCGATCCCCACGCCCCGATCATTGTGGCGGAGAGCGTCTGGCAGTATTCTCACCATGTATTGCCGGGATTGACCACACAGAAAGGGCCGATTCTTACCCTTGCCAATTTTGACGGAGCGTCTTCAGGATTGGTTGGTTTGCTGAATCTAAACGGCTCGCTGACCAAAGCCGGAGTTGCCTACAGCACGCTCTGGAGCGTCAATTTTGACGATGACTTTTTCTTAGGGAAGCTGGAAGAATGGCTAAAACATGGCGTAATCACCCACGACGAATCGCATGTGGTGTCTTTGGAGTCCATTGCTGTGGACGCGGCTGTGAAAGCAGAAGCATTGGCTTATGCTGAAGATTTTCAGCGCCGAAAAGCCATCATGGGAGTCTTTGACGAAGGATGTATGGGCATGTTCAATGCCATCGTGCCGGATAAACTACTCAACCGGCTTGGCCTCTTCAAAGAGCGCCTGAGCCAGTCCTCGCTGTATGCTGAAATGCTAAACGTAACGGATTCCGAAGCGGAGGAAATCCTGAGCTGGCTGCTGGAGAAGGGTATGAAATTCAATTGGGGCACGAATCCAGAGATTGAATTGACCCGAGCGCAAACTCTCGAGCAATGCAAGATGTACATCGCGGCGCTTCGGATAGCAGATGAATTTGGCTGCGAAACGATCGGTATCCAATATCAGCAGGGCCTGAAAGATCTGGTTGCCGCCAGTGATCTGGTCGAGGGACTGCTCAACAATGTGAATAGACCGCCGGCATTAAGCCAGGATGGCAAAGAACTGTTTCCAGGCAAATCCCTTCCTCACTTTAACGAGGTGGACGAGTGCGCGGGAATCGATACGCTAATCACCACTCAGCTGTGGGAGAAGCTGGGACTTTCTCCTGAGAATACCCTTCATGACATCCGCTGGGGAGAAGATTTTACGCTGAACGGAAAGTCCGAATTTGTCTGGGTGTTTTTGATCTCGGGAGCGGCGCCACCCGAGCACTTCATCGGAGGCTATGCCGGTGCAGAGAGCGACCGTCAGCCGCCGATGTATTTCCAAAAAGGAGGAGGAAGCCTGAAAGGTGTTTCCAAACCGGGACCGATCGTCTGGAGCCGTGTCTACATCGAAAACGACCAGCTGTGTGCTGACATGGGCGTGGGTGAAGCGGTCTTTTTGCCGGAGGCAGAAACCAAAAGACGCTGGGAAGCCACTACCCCGGCCTGGCCGATCATGCACGCGGTGCTGCCGGGAATCTCCAGAGACCAGATGATGGGACGACATAAGGCCAATCACATCCAGGTTGCTTACGCCAATGATCAGGCATCGGCGGTCCACGCGGCTCAACTCAAGGCAGAAGTCTTCGCTGCATTGGGGATCCATGTTTTTTGGTGTGGCGAGCAGCCGTAATATGTTGGGAAGTATCTTGTCCGCTGACAAGTCCTAATCTCTAGACGACTCCCATTCCGTGGGATAATATTCTCAATGATCAGCCGGGAAAAGAAATTGTTTCCGGCTGATTTGTTTTTGTTCGGCTGGTAGTCTCTTTTATTGTCGGAGACAGTTATTATGAAAGCAGATGATACTGACATTACTTCGGACTCCAACTCTTTTTATTGGCCGCATTCCTTATTTTGCTCGAAAAACCCAAAGTCAAACCAGCATGAAAAACCCAAAAGTCTCTTGTTCTTTCTTTGGATTCTTGCTCTTGGCTTTCAATGTTGGAATCGGTGAGATTTTTTCTCAGGAGATCGGCGAGTTCAAGATCGTCAAATACAATAACCCCGGTGCGACTTCATTTGTAGGGGTGGGTCTTTGGGCTTGGCCCCTGCCGATGGATTACGACGGAGACGGCGATATGGATTTGTTGGTTTCTTGCCCGGATAAGCCGTTTAATGGACTATATTTCTTTGAAAACACGTCGGGAGAAAGCTTTCCTGTCTTCGAGCCGCCGGTTCGGCTAGGCCCGGCGATCCCGCAGGTGCAGGTGTCGCATACAGACGGCAAAGCTAGAGTTTTGGTGCCGGGGTCAGAATTAAAAGACTTTCAGAAAAGCATGGATCAAAGACCGGAAACACTTTTTCCGAAGGAAGAAATCCTGAAAGACTTTGCGAAAAATCCCCGATTCAATCAGTGGAAGATGGTCGACTACGACGGGGACGGCGATCAGGATATCTTGGTTGGGGTCGACGACTGGAGCGATTACGGTTGGGACAATGCGTTCAATGCCGAAGGCAAATGGACGAACGGTCCGCTTCACGGCTATGTCTACTATGTGGAAAATGAAAACAGTGCGTACCAAAATCGGGGTAGAATCCAGGTGAATGGCAGCGATCTGGACGTCTATGGAGCGCCTTCGCCTAATATGGCGGACTTTGACGGTGATGGGGATTTGGACCTGATTACCGGCGAGTTTCTGGACAAGATGACCTACTTCCAGAATACCGGAACCCGTACGAAACCTGAGTTTTCCGCCGGAAAACTCCTCAGCAATCCGCAGGGAATCATCAAGATGGATCTGGAGATGATCCTGCCTGTCGCGGTCGATTGGGATCAGGATGGTTTGGTTGACTTGGTTGTAGGAGATGAAGATGGACGGGTTGCTTTGATAAGAAACACCGGAGAGATCAAAGACGGGATCCCGGTTTTTGACTCGCCGAAATACTTCCGTCAGAAAGCTGAAAACCTCAAATTTGGTGCTTTGGTGACACCTGTTTCATACGACTGGGATCAGGATGGTGACCTGGATATGGTGGCGGGAAATTCCGCCGGGTATATCGCCTGGATCGAAAATCTAAAGGATGGCCCGGCTCCGACTTGGGCCGAACCCGTACTTTTGGAAGTGGATGGAAAGCCCTTTCGGGTGCAGGCTGGTGACAGCGGCTCGATCCAAGGGCCGGCCGAAGCCAAGTGGGGTTACACAACATTATCAGTCGCAGACTGGGATGGAGACGGCAGTGGCGACCTGCTCATCAATTCGATCTGGGGGAAAGTAGAATGGCTCAAAAATGCCGGGAATGGAACACTCCTGGCCCCAATGTCGGTGGAAGTAGCCTGGGGAAATCTACCAGTCCCATCTCCAGCCTGGAACTGGTGGAAGCCTTCAGCGACAGAACTCTCCACCCAATGGAGAACTACTCCCTACGCCATCGACTGGAACAAAGACGGCTTGATGGATCTGGTGATGCTGGATCACGAGGGCTATTTGGCTTTTTTTGAGAGAAGAATGATTGACGGGAAATTGATGCTCACACCAGGTCAGCGGATTTTCTACGGAGAAAATGGGTCGGTTTTTGGAAACAAAAATGAAGTCGTCGATCAAGCTCCGGGGATCTTGAGACTGAACAACCGGGAAGCAGGCGGAAGCGGCAGACGCAAGCTTAGCTTTCTCGACTGGGATGGCGACGGTGACATGGATCTGCTGGTCAACAGCATCAACGTTTCCCTTTTTGAGCAGGTGAAATCCGAGGATGGTAGAGTCTATTTCAAAAACCACGGCCAACTCGCTCCGAATATTCTGGCGGGACATACGACCAGCCCGACCTTTGTCGACTGGAACAAAAACGGAACATGGGACGTCCTCGTAGGCGCCGAAGATGGACATTTCTATTACTTGGCCAGATAGAACAAATGAATCTTAATCAATCAACTAGAGCTCTCAGGTCTTTGCTCTCCAAATATTTCCCGGAGCGCCGAATGATTCTGGCACTTGGCGCCCTTATCCTAAACGCTTGCTCTCAACCAACAAACCAAACTACTGTGAATCTTACTCCCAACCCCAACGCCGAAGAAAGACAACTGACTCAAGGACTTCAGGGACATTTTGTGAACCATCGCCAGGCAATTTCCCCCGATGACCAGTGGGTGGCATTTGACGGCAGGGGAGAAGACCCTAAGATGGGTGAAAACGACCTTATCGGAATGGTCAATCTTCATTCGGGCGAAGTCAAGGAGCTATATCGGGTTCCTGGACAGCAAGTCTATGGCCCAGGTTCCGGAGCGGTAAGTTTCAATCCTCAGGGCGGTGAAGTGGCGTTTATTCGCGGTCTGCTTTCTGCAAGCCCGGAGTATCCGTACGATTTGACGAGAAGATCTGCGATAGGCTTGGACTTGCGAAATATGGACAATCCAGTGCCGCGAAACCTCGATGCAAGGGATATCACGGCACCTTACACCCCCGGCGCGCTGCGGGGCGGGAGCCATGCTTACGGCTACACCGCCGACGGCAAGTGGATCAGTTTCACCTACAATGACGCCGTACTACTGGAGACTGCCAAGACAGATTCGACGGTGAAAGATATCCGTACGGTTGCCTTCTTGATCAAAGGAAAAGCCGTGGAGGTTCAGACCGAGCTTGCGGGACAGGAGTTTTCCGGGACTGGTTTTTCAGTCATTGCGGCGGAGGTAGTTCCTTTTCCCACACCGGGCTCGGATGAGATTCAAAAGGCAGCCGAGGAAACTTGGGTGGGCATGGATGGCTTTACCCGAGCCAACGGCGAAAGGGTTTATCGGGCAATGGCATATCTCGGCGATGTCGTGACAGCGGATGGAAAAGTAGTGACGGAGGTTTTTGTGACCGAGATTCCGGAGGATTGGGAGCAGAGTCTGGTGGATACAGACTTGAATGGCTCGGCGACCAAGATGCCCGAAATGCCAAAGGCTTTCATTCAAAGAAGGGTGACCTTCCTGGCAGATAAGAAATATCCGGGAGTAGAAGGACCGAGACATTGGTTGAGAACTTCCAAAAGCGGAAATCGGATTTTCTTCTACGCAAAGTCTGATGATGGAATCGTACAGCTGCACTCAGTGTCACCCAATGGCGGTGAACCCGTGCAAATTACGCACAATGATTTTTCACCCGAAACAGGCTTCAGTCTGAGTCCGGATGAGAATTGGGTCGTTTTTGGTCACCAAAACCGGATATATCTGACGGAGGTCACCAGCGGCAAGACCACGCTCGTGGGACCTGCCCCGCAAGCCAATCACGGCCAGCTGTGGAACTTCAACTGGTCCTATTCCGGACAAACGCTGGTATATAACAAGAGAGTGGACGAAGCCGGCGGATCATTTTTTCAGATTTTCACCCTGAATCCTTTTCAATAAAAACACTCAGATCAATCGCTTTGCAGCAAATTATGGAACGTAACTATGTCATCGGAGTGGACTTTGGATCTGATTCCGTAAGGTCAATCGTAGTGGATACAGCGGACGGGAGAGTCCTTGCGACCTCGGTTTTTGCATATCCCCGTTGGAAAAAAGGGGCATACTGCAACCCAGCCAAAAGCCAATACCGCCAGCATCCTCTGGACCATTTGGAAGGACTGGAAAAGACCATCGTTGCCGTTGTGCAGCAATCGGGAATTGAGCCAAAGCTGATCAAAGGAATCGGAATCGATGCGACCGGTTCCTCGCCCATGCCTTTGCAAAGGAACGGCGAACCTCTGGCTTTCGCGCCTGAATTCGCCGAAGATCCCGATGCGATGATGGTGCTCTGGAAAGACCACTCTGCCATCACTGAGGCCGAAGAGATCACCCGACTCGCCAAGAGCTGGGGTGGGGTAGACTATACCCGATACTCAGGTGGGATGTACAGTTCGGAGTGGTTTTGGGCCAAAATCCTCTTTATCTATCGAAATAATCCTGCAATTGCACAGGCTCAACCCAATTGGGTCGAGCATTGCGACTACATCGCCGGAGAGTTGACTGGATTGCTGACGCCGGAAAGCATCAAACGCAGCCGTTGCGGCGCGGGGCATAAAGGACTCTGGCACGCGTCCTGGGGAGGATTTCCTTCCGTAGATTTTTTGAAAAAACTTCATCCGGAACTGGCGACCTTGGTCCAGATGATGGGAGATGAAACCTTGACATCTGATCAGTCTGCAGGAAATCTTTCAGCAAAATGGGCGGAGAAACTAGGCCTATCTGCCGATACCGTGGTAGCTGTCGGTACGATCGACGCCCATGCGGGAGCTGTCGGCGCGGGCGTGAAACCCGGCACCTTGGTCAAGGTCATGGGCACTTCCACCTGTGACATGCTTGTGGCAAAGTACGACGAGGTGGATCCTGAGCCGGTACCCGGAATCAGCGGGCAGGTGGATGGGTCGATTCTTCCCGAATTGATCGGCTTTGAGGCTGGCCAAGCGGGTTTTGGGGACTTTCTCGCCTGGTACAAAAGGCTGATTTCCGATCCGGTTTTTGAGCTTATCCAACAGAGTAAATTGCTGGAGCCGCAGCTGAAAGATCAGTTGACTGCCGAGATTTCGGATAAGTTGATGGGCTACCTGAATGCTGAGGCGATGACGATTCCTCTGGATTCTTCGGTGATTGCGGTCGACTGGATCAATGGCCGTAGATCGCCTGGACTGAATGAATCCTTGAAAAGTGCGCTGGCAGGTTTGGATATGGGTGTCGGAAACGGGCATGTGTTTAAGGCGTTGGTGGAAGCGCTTTGCTTTGGCTCCAAACGGATCATTGAGTGGTTTAGGCAAAACGGTGTCCGAATCGACGAAGTGGTCGGGATCGGTGGCATTGCCAAGAAATCCCCGTTTCTGGTTCAGACGCTTGCAGATATTCTTGATATGCCGATTGGGGTATCAGCCTCCGAACAGACCCCGGCCTTGGGAGCAGCGATCTATGCTGCTGTCGCTTCAGGGATTTATCCCCGATTGCAGGACGCTTCCGATGCCATTGCCAGTCCCAAGCAGGAGGAGTATCATCCGATCGCTGCAAATGTTGAATACTTTCAAAGGAAGTATCAGGAGTATTTGGCTCTGGGCGGATTTTTGGAGTTTGGCGCTGATTCGGCGAGCTAAGAGGGGTTTAGCATTCGATCAAAATAGATGTTTAAAGCTCACGGAGTAGACCACAGGTTTTTTTGAATACAGTCTTTAAAGGGCCGTAGCATAGAGATCGATTTGTTGTTGATTGATTTTCAGGTAGATAATTTCTATTTTTCATATCAATCTCAAAAAATCTAGCCATGAAAATTCTTAAAATCCTGGGCATCATTGTCCTCGTTTTGATTGTCGTTCCGCTGATTGTTGCGCTTTTTGTGCCCAAGGAGTATGGCGTTACCAGGACAGTGGTGATCCATCGCCCACTCGATGAGGTGTATGACTTTGCTAAATACCTCAAGAATCAAAACCAATACGGTAAGTGGAACCTGATTGATCCTGCGATGGAGCATTATTATGAAGGAGAGGACGGCACGATCGGCTTCGTGTCCGGTTGGAAAAGTGAGAATCCTCAAGTTGGGCATGGTGAACAGGAGATCACGGGGATTGAGGAAAGGCAGCGGATAGATTATGAACTTCGGTTTCTGGAGCCGTTCCAAAGTACAGACAAGGCGTTTATGACCTTTGCGGAGGTTGGCCCTGATCAAACAGAAGTGGGTTGGGGATTTGACGGGAAGATGGCCTATCCCATGAACCTCATGATTCCAATTATGGGCATGGAGGAGATGCTTGGGGATGATTTTCAGACTGGGCTGGAAAATCTGAAGCAGATATTGGAAAAGTGAAACGGAGGGAGGCCGGCAATTTCCTTCCCAGTTTTTCATCTAGATTCAATAAAATTGACGCAGGGGTGACTTCCTGAAAAAGCAAAACCTGCCGGAACCCATCCCGGCACGTCCACTGAAGTTCTAAACTTCAGTCCTCACCCCAAGGTTCTTTTTTAGCCCGGATCCTAATCTTCTTGTTCGGTCTTGCCGGTCTTTTTACGCTTTTCATGGATTCTGTCGAAGTCCTCCTCCTGAGGAGGTCTGGCTCCCTGATTGTTTCCCGGAGTCTTTCTGTTGGTCCCTTTGTCCACATCGTCGTCGTGTTTTTTGGCCATTCCGAGTCGCGGGATGATATATATATTTAGCGAAGTTTGCATAGTCAAGTGGTAGGTTGGTGGTATGATTGAATCGAGTTTTTGCTCAGTAACTACGAGCGAGAGGTTTGTAAATAGGGGATTATGGAGTCAATTTGGGCAAATATCATCCTTTACCTGCCTTACAGTTCCTTGAGCTCCTCCAAATCGCAGACAGGAACCCGCTTGATAAACTCGTTGTAATACTGATTGTCCTCGTCAGAGTAGGTTCCATACGCGTTCAGGATAAAGCCTTTTTCTCCGGAGTCGCTGTGCAAAAGATAGATCACCGCCATGTCCGAAGGGTCAGATTCTCCTTCGAAGCGATAAGTCTTCACGATCTTGAGCTGCTCGGGCTGTAATATTTCTTGGCCCTCATCAAACTTTGCTCCGGCTCTGCTGATGTTCAGTTCCTTGCCGTAGCCTTTCTCAGGCAACTTATTCAATACCTGCGAGTAGGTAGTCATTTCCTTGGATGTGCTCATGGTTTCTAGGTTTTAGTGAGAAACTAGTCTCTGTTGAACTGACTGTTGCAAGTCCGATTCCATTCGCTCCCTGACGGGAACTTGTTTTAATGTAGATTTCAAAAAGTGCGAAGAGACGACCTAGAAGCTTGTTTTTACAAAAACCAGAGAGTTGGAGTCTAGGGTAGCCATCTGCTAGAAGTGGTAGGTATGCCCCGATGTGTGGCGTTTTTGAAGAAAAGATTACCCGTGCGGTTAAAAGGTGTGAGATGATCCGGAGGTGTAACAGGGCCTCGAGCACCCTTGTCCGTTTTAGGAAATCGGGTTAGTCTGGAGTTGTAGCCTTAATTAATAGCAGGAAATAGGATGCCTACCTATCATCCGTCTTTAGTTTTTCATGAAGTCATTCCCACCAATTTTTGGCTTTTCCTCGCCTTGTCAGCTTGATCGGCGATCCTAATCGCCAGTCCAGATGCGAAGAAAGGGGTTTTTGCGGACTCATTCTGTCGAGTTAAGCGGTGGATCTGATCGAGTAAGGTGGGTGCAAGTTCTTTTATTTTGTGACTACATAAAACGGGATATTATGAGAAGCTACATTTTCAACCCCGTCATAAGCAAAAATAAAAATCCTATAAGGTCCTTCTTCTTCGGGGGCCTTGAACCTTACACTGTTGTCGTCTACGTTCTGAATTAGATTTTCCATACTATAGTCGCTCACAGTGTAGTCATAACCCTCCCGTTCGATAAAGTAATTTCCTTCATGTCTGATTTCCCATCTGTAAGTCAGGGAGTCCCCGTCGGGATCTTCTGTTAATGCCTTGGCAACATATTCTCTGTTGTTTTCCAGATATACATTGTCATTCACAGCACCTTGGTCCGTTTCGATAACCATGTCTGTAATATTCGGCGCTGAATTGTCTGCCCTTTGGCCTGACCATGCATACTTTAAAAAATGCAGTGATTCGGTTTTATATCCCTCTTGGGAGAATAAGCTGAACCAAGTTGGCGTTGCTTCATACTTGTAGCCCCAGTAAAACGCATAGCTTCCCACTAACATGGAAGAGTCTTCGCTGATTTTATCCCAATATTTCTTAGTCAAGGCTCTTTTTTCTGAGCTACTCAATTCCTTTGGTGCCCCCCACTCAGTACCTGTAACCTCCCAGTGGCCATCAGAGCCCCATTCGGATAGCATAAAGGCCTTGCCCCAACCTTTTTCCTCATATACTCTTTCAAAAGCCTTATCGATTTTCTGGAATGCATTAAATCCCAAGATGTCGATATTCGGCATGAGGTGTCTGTAGGATGCGATTCTATTTTGAGAGAAGACATCTACAGCAGTCATGGTCGGGTGATTTGGGTCCACTTCCTTGATCATCTTTGCGACCTTGTCGGTGATGTAAAAAACCACCGGTCGTGAACCTCCCCCGTATTCTTTTACTTCATTGCCTACTCCCCACATCAGCAAGGCAGGGTGATCTTTGTACTTTTCGATAAACGGCCTTAGCTCTTCGATCTTCTCATCAACCTCCCAAAATTTCCCATAGTTGAAATCATTTCCCCAAGCAGGCCGGCCGATTTCAACCCCTAGGGTAACGGTCAATCCCAGTTGGTGGGCCTCATCTAGGATCCTGTCAGCATCATGCAGGCTCCAAGTCCTCACAGAATTGCCCCCGTATTCAGCAACCAGATCCAAATGTTGGATTCCCGCAGCCCCTTTTATCAAGTACGGCTTTCCATGTCGGTAGAGCTTGGCCCGTCCTTTTTCATATCTTACTTCAACAGTGGGAGTCCGATTTTCTGCAACCTCATTGTTACAAGCGGAAAAAAGGATTAAAACAAGATTAAACAGGAAAAATATCCTGTGTCTATAAATAGCACATTCGGACTTAGGTAAGAGTAAGAGATCTCGAACTTGCAAAATTATTTTTGTTTTCTTCTCGGAATGTAAAAGCAAAATAACGTGATTTGTATTTCAAAAGCAAAATAATGTATTTGAAGTTGCTGATCACTTTTGGTTACAGATGAATAGAAAATTATTTTTTGGAAAAATAATTCTGATTTTTGGTGTTTTATCCTTGATCCTGTTTTTATATGGCTTTTTAGCTGAGGTTGGGGTCGGTCAAAGAATTTTGTACTGGCTTCTCACGATTTCCTTGCTTTTCAAATTGTTGAAAGTGGGATTTGAATGGTACCATTACGCCGGATTACCGGAGTTACGAAAAAAACATAGTACACCAAAACCTCCTTCTCACCCTTTTACGGTAGACATGCTCACCACCTTTTGTCCTGGAGAGCCCTTTGATATGTTGGAGCGGACCTTGCGGGCGATGGTGAACGTACGATATCCGCACACTACTTATCTGTGTGATGAGGGCAATGATCCCTTGGCTAAAAGACTTTGCAACGAACTAGGCGTCGTACATGTCAGCCGTGAAACCCATGAGGACGCCAAAGCAGGAAATATCAACAATGCTTTGAAACAGGCAACTGGCGAAATTTGTGTCATTCTTGACCCTGATCACGCGCCTTTTCCGGAATTTCTGGACCATGTCCTGCATCATTTCGACAACCCTGACGTTGGGTACGTGCAGGTGGTCCAAGCATATGCAAATCAATCGGAATCTTTGATCGCGCAGGGAGCAGCTGAGCAAACTTATGTTTTTTACGGTCCTTATATGCAGGCAATGGGTCAGTACGGTACTGCGCAGGCGATCGGAGCAAATTGTACTTTCAGAAGAAAAGCATTGGATTCAATTGGAGGCCACGCTGCGGGCCTTACCGAAGACATGCATACCTCTATGTTGCTCCACGCTGAAGGTTGGAAGTCGGTCTACGAGCCGACGATCTTATCCAGGGGTATGGTCCCGAGTAGTATATCCGCGTACTATAAACAGCAATTGAAATGGAGCAGGGGGACATTTGCCCTGTGGTTCAGACTTTTCCCGAAGTTGTTTACCAAATTTGACTGGAGGCAAAAACTCCACTACGGTCTCATGCCAGTTTATTATTTGTTCGGACTTATTGGAATAGTAGATTTTGTCGTTCCAATTTATTCCTTGTTGACTGGGGAATATCCGTGGCTGATCGATCCCGAGGTGTTTTTTGTTTATTTCGCTCCCTTTTTCCTCTTCAGTTTCGTCTATAGATATATTGCGCAAGCTTGGCTCAACGAAAAAGAGGAAAAAGGGCTACATCTGATGGGTGGTATTTTGAGAGTGGGAACCTGGTGGATATATACCATTGGATTTGTCTATACATTACTTAAAATCAAGGTTCCCTATATACCCACTGAAAAAGAGCATTCTACGAAAGGGGAATTGTTGTTGGGATTGCCTAATCTTTTTATAGCTATAGTTTCGGCCTTAGCAATAGGATACGGCTTGTCCAGAGATTGGCAACCCTACAGTATGTTGATGGCATTTTTTGCCTCGATCAATGCGTTTATTCTGTTTTTTTCCTTTGCCATCGGGCAAACTACTTGGGTAAAACATTCAAAAAGCGAATTTTACAGGTTTCGGGACCGATTCGCAATCCAAGAAAAGCAACTCTCCTATCTTAAATTGAGCCGTTTGGCTTTTCGTTCTTTTTTAATATTGTTGTTGTTCTCAACTTCTTTTTTAATCATTAGTGCCATCAGAATCGAGAATTCGAAACTTCAGACCTCGGCCTTGCAAGCCCCAAATGAAAAACAATTGGGCGGCTTCTATATGGGGATTTACCATGCCCGCTCGGATACCCAGTCGGATCTTTCCTTGATTCAAAAGCTCGAAGCTGAGTCAGGCCAACAATGGTCTGTTGTCTCTACCTATACAGCCTGGGATGACGACCAAATCCCGGCTGAAAAACTAAAAGAAATTATTGCTCATGGGGCCATTCCTATGCTTACTTGGGAGCCATTTTCCAATTTATTTGAGGACTATGCTGACAACGATGATCTAAGAAATAACAGGAGGGTTTTTAGGTACATCCTCGATGGCTATTTTGATGCGTATATCGACACGATGGCCATCACGTTGCGAGACCTACATTCCCCTGTGTTTTTAAGGTTTGCACATGAAATGGAGAACCCTATGTATCCATGGTCAGCATCCGGTAAAAACACATCTGAAGAATTTGTTGAGGCCTGGAAATACGTACACCTGAGATTTGAAAAAGTGGGAGCCCACAATGTTTCATGGGTGTGGAGCCCTTGGTCTACAGAGGGTTTCGAATCTTATTTTCCGTATGGCAGTGATAGCTCTATCAATCAATATGTTGATTGGATAGGATTAACGGCCCTAAATTATGGCATTGCGTCACGGGAAAGGTCTTCTAAATCTTTCGAGGAAATTTTCCGGCCGTTTAAGGAGCAAATCAAACGCAAGGGCTTGGAACTTCCGGTCATGTTGGCCGAGTTTGGTTCGACGTCCTACGGGGACGATGGTAGAGATTGGTTAGACAAATCGTTTCAGAATATCCGCGAGCGCCACGAGGAAATCAAAGCAGTTGTTCTGTTTTACAGCGATTTGGACAAAAACTGGATTACTGCCTGGCGTCCCTCAGAAAATACAGAGTTTATCGACTGGTCTGTTGATCTTAAGGATTTTGGAAAATCCATGTTTGAGTTTGAGCTGTTTCACGAAAGAAATTATTTAACTGAATCAAGCGACAAACAAATTGACATCATTCCTCCCACCATGCTGAAAAGCAAAGATGGAGACCATCAACTTCTGGTTGAGGGTGAACCATTTTACATAAAAGGAATCGCCTACAATAATGGAAGTGACTGGCAGGAAGGGTTTAAGCCGTTATCAAGAAACCAGTTGGACACTGACTTCCAACTTATCAAAAAGATGGGAGCCAACACCATCAGAAGGTATGAGCCCGGCATCTATGACAGAAATATCCTCAATGCAGCAAGGGATCATGATTTGAAAGTCATGTTCGGATTTTGGTTTGATCCCAAGGTGGATTATTTGAAAGATACGGAAAGGTTGAAAACCTATCAAAAGAAGGTGTTGGCAGAGGTGGAAAGGAATAAAGATAACGAGAGCATCATCGCCTGGAATCTTGGCAATGAGACTTGGGGTCTGTTGAAGAAGCACTATGGCCAACCCTACCTGAGTATGGTTAGGAGAAGTTATCTCGAATTTTTGGATGAACTAGCTGTCAGAATCCGACAAATTGACCCAGATAGACCAATTTTCTCCTCTGAGGAACATGACAATGAACGACTGATCGCTGCCATTTACCAGTATAAGGCTTATGCTCCTCATATCGATGCGATTGGTGTCAATTCCTACTATGAGGAAAATATCAGTGAGCTCCACGCTACCATGGAGAAAGCTTATCCCGGAAAGCCCTACGTCGTGTCGGAATTTGGCCCCAAAGGCTATTGGAATAAGGAGCTGGGAGATTACTGGGGAGATAGTTTGTTAATTGAAGTTTCTTCGCTCAATAAAGCGGAATGGTATAAAAACCAATGGTCGAATTACATAGAGAAATACAAAGGCAGAAACCTGGGAGGGGTAGCCTTTAGCTGGACCGATCGGTATGAAGGTACTGCAACCTGGTTTGGAATTACGGATTACAAAGGTAGATTGAAGCCTTCTTACTATTCCCTTAAGGCGGTTTGGCAAAAGGAGGACCAAGGGCCAACCGCTTTTCCGGATATTACGATCACAGGACACTGGCATTTTTTACATCCCGGAGAAAGTTTATGGCTATCTGCGGCTATTACCAACGACTACAAGGGAGAATTGGAGTACACTTGGGAAATATATGACCAGGATTGGCGAATGAGCAGTCCAATTCTTGATACTAAGCTGGACGGAAAGTATGTCGAAATTGAGGTTCCATCTAAACCTTCCAGGGTATATCTATATGCAAAAGACTCTGCAGGAAATACGGTTACAGCTTCCCGGCCTTTGTTGATCTTGGGACAGTAAGCCGTAAAAGGTTTTAAACTTTTCTGGATTTTTACAATTAATCTGGAGTCCGCGTACCGCAGTATCTTTCCGAGACTGGCTGGCGCTTGGCTTGGCATAAAAGCCAACATCTCAAAGAAAAACCCGACGGGATCATTCCCATCGGGTTTTTGCATACATATCAAAATAGCAAAGCTTAGACCGTAGCAGGTACCTCAAAACCCGGTCTATAATCGCGTGTCAGCATCTTGTCTGCCTCGGCGTCATTGACGAAAGTCTCTGTTTTCGGGTCGAAGTGCAACACCCGATCCAGCCTGTAGGCGATGTTGCCTAAGTGTGCTAGTGCCGAGGACAGGTGAGCGGTTTCTACCGGACCATTCAGGATCGAGCTGTCGCGGGCGCGAACTGCCTTGATGAAGTTTTCGAAGTGACCATCGGTGCCTCCAAGTCCACGATCAACGCCGTCTGCCACTGGTCCGCCGTCGGATTTTGACATTCCTGGTTTGTTGTCTTTTCCGAGGAACGAGGTGTACTTGTCGTAGCCGTCAACCACGATGTAGCCTTTGTCGCCGTAGAAGATATTGCCGACTCCGGCGCCGCCTTCCGTGTTGGTCAACCAAGGTCTCACTTCGAACTGGATAATTTTTTCCTGCTCAGGATAGTGATAGATTGAGGTCAGCAGTTCGGGAGTCTCCTTGCTGTCTTTCCACAGGAATTTGCCGCCCATGGAGGTGATCTTCGTAGGCAGACCTACATCCAAGCCCCACTGACAAAGGTCAGTTTCGTGGATTCCCTGGTTTCCGACATCACCGTTGCCATAATCCCAGTGCCAGTGCCAGTTGTAGTGAACCAAGTTTTCGGTAAATGGCGCTTTCGGCGCCGGGCCAGTCCAAAGTTCGTAATCCAGTCCTTCAGGTACCGGAGAAAGACCCTTGTCGCCAATATCACCTCTCATTCGGAATACCAATCCACGGGCCATATAGACCTTGCCGATGTAGCCATCACGCATGAGTTGAACGGCTTCCTGTACAGCTGGAGAGCTTCTCAACTGCACTCCGTGCTGGACGATTCGCTTGTACTTGTGCGCAGCTTCGACCATCCTGCGTCCCTCGGCAATGTTGTGCGACCCAGGTTTTTCGACATAGACGTCCTTGCCCGCCTGGCAAGCCCAAATGGTAGCCAACGAATGCCAGTGATTTGGCATGGCAATACTGACCACATCGATGTCTTTATTTTCAAAGACTTTGCGCAGATCCTGCTCTATGGCGACATCGGCATTGTACTTTTCTTTAAAGCTCACCTGATTTTTTGTAAGCAATCTCATGTCCGGATCACACAGCATGGTCACCTGGAGATCCTTTTGTGCCATGAAGCTAGAGATGTGACTTTGTCCTCTTCCGTTGATGCCCAATACGGCCGCGTTGATTCGGTCATTTGCACCAAAAGCCGACGAAGGGATGAATGTGGGAAGAACAATCGCCGCCGCACCGGCAGCAGCGGTCTTTTTGATGAATGTTCTTCGGGTTGGATCTTTTGACATATTATTCGTTGTTAGGTTATTGTTTTTAGTTCGATGAGGATGCCTTAACACCCGCATCGGATCTGCCCAGATAAACCGGGCGTGTGTACCAAAATGGGTTATTGCGTATTGGATTGAAGTTAAATTTTAATTCGCTAAACACCTTCAATAAAGTGAGTAGCGGTCAAAGTATTAACTCAATCGATTTCGGACGATCTTTTTCCTAATCGGATGGGAATCAACAGCACACCGATCGGAGCCGTGATCTGGACCGTATTTTCCCAAGCTGCCCCGAAGGGATGGATTGAGCATTTACAGCCGAGATTTTTTCCTCGCTATTACTACCCGAATTTCCCCAAAAAGACTAGTCGGCAATGGAAGTTTTTGAGGTTGAAACCTTTTCGGAAGATGCATTTCCTCTAGTCGGAACCGTTGCAAAAAAGGGAAGTAATATCTTTAGCCCGCCCACGAGCTACAAACCCGCTAAAACCGAAGGAACAAGAATGGAGATTATCGAACAGACATTTTCAGAGTATTTGATCACGACAGACAGGAGCAAGATGGACGTGGCCGCAATCCATGATTTTCTCTCAAAACACTCCGGTTGGAGTGACAACATTCCTCTTGAACGGGTGAAAATCTCCATCGAAAACTCGCTGAATTTTGGGCTTTTTCACAAGGGAACGCAGATAGGGTTTGCCAGAGTTATATCCGACTTTTCGACCATCGCATATCTGGGAGATATCTATGTCTTGGAAGAATACCGTGGAAAAGGGCTCTCCAAAAAGCTGATGGATGCCGTGATGAACCATCCCAATTTGCAGGGGCTGCGACGCTGGATCTTGCTGACCTTGACCGCCGACTGGCTGTATGAAAAGTATGGGTTTGCAAAATTGCCCAAGCCAGAAATCTACATGGAACGCTACAATCCGGCCGTTTACGACTGATAACGGAGTCGGCTTTTGACGACGGGTAGGCAATGAATGCGTTGAGATTGATGGGCTTTATTCGTCAGCGTCGGGATATTAAAACAAATATTGATCGCCTTGACTTGCCAGACTTGGATCGATGTTGTCCTTTTCAATATCCTTGAAGTATTTGTAGGTGCTGACCTTCAGCTCGTCGGTTGCTCCTTCGTCGCACACGATCATCGACTTGTGGTGGAGTTGCAGGGCGCTGATGGTCCACATGTGGGACACGCCGCCCTCGACCGCCATGTGGAGCGCGCGGGATTTTTGGTGGCCGTTGACGATGATGACCACTTCCTTGGCGTCCATCACGGTGCCGACTCCCACAGTGAGTGCGAGTTTGGGAACTTTGTTGAGGTCGTTATCGAAAAACCGGGAATTGACCATCCTAGTCTCCGTGTTCAGTGTTTTGACGCGGGTTCTGGAGGTGAGGGAAGAGCCAGGCTCGTTGAACGCGATGTGGCCGTCAACTCCTATTCCGCCCAAAAATAAGTCGATTCCACCCACCTGCTTGATTTTATCCTCGTACCGGAGGCATTCGGCTTCGAGATCTTCAGCGTTCCCGTTCAGGATGTTGATGTTTTCCGACGGAATGTCAATGTGGCTGAAGAAGTGGCTGTACATAAAAGAATGGTAGCTTTCGGGGTGGGATTCTTCCAGCGCCACGTATTCATCCATGTTGAAGGTGATCACATTCTGAAAGGAGACTTTCCCTTTCTGATTGAGCTTGACCAGTTCCCGGTAGGTTCCCATCGGAGAGGAGCCGGTCGGAAGGCCCAGTACGAAAGGTTTGGAGCTTTTCTCCTGGTGCTTCTTGATCTTGCCAACAATGTAGTTGGCGACCCATTTCGAAAGCAAATCATAATTATCATGAATGAGAAGTCTCATCTATTGATTGGATTTATTGTAGATCATTCGATTTGATGGATTCCTGTGGCCTGTTTTTCCTGCGGAAAGCTATCGGGGGGAATCCCTGTCAAGGAGCTGTGAAATACCCGGGTCACGCTTTTACTGATTTCTGGGATTCATTCGAGCTTCTTTGCCTTCAATTATACTCCAAACCCATGAAATAGTACTACGGGGTTCGCTTCCAGAAATGGATTTTTGACGGATTATTTTCGACAATCCGCAATTATAGGATTCAGTCTGGATTTTTCCGTTTTTTTACTAACCCTGATTTCCACTCTCCTTCCGCTCCGAATTGGACGAAGGGAAATTTTCGGGCATTTTTTCATTAATTAGCCCGTTCAAAACCACAAAACCAAACCATGACATTAAAACTACTACTGTTTTCAGCATGTCTGTTGCTTCAGGGGACTATTCCTCTGCTCGCCCAAGATAAATGGGAGGTGAGTAAAGGAGGAAAAGACGCAGAACTCCAATCAGTGGACTTGCAAACTGACGAGGGGACTTGGATGTCCCTCGACATCAGTTCGGACGGGAAAATGATTGTTTTTGACCTGCTGGGGGATATCTACACCATGCCGGCTGCGGGCGGGAAAGCTACAGCGCTCCGGTCAGGCTTGGCCAACGACCTACAGCCGCGCTTCAGTCCGGATGGCAAGAAAATTCTTTTCACCAGTGATGCCGGCGGCGGAGACAATATCTGGGTGATGAACTCGGATGGCTCGGATGCCAGACCGATCACCAATGAATCCTTCCGACTGCTAAACAACGGGGTCTGGTCGCCAGACGGCCAGTACATCCTTGCCCGGAAACACTTTTCTTCGGGACGTTCTCTGGGAGCCGGGGAGATCTGGATGTATCATATCACTGGAGGAGCGGGCTACCAGCTCAGCAAAAGGAAAAATGACCAGCAGGATGTGAACGAACCTTCGGTCTCCCCGGACGGGAAGTCTGTGTACTATTCCGAAGACATGTATCCTGGGGGAATCTTCGAATACAACAAGGATCCGAACAGTCAGATCTATGTGATCCGCCGGTATGATCGGGAAACCGGTGAAACCGAAACGATTGCCGGAGGACCTGGAAGTGCTTCCCGGCCGGTGATTTCCAACGATGGCAAAAAGCTGGCAATGATCCGCCGAGTCAGAACCAAGTCGGTCTTGTTTGTGAAAGACTTGGATACGAAAGTAGAACTGCCTGTTTATGCCGAGCTGGACAAGGATCAGCAGGAAGCCTGGGCGATCTTTGGCACCTATCCTAATTTTGCATGGCATCCAGACAATACCCATATCCTGATCTGGGCTGAGGGGAAAATCAAAAAGGTGAACACTCAAACCTATGCGGTCTCAGAAATCCCGTTTGAAGTCACCAACAAAATCCAGGTTGCGGAAGCCGTACGGTTTCAGAATCCTGTATTCGAGGAGGAGTTTACCTCCAAAGCCGTGAGACAGGCGGTCACGTCTCCCGATGGGAAGTGGCTGGTATTTAACGCGGCGGGGCATCTTTGGAAAAAGTCTCTGCCCAATGGTGCCCCTGAGCGACTCACCCAACTGAATGATCTTGAGTTTGAGCCAGCATTCTCAGCCGATGGCAGCCAGCTTGCTTTTGTCACGTGGAACGATGAGCAAAAAGGAGCCATCTATCTCTACAACTGGATAACAAAAAATGCATCTCCCAAAAAAATCTCTATAGAAAAAGGGATTTTCCGTACGCCATCCTTCAGTCCGGACGGAAGCAAAATCATCTTTAAGCGTCAGGGTGGAAATGGTGTTCAGGGCTCCACGTATACTGGAACGCCGGGTATTTATTGGATGGCAACGGCAGGTGGGACGGAGGTTTTGGTGACAAAGGAGGGAGACTTTCCCATGTTCAACCAAAAAGGCGATCGCGTTTTTGTGCAGACCGGAGGCTATTTCTTTGGCTCCACTACCAAAACGCTGAAGAGCATGGACCTCAGCGGCAACGACGAGCGGGTGCTGGTTTCCTCCAACTACGGCAACCGAATCGTACCTAGTCCGGATGAAAACTGGATTGCATTTATTAACCTACACAAGGTCTATTTGGCACCTTTTCCAAAAACAGGACAGGTGGTCGAGCTCGCTCCGACGGGTTCTTCAGTCCCAGTCACTCAGCTGACCCGGGATGCAGGAATCAACATCCACTGGTCAGCTGATTCCAAAAATATCCACTGGACGCTGGGCGAGGAATATTTCACGAATGCCGTGGAAAACCGATTTACGTTCCTTCCCGATTCTCCGGAGACGCTTCCGGCAATGGATACCACGGGGATCAAAATCGGCTTGAAACTCAAGTCCGACGTGCCAGAGGGAAAGATCGCTCTCACGGGGGCTCGAATCATCACAATGAATGGGGATGAGGTAATCGAAAACGGAACGATCCTGATCGAGGGAAACAAAATCCAGGCGATAGGAATCGACTTGAAACTTCCTGCTGGCACAAAAGTGATCGATGCCAAAGGAAAGACAATTATGCCAGGCTTGGTCGATGCACATGCACACGCCGGACAGTCTTCGAGCGGGCTGAGCGGCCAGAAGCACTGGCAATATTACACCAATCTGGCTTTTGGCGTGACGACCACACACGATCCCTCTACCAACAGCGAGTTTGTCTTTAGCCAGGCTGAGATGATCAAGGCAGGCTACATGGTTGGGCCGAGGATTTTCTCTACCGGCATTATCCTGTACGGGGCAGATGGTGATTTCAAAGCAGTGATCAACAACCTTGAAGATGCCCGCGCTGCTATCCGCCGGACCAAGGCGTTTGGGGCTTTTTCTGTAAAAAGCTACAACCAACCACGGAGAGATCAGCGTCAGCAAATCATCCAAGCCGCTCGTGAAAATGAAGTTTTGGTCGTGCCTGAGGGCGGGTCGAATTATTTTCACAACATGTCGATGATCATGGATGGTCATACCACCATTGAACACAATGTGCCTGTAGCACCGCTTTACAAGGATGTTCAAACCCTTTGGAGCAATAGCAAGACCGCCTATACTCCGACGCTGATTGTGAATTTTGGAGGACTCGCCGGGGAGTATTTCTGGTACCAAAAAGACAACGTATGGGAAAACGAGCACCTGCTCAAATACACCCCGAGATCCGTCATCGACAGCCGCTCTAGACATCGGACTATGGCACCGCTTGAGGAATATGAAAACGGCCACATCCTTGTTTCAAAATCTGCTAAAAAACTGGCGGATTTGGGCGTGATAGTGAACACCGGCGCGCACGGACAGATTCAGGGACTTGGGATGCACTGGGAAACCTGGATGATGCATCAGGGCGGTATGAGCAATCTGGAATCGCTGCGGGCTGCTACACTGAATGGAGCAAAGTCTCTGGGTTTGGATGAACAGATCGGTAGTCTGGAAGTGGGAAAACTTGCGGACTTGATCGTGATCGACGGCAATCCGCTGGAGGATATCTACCAATCTCAAAATGTGAAATTTACCATGATCAATGGGCGGCTGTACGATACGGCTACGATGGATGAGGTAGGAAATCACTCCCATGCACGCTCACCGTTTTGGTGGGAGCTGGCCCCTTACAGCGACACGTTCGACTGGCATGAAGAAGGAGAAGGATTTACGACTCCGCATTGCAGTTGCGGAAGATGAGTTGAGTTGAAAAACAAAAAGGCTGTCCCGTTCCGATCGGGACAGCCTTTTTTTGAAAGACTTTTTTCTCAGAAAAAAATGAGATTTGCCGAACAAAAAGCTTTGTCTTTTTCTTTGTGACCTTGAAAATCGATGAAATAGAAATTCCCGATTGCGGTTCAATTAGAGCTTGCTATTTGCTATTCTTCTCGCTTTCCTTTGCAGTAGAATCTTTTCGGCTGAGTATCTCCATATTGTAAAACAATGAGGCGTCGGTTTTCCCTTAGATCGACTCCCCGTGCTGGGAGATATCCAGGCCGATTTCCTCGTACTCTTCCCGCACCCGCAGCGTGACAAATTTGTTGAGCACGAAGAAGATCAGATAGCCCATTCCAAAGGAAAAGGCACATACTCCGATCAGGACAAGCATGTGTGATCCAAAGACCGACCAGCCGCCGTTCATGAGACTGGAGCCTTCTTTTCCGGCGAAGATGGCCGTCAGGATCATTCCCATGATCCCGCCAATGCCGTGACAGGCAAAGACGTCCAGCGTGTCGTCGATCCGCTTCAAAAACTTGGCATGCATCGCTATATTGGAAACAATGGCTCCCACCGCTCCGAAGAAGAAGCTTTGGGGCACTGTGATATAGCCGGCTGCCGGCGTGATGACCACCAACCCGACCACAGCACCGATACAGGCTTGCATGGCAGAGATTTTTCTCCCCTGAATCCGGTCAAATAAAACCCACGTCATCATCGCAGTTGCTGAGCAAATTGTCGTTGTGGCGAAGGCCAAGGCCGCGGTAGCATTCGCTCCCAAAGACGATCCGGCATTGAAGCCGAACCAGCCAAACCAAAGCATCCCTGTGCCTAAAAGCACGTAGGTGATGTTGGACGGCTCGTGATGCGGTTTTTTTCTTTTTCCCAGAAAAAGTGCTCCTGCTAGCGAAGCCAACCCCGCGCTGATGTGGACGACCGTGCCTCCGGCGAAATCAAGTACTCCAAAATAGGAGCCGATCAGTCCGTTTGGATGCCAGACCATATGTGCGAGTGGCGCATAGACAAAGACGCAGAAGATGCCGATGAAGAAGAGATAGCCGATAAACCGAACGCGCTCCGCGAAAGACCCTGTGATGATCGCCGGAGTGATGACGGCGAATTTCATCTGAAACAGCGCAAAAAGAATAAATGGAATCGTCGGACCGAGCGCTTTGTGCGGTAATTCCGCTACCTGATCAAAAAACATGTACTGAAAAGGATTGCCGAAAATCCCGTATTTGACGCCGTCGATGGTGATGCCGATCGGGTCGCCAAAGGCAATGCTGAAGCCGACGACCACCCAAAGCATGGTGACCACACCCAGTGAAATGAAGCTCTGAAGCATGGTGGAAATGAGGTTCTTCCTGACCACCATTCCTCCGTAAAACAAGGAAAGTCCAGGTGTCATCAGCAACACCAAACAGGAAGCGGTCAACAGCCAAGCAATATCCGCATAGTTCAACTGCTCTTCTGTCCCAAAATTTTCAATGATTGGCTGACTATGTTTCCAAAATAATCCAACGACCGGAGCGGCAATTGTGATTAGAAACGCTACTTTCCATTTGAACTTCATTCCACTTTTTTCCATATGGCAAAAGTAAAATAATAAATGTTTTATGCTGTGTTGTTTCACTATTGCAGAATAAAAAATCAATCGCTATGGAAATTGACGGCAGATAGAGACCGCGAATTGGAGTTGACTTCCTCACTCGGATCGAGCTTGGGCGAACTCTCAGGTGAGGAGGAGTTTTTAAGTAAGGAAAAAGACTGTTCCCATCGATAAGTGCATTGATACCGAGGTCGTTGTTGGATGAACTTATGGGTTGCTGATTTTGTCCAAAAATCGAGAATTGCTATCTTGAATTTGCAGCCTGCTTCTCTCTGCGCTAAGCGGAAGTTGATCGAAAAAAAACAGAACCGACATGAAACTCATCGCCAAGGCAACCATACAAATCCAAAAACCCATCTCAGAAGTTTTTGAAGGAATTGTAAATCCCGAACACATGACGAAATACTTCATCTCTGAGAGTACTGGGCGGATGGAAACAGGGAAAGAGCTGGTCTGGAAATTTCCGGAGTTTCCCGATGAGTGTCCAGTAAAGAACGTTGAGGTCGAGTCCAATCACTCAGTTTCATTTGTTTGGGATGAAGAGACGGTCGTCAGCATTGCCTTAGAGGCGCAGCTGGACGGAAGTACTGTGGTGCGCGTGGTCGAAGACGGGAAGGCTTACAATGAGAATAGTCTGAAATGGGTAATTGGAAACACGGAGGGCTGGGCAAACTTTTTGGCATGCATGAAGGCGTATCTCGAATACGGCATAGAACTCCGCAAAGGGGCGTTTGATTTTATGAGAAAAGATTGACGCCAGCTTATCGGGGGACGGTTTCGAGCTTTTGGTTGATTTTTTAGAAAATAAGAAATCCTCAAGCAGTAGTCCTCTATGATTCATGAGGATATGCGCGAATATCCCATAGTTTTTAGTCAGAAACCTTGAGATCGACTATAGTAAAGCGTGCATCATTTTTGAAAGGTCTGTAGCATTGATGCCCATTCCGACGTTTGACGGGAATGAGGCGGCAGGATTCAGCGTAGCTAGAAGATTTGGCCGAGGAGGGTTGATTCTTTTTCGAATCTCCAATTCGTACCTTTGCGCCCATTGAGTGCTTAGTGTCTGAACAGCCGGATAGCTAAATCAACTGTAGATCCGGGGCCACGCTCAACCGACTCAAACCAACGACGATGTATAAAAGGAAGAGTGTATCCATTATAATTCCCAACTATAATGGCGTTTCCTTGCTTGAAAAATACCTTCCCGACACGCTTCGTGCGATCCGCCATGCCGGGGTTCCCTACGAAGTGATTGTCGTGGACGACTGCTCCACGGATGGTTCGGTGGACTTTATCCTTGCCAACTATCCCAAGACAAAATTGCTCATCAACGCTTCAAATCGCGGCTTCTCCTACACCTGCAACCAAGGAATCAAGGAGGCAGAGATGGAGCTCGTCCTGCTGTTGAATTCGGACGTCTCACTAAGCGAAGATTACTTCGCGAAGCTTTGGCGGTACTTCGAGGACCCGGATACTTTTGGTGTGATGTCGAGGATCATGAATACCGACGGGAAGATCGAAGACGCTGCCCGACTTCTCGCCTTTAGCGGGATGAAGTTCAAGGCGACGCGGTTTTTTTACAGCAATGATCCCACAAAGAAAACCCCTACAGCCTACCTCTCCGGCGCGAACGCGCTGGTCTGCCGGGAAAAGCTGGTGGAACTTTCAGGCTTTGATGAGGTGTTTTCTCCGTTTTACTGCGAGGATGTGGATTTGAGCTTTAGAGCGTGGAGGATGGGTTGGAAATGCTTCTACGAGCATGAGTCGGTCTGCCACCACGAGGTGTCCAATACGATCCGTTCGACCCATTCAAAGAACAAATTGTTGTCGGTCGTTTACCGAAACAAACTGATCCTTCATGCCATTCATCTCGACGGATTGCGGCGGAGGCTCTGGTACGTTCAGATGCTCTTTGTGGAGGTGTTACTCCGCGTGTTGGTGGGGAAGTTCTGGATCTTGACTGCGCTAAGAGAGTTCTATAGACGCAGAGCCGAAATCCGGATTTCCCGGGAAAAGCTAAGCCAACAAATGGTCGGGAGAAATTCAAAACTCAGCCTTTTTGAAGTAAAAAGAAGGTTTTTTGATCCCGTCCGAGCCTGGGATGTTAGCTTTGTACGATAATTAATTGAACCTAAACGAAGCAATCCAATTGCTGTGATACGTTGATGAAAACCTATTTCAGGTTACTGGCATTTGCCAAGCCTATCGAAAAATTTGCCATTCCTTACCTGATTTTCACCGTACTGGGAGTCATCTTCAACACGCTCAACCTGGCACTGCTAGCGCCGCTATTGAGCACGCTTTTCAATAGCGGAGAAGGGGCTGAAGCAGTCGCCACCAAGCCAGAGAATTGGACCGATGTATTTGGTTATCTGAACTATTACGCGCTTCAGGCCAACCAGGAATTTGGGACGTTGGGAGCATTGAAGGCGGTATGTGCAGTGATCATCCTGTCCGTGCTGCTGGGAAACCTGTTTCGGTATTTTTCTGAACGGGTGATGGAAAATATGCGGATTCACACGCTGCTCAATCTACGAAAGCGGGTTTTTGAAAACGTCATGAATCTGCATGTGGGCTACTTCAGCAACCAGCGTAAGGGAGATATCATTGCAAAGATCTCCTCTGATGTGCAGGTCGTCCAATACTCTGTGACCGCGACGCTCCAGGTGGTGCTCAAGGAGCCGCTGCAGCTCATCGCTTATATTTTTATGCTGTTCGCGATTTCCTATAAGTTGACGGTGTTTTCACTGCTGGTCATTCCGGTGTCGGCTTTTTTTATAGCCAAGATTGTCAAGCGGCTAAAGACCCAGGCCGCCCAGGCGCAGCATCTGTATGGGGTGATGATCAGCTATCTGGACGAAGCGCTGTCGGGGATCAAGATCATCAAGGCTTTCAACGCGACCGAGCTAATCAAAGACAAGTTTCACAACGAAAACGTGAAGTACTCGCAGCTGGGGAAAAAGATGGCCAAAAGACAGCAGTTGAGCGCTCCGGTATCGGAATTTCTCGGAGTGACGATGGTGACTGGAATCGTCCTATACGGCGGTTCACTGATTATCAACAATCAGTCTGAGTTGAGCCCTTCCGATTTCATCGCCTACATCGCACTTTTCAGTCAGGTGATGCGACCGGCCAAAGCGCTGACCAATTCCTTCAGTACCATTCACTCAGGACTTGCTGCCGGTGAGCGGGTTTTGGAATTGATCGATGAAAAACCAGATATCGAGGACGTTCCGAATGCCACAGCGTTGGGGACGTTCAAGGACAAGATAGAGATCAAAAATCTTTCATTTTCCTACCCCGGCCGACCGGTGTTAGACAGGATAAACCTGACCATTCCCAAAGGGAAAACAGTAGCATTGGTTGGGCCATCGGGAGGAGGGAAGTCTACTTTGATGGATTTGCTGCCCCGATTTATCGAGCCTCAGCAAGGTGACATTCTGATTGATGGTCATGATATCCGGAAAGTGACTATGGATTCACTTCGCGGCATGATGGGATTGGTCAACCAGGAATCCATCCTTTTTAACGACACGATTTTCAATAACATCGCCTTCGGAAATCCCGCGGCAAGTCAAAGGGAAGTGGAGGAAGCTGCGAAAATAGCCAACGCCCATGAGTTCATCATGCAGATGGAAGACGGCTACCAATCCAATATGGGCGACCGGGGACTGAAACTTTCCGGAGGACAAAAGCAGCGGATCTGTATCGCCAGAGCGGTGCTGAAGAATCCGCCGATCATGCTGCTCGATGAGGCGACATCTGCGCTGGATACTGAGTCAGAGAAGTTGGTGCAAGAAGCGCTGACCAACCTGATGAAAAACAGGACCTCTCTGGTGATCGCCCATCGACTGAGTACAATCCAAAATGCCGACATCATCGTGGTGCTCGAAGCTGGCAGGATCATCGAGCAGGGAAATCACCAAGAGCTGATCGCCCGAGAAGGGCTGTACTGTAAGCTGGTGAACATGCAGCAGTTTAGTGAGATGGATTAAGCCTGACAAAATCTACCCAACGACTTAGCGGATTTTACCGAAGATGAATTCATTTACAAAAAGGATAAACTTTCTGATCGACCACTGCTATGCTAGCGCGGTGAAGCGAGGGCGGCCTTTCAATCCTTTGCGGCAGCCATGGGTGATTGGACTCTACGTCCTGGGCATGATAAGCAGGTTGTTCGCATCGTCAGGATCTTCGGATATTTTAGCTCTTTCCGGTAAGAATCGATTGATGCGTTTTTTGGGACACAGCTTTTTTCCTAATAAGCACGGCATGCCTGAGCTTTCTAAGGACGAAATTTCCAAAAGGGAAGTTGAGTTTTCAGAAGCGGAAAACCCGAAAGTCACGTTTTTGGTAGGGTGTGGAACTGACTTAAGCAATTTGGTCAGGCTGTTGGAATCCATCAAGGCAACGAGTGCGGGGATTGCCATCGAGGTGATATTGCTAGTGGAGGAAATTGAGACGGAGACGGCCCGCTTCATAGAGAATAACATAAGGGGTTTGGCTGCTTGCCACACTTCTGAGTCTGCTGGGTTTTTAACTACGCTGAACCGTGCCGTAGCGAATTCAAGAGGAGAGTTTTTTGCGGTGCTGAAGCCGTCGGTTCTGCTTCGGCCAAACTGGCTAAGAGAACTTTTGAACGGGATTTCCAGAGAGCCGAGAATAGCGATGGTCGATGGAAAAGTTCTCGCTAAGGATGGGCTTCTGGACGAGGCGGGGACTTTCTTGGATGCGGCTTTTCAACTTCAGAAATATGGGGAATCGGATTTTCCCGACCGTCCCAAATACAACTTTATAAGGGAGATGGAATTCAATGTCGGAAGCAATACGCTGGTCAGAAAAGAAGATTTTGAACGAGCCGGAGGATTTGAGAAAGGCCTCTCTTTAGCCGATGCGTTTTGCACGCTTTCATTCACTTTTCGTGAAAAACTTGACAAAAAAATCATCTATCTGCCTCAAGCGGAAGCGATTCGACAGGCAGCTGAAGAAGGTGGGAAGCTTGATGTGTCTGGATTTTTCGTAAAAAGTGGGGGAGGGTCTCTAGAAAGATCCTTCGATGATGATCGCAACGCACGCCTATTGCTCAATTCCCGAAATGTGCTTTTTATCGATATCGGGCTTCCTGAGCATGACAGGGATTCTGGGTCGCTGCGGGCGTTTTACTTATTGAAGCTGTTGAGGGAGCTGGGAAATCACGTGATTGTCGTTCCCCGCAGAGGGCAGGTAGCCTCTCCTTATTTTGAGGAGTTGATTGGTCTTGGAGTGGAGGTACTCTACGCGTTTCCGGATCGCAAAGGGATGAGGAGAGAGTTGACGGCACTATTGCCGTCAGTAGCTGTTGCATGGATTTGCAGGCCGCAGCTAAATCGTGAATTTGAGTGGATATTCAGGATCAATCCCAAAATCAAATGGATTTTTGACACGATCGATTTGCACTATATGCGCTTGGCGAGAGAGGCGGAGGTGTTTAAGAGTACACGATTAGTGAAAAAGTCGGCGCGGTTTAAAAAACTTGAACTGTCCATTGCTTCCAAAGCTGACTTGACGCTCACGGTGACTGAGGACGAGAAAAATCTGCTCGAAGGGCAGGGAATCAGACAGATAGCGGTGATTCCGAATATTCACGAAAGCCACCGGCTTAGCGACTTTCCTAGCTTTTCTCAGCGAGAGGGACTTCTGTTTATCGGGTCGTATCATCATCCTCCCAATGTAGATGCGGTGAAGTGGCTGGTGGAAGAGATTATGCCGATCGTCTGGGAGAAACTGAGGATTCCTGTTACGCTTTTGGGGAATGCACCTGGGAAAGAGGTTCAAGCGCTGAAAAATGAGCTCGTGAGAGTGCCGGGGTACGTGCAGGACATCGCTCCGTTTTTTACGAGTCATCGGGTTTTCGTAGCGCCCCTGAGATATGGTGCCGGGATGAAAGGAAAGATCGGAGAGAGTCTGGCGTATAAACTTCCAATCGTGACTACTGCAGTAGGAGCGGAGGGCGTCGGATTGACCCACGGGGTCGATGTCTTGATCGCCGATGACAAAGAGTCTTTTGCGCAGCAAATAATCCAGGCCTATCAGGACGAGATGCTCTGGAGCGATCTCGCCTCCAACTCAGAGAAAGTGCTCAACAGCTATAGTCCTACCCAGATCAGGGAAAAGTTGAGGATAATACTAGAAGGATTAGGATGATGTTTTTTTTTGAAAGTGTTTCAATAGTAGCTGAATGAAGATATATAAGTGGATAGACAAGTATAACAAGAGATACTGCTACAAGATCAACAACAAGTATTATCGCGGGAGAGACGCCGGAGGCAGTGTGTTTTTTCGACTGCATCCCAAGATCATCCTGTATTATCTGGTGAGGTTACTTATTGTACTTGTGGGTATTATCACGTTCAAGAGAAGTATTCTGGATGAGCTGAAGAAGCCCCTCCAATCCAACCGTTCAGTATTCCTTTCTCCGGACTTTCACAGCAGTTTTTCCATCCGGGTCCAGGAGTTTTTTCTGACGCTGTTTGGCTATCGGTTCTTTGTTTCTCCAGCTACCCTTCCGCAATTGGGGCAAAAGGAAGTGATGCGGCAAAAGATAAGATTCCCCCAAGTTGAGCGCGTGGAGGTCTCGGTGATCATTCCGGTCTTCAATCAGCTGTCCTACACATACAATTGTCTAAAGTCAATCGAGGACAATCTTCCTGAATCAATCAAGCTTGAAATTATTGTGGTGGACGATTGCTCCTCAGACGATACACCGGCTTTTCTCCAAGAGAATGTCACAGGAATCACCTACATCCGAAACGAAGCGAACAAGGGGTTTTTGGTAAACTGCAACGAGGCGTCAAAGCTTGCCAAGGGGAGCTACCTGTATTTTCTGAATAACGACACACAGGTCACTGCTGGCTGGCTGGAGCTGATGCTTGACGTCTTGAAGGACGAACAAGTCGGATGTGTGGGGAATAAACTAATCTATGCTCACGGGCTTTTGCAGGAAGCTGGAGGGATCATCTACCCGGACGCGAGTGGCGCCAACTATGGGAGAAATGACCTGCCTGACCGACCTAGGTACAATTACATTAGAGCCGTCGATTATTGTTCTGGGGCCAGCCTCTTGTTGAGGAAAGCGGATTTTGAGCAGCTCGGCCGTTTTGACGAGCGATATACACCTGCTTACTACGAAGATACCGATCTATGTTTTGCGGTGAGAAATGTGCTGAAAAAGAAAGTTGTGTATCAGCCCCTTGCCGAGATAATTCATTTCGAAGGAGTTTCTTCGGGGAAGATCATCAAGAAGAATACAGTAAAGGCTTATCAGGAAGTGAACCGTGAGAAATTCCAGAAGAAGTGGGAATCTGTATTGCTCGACGTTCACGGTCGGAGAGAGGATGTGTCAGCTGATAGCCGCAAGTTTTTGCCGGCCAAGCGCATGGTCTTTGTTGACAACATTATCCCTGCCCATGACAAGAATTCGGGTTCTTTCAGAGCGTATCAGTTGATCAAGATGCTGACGGAACTGGACTACCACATCACCTTTATCCCCGATGATGCAAATAGGACAGAGCCATATTTTTCTGATTTGGTAAAAATAGGAGTAGAAGTCTTGTATCGCTATCCTAACCGACCGGCGATGATCAGAGAGCTGAATGCAACGCTCGAACAGTGCGAGTTAATCTGGATCAGCAGGCCGGAGATGAACATGGAGTTTCGATGGCTTTTCAAGAAATTCCCTGAGGCAAGATGGGTGTATGACACCATCGATCTGCACCACATCCGCCTGCAGCGACAAGCCGAGCAAGTGGGTGATGAACACTTGATGGCGGAAGCGCAGCGGGTGAAAAAAGATGAGCTGGAGATCGCAGAGGCGGCGGATCTTACCCTGACAGTGACTTGGGACGAAAAGATTTTGCTCGAAAAAGAAGGTGTAAAAAACGTCTCCGTTATTCCCAATATTCATGACCCGGTTGTTTTACGTCAGGATCAGCCTTTTGATCATCGGGAAGGCCTACTATTTATTGGAGCCTATGATCATCCGCCGAATATTGACGCTGCGCAATGGCTGGTCCATGAGATCATGCCCGAAGTTTGGAAGGTGTTGCCATCCCTGAAGCTGACCTTGCTTGGAAGTAAACCTACTCCGGAAATCTCTGCTCTGGCCACTGACCGGGTTTTTGTTCCCGGGTATGTGGCGGATGTGTCAGCTTACTTCCTGAGCCATCGGTTGTTTGTCGCGCCTTTGAGATTCGGAGCTGGAATGAAGGGGAAAATCGGTCAGAGCCTCGCCTACAAACTTCCCGTGATTACGAGCGTCGTCGGCGCGGAGGGGATGAATCTAACCGATGGCGAAAACGTTCTGCTCGCTAACAGCACGGAAGAGTACGTTGCGAAGATACTTGCGCTTTACGGCCAGGAGGATTTGTGGAATACCCTTTACTCCAACTCCCATCAGGCAATCGCGCAATACAGTTATAGTACAATCAAAAAGGATGTGACAACGCTTTTGGATACGTTGTCTCCGGAAAACCCCAACAGACACTCCCATGCCTGATATCTCGCCCAAAGTCTCCATAATCATTCCGACCTACAACTATGGTCGTTATATTGAGGGCCTCATTGCAAATCTTCAACAGCAGTCTTATGAAAACTGGGAGGCGATAATAGTTGATGACGGTTCTACGGATAACACTGAAGAACAAGTGGAGAAATATGGAAAAGGGGACGATAGGATTATTTATTTGAGGATTACGAACCGAGGATGCGCCGGTGCAAGAAATGCCGGCTTGGAGCTCGCGACGGGCGACTTTTTGCATTTTCTGGATGCAGATGATCTGATGAGCAGAGACAAACTTCGGCTACAGCTGGAGCAGGCATTGACACTGCCTCCTGACGTGATCACCTACACCGATCTAGTTTATTTTGAGGATAAATTCCCTGACAGACACTTTCCTGATTTCAATATGAAGGGGATTGAGTGGATGCCAAAATTCGACGGCAATGATCTGAAAATGCTGGAAGCACTGGTCAGAAATAATTTCACAGCGGTAAGCAGTCCACTGGTTTCCAGGAACTTTATCTTAGAAAATAAACTGAGTTTTGACGGGAGACTCGACAGCAAAGAAGACTGGCTTTTTTGGATTGAATGTGCGCTGGCGAATGCGTCATTTCGCTATTTCGGCGACGATAGAGCACAGACACTGATTCGACGTCATGGCAGTAGCCTTACTTTACAAACGAATACTCTGCAATTCGGCGAAGTGATATTTCGAAAGAAGCTAAGCGCCGTGATCGAAACATCCAAAGTTGCCCCTGAGATCAAGCTGAAGTTGAACCGGATGAATAGTGAATTGCACAAATGGTTGATGCTAAGGATTGTCGAAAGAATTAACTTTCGGAATCCAAGGGAAGTTATAGACTGTGTCAAGCGTTTGGGCTTGAAAACTACATTGATTTACTTGTTCAAATACCTCAATTATAAGAGGAAGTCGGGACAGAATTTAAGCTAATGGGTTTGTGGGCCGATAGGCAGCGCAGGATAAGATGAATGGAGACCAGCAACTCCAAACCAGGACCATCCAAATCCCAGTATGCAACGGTGACAACGTCGACATAAAGGACTGTTCCGACGCGTTGAAAGCACGATTTGTATCAATTACCGGCTGCTGGTTTCTCAATAGGGCCGGCAATTCTTTCTTAGACCCTTAAAAGGTCACTCTCGCAGCGGAATGGATAAAATCGCAGCGAAAGGAAACAGTTTGTTTCTCAATGCGCCAAGACCGGTCTTAAGGAAGGCTGCATCACTTCCTCATAGATCTCCATCAATTGCCCGGCAATCAGCTGTTGATCAAAGCGTTTGATATTCCTATAACCTTTCTGGATGAGACTTTCACGTTGGATTTCGTCACTGAGCAAGTCGATGTGGGCTATCAAAGCCGCGGGATCATCCGGTGCACCATATAGAGCGCCATTTCCCCCTGCTTCACGAAAGCACGATCCCGTCGAAGTGATGACGGGTACGCCCATTCGTTGGGCTTCGATGATCGGAATTCCAAATCCTTCAAAGTAAGAAGGGTAAATGAAGACATGGGCCATCTTGTATACTGCAGGCAGGTCATCAAATGCGACATTGTGTAAAAAGAGGACTTTGTCTTGCAGTCCCTGTTCAGCGATGTAGGTTTTCAAATCTGCCAGATAGGAAGTGGGTCTTCCTACGACGACTACCGGCAAACTCCAATCACTTCGTTCTTTCAAGGCTTGGAGAATCAACTGTACGTTTTTTCGTTTGTCAATCGTGCTGACGAAAAGCAGGTAGCGATCCGGGAGATTGTATTTTTGCTTTACCGATTGGCTTTTCGCTGAGCTGACGTCCTGATTGAAGATTTCATGCGCACCTTGATAGACTACTTTGATCTTTGCGGGGTCGATTTGGAAGTAGGAAATAAGGTCCTCTTTTGTTTGTTCGCTCACTGCGATTACCTGATCTGCTGCTCGGCACGACCTCGCCATTTTCAACTTGTAGATCTGCACATCGATCGGATTAAACAGTTCAGGATACCTGCAGAAGAGAAGGTCGTGTACTGTGACGACGTACTTGGTCGATTTACTTTTGAAAAGCGGGATTTCATTGCTTAAGCCGTGGAATATATCCAATTGGCTCTCGCAATGCTTCAAGCCCTGAAAAACACTTCTCCACAGCCCCGCTATACCTGGAAGTTTCCACATATCGGTCGGAGTGATGGTCTTTTGGTTGGTGTTGTGACACGCATAGGAAATCTCGGCGGCTTCTCTTCTGACTTCAGGGGTGAAGAGTAGGTAGTCGTTAGTGGGGAAGTTTTGGCTCAGTGACTTTAAGATGAACCGGCTATAATTCCCTAAGCCTGTAAAATTTTTGTACGCGCGTTTTGCGTCAAATCCGATCTTCATAAAAGTAGTTGGTTGGTCTGTTTTCATATCTCTAACGTTGAGGAATGACATATTGCTACAGGACATTGTTAAACAAAAAGCGTCCCACTCGTCGTGGGTAGGATGTATCTGTCTTGATTGAGTTTAAAAACGGCTTACCGTTTGGGCTATTTTGGGGTCAAGCTGGCCTTGCCGGGGATACTCTTCTATTTTTTTGTAAGTACTTGTTTTAGTGATTTTTAAGAAAATATCTTTAAAAAAACAGGGATGTTTTGTTCCTGATTTGACGGGTTTTCACCCCAGATTCCAAAGGCGTTTGCAAATTTCGGTCCGATCTGTATGAAGATAGTGAATTCCAAAGTATTTCTATTTCTAATTACTGATTTTCAGCGTCTTATTCGTATCTTTTTTAGCTGCGATGTACGCTTGAACGTGATAGATTTTTTTCCAACGATTTTTAAACCATATGCCTATGAAAATGCTCCCGGCGACGATGAGGTTCTGTATTTACCTTTTTCTGTTGCCCTTTTTCTGCTGTTTTTTCAGTTGTGTCAACTTGAAGACTGTCAGCGATTTTTCGGCCACTTCTCTGGTAAGCGTCAATAATTTCGAGCAGATCGATTACACTTTCTCGGATCACTGCATTGATCGATGTGAAGATGAGGCGA
Organism: Algoriphagus terrigena DSM 22685; assembly: GCF_000429445.1. Classification (GTDB taxonomy): domain Bacteria; phylum Bacteroidota; class Bacteroidia; order Cytophagales; family Cyclobacteriaceae; genus Algoriphagus; species Algoriphagus terrigena. Next base: position 74,624 of record NZ_AUBW01000011.1, read on the forward strand.
TTAAAAAATTTGAATTCCAGCGCGCTTTGGCATGTTCCTGCGACTTATACCTAGCGGCGGACAGCGTCACGCAGGTAATGTTTCAGGCAATCGGCGGATACTTCCACGGCTTGGGAAGTCTTGCGCAAAATGAACTGACTACCTATACCACGGATGCAGTGGTCAATTCGCTGACAGCGGCAGAATTGGGACCGCTACGGATCGATGAAAACCTTGCGGGTGCCTATGCGGCGGTTTCCAATGTGATGTTGCGCGCCACTACTGATTTGTACAGAAGGAGAAAGATCGCAGCCTACATCGGTGAAGCCAATGAGCCCATGCAGGTCTTGCTGAGCAGCTGGCAGGTGATCATCCGCACGAACCTCAAAGGAGAGTTGAGATTTAAAAAAGAGCGGCTCTATGCCTATTACATGGATATGAAGATGAATAGTACCCTGCAGTCTGACTACGAAAAGGGGAGTGCTGCAGGAGACTATTACCGGGCACTCAGAGAGATTCAGCGACAAGAAAAGCAGATGGATCTTTTTGCCGAAGGGCTTGGGGAAATCGCCAAAGGGCATCAGGTGTTGTATGAAAACAGGAACAAGCTTTCTGTCAAAAACCTTGCAGTGACGATGTTGGGCTATTCCGGCCAGGTCAAAATCCTGGTATCCGAATTCAACAAACTTAATCAATAGAGACTATGGCCAATCTGACTTCCGAACAAGCAAATCGATTATCCGATGACTTTTTTTATCTGAGCATGGCCATCGCGGACTTCAGGTATGCGCACTGGGAGTCGCTTACCTTAGAGGAAAACAAAGAGCTGAGCGAAATGCAGGGAGCGCTCCTACGGTGTGGGGAGGATATATTGGCCTTCTCGACTACCCTGGTGATGGACGAGGCAGCGGAGTCATTGTCCAAGATCAGTTCCATTACAGAAGAGATTCGCGGAAGCGTCAAGACACTGTCCGCCATTCAAAAAGGATTGAATACTGCCGCTGCATTCTTGATTCTTGGAGTGGCGATCGTAAAAAGGGACCCGATGGCGATAGGAAATTCAATAAAGGACCTTTTTATGACTTGGAAGGGAAACCCGGAATGATTTTGACAAGGCTCACTTCGAGTCATTCCGGCATCTGGCGACTATAAAAATTCTAAGCCTCACGTGTTTCCACTGAATTTTTCTCCTACTCACTCCACACCATGAGTTCCCGGACACCGAGCACCTTCTCGCTTGGTTGGAGAGCATGCTCAAATTTTTTCAAAACGAAATTTCCCCACTGGTGTCTTCGTGGACAGTCGCAGTAAGTTTATACGTACCTGTGGTTATAAGACTAAAATAATTTTCGTTTCGAAAAAAAGTTTAAAAAAAACACGGTTTTGTTAAAAGATCATTTGCTTAGCTTAACATAAGAGTCTAAATTAGAGAGCATTATTTGTTTGATTTTTGCACTTCACTGGAGTCCTTTTTTGAAATCAAACCGGGACTTTTGATTCGGTACTGGATATTCACCTTTTTGTTAGAATGCCTGCTTTTGTTGTTGAGGTGGAGTTTTGTTCAGTTTCTATTGATTCAGCTTTTAGTCTACTTTGACCGGAATCCATCTGTGGGATTTGATTGACAGGTGCTTTTTAACTCAAGGCTTTTAAAACTTACGCATCAAGGATTTTTATATGCCATTCCAGAAAATGATTTGTGGTCCGATCCTCCGTCGCGTGGAGAAAAATAAGGTTTCGGTCTGGGCTGCGTTCATGGCCAACAATCACATTACCCTGAAAATATGGGAGGGTGACAACATCGAGCATTCCAGCGGAACACTTTTCAGCGCCAGCAATACTCCCATTGCTGAGGGAGAGAGCCATACGCTTCAATTTGGAGCAAATCTTTGGATTGCGCTGGTGACGGTTGACGTTCCGAGTCCGGGCCTTGATCCCACCAAAGTGTACAGCTACAATATGGTATACCATGAGATCGATGACCCTCAGGAAACCGATTTTTTAAAGGACAAATTTCTCGAAGATGGGAAGACGGAAGGTGAGCGACCCCAGCTTGCGCTAGGCTACAAAAAGAACGTATTACCCTCGTTTTGTCTGCCGGGCGACACTCCCGATAAACTAAATATTGCTCACGGCAGTTGCCGAAAGATGCATGGCCACGGACAAGATGCCCTGGCACTCTTGGATAAAAAGATCAAGGAAAATGTGGGTGATCCTCTTAAGCGTCCCCAAGCACTCTTCCTGACAGGAGATCAGATTTACGCAGACGAAGTTCCGGGCTTCTTTCTCAGGAGTTTGGGAGCTATGGACGGCAGCTCGATCTTCGGTCCCAATATCGAAAAGATGACGATTAATGCGGACGGAGGCGCTGCTCAGGAGCATGAGGCAGACGTGGTCAATTACCCGCCATATTTTCGTCAAAGGCTTGTAAACAAATTCGCCGGCTTCTCCAGCGAGGCAGCTGCCAATCATCTGCTAAGCTTTGAGGAATATGCCGGAACCTATCTCAAATATTGGAATATAAGGTCCTGGAGCGGTGACATGATTGCAGAGATTAAGAAGATAGCAGATGCCAGCCCAGAGCAACTTTCCGCGAAACTCGATGAAGTGATTACCAAATTCGTCGACGATCCAAGCCCCGCAGCAGATACCAATCTGGTCAATCTCATCCGCGATAATTCCAACATCAGACCTACCGATGCATTTGTCTTCAGCGAAGACAGCATTACCAAGGCTGAATTCCGGAATTCAGATAGCGAAAAGTTCAAAAATTGGCTGAAAGAGACCAAATCCTCCTTGCGTCATGAACTGGTGGATATGGCGGCTTTTATGAAAAAGCTCCCGGAAGTGAGCCGGGTTCTTGCCAATGTGCCCACTTACATGATCATGGATGACCACGAAGTGACCGACGACTGGGCTATCACCAAGCGTTGGAACAATCAGGTCCTTTCTAAGCCTTTTGGCAGAGACATCATCCGAAACGCGATGATGGCCTATGCGGTATTCCAGGATTGGGGAAATAATCCAGATGAATACAAGGAAGCGATCAGTATGATCTTTGACGATATGACTGACAGCACAAAAAAGAAAGCTCAGTTTCTGTTGTACGCTGGAGAATATGCCTTCAGGTATACGAATAGCAGCCATCTCAACACACTTCGAACCGAAGTGATTGACAAAATGGAAACCTTGTTGGGGATGGGCAGCCAACCCGCTTCTTTGAAATGGGACTATAATGTTAAGCTTGGGACAACTCACGCAATCGTCTTGGATACCCGCACTCAGAGACATTACGAAAGTCTGAATACAGTTCCGGAACTGGTTTCAGAAAGTGCGCTCCTTACCCAAACTCCCGAGACACTTACTGACAATCCGCCCTTTGTAATTGTGGTTTCTCCCTGCCCTGTATTGGGCCTTCCCAATTTTGAAGAACTGGTGCAGCCGGCCGCCACTGCAATTATCTCATTGAAGAGCAAAAGTGACGGCAATCCGGGCATTATCGGTGGCAACCTGAACTTTGATTTTGAAGCATGGGGATTTAGCGTTCCGGGGTTTGAACGACTGATTGCAAGACTTGATACCTATAAAAAAGTGGTATTGCTTTCTGGAGATGTCCACTACGGAGCTACTACGGTCATGGACTATTGGAAAGGAACTTCGGCAACTCCCACCAGCCGGATCGTGCAGCTGACTTCCAGTGCCCTTAAGAACGAATGGCTTCCCAATTTACTCATTCTGAAAAGTGCCGTCGTACAGCGGATCCTAACTAGTTTCGGCGATGGACTATCCAAGTTTGGCTGGAAAAACAAGTTGATCTCTACCAACGGTGCAGTAACACCCCGCAACAGACAAAGACTGCGGCATACCACATCCACAATTCCCATTGAAGGTTGGACGCCGGGAAGCACAGTGAATCCCGCCCCGGATTGGAGATGGAAGCTGCGGGTATTAAAAGATAAAAAAGGATTGGAAGATGACCCCGTAGGCACAACTGATCTGGTTATCGGCAACGCCACTTCCATGAAAGATGGTTACTTCAATATCGTTTCCAGACATCAAAAAGCATACATGGAGGGCAAGTCCCCAAGGATAGCCTGGAACAGCAATGTTGGTTGGATCACCTTCACTGCAGACGGAGACAGTTGGAAAGTCAAGCACGAACTATTGGGAGTAAAGATGGAATATGAAGTATCCCTGAAAACCCCTGCGGCCGAGCAGGCAAGACCGGAATTACCGACCTGATTGAAGGCGGTTTTCAACTGGATTAAGGTTCAGAAAAGAAGATTGGTTTGGAATGGAAGTGAAACAAGAATAGGACATCATGTAAACTGAAATAAGATGGCAGAAGACGAGAGCCAGGATTTTTTCCAGCAAATACTGAAGCTTTTTTACGACATCATCAAACCTGGTCTGGATATTTTTTCGGACGATCAGGCAAGGAATGAACTGCTTGGATCCCTGGGACTTCCTCCTACGGGAGCACCAAGCATCCCCATTGGCTCTGGCTTGGAGGAATATGTCAACAAGGCCAGTGATGAAGTGGAGCCCTTTAAGCTGGCGGGTGCCATAGCAGATATGACGGCGATAATAGTTGCAATCGAAGGAGTAGTTCAAGCCGCGATTGCAGCAAGTGACGGGGAAGAGGAGCGGACAGCAAATGAAATCGTCACCGCTATTCTAAACTTGCTTACCCTGGAATACCTGAGACGAAGGATGCCTGCTGTCCATTCGGTTATCAGCCTCCTCAACGCGCTCGATACCAAGATGGCAGCAGCCGGAGGATCCTCCAATTTCATAGTGGATGACATCGGAGGTTTTCTGAAAAGCCTCGGGCGTGGACTGGAGGATGACGAATCAGCAAATGCACTTTCCGACTCGCTTTTTTTGGGCATTGCCGGCGGGCTTTTTTTACTCGATCACTTTTTGAGAAAAGGCGGGGTAGAAGACCTCACTATCGGATCTAATTATGGCTACGAAGGAGTGGAATCCAGCACAACTCCAATCGCAGACCGGATTTCCAACCGCACTTTTACCTACGGTGTTGATGCCAGGATTGCCGGTGAAGTCCCTATGAAGCTTTATAACACCCTGCTATTTGCCCCTAAAGATCATGGTGGTATTGCTTTTGTCACCAAACTCCTCGGCAAAAGTGCCAGGACATTTAATATCGGGGAAGGAGATAAGCACTCCGTGGGATATGATGTCACAGGAGACGGACTCTTCAGGATAGGGACATCACCCGAAGCCAAGGGTGGCCCTGCCAATAAATTTATTGTTTTTTACAGCTACAATACCCCCAATCCCACCAAGATCGCGCTTCTGGATAAGCCGGTGATCAAGTTTGCCTTTGGCACAGCTAAGATGGGAGTGATGGTGCAGCCGGATGACCTTCTGGTTAAGGGGATTCTCAATATTCATTACCAGGTGGGAAAGGGCGGTCTGACGGGATTTCCGTTCAGCCTGATCCCGGATTTGGACGATAAATTTCCATTGGGGATAGGCTACTCGCTCAAACATGGATTTATCGTCGATGGCAACGGAAATATAGGCATTGATGAGCCCAAGAAAACAACACCTGCTCCCGGCGGTGATGCACCATCTGGAGGTGATTCTGCTTTGGCAGCTTCCTCAGGGGGAGATTCCACTTCAAGTTCAGGAGGAGACGCCGAACCTTTAGCCAAAATACTGGGAACCTTGCTCAATGCGCTAAATATGCGCTTACCGATCCATAAAAACCTCGGGGATATCATAGGTCTGGAAGTGCTCACCATCAAAGTGAACGTGAGCGAGGATATGAGCACGATTGAGTTGGAAGTGTCACTGGATTTTTGGATCAAATTCGGTCCTCCAGTTACCCTGACCATCAATAGGCTCGGACTCAATTTACAGGCGAAAAAGCTGGAAGGAAACGGTGGCGTCTTCGGATATGACTTGGTTCCTGCCATCAAGTGGCCAACAGGAGCAGGGATTCGAATCAATGCCGGCGTGGTGACTGGGGGAGGATTTTTATACTTGGATCCAGACGCAGGAGAGTACTTTGGAGCACTGGAGCTCTCCTTTCAAAGTCTATTTGAGCTTAAAGCTGTCGGCATTATTAATACCAAGATGCCCGATGGAAGCGAAGGCTTCTCTCTACTTATTATCATTACCGCGGAATTTTCCCCGGTACAGCTAGGCTTTGGATTCACCCTCATAGGAGTAGGCGGTTTATTGGGTATAAACAGACGAGCAGAAGTCGAAGCCCTCCGCGTTGGTCTGAAAACCAATGCACTGAAGAGCATTCTTTTTCCCGAAGATGTAGTGGGTAATATCACCCGCATAATCAGCGATATCAAGCAGATTTTCCCCATCAAAGAAGACTCCTTCCTCATCGGTCTGATGGGCAAGATTGGTTGGGGAACTCCAACAGTCATTTCCATTGAAATTGGGATAATTCTGGAGCTTCCCGAACCGAAGATCATCATCCTTGGAGTCGTCAAGATGGTTCTTCCGACCGAGGATGCCGCCGTATTGAAGATCCAAGTCAACTTTTTAGGTGTGATAGACTTTCAAAATGGCTTTATTTATTTCGAAGCCAGATTGTTTGACTCCAAGCTGGTTGGCTTTCCCCTTACCGGAAGTTTAGCCTTGGTGGTAGCCTGGGGTGGAAGTTCCGCATTTGGGCTGAGTTTGGGAGGATTTCACCCGGACTTCAAAGATTATCCTACCGTTCCAACACTTCCCGGCGCTTTCCGTGATATGGATCGGATCAGCCTTCAGCTCTTGAGCGGAGATAATCCCCGACTGAGTGTAGAATGCTACTTGGCTGTGACATCCAACTCGGTCCAGTTTGGGGCAAAACTGGAACTCCTGGCGGAGGGCCCTATGGGCTTCAATCTTTATGGAGCACTTGCACTCGATGTACTCTTTATCTTCGATCCGTTCAGCTTTATCGTACGGCTTGAAGCTACGTTGGCCATACGTCAAGGCACGAGCATCCTTTTCGGAATTCATTTTCTCGGAAGGCTTTCCGGCCCTACGCCTTGGAATATCGCAGGTGAAGTTTCCTTCGGTCTGTTGTTTGTGACCGTTACCATCAGCTTCGATGAGACTTGGGGAGATCCTGAGCCGGACGTCGCGTTGGAAACAGAGGATTTGCTTGCACTCTTGACCTCAGAGATCCAGAAATCCACCAATTGGAGGCCGATCATTCCGGAAAACAATCACCTTCACGTAAGTCTCCGGGCTATTCCCGAGGATGAACAAGTGGATTTGTTGATCCAGCCATTTGGCTCGATCTCTTTTAGCCAGCGAAGTCTTCCATTGAACATGGATATCAAAAAGTACGGGAATAGGAAGCCGCTGAAAGCGGATGAATCCAATTTTAAAATTACTGAGGTATCGATAGGTTCCGCCAAACCTTCCCTTGCTTCTGCCAAGGAACTTTTTGCAATAGGTAACTACCAACCCCTGTCGGAGGATGAGAAGCTTTCCAGGAAATCTTTTGAGCAGCTTGAAAGTGGAGTGACGATAAATGATACAGGAGAGCTAAAACTTGCTCTTGACGAGTTGGATTCGGTGACTTTGGATTACGAACTGGACTACACCTATGACGATGACCTTGCTCCCCCACGTCGGTTTATGAAGATTCCTTTGGGTGGATTCAAACATCTGGTGCGGGGAGCAGGGGCTTCTTCAAGCAAGCTTTCATGGAAAAACGAAGCAGCAAAAAGTCTGAATTCTCCGGAAAAAGTGGCTTTGAAAACCACCGGATTTACGATCGCTTCCAATGACGACCTAAAAGAACTCAATCCTTCCTTTAGATCTGACAGTTATGCAGGGGCAGTAGAATCCCTGCGTCAATTCACGGAGAAAAATTCCGCTTTGAAGTCCAATTTTCAGATAGTGGGTATGCACGAATTGGTTTAAATCCTAAAAAGAAACTTTTATGAATTTTGGGCAATACAATTTCTTTTCCTGGTCGCGACGTGGCATTTCGGCCAATGTTATTGAAAAGGATACACTTGGTGTAGTTCCGGGTGCGCAAGTTGAGCGGGCGGAAGTGCCGGTGGACATTAAGCTGAACGGAAGTCTCGCTGTGCCCAGGATTAATTTTACACTTCAGGGCCCTGGCGATATTACCGGGATCAATGCGGATATGGTTGTGCGGACGGAGCCCAGAGACGGAATTTCTAATTTTGAACCTAACTATTTAGCATATATTGAATTTTATGATGAGGATTTTCCTTGGCGCTATACGCCTGCTTCAGCTACCGATGATCAAAGAAGACTGAGGCCATGGCTAAGTCTTATCGTGTTGAAAGAGACCGAATTTGAAGACACAAAAAGGCAAAAGCCACTTCGATCAATAAAAGTTCTGGATGCCGCAGCACTCCAACCGAATGACGAAATTCACCTGTGGGCACACATGCACGCGAATCTGCCCAAAACAGGAAATGTCTTCGAGAACAATTTGGAAGCTTTCCGTCAGGAAATAAAAACCGATCCGGATGGAGTTTATAGTCGAGTGATGTGTCCGAGAAAGCTGGATCCAAATGTCATGTACCACGCGTTTCTTGTTCCAAGTTTTGAGACGGGAAGACTTGCTGGCCTGGAACGTTCTCCAGCGGGAGTCATAGCACAACAAGCTGCGTGGGGTATCGGATCGGATCTTGAGTTTCCGGTCTATTATCGCTGGCATTTCCGAACAGGGGCCAACTTTGATTTCGAATCCTTGGTGAAGTTGATCGAGCCTCGGGTGATGGATCAAAGAGTTGGATCGCGGCCCATGGATTGCTCAGCACCAGGATATTTTCGGGCTGATTCTCCTGAAGAGATTCCTGCACCAAATCCGAAAACCGTCTTATTGGAGGGTGCGGTGATGGCCCCCACAGCGGTTTCGACCGAAATTATTCCCAATGAATTCCAAACAGAAATAGGGAAACTAGTCAACCTGAATAGGGGTCAGGTGGAAAATCCGGAGGAAGACCCCATAGTTACGATGCCATTCTATGGCATGTACCATGCGATGCGCAAAGATCTTAGCAAGCCAGGCGAAAAGGTGGTTCCGGAATTTGATCCTAATTCTGATGTCTGGTACAATGACCTGAATAAGGATCCAAGGACTCGGGTTCCGGCTGGTTTCGGAGTGCAAGCTGTGCAGGATGACCAGGAAAAACTCATGGATCAGGCTTGGAAACAGCTCAATGATGTACTGGAAGCTAACCGCAAGATGCAGTTGGCATTGCTGATGGCTCAAACAATGGAGAGAGCTTTTGCTAAAAACATCGTACCGCAGGCAAAGGAAAATGTCCTGGCATTCAGTCGTAGTGTGTCTTCAAAAATTCTTTCCGGCGGACTCACGGTAAAGAAAACTGTTCAACTGGGCAGGATTCCCGATGCAGTGATTATGTCAGGGTTTCAGAAGTTGATCCGACCCAACACCTCGATCATCCGCGCCATCCAAAAGCAGGCTGCCACACCATCCTTCTCAGTATTGCTTCAAAACACCAACAAGGTAGGAGGGCTGACTGCTGCATCGATTGATAAATTTACTGGTCTTACTTCCCTAAGCGGGATCAATGTTGTCACCCCTCCGGCTAAGCTTGAGAACGTAAAAGTTTGGAGTCTTCAGTCCAATTTGGATAACGAGGCCATTTTCTACCAAAAAACCTATAAGGGTGGACTTCCCGAAGTTTCCACCTGGGATAAGCTCCTCAATAAAGATCTGGTGAAAGCGGTCAGCTTACCCAAGGCTACCATTCCAGCTGCCGGACCGGTTGTTTTTAGACCGATGACACGGATTAACCTTGGTTCTGCGGTAATTAAAGCGAATCCTGTCGCGGTAATCAAGCCAATTGACGTAGTCAAAGACACCGGTTTCGCCGCCAATACAGCTTACAAAACTGCCTTTACGGATTATGATATAAGATATGCTTTTCGGGATGTGCCTCCGTCGCCACCAAACATTGACACAAACAAGTTGGCAATGGATAGCCTTCAGACCTTCAAACCGCTGAATGCCTACAAAAAACTGCTTGACTCGAGGGTTTCCTGGAGCCCGGGTACCCGAAAGCCAAGCGTCGACCCGGACTTTCTTCCGGCGATGGCTTATCCCGACTTTCCAGCCGCAGCCTACAAGTTCCTCGTAGATCGTGACAAAGAGTTGCTGCTACCAAACCTTCATCTGATCCAGCCCAATACGTTTTCACTTTTGAGAACCAATCAAAAATTCATCGAGTCGTATCTGGTCGGATTGAACTTTGAAATGGGCCGTGAGCTCCTCTGGAGGGAATATCCGACAGACATGCGGGGCAGTTATTTCCGGCAGTTTTGGGATGTGACAGGGTTTGTAACGCCTGATAGTACCCCCACTGATGCCGAGTCACTCAAGGATATTGCTCCCATCCACAAATGGAAGAAGGACGCCTTGCTGGGCAAAAACAACGCACGCGACAAAGAAGGTGACGCTGAGCAACTGGTATTTGTGATCCGGGGTGAGTTGCTGAAGAAATTTCCCAATACGGTGATCTATGCCCAAAAGGCATTCAAAGATGATAAAGATAAGTGGTTCATCACCAAAGATCTGGATGAAACCAAGTTCAAGAAAGAAGTGCGTTTTCCAATCTATCAGGCCGAATTACCGCCGGATATCAAGCTACTGGGTTTTGATCTGACGATCGATGAAGCCGCTGGGATAACGACAATGACGGATTTTCCGGGAAATAAAGAGGGCTGGTTTTTCATCATAGCCGAGGTGCCGGGGGAACCGCGTTTTGGAATGGACATCAAGTTTGATCCAGTCGACCCGGAAAAGTTTACCTGGAATGACCTCTCTTGGGAAAATTTTGGTACCGAACCTTTGCCTTTCGCCACAGGAAAGAAGCAGCCAAATGAAACAGACTCTACAGCAGCAAAAGGCGTGTGGGGTCGAAGTTCTGCCGATATGGCTTCGATCATGATTCAGCGCCCCGTGATGGTGGCAGTTCATGCCTCCGAGATGCTAGACAAGGAGATCAACGATGAGAACAAGGGTTCCAAAGATTTCACCAGACTGATCTTCCAGTACAACCTTTACAAGGAGAAATTTTTGAAATAGTACGTTTTGCAACCCCGTAATAAATTTCCCTATGGCAACTTTTCAGGAGCAAATACAAAAAATCAAACAGCTGCGTGAGACTTACACCTCCGCTGAGGAAACGACCTATGCCAGTAAGTTGGGGATAGTGCAAAAGACCAAAAAAACCGCCTCAGTTGCGGTAGGTAGAGAGTTGAAACAAAAAGAGTTGATTTTCAGACAAACGGAAGCCTCCCTAAATGCAGCGATTGCCGGTTTGCAAGTGCTCAATCATCGGACGCTAACTAAAGAACTCAATGGCAATCTGCCAATCATGATGCTTCCGGTAAGGATCGAGACGCGGTTTGTGAATGCTTCAAGTGGTGCTCAGGAATTGTGGATCAGAATCTTTCCGGACGACATTCATACAGATACCCATGAACCGCTTTTGACAAAAAATGAAGTAGAAGCCGGGGAGTTATATTGGGAGAAAAGAGCCGGCTTGCACAGCTTTCCGCCAGGAGAAGAAGCTGAATCAGAAAAAAAACTGGCTTGGGACAAGCTGAAAGCAGTATCAGTAAATCCGCAGCGGGCCATTTGGATTGCAAAAGCAACGAAGCCGCTAAACTGGCTTCAGACCGATGTGCCTCCGCCACCCACTTTGGATTTTCCAAAACACTCGGTTTTCAAAGAACAAGCTTGGACGAGAGCTGCCAGGACTCAGGCGCTGCCTGACAGATTTGTCGTCACCATTTTTGCCAACGGAAAAGCGGTACATGAACAAGTCGGACATGTAATTCCTGATACCGTTTTTTTGGGTCCTGATCCATTTTCCAGCGAACAAGCTTTTACAAAAAAGGAAGATGAGATTGTCTTTCAGGAAGAGATTGCCTGGCTGCAGAATTTTGAAAAAGCAGTGGCAAAGGGCCTTGGAATGAAGGTGAGTCTCAAACCCAATATGTTTTTGGCCAACGGATCAATAGAGCGGATTACCGTCTTGGGTTTACTCCATTCTTCCGATCCGGAATCCAGCAAAAAAACTGTTGAAGGTCTTTTTGAAAGCCATCGTTTTTCATCCAAAGGCCTTTCTTTTTTGCCCCAGGGAACACCGACCAATAATAGCGAAACCGAGACCTCCGGTTTTTCCCGCGAGGATGATCAATTGGTAAAGGGTTATTATGAAGAAAGCGCTTCGACCCCTAACCCTCAATCCGACCTGGATTTATTTGCACAGTCATTGGGGATCAACAGAAATGTCTTGAAGGATTTGCGACATGCGGATCAGATGGACCACCACAATAACCTTATGATGAACCGCGCACTGTACGCTGCGACGCTCAGTTACTACTTTGAGGAATTGATGGAGCCTGCAATTAAGGATGCGACAGCTGCGCAAATCCGAAGTTTTTTTACCGGATTCGTTTCCGCCAGAGGTCCCTTGTCCGCAATTCGAGTCGGTGACCAACCTTATGGAGTATTATTGACCAGTGATCTTTCCCGCTGGAATGAAGCTGTCTCAGGAAAGTTTTTTGTCGGATTTGTAGAGGTGTTGAGGAGGTTGCAGGCGGTTTGGGATCAATTGGTGACAAAGGTGCCGCGGGTGGGAATGCCGGGAGACAGTTGGGAGATTTTGCTGAAGATACTTGGCCTTCAACCGGGATCGGTCAGTTTTCGGCAGCGACTTGGGAATCTTCCAGACTACAGCTTGGCCTCCCCCTCAGTAAATCAGTCTTTTCTCAATATTGAGATAAAAAACCTAAATCAGAGAATTGTGGATTTTCTAACCACACTTGGATTTAATTCACTCGCAGAAGGGAATTTCTATCCCTTGATCTCCAATATGGTTTTTTACCAGTGGACCAATCCGATCAATGCCAACAAATTGGTAGTGTCTGATGTAATAGCCTCCGAAACTGAGTTTCTCCCTAAAATGCCAGCCTCAGGCCTCAACTACGCCCAATACATGGGGACTAAATGCAGTTTGGCAGACTTGGAGTCAGTCAATTTTGGCGGAGACAAACCGCCCAGGTCCTTGCTTTCCCTACTCATGCGCCATGCTTTGTTGACAGAACTCAAACAAGCCGGGACCAAAGCCTATCAGGCAAATAACCTTGCGATTAAATCTGCCATGTTTGAAAAGAGCTTCTTCAACATGGATAAAAACAATCAGGATCTCACAAGTTTTGAATTGCTAAAAGGTGATCCAAAAAAGATCAACGCCAGAGCTTTTGCAGATGTCAATACCAGCTTGGGAGACTTTCTCCTGAATTCAAAGATTAAGGTGACATGGAACCCAAATATCGCACCGATGAGGAGCGCCATGAATTATTTGGGAGGCCTTTCGACCAAGGCCTTGGAGCGAAATTTGGCTGATTTTGTGGATCTCTGTTCCTATCGCCTGGATGCCTGGCAGATGGGGCTTTTCACCAGAAGGATCCAGCAAAACAGAGCGAAGGTTCCTACCGGGATCTATTTGGCATCCTATGGGTGGGTGGAAAATCTGAAACCAGAGCCTAAAACAACCCTGAGTCAGCGAAGTGTTCCGGCTCAACTTTGGCCAAAAGACGGAAAAGCTCCCATCAAGCTTAAGCAAAACGCAGGATTTTCCCACGTCCCTTCTCTCAACCACGCCACAGCGGTTGGGCTTCTTTTGGCTGGATATAAAAATCACTCGAGTCCTTCCAATCCCAGCCTTTTTGCCATGAATCTTTCCAGCGATCGGGCCAGAAGGGCCATGGCGCTTTTTGACGGAATACGAAATGGCCAGCGACTTGAAGTCCTTCTGGGCTATCAATTCGAACGGGGACTTCACGATGCTACTACCAGCAATTCGACGAATAATCTCAATCAGTATATCCAGGCTTTCAGAAACAGGTATGAGATTGAAAATCTGTCCATTCCACAGCAGGGAGCTCCAGAAGCGCAGGAAACGATAGAAAGTTATCCTGTGGTAAACGGGTTGAAGATTGTCAAAGCTTCGGACGCAGAAATTAGCGGGTTGGTCACTGGAAACACCCACAAGCCGTTAGTCTTGGCTCTCAAGAAGGAATTAGAAAACACTCTTGATGCCTGTAACGATTTGTTGGTAACCGAAGCTGCTTTTCAGATTACCCAGGGAAATCGGGACAGGACCTCTGGGGTTTTGAATTCTGCACTTTTGGCGGATACGCCGCCTGAGATTCAGGTTTTGGACACACCAAGATCCAGTCTCTTGACCTACACGCATCGAATTGCTTTGCATTTCGAAACGGATGGGTTTTCTTCTCCAGGAAAAGGCTGGCCGTTAGATGCTTCACCGCGTGCTGCATTTGAGACGGGATTGAACAAATGGATTGCCGAGTTGATTGGAGATCCCCGCAAAATCGTATGCAGAGTGACTTCAATAGTTGAAGAGGGGGAGAATTCAATAACGGAACTGGTGTCATTGGCTGATTTGGAACTTCAACCGATTGACTTGATTTATCTTTTGTCGGAAGACCTGGCAGCAGGCGCGACAGAGTTGGAAAGCAGAATTGCTTTCTTTTTCAAAAAATCAAAAAATATCCCCGGTTCTGTCAAGATAAAGATAGAATTCGCTCCTGAGGTGAAGCCTTCTACTACCTCATTAGCTTCTGCTTTTCCGCTTCTTCGATCCATAAAGATGACCTTGGGACAAACCCGGGTCGCGGATGCTAGGGATTTTGCCAGCAAGCCTAAGGCGGTCGTGAACTCCCTAGACCTGCATGGGATCGATTTCGAGGATTACAGCCAAAGAATTTCCGCTGCGCTCAGTTCACTCCGGACAATTGCTGAAGCGTTTGGCAATCTGATTCCGAGTCCGATTTTGCCGAAGGACGAATTTAACCCAGGTACGATGGAGGAATTGTTCAGCCTAGCAGCTTCTTCTACCGATGCTGCACCCTTATTTCAAGCTGTTGGCCTTTCTGATGAAACATTGGCAGGAATTTCAGGCTTCCAGCAATTGGCGACGTTTTTCGGGGTGCAATTGGCCTACCCACAAAGTCCGGGACCGGATTTGAATGAGAGCCAAGAAGATCTGCTTTCCCGAACTGGTAGTCTCTGGAAAATCATCCTTTCCAAAGTCCAGATCGGTGAGGAAAAATTGGGGAAAGCTGTTACGGAAACCAATGTCATTCCCAAACTCAAACTGCTATCCGAAGCTGCAAAGGCTGTTTTGGGAGATGATTTTGTGCCCATTCCACGTTTTAATTTTTCAAATCCAGACTTGCTTAACAAGTCTTTTGGTGAGGAGGATCAATTAGTGAGTCATATTACTAAGCAAAGTGGATTGACCGGAGAAGTCAACAAAGAGTCTTGGCTACAGTCTGTGGCCAGGGTCAGACCAGCCGTGGCGCGATTTGAGACGCTGCGATTTATGAGCGAAGCTCTGGACAATTCACCTCAGGATCTTTCGATTGCGCAGATTGCTTTTAGACCAAATGACAGTTGGTTGGGATTTGAGTTCCCTAAAGAATACGACGGAAAACCTTTCAATATTTCGGAAGACACGATTTCATTAGCCTATTTGGGTAAACAAGCCTTACAAACAAAAGACTTGCAGTCCGTGCTAATATTAGATGAATGGACTGAAAAAATTCCAATTGATGAGGAAGTTACGGGAGTTACTTACCATTACAACCAACCCAATGCGACAGCTCCTCAGGCGATCCTGATGGCAGTGGAACCTACCAACAGCGGCAAATGGGATTGGGATGTTTTGCAGGGCGTTTTGAATGATACCATTCGAAGATCGAGATCGAGGGCCGTTGAGCCGGATCAACTTATGGAGCATGATGTCCTCAAGATTCTTCTTCCCATGACCATTGCTTCCTTTGATGTCAAGGAGGCGAATGTGTCTCTGGATTACCTGGTTCTAAACGATAAATTCATGAAGGTCGCCGCGAATGCCAATTTGCAACTGTACACCAAGTGGGATAAAAACTAAAGAAGATGCCAACACTCAGTGAATTTTCTAAGCTTAAGGCAAATGTCAACTTGGCAACTGCCGTGGAAAAGCGTTTTTATGAGCCTTTCATATCCAACCGTAACCGGCTTGAGGGACTGCCTAGACAGGCAGAATTTGAAAAAAGCTTAAGGGCAGAGACAGCGGATCCCATGTGGATGCTGACACGACAGTGGCAGTTAGGGGAGTTTCAGGGTGAGGATGCCGGCACAGCCTGTCAGGCAAAGATTCTTTCAGAGGAACAGCGACCCGGGGTGTTGACCTTTGGGAATAAAGCATCAAAGGCCTATGACCCTTTTCAAACCCCGCTGGAGCCTGAAGTGGAAAGCGAAGCCGTGGAGGTAAATCTTTATTTGCAGGTTCAGATGGGCAGGCAGTTTTTTAGGATTCTTGGAGAAAGTGGCAAATCAGGTTATAAAGAGATATTTCTTGGAAAGTATCCACTGACATCCGAACCTAATGAAAAGGACAGAGAAGGTGTGTTGTTTGCACAGACCGTTATGGGCAAGTTTTCCGACGGAAGCGCCATTCTACAGGATATTCAAAGCGGCGCATTTGCCGATTGGGTAAATGGAGAGGCAGGATTTGAAGATGCCGACCGGGAGTTACTTGCCAAAGAGATTTCCACGCAATTTGACACTTGGTTTAAAAAGCTCTACAATCAGGCTGGAACTGGACAAAGCGCTTGGATTCCTGATCGAATGGAGTATAATTTCAGTCTCGAAATGCCCCATCCCGAGGCGAGCAAATCGGTTGTTTTGGAAGCAGATCAGTATGCCTCAGGCAAACTGGATTGGAGCAGTTTTGATGAAAATGTAAAAAACTCTCCAGTTGAGATCGAACAGGAAGACAACCTAAAGGAGACCGTACAAACCTTTATCCCTGCACCACTACACTATTCTGGGATTCCGAATCCGAGGTTTTGGCAGATGGAAGACGGACAAATCGACTTTGCAAAGATCCAATCGGGTACCACCGGCCTGCTTTCCATGTTGATTACCGAATACGGGATCACCTATTCCAATGACTGGTTTATATTGCCCTATCCGATGAAGATCAACACCTATTGTGAGGTAAAAAATATTCTGGTCACCGACGTTTTTGGACAGCATATCCTGATCTCGCCGACCTTTACTGATCCGGAAGTTAGCTGGCATGAGTTTGCTGTGTTCCGTCACTCGGAGCGCAAAAATCTGACTTCGCCCAGAAACCGTTTTTACCTTGCGCCTTCCATCCTAAAGCTCCAACAAGGTGAGCCTTTGGAAAAGGTAAATTTCATGCGTGACGAGATGACCAATATGGTCTGGGCCATTGAGAATACTGTCCCTTCTATTGCCGGTGGAGGTAGAGAAGTGAAGTTGAACAAACCCAGATTTGACCCTCTCGGTGAGCCGGACAATCCTGAATCCAAGATCCGCTATCTGGCAGGAACCTCAGTTCCCGAAAACTGGATTCCTTTCATACCTGTACACAAAGAAAACAGTGTTCAAGAAATCAGACTCCAGCGCGCCCGGATTCCCAATGCGCCTCCTCCATGCAGTCTCCTGCTAACGGAAAAACAGAAGGTTCACTTCATCGAGGAGGAGGAAGTGCCAAGGGCAGGAGTAATAGTCAAACGGAACTTCAAGAGAACACGCTGGATTGACGGAAAAACAATCCTTTGGGTCGGACGAACCAAGACAACCGGCAGAGGTGAAGGCTGGAGCGGACTGATGTTTGACAGACTATTACCGATAGAAAATACGAAAACCTAAAGCTCGTATCAGACTGTTACTTTGATCTTACTGCTTTTTTTGTGGCGTAACGGGTCCTTTTGATGAATTTCCTCCAGCTGATTGCTGTCAAGACGGAGATACAGGCAGAAGTCCCTAGCGCCCCTCCAAACCCTTCGAAAAACTGGCTGGAATGGATGAATATCAGTCCAAAGATGAGACCTGCCAAGACTACCGATTCGAATCCTTTGATATTTTTTTTGGTGCTCATCCCGATGAACGAACCACCAATCGCCGCGTAGGGAATGGCCTCAACCCAGTCGGAAGAGTTAAAGGGTTGCACCGCAAGAGCCACGACCAGTGTGACTGCAGAAGAGGCCAAGATGGGGCTAATTCTAAAGCGCGTGTGCAGCCAGTAGGTGCAGATCGCGCTCAGGACAGCGCTGAGAATCCAGACGAGTTCTTCAATCATAGCAGTGCGACGCCATATTGTACGACATAGGCCATCACCACGCCAATGAAGGCCATCGTGCCTAATCTGCCGCCGACCCCATGCAGGATCGACTTGCTGACAAAGAAGATCAGGCAGGTGAAAACGGAGGAAAGCAGGATAAAGCCAGCATCATTGCTGAGGTTGGTCATGGAGATAAATGCGCCGCAATAAATCGCCGACGGCACTTGTCTAAAATAGGCGTTCGACTTGAAGCCCAGCTCCAGCAGTCCTCCAAACAAGCCCAACGCTGCAGTAGCAATCACGGTGTCGCAACCTAAATTTCTCAAACCGAAAGTGGCGAATGATCCGAAAAACACCCACACTGCCACACGCCAGCGGTCAAACTCCACTGTAAATCTCTGGCTCGAATAGGTCTGAAAGTGCGAACCGAGGACTAGCAGAAATACCAGCACGAACAAGCCGACCTCTAGGTGATTGGCTCGCTCAAAGATGATCGTACCCAAAAACAGGCACTGAATCGAAGCGAACAGCAGTAGGAGTGGGGGAAATATCCGTTTGGGGTCTTTCATTTCTAAACGAGGACGCAAAAATAGCGGAAGGCGTCATTTATGACCTCGTTTTTCGAAGGAAAATGCGTGTCAGCTCCTTGTAGTGAGCTGATTGAATATTTTGATTGGCTCGTATATGGATTGATTTTTCGGGCTGGAAATTTGATTTGAGTCCCCGGATTAGGCATAGTTGGTTGAAAAAATACCTGAGCTTCTGTTGAAAATCAGCAGTCGTTGACTTATTCCGTGTGAAAGCCACCCGTGAAAAGAATTGCAAAAAAGTCAATGATTAGGCCCTCCCCAACTGAAAAGTTCACTTCTTCGCCTTAGCAGTGACAGTTTGTCGATCAGATGTGAACAATCTAAAAAACAAAAAAGCCTCTGGAAATGATCCAGAGGCCGTTTTACCTGCTCCCCCTCTAGGGCTTGAACCTAGGACCCCATGATTAACAGTCATGTGCTCTAACCAACTGAGCTAAGGAGGAATTTGATGGTTTTGACTCCCCTTTGGGAAATCGTGTTGCAAATGTAGAGGCATATCCCATTTTTTCCAAATCGCTCTCTGAAAAAATCTTGCATTTATCCATGGCAAGCTTACTTCTGATTCTGGGTCAGGGACTTATTTTTTGGAAAAATTCTATGAATCCGATCCTCGTGGCTTCATTTCTTTAGAATCTGGGGAAAATCACGACGAAACAATCCCATAGAGCGGATGTTTTGCAAGGCTGTTGCCAATTCCGGCATTTTTACCTAACTATAAGTTGTAACCACTTGCGCTTATGAACTCGCAACTCAATCGCCGGGATTTTCTCCGGTACTCCGCCCTTACCACGCTCGGACTGCAATTTTTGCCTTATACCGGTCTCCGGGCGGCTCCTTCTGACAGGGTTCGGATTGCCCATATCGGTTTGGGAGGGATGGGGCTTTCCCACATGAACTGGTTTGCCAATCTGCCCGAGGCGAAGATTGTAGCACTCTGCGATGTCGATACCAACCGCACCAGTGAAGCTTTACGGGCCCTAAAGAAGATCCACCCCGATACCAAGGCGGAGCTTTTTCATGATTTCAGAAAAGTCCTTGAGCGATCCGACATCGATGCTGTGACCATCGCGACGCCGGACCACTGGCACGCTCAGATTGCTATCTTGGCTTTCCAGGCCGGCAAGGACGTGTATGGGGAAAAGCCGCTTTCCTATTCGCTCCGTGAGGGGCAGCTGATGCTGAAGGCCCAACAGGAAAGTGGTAAAATATTCCAGTTGGGAACCCAGATCCACGCGGGGGACAATTACCACCGGGTGACCGAACTGATCCAATCCGGCGAGCTTGGGAAGATCAAAACCATCCGGCTTTGGAAAACCGGTGAACCGCCCCTGATTCCATCCCTCACCTATCAGGCGCCGCCCGCTAATCTGGACTGGGACATGTGGCTGGGTCCAGCTCCCATGGCAGACTATGCGCCGGAGAAATGCCATTTCAACTACCGCTATTTTATGGAATACTCCGGTGGAATTTTTCAGGACTTCTGGTGTCACATCGCAGACGTGGTCTGGATGTCTATGCCGCCCCAGGGACTGAAAAGCATCACCGCAAATGGGGAGAAATCCGAGGGGATGGGGGACACGCCCAAGTGGATTGATGCCGACTTTAAGTTTAAGAATCTCGACCTACACTGGACTTCCGTCCCTCCGGATGTACCTGGAGCAGCAGCAAGGGGAATTGGGGCCTATTTTGAAGGAAGTAAGGGGACTCTGATCTGCGATTACGACAGTCGGGAAATCCGAATCGACGGACAGGTCTTGAATGATATTCCAGAAATTCCCAAGACTATTCCCCGGTCTCCCGGTCACCAGCAAAACTTCCTGGACGCTGTCAAATCGCGCACTCAACCTGAATCCAACCTTCAGTATGCAAGAGCGATGACAATGCCAATGCATTTGGCCATGGCTTCTTTTAAGCTTAAAAGGCCATTGAAATGGAACTCTAAAACAGAGTCATTTAAAAATGATCCGGAAGCCGACGCATTGCTCTGGAGACCCTATCGGGAAAAATGGAATTTGATAGGCACCTAACTTGAAAACTGATGAAATAGAAGAGGATATCCGCCAGATTTTGCTTAGATAGTTTCATCTCCCATTTTCCAAAGCTGAGCGGCTTTTCCGGATTCCGTTCAGCGGATACCGCGTCTAGATTTCCAGTTTTCCTGTGAAGAAAAGTAGTGCCTCGTGCCTTTTGACAGTGAGGAAAAATCGGAATCATTAAACTTCTGATTCAGACTCATTTCTTTTCTCTAACTTAATAATTCAAAAAAAAATCCTTCAATCGATGGAAAACTATAAGCTCTCAATTAACGGTAAAACCCAGGAGGTCACCGCGCCGGAAGATATGCCCCTGCTGTGGGTGATCCGGGATTTGTTGGATATGAAAGGCACCAAATTTGGCTGCGGGCAGGCCTTATGCGGGGCATGCACCGTTCATCTGGACGGTGAGGCGGTTAGATCTTGCAGCTTGCCTGTTTCCGAGGTGGGGAGTGGTAAAGTCACCACGATCGAAGGTCTCTCTGAAGACGGCAGTCATCCGCTCCAGAAGGCTTGGGTGGAGCATGTTGTCCCGCAATGTGGCTACTGCCAATCGGGCCAGATCATGAATGCGGCCGCTTTGCTGACCAAAAACCCCAGTCCATCAGAATCTGACATAGAAGCTGCGATGCAGGGAAACCTCTGTCGCTGCGGCACCTACAACCGAATCAAGGACGCCATCCTTACCGCTTCTCAATCCCTCTAACCTCCCTAAATCAGCAACAGCATGATGCCAAAATTGCCATTTTTGAAAAAAGAGAAGTCAGCGACTTCAACTTCTCTCAGCACAGGGGATCGCAGTGAGATCTTCCGGGCGTCCAGAAGGGATTTCCTGAAAATCGGCTCACTCGCCACCGGCGGATTTGTCTTGGGGATCAATTTCCAATGCAGCGGACCCAAGGGAGAACTGATCACCTTTGCTCCCAACGTCTTTGTCAGCATCGGATCGGACAATATCGTCACCATCCTGGCGCACCGCTCCGAGATGGGAACGGGGATTCGCACCTCGCTTCCGATGATTGTCGCAGACGAACTTGGAGCGGATTGGAGCAAAGTGAGAATCGTCCAAGCCGAAGGAGATGAAGAAAAGTACGGCAACCAGAATACAGATGGGTCTTTCTCCGTGAGGATGTTTTACGAGCCGATGAAAAAGGCCGGAGCCACGGCCCGCTACCTGCTAGTGCAGGCTGCCGCAAAGGAGTGGGGCGTGGATCCGTCAGAATGCGATACCGAGGCCAGCCATGTTATCTTGAAGGGTGGAAGTAAGAAGATTCCCTTTGGTGATTTGGTCGCTCAAATCCAAACCATGGAACTGCCAAAAGATGAGCAGCTGACTTGGAAGGAATTTTCCAGCTACAAATTGGTGGGAACCGATGTTCCCATCTATGATGCGCAAGATATTGCGACGGGCAAAGCTGTCTTTGGTGCCGATGTGAATCTGCCCAATATGTTGATCGCGGTGGTTAGGCGGAGTCCGGTGGTGGGCGCAAAAGCTGTTTCTTTCAACGATGAAAAGGCTTTGGCAATACCGGGTGTGAAGAAAGTTGTAAAGATCGACGGTGCGGGACTTCCGACTGCCTTGGATAAGCCGCTTGAAGGAATAGCCGTATTGGCAGAAAATACCTGGGCAGCAATCAAGGGCAGCGAGGCACTCGAGGTTGAGTGGGATTTGGGCCCCAACCAGACTTATAATTCCAGCGCGCAGCTTCAGGAAATGCTGAAAAGTACTGCGTCTGCAGGTACTGTGAAGAGGCAACGGGGAGATTTTTCCAAGGCAAAGTCTTCCTCAGGAAAAGTAATTGAAAAGACCTATCTGGCGCCATTCTACGCGCATTCTACCATCGAGCCGCCTGCGGCTATCGCAGATGTCAAAGCTGATGGCTCGGTGGAAATCTGGGCGCCAAGTCAACATCCCCAGTGGGCAAGGGGTGCGGTGGCAGGCGCTTTGGGAGTGGAGCTTCCAAAAGTAAAACTCAATGTTACGCTGCTGGGTGGGGGATTTGGGCGAAAATCCAAACCCGATTATGTGGTGGAGGCGGCGCTGCTTTCCAAAGCAGCTGGGGTCCCGGTACGGGTGCAATGGACCAGATCTTGTGATCTTCATCACGATTACTACCATTCCCACAGTGCTCAGCGAATCGTGGCTACCCTAGATGATTCTGGAAATCTAAGCGGTTGGAATCATCACACGGTGTTCCCAGCGATCGGTGCGGGGCTCGATGCTGCGCCTCCTTCTGACGGTGAATTGGATCTTGGCTGCCGCGATTTCCCATACGATGTTCCAAATATTCGCATCGAGTCCCACGAGACTACCGCACATACCCGCATTGGATGGCTGCGTTCGGTGAGCAATATTCATCATGCCTTTGCGATCGGTTCGATGTTGGATGAGATCGCAGAGTCCAAAGGGGTCGATCCAGTTGATCAGGCGATTGCGCTTTTGGGTGAAGATAAAGATCTGGTCTTTGCTGGTGAGATGGTCGGAGACTATGGCAACTACGGAGAGAAAATCGAAGACTTCCCGTGGAGTACTGCACGTATGAAAAAGGTGATCGAGACCGTAGCAGAAAAATCAAATTGGAAGGCTAATCTCGCCGCTGGCAAAGCCATTGGATTTGCTGCCCATAAGAGTTTCTTGACCTACGTGGCCTGTGTAGTCACGGTGGAAAAGGATGCCGCTGGTAATCTTCTCATTCCTGAGGTCCACTATGCCGTGGATTGTGGTATCGCTGTGAATACCGACCGGGTTCGGTCGCAGTTTGAGGGTGGGGCGCAGTTTGCAACCAGTTTGGCGACCACTTCTGCGATTACTTTGGAAAATGGCAAAGTGGTCCAAAACAACTTTGACACCTACCAGATCATCCGAATGCCCCAGGCTCCCAAAAAGATCCATGTGCACATCGTGCCGAGCAAGGAGAAGCCGACAGGAGTGGGTGAGCCGCCGGTGCCGCCCTTCATCCCTGCATTGGCCAATGCGGTGTATAAGTTGACGGGTAAAAGGAATTACGAATTGCCGTTCAAGGCGTAATAAGTATTTCCAAAAGACAGTCAGATCAAAGCCCGGGACAGTTTGTTAGTTCTCCACTGGTTTCGGTTTGACTGTTTTTTTTAGACTGGATTTCTGATTTTCAGTTTGCGGATTCATCTCGCTTTCCAACTTCAGAACTCTATTTTTTAAGGGCAAGTCCGACCGCAGGGGACTTATCAATTGATAATTATCAGGTCCAACAAAAAAAACCGGGGAAGAATATCTCCCCCGGTTTCGGACTAACAATTACCCAATCTATCTATTAATTTATTTTTAACCCAAGCCAATCGGTTCAGCCCGGTTGTCTGGTGGACTTTCTCCAACTGCTTATTCTTTCAAATTTGTGCTGCTTATCATTGGCGTTCAGATGCGCTTTGCTGACTTGGCTTACCGACCTCAAGACGGGTTAGTTCCTTTAGAACTCGAATTAGGTGTTTAGAAAATTTAATACAACAAGTAGAATCTGACGCTTTATTTTTGTGTTTGTCGGCTCAACTTTACGAAAAAAAATAATTAAGTATACTTGATTATCGGTTTTTATTTTGGGTAAAGGAGATTTTGAAAAAATAATTTTAGGAAAGTCGGTTTTAATCCGGTACTGCGGCATTTTTTATCTTTGTATTAGATGAAGATTTTTCAACCATATTTATCAGCTGATGAGGTCGAGCAGATCAATCCTTGGGGATCGCTCCTTTTTCGCGGTCGTCTGCTTGGGAATAATCTGAATTTTACCTGTATTTAAGTCGACAAAATCTTTTCTCGTATTTTTGACTTACTCAGATAGTCATGTGTAAACTATTTCCGCTCCTGTTTTTTCTTTCCGTTTCAACTTTTGCCCAGCAGACCTCCGACTCTCTTTATTTGCCAGGAATACTAATAGGAACGATAGGAAACCCGATTTTAGAAGAAATGAGCGGTATGGCATTTTCAAAAAACCATCCGGATAAATTCTATACTCATACCGACAGTGGAGGAGAGGCTGCGGTGTATGTCTTGGACTCTCTGGGGAATGAGCTCGGGAAAATAACGCTAGAAGGCGTGGAAAACCGGGACTGGGAAGATATCGCGGTGGGCCCGGGCCCCGGAGGAAAGTCGTATGTCTACTTGGGCGAAATCGGCGACAATTTGGGTGTTCATCAGGCGGTCGAGGTCTATCGGTTTCCCGAGCCCGACGATCTTTCAAGAAACGTAACGATTAAACCTCAGGTGCTAACGTTTACCTATCCGGAGGGCGCCAGAGATGCCGAAAGTTTGTTTGTGGACCCGATTTCAGGAGACTTATTTGTGGTGTCCAAAAGGGACAAACAAAACACGCTTTTTCGCATCAAATCGACTGATTTTGGTAAGGACGACGTCGTGGCGGAACGGTTGGTCCAGCTTCCGCTCACGAGTGCAACAGCGTCGGACATCAGTCAGGATGGAAGCCGGATCCTGATCAAAAATTACTTTAAGGTTTACTGTTGGGACAGAAAAGCTGGAGAAACGATATTAGAAGCACTTTCAAGATCTCCAAAGGAACTTCCCTATGTGCCGGAACCGCAGGGCGAGGCAATTGGGTTTCGTCCAGACGGAAAGGCATATTATACGATCAGTGAAAAGCGGTTTGACATCAAGCCCGTGTTGTATTTTTATCCTTCGAAAAACTGAGTCATGCAAACCAGCGCCACTGTTCTTATGGTTCGTCCCGCCAACTTTGGGTTTAATCCCGAGACTGCGGAAAACAACTTTTACCAGCGAAAGGATGATCGCGGCGCCGGGGAAATCCGGGAACTGGCAAGAAAGGAATTTGACGGTTTTGTGGCTTTGCTCAGAGATCAGCGAGTAAATGTATTCGTCGTTGAAGACTCGGAAAGTCCAGCAAAGCCTGACGCAGTGTTTCCCAACAACTGGTTTAGCACCCATCCTGACGGCAAATTGATCCTGTACCCGATGTTTTCTCCAGTCAGACGGCTGGAGCGTAGAAAAGACATTGTGGAGGGCTTGATCCATTCCGGGTTTAGGGTAACCGAGATTCTGGATCTGAGTTTTTTCGAAGAAAGCGGACAGTTTTTGGAGGGAACGGGTAGCATGGTCATGGATCATCAGGCAAAGGTGATTTATGCCTGTTTTTCGCAACGGACGCATCGGGTGCCCTTGGACTATGTCGGCAAGCTATTGGGGTATAAAGTAATCGGATTTCATGCGGTGCAGGAAGTTAATGGTGAGTTTGGTCCGATCTATCACAGCAATGTAATGATGCACATCGGGACGGACCTGGCGGTGGTCTGCCTGGATAGCATTCGCAAAGCCTCCGAAAAACAACGGGTTCAAGAGTCCTTGACCAAGTCAGGCAAAAAAGTCATTCCCATTACGCTGAAACAAAAATCGAACTTTGCGGGGAATATGCTGGAGGTGAGCAATGACGGCGGAGAGCGGTTTACGGTGATGTCTCAAGCTGCTCTTGACTCGCTGTCCGTGGGGCAGATCCAGTCTATCGAACGCTATACGACGATCATCAGTCCCGAGATCCCAACCATCGAAAAGCTTGGCGGAGGCAGCGCCCGCTGCATGATGGCGGAGATTTTTTTATCGAAAGGTCAGTAGCCAGCGCACAAAAAAAGCCGTGAGAGCGGACACTCACGGCGGTGGAGACTGATTGATCGCCAATATTTAAATCCCCGTGTAATTAAACGGAGTAATCTGACTCAATTCGGCCTTCAAAGCATCCGAAATCGGCAAGTTTGCGATGAATTCGCGGATCGAGGTTTCGGTGATTTTGGAATTGGTGCGCGTCAGATCTTTCAGCGCTTCATACGGCTTCGGAAAGGCTTCTCTTCTTAGGATGGTTTGGATCGCCTCGGCTACAACTGCCCAGTTGTCTTCCAGATCGGCGTCGATTGCCGCACGGTTTAGCTCAAGCTTGCCCAGTCCTTTTTGCAAAGACTCCAGGGAGATGAGCATGTGTGCCAAAGGCACCCCGATCACCCGCAACACCGTACTGTCGGTCAGGTCACGCTGCAGTCTGGAGATCGGAAGTTTGGCGGCCAAGTGCTCCAGCAGGGCATTGGCAATGCCGAGGTTTCCCTCCGCATTTTCGAAGTCAATTGGATTGACCTTGTGTGGCATCGCGGAGGAGCCGATCTCTCCGGCTTTGATCTTTTGCTTGAAATAGTTCATGGCCACGTATTGCCACACGTCCTTGGACAGGTCGAGCAGAATGGTGTTGATACGCTTCAGCCCATCAAAAGTCGCGGCAAGATTGTCATAATGCTCAATCTGAGTAGTTGGATACGAACGCTCCAGCCCGAGGAAATTCTCCACGAATGTGAATGCAAATTCGTTCCAATCCATCTCCGGATAGGCCACCTGATGGGCATTCATGTTGCCGGTTGCCCCGCCGAACTTGGCGGAATAGGGAACTTGCTCGAGGAGCTCCAGTTGTTTTTTCAACCGAACCACAAAGACATTGATTTCTTTGCCCAGTCTGGTTGGGGAGGCAGGCTGTCCATGGGTCTTGGCAAGCATGGGAATGTCACTCCACTCTTCAGCCAAGTCTGTCAATCGCTCGATCACCTCACCCAAAAGCGGTAAAATCACCTCCTGAAGCCCATTTTTCAGCATCAGCGGTGTTGCGGTGTTGTTGATGTCCTGAGAAGTGAGTCCAAAGTGGATGAACTCTTTGTAAGGCTCCAGACCCAGCCCGTCAAACTTTTCCTTCAGAAAGTACTCCACAGCCTTGACGTCGTGATTGGTTGTACGCTCGGTGGTCTTGATCCATTCGGCGTCCTCAATGCTAAACTGCTTGACCAAGTCACGGAGCTTTTGAAAGAAAGAGTGGTCAAAGTCTTCCAGTTGCGGAAGTGGTATCTGACTGAGCGCGATGAAATACTCCACCTCCACATGTACTCGATATTTGATCAGGGCAAATTCAGAGAAAAAGGCACGTAGTGGGGCAGTTTTGCCGGCATAGCGGCCATCTACCGATGAGACGGCTGTCAGGGCATTTAATTCCATTCTGTTTTAATTTGGCGGAGCAAAGAATTTGGGTCCGATTTTCGGAAGCCGCAAAGTTAAGCCATTGCCCTCAAAATCGGGATTTAACCGCGATAATTATCCGTCTCAGACAAACTTACTTTTCACTTTTGGGGTTTAGAGTGGAAATTCCGCTGCGAATGCCGGTTTTCCCAGTTTTGGGCTTAATTTTGCAGCCAAATCACCAAGTTCAGATGTTCAATTTCTTCAAGAAAAAGAAAGAAGAGGTAAAAGTCAATCCGTTTTTGCCGCTTAAAGTAAGAGAAGTAGTACGAGAAACTGCCGACACAGTCACGCTGTATTTTGAGCAGCCTGAGCCATTTTTAGACTACAAGCCCGGCCAGTTTTTGACTTTGGTGATGGAGTTTGAGGGCAAAGAGCAACGCAGATCTTACTCGCTTTGCACCTCGCCATTTGTGGATCCGTTTCCCGGTATCACGGTCAAGCGAGTCCAAGACGGACTTTTTTCCAACTTTCTGAACGAGAAAATCTTCCCTGGAAAGACCATAAACGTCTTGAAACCGCTGGGGCATTTTACGACGGATTTTCATTCCAAAAACCGCAGACATTTCTTCCTGATCGGAGGAGGCAGCGGCATCACGCCCTTGATGGGGATACTCAAATCAGTCCTTGTAAACGAGCCCAATTCGATCATAACGCTGATCTACAGCAGTCGGAATGAAGAGCAAATCATCTTCAGAGACCAGCTTAATCTGCTGGAAAAAGCCAATCCCGAACGGCTGAAGGTAATCCATAACCTCAGCCAGCCTTCTGAAAGCTGGACTGGCCGGAAAGGGAGACTTTCCGTTGGCGTGCTGAAAGAACTCATCGCCCGTGCGGAATATGAACAGCGATACGAGGAAGTCTACTTCATGTGTGGTCCTGACGGGATCATGAGCGCGGCGAAGGAAATCCTCCAGGAACTGGGAGTTGACAAAGAGCGCATTCATCAGGAAAACTTCTTCTCGGCTGCTGCCCATCTGGCACACGAGGAGGCGCTGGCAGGAATCAGCCACGGCATCCTTTCCCGGGACGTTACGATTGTATTAGAAGGGGAGGAAAATCTGGTCACGGTCGACCCCTCCAAGACTGTATTGGAAGCGGGACTTGCAGCGGATTTGAACATGCCTTACAGCTGCCAAAGTGGACTTTGTACCGCCTGCCGCGGAAAATTACTGAGCGGTGAGGTGAAGATGGATGAGGACGCGGGACTGAGCGAAAAGGAAATTGCCTCCGGATACATACTTTGCTGCGTGTCCAGACCGCTCACCGACGACGTCAAAATCAACATCGAATAAACCGCGACATCTTGGAACTACAGGAAATCCGAACCATCTACCGGGACACAGAGCGACTCACCGTTCTACTGTTGATACTTGCTTTGCCGGCATTTGCGATGGTGTATCTCTACCAAAGTTCTGGCAAGATCGATTGGGGATTGCCGCAAGTTCCCGAGTTTTTGGAATGGGCGTTGGCAGGCTTTTCGGCGATGATCCTAGTGGCTCACTATGTGATCTTCCAAGGGAAAATCAAATTAGCCCTTGACCAGCCTGAACTTCTTGAAAAAGTAAAAACCTATTGTCAGGCCACGAAACAGCGCTTTTGGATACTTTTTTTGGTTTCTCTCTTGGCTACGCTGGGGTTGCTTTTGACTCAAAACCCAATCTTCACCCTGACCTTTGCGGTGACGATGGTTTTCTTTTCGCTGGGTAAGCCGAGTCCCGACCGGATGGCTCGCTTGATGAAGCTGAAAAAAGAAGACCGGGAGCTCATCAGAGAAGCGTCCCGGCCGGAGATCAGTTAGAAATTTGAGATTATACTCAATCTCAAACCTTAGATTTCAAATCTCTCAATTCTCAATGGTAATGTTTCCTGAGGAGATATTTCCGCGGATCCAGTTGGGCGATCCATTGTCTATCTCCAGGCTTTTGCCGGTATTGACACTGCCCACTTTCAGATTTCCTGATGAAGCCTTCAGCGAGAAGTTGTAGGATTTCAGATCGGAGCTAGTCTGCACACGGAAATTGCCCGAGGTACCGCTGAATTTCGTGTTGGGACCCAGGTCAACATTGGTAGCCCTCACGTTGCCAGAGGTGAACTGGAGCGTTCCCAATGGGCCGGCATTGTTGATTTTGGCATTGCCGGAGGTGAGTTTTACATTGATCTCTCCATCCACTCCGTCAGCGTCGAGCGAGCCGCTGGTGGATTCGTAGTCGAGGTTTCCCTTCACTCGGTAGAAGTTGCCGTTGCCGGAAGTCAGCCCGCTGGAGACATTTCCTGAAACTCCGTCAGCGGTGAGGTTACCGGAAGTCGCACTGATAGACAGATCGCCAGTGATGTTGGTGGCGGTAATATTTCCCGAGCTGACTCGCAGGGAGGTGTTGTCATTGGAGATATTCTCCACGATGACGTTTCCTGAACTGCCCCTGACATCCAGCGCAATGCCTTCCGGACCGGTGATATTGAGGTATCCCTTGTTTTTGGTGTTCCAGTTGTAGTTGTTTTGCTTGCGGGCATGGCTGATCTTCAGCACATCGCCGACGGTGACAAATACTATGTCCTGATCCGAATTGTTGGACTCGAGGTAGGCTTCGACATTGACGTCGGAGGCAGCGCCGCCCTTGTAGGTGACATTGAGCCAGCCGCTTTCTATTTCGATTCTCTTGATTCCTGAGTAGGCCTTTTTGGAGTCTACCAGCACGTTTTGGGCAAACGCTGCCATGCTCATGACCGTCAGGGTCAGCGCAAGAAATGATTTTCTAAGTGTAGTGTTCATAGCAATTGAAGATTGTGATTAGTCTACTCTGATACCGAAGCTCATGGCTTGGAGCTCTGGCCCCAATCCCGCTTGGAAAAGATCGTTTAAGTCATAATTGAAGAAAAGAGTCACATCGCCGATTCCGATTTCGGATCGAAGGCCGTAGCGGAAGTTCTCCACGTACATGTTGGATTTGGTGAAGTCCTTGACTTTGTCACCCTCTGAGTCGTAGACAAACTTGCCTCGGCCGCCCAGTCGATAGCCGGCATACCCGCCCGCTCCGAAACGCATCTTACCGTTGTTTGTCCGGACGGTAGGGACGATGGTAAGCGTGGCGTAGGACGCTGAGATCTTGGACTTGATCGGATCGGCATTAGGATCGTCGATGACTTCGGTGTAGTCCACAAACTCCAATCCGTCAGAAGTCTTGAGCGCGTAGATCTCTTCGTCCTCAAACTTGAAGTTGTACCAGCTGACGCCGATTGTGGATCTGAGGTGGAAGTTTTTGCTGGCTTTCCATGTGCCCACAGACTGGAGAGAGACAAACCAGCTGCCCCAGGGTTTCACCTGTGGCGCACCTTTGCCTTCCGGCCAGATGTTGATACCGACTTCGGATTCGAGGAAATTGTATTTGAATTTCGAGGATTTTTCTGAATGATAGTTGTTGTATTCGTTCTCGTCGATCTCCCATTCGTAGGACTTGGAGCCGTCTTCGTACTTGATGACCTTCCAGGATTTCCCCATCATGGTGTATTCTTTTTCTTTGGAGACAACTTTGCTCGAATCGGTACTCTGGGCAAATCCTCCCAAAGTGAATAGCATCAGAAAAACTGCGGTTAGCTTAAGTTTTTTCATATGATTATAATTTTTTTTGACGGCCATATGGAATCTTCGCATGTTTTAAAAACCACCCGCTGTGTGACGCCTGGGGCATGCTCGATTTCATCGTTGGCTTGGTTTAAAAATGGTTTGAAAAAAGGGGAGAAGGCTCTCCCCTGAGAGGATTAGAAAACCACTCCGAAAGTGATGGGGTTGAGCTCGGGGCCTTTTCCCTCTTGGAAAAGCTCGTTGAGATCGTAGGCAGTGAAGAACTTCACCCGTCCGAAACCGATCTCACCGCGGATGCCGTAGCGGAGGTTTTCCAAGTAAAGGCCGGTGTCTTGCTTGTCCTTGCGTCTGCCGGAGCCTTCCAGTTCATGATAGACATACTTGGACTGTCCGCCCAAACGATAGCCGACATAGGGGCCAGCGGCTACTTTGAGGCCTTTTCGGCCTTGGTCATTCATCTTGCCAAAGTCCAGCTCCAGCATGGTCATGGCGGTCAGATAGGAGGAGGAAATCTTGCTCTTGAAGCCGTCCACGTCGGTTCTCTGGACGAACTCTATCTCATCTTCGCCACGCACGGCTTGGTAGTCGCGGTTTTCGAATTTGAAGTTGTAAAACTGGAATCCGATCCCGAAATCCCAATAGAAGCCCTTGGAGATTCGCTGCGCTGCCATCCAGTTGAGGCCGACCATCCAGCTGCCCCATCCTTTGACGGCGTAGGGTTTGTCAGACGTCGGGAAGCTTCCCGTTCCGTCCAGGTAGTTGTTCACCCCAAGATCAAATTTGAAAAAAGATCGGAAGGGTGGGTCAGAGTTCTTTTTCGTGCCGGTTTCAAATTTCACCCTGGTATTGTCTCCCGACTCATCGACGTAGACCCGCATCCCGGCCACGTTTACTTCGGTCTGTCCCGAGTCCTCATAGACTTTGACCACTTCCTTGATGGTTCCGTCTTTTTTGCGGATCTCCACGATGGTCAGTTCACCGGTTTCTTCGTTTTTCTCCAAGTCCAGCTCGCTGATGATCTGGTTGATGTTCATCAGTTTGAGTTTATCAAAATCCTCCTTGGAGTCCACGGTGATGACTACTTTTCCGGATTTGCCAAATTCGATCACGACGCTGTCTTGCAGTACGGTGTGCTTGGTTTGGATCGGGAAGTCTTTCAGGTCACTGGCAAATGCCACCTGAACCAATGCCATTAGGCAAAATAAAAGCAGGTATTTTTTCATGTCTATTGGATGTTTTTTTAACGCCTCATGGAATCTCGCTTTTCTGACATTCACACCGCTGTGTGACGTTTTTGTCAGGCTCGATTTCATGGGATGGTGCGTGTTAATGCTTGTGTTGGTTTAGTTTTCTATCGTTCAGCGCGGTCTTTTTTGATGGCAAGTCCTCCGGCAAAGAGGTTGTCCTTTCTGTCTTGGATCTCCGCAAATCCTTCGTCCACTTTGCCCAGAAGGCCTTCGACATGTCCGACAGTCTTGCCCAATTCGGTGATCAGGTTTTTGTCTGTTGGTTCGCCCTTTTTGATCCCGTTGGAGTAGATGCTCACGCGGTACAGTGGCTCTTCCTCGGTCGTAGTAGACGCCTGAGCGACGGTACGTTCCATTTCCGGAGCTTTCAATTCAGGCATCGCTGTCGGAAGCTCTTCGGCCTTGAGTTCAGGCAGCGGCACTGCTACCGGGGACTCGCTGGACTTGATCTCCGATTGGGCGATCAGGTTTTGAGGAGTTTGGGACTGAATCGGAGCAGGAGCTGGCTTGGTCTTCGGCGCAGTTTCTACTTTTTTCTCAGGTAGGTTTTTACTGGTGACAGGCTCGGTTTCCTCTTTTGATTCGATGATTTCCGGGGAAATCACAGAGGTATCCGGCTCAGTCTGTGTTTGGGGCTTGGCAGGGATTTCGGTCTTTTCTGCTACGAGTTTTTCTGTAGGAATTGCGTCTTCACTTGGCCAAAACGAATAGCCTGCGACCAGCAAAGCAGTCACCGAAGCAGCAATCGCCCACCAAACACCGAGTTTCGGGTTGGATTTTTTGGGGAGCTGGCTTTCTAGCCGATCCCAGGCGAGTGCACTTGGTTTTTCCCGATGTCCGTCCAGCTTTTCCTTGAAATGCTGATCGAATTGTTCGTTTGTCTTAGCCATGGTTCGTCTTGGTTTTTGGTTGCAGACTGGCAATTTTTTCTTTGAGCGCTGTTCGTGCCCGATTCAATTGTGACTTAGAAGTGCTTTCGGTGATTCCCAGCAGGTCCGCGATCTCCTGATGGGCATAGCCTTCGATTGCATACAGGTTGAAAACCGTGCGGTATCCGACTGGAAGTCCTTGCACCAGCTCCATCAGTTCGGCGGCCTCGAGATGAGTCAGCTCGTAGTGATGGTTGCTGTATTCGTACTCGGGTTCCAGGTTGACTTCCATCATGAGATGGCGGTTGCTGCGCAAAGTCATCAACGCCTGCGTGACCACGATCCGCTTCATCCAGCCTTCGAAGCTTCCCTTGTGCTGAAACTGGGGCAGTTTTTCGAAGATTTTCATAAAGCTCTCGATCATCACATCCTCGGCATGTTCGCGGTCTTTGAGGTACCGCATGCAGATGGCCAAAAATTTCCCCGAATAGGAATCATACAAGTGACGCTGGGCTGACCGCTCACCCTTGAGGCATCCTTTGATAATTCCTTCTTCGGTAGAAAAATTGGATCTGTTAAACATTCCGGTTGGTTTTCAAATAAGGAGATGCAGGGCTGAAAAAAATGGTTGCGTGTGGATCTAAAAAAAAGTTAAATATTTTCTCCCATAAAATAAAAGGCCTGAAAATCAGTTGATTTCCGGCCTTTGAAATTGGCACCTTTTAAGGTCAAAGCGAAAACAGGAAGAAAAGCAAGGCCACTGTCTGCACGAGGATCAAAATCTGAGCTTTCTCTTTAAATTCCTGGGCGATTTTTCTTTTTCTCAAAACCAAGATCGCCGTACCCAAGCCTGCAAACTGGAGAAATATGCTTACGCCGTTCAGCGGGCCCATAGGAGCGGCAACGTAATGGATGTTGGAGTTTAACACCGATAGCGCGCCGAGGATGATGCCCGTGATTCCAAAGAGGAACGATCGCTGGAGCAGCACGGGTTCGGGGAGGTCAGACCATTTCATTATTTAGTATCAAGTAGTTAGTGTTAAGACGTTAGACGCAAGAAGTAAGAATCAAGAGCCAAGAAGCGAGAAGGATAGTATCTAGTATCTAGATATAAGTATCAAGAACGGAGGAGACAAGAATCTAGAGTCAAGAAGTGACCTCACATGCCAGGAAGTTGTTATGGCCACTTGATACTTGATACCTTGTACTTTTTACTACTTACCACCTACTTTCTATACTTTTGAGACGCCTGCTTTTCGCTCCGCAAAGTAAGCCGCTATTTCTTCACTGCTGAGTGCATTGAGGGTCATTTCTTTGGTCAGGCCGCCTTTTCTGCCCACGAGCACGCCGTACTTCATGTCGGCGTAGCCTTCCATCTCGTGCGCATCGGGATTGATCGACAGCTTCACTCCCTGGTCCATGGCATAGCGAACCCACCTCCAATCCAGGTCGAGTCTCCAGGGATTGGCGTTGATTTCGATGACCACATTGTGAACAGCGCAGGCGTCGATGATGGTTTTGTGATCGATCGGGTAGCCTTCCCGTCTGAGCAAAAGTCTTCCCGTGGGATGTCCAAGGATCGTGGTGTAGGGATTGGCAATGGCCTGGAGCAACCTGTCCGTCGCCCGCTTGATGTCCATGTTCAAGATGGAATGGACCGAGGAGACGACAAAGTCAAAGCTCGCCAGCACATCGTCCGGATAGTCCAGACTTCCATCTCCAAGGATGTCACTTTCGATGCCTTTGAAGATCTTAAAGGGAGCCATCTCGATGTTTAGCTGATCGATCTCTGCCTGCTGCTTGATTACTTTTTCGATATCCAGTCCACCGGCGTAGCTCGCGGTGCGGCTGTGATCGGAGATTCCGAGGTATCCGTAGCCCATCGCTCTGCAATGTTCGGCCATCTGTCTCAGACTGTGTTTGCCATCGCTGTAGGTGGAGTGGTTGTGGAGGATGCCTTTCAGGTCAGATTCCTCCAGCAGCTGTGGGATTCGGTTTTCCCGAGCCTGCCCGACTTCTCCAAATCCCTCTCTCATCTCCGCAGGGATGAACTGGAGGTTGTTTTGGGTGAAAAAAGCCTCCTCAGATTCGTAGTCTTTATTGATCAGCTTTTCGGCGACTGTTTCGGTGTCCGTGACAAAACTCAATAAGTGCGCTTTGGATCCAGTAAACGCCATCCTTCTCCAGACGAAGTCACTTGGCGGGCAGAAGTGCACTAGGATATGCAGGTCGAGATCCGGCAGTTTTCCTCTCCAGGTAGCTGGGCTGGCTTCTTTCCATTTCCACTCGATCAAGGTCTGGGTTTTAAGCAGTGTCTTCAACTCAGGCAATCTCGCCGAAGCAATCAAAAATTCGGCCTCGGAGATGATCTCCATCTTCCGTGCAAAATCTCCGACCACTGCCAGCTGAGCATCTCCAACCAGACTTTGGAGGGAATTGGCAAGGTGATCGATGGTGTTTTCTATATCGGCATAGAGCCATTTTCCGGTATTGGAGGCCTTGAACTCCAAATTTTGAATGATCGTATCCTGGGTCTTTTGTCCAAATCCCTTGATCAGGGCGACTTTTCCGGCTTGGCAGGCTTCCATTAGTTCGTGCGTGGACGTGATTCCCAGTTCCTCCCAGAGTGTTTTGACTTTCCTCGGGCCAAGACCTTTGATTTGGAGAACTTCGAGGATGCCGGTTGGGGTTTTTTCCAGGAGCTGAACTAAGAGCGGAAAAGTCTCCGCAGCCTTCATGCTTTGGATCGCTTCGATGATGCTTTTGCCCACTCCGTTGATCTTTGCGAGTTCTTCATCGCTGAGCTCCATGATATCCTCATCCATCCGCTCCAGCGAGATGAGCGCGCTTTGGTACCCGCGGATTTTGAATGGATTCTCGTCGTGGAGTTCCATCAGCTGAATGGCCAGCTTCAGTTTCTTTAAAATTGTTTTATGATCCAAAACAGTCGTTTTTTCGTGTCAGTCCTTAGGCAAATGTCTTCAATTATTGTTTCAATTTAAAGTTTGATAGGGTATCTTATGCAGGAAGTTGGTCAGTGATCAGTGGGCAGTTTACAGTAGGTAGTTTACAGCGCAGTGATCAGTAGACGACAACCCAATAACCAAACAACAAAACCTATGAATTACTGGATGGTCAAGACGGAGCCCAACTCCTATTCTTGGGAGGATTTTGTGAAAAAAGGGGAGGATGTATGGGACGGAGTACGAAACTTTCAGGCTAGGAATTTTCTCAGAGAGATGCATATCGGCGATCCGGTGCTTTTCTACCACAGCGGAAAGGACAAAGCGGTGGTCGGGGTGGCCGAAGTAAGTCGGGAGGCATTTCCCGATCCCAAGGACGAAGCTTGGGTCGCTGTGGGTCTCAAAGTAAAGCAGGCGCTTGACAATCCCGTAAGTCTGGAGAAGATCAAATCTGAGGATCGGCTTTCGGCGATGCTGATGCTCCGTCAATCGAGACTCTCGGTCATGTCGGTGGCTAAGGACGAATTCAACCTGATTTTAGCAATGGGCAAATGAGAAAGCTTCTTATACTCTTGATGGGAGTTTTTTTGGGTGTAGCGTCGGAGGCCCAAGTGAAGTCTATTGCCAGATTTGAGGTGCTCGGGGCGCAATATGACCCCACCTTTGAGATGATGCGAATTCCGGATGGACTGGTGTCTTTTCGCACTTTTCAGGAGAAAGGCTTCACGGGCAATAAGGCGTTTCAGTTTTTCGTCAGTGACCAAGATCTAAAAACCAAAGGGTTGATAGAGCTGAGTATGAGACCCGGATACGACATGATCGGGTACGATATTGATGGAAACAGTCTTTATGTCCTGATGACAAAGGGCCATTCTACCAATGCAGACAAGTACATCCTGCAGGTAGATCTTGAGTCAAACCAAGGATATGAATTTCCTGCGGAAAACTTGCTAAGCATCGATTTGGTGGAGTTCCTAGTCCAAAATCGCAAGGCGGTCTTCATGGGGAATTCGGAAGGAAGGCCGGTGCTTCAGATTTTCGATCTTGATAATAAAAGCATCCACACCGTCCAGGGAGTGTATGGCAACAATACGCAGGTGTTGCAGATTCGTAAGATGCCGGCATTGGAATCCCTGGAGGTCGTCATCAGCCGCAGGGGGCAGTATAAAGACCGCGAGACTTCGATCGTCACATTTGACATGTTGGGGAATTTGATCCGCGAGATCAAGGTCGATCAATTCGGGACGCCCGATCAGGAGATATTGGAAGGCTTGCTGTTGGCGGATGAGGACTACCAGCAGGTGATGATCGGCTCGTATGGGCTGGACAGCAGGAGCGCCTATCAGGGACTGTATATTATGGAGATCAATGAATTCGGTGAATACGAATTTAAGCTTTACACGCTTGAAGATTTTCCGAATTTCTTCAACTACCTGCCGGAAAAGCAAAAAATAAAAAAAGATCAGGAGGTTCTGAAGGAACTTGAGAAACCCAAAGTGCCAATCATCAGAAACACCTACTCGATCCGCGACGTCAGGGAAGTGGGAGATGCCTACTATATCTACCTTGATCAGCTCAATATTGTCAGTGGCAGGGGAGGACGGTCTGGTGGTTGGGCTACGTCCAACACCTATCGCTATGACCGCATGAATCGGATGGGATATGCTCCCTCTTACTACACAGATCCCTTCACTACCCCGGGCAATCCTCCAGCGCAGATGGTCACAGCGACCAACGAGTATCAGTACGAATCAGCTCATTTTGTGAAAGTTTCTAAATCAGGACAGGTGCTTTGGGATAATTCGGCGACGTACGGAGGGTTTTCCACGTACTATTCTGCAGCTTTTGGAGAAATCGCGGTCGTGGGAGATGACCTGTATCATCTCTATGCCGAGGACGATGTGATCAAAGCCAGTTTTTTCAGAAACGGGGAAAAGGTATTTGAGCAGATGAGCTTTGAGCTGGAGCTGCCGGACGAAAACGACCGGATAAAATACACGGACATCGAGACACTCCGGTTGGTGCATTGGTACGATCGCTACTTTATCCTGACCGGTCTGCAGTCGATCAGCTTTCTGAATTCCCAAAATCAAGAGGAGGTGCGGGACGTGTTTTTTATGAGCAAAATTTTGGTGGACGGGGATTTGTACCAGCCTGAGGAAGCTCAGGACTAGTTTTATTTTCTATATTTACGCCCAAATCCAACCCATGCAAAAGCGGCTTGTACTCGATCAGCAGCAGATCGCCATCACTCTGAAGCGATTTTGCTATCAACTCATCGAAAATCACGACGATTTCGAAAACACAGTACTTCTTGGACTTCAACCCCGTGGCACCATACTTTTGGACAAAGTCGTCACCCTGCTGGAAGAGATCTCCGGAGTCAAAGTGCCCTCGGGTTACCTTGATGCGACATTCCACCGGGATGACTTCCGAAGAAGGGACTTTCCGCTTAAGGCCAATGAGACCAAGATCGATTTTTTGGTAGAGGGGAAAAAAGTTATCCTCATCGACGACGTACTCTACAAAGGCAGATCGGTCCGCGCCGCAATGGACGCCATGATTGCTTTTGGCCGACCTCAAAAGGTCGAACTGATGGTGTTGGTGGATCGCAGGCTGACGCGGGACTATCCGATCATGCCGGATTATTTTGGGATGAAAGTCAATACCCTGGACAGTCAGTATGTGGTGGTGGAGTGGGCCGGTCCGGATCATTCCGAGGATGCAATTTGGATCACAGAGAAAGTTAAAAGTTAAACATGTCGCAACTCAGCACCAGACACCTGCTTGGAATCAAGGATATCACTGAGACAGATATTCGCCTGATTCTCGATACAGCTGCCAATTTTAAGGAAGTGATCAACCGACCGATCAAGCGGGTCCCTTCCCTTCGCGACATTACCATTGCCAACATTTTCTTCGAAAATTCCACCCGCACCCGCCTTTCCTTTGAGCTGGCGGAGAAGCGCCTCAGCGCCGACGTGGTCAATTTTTCATCCGCTAACAGCTCGGTGAAAAAAGGGGAAACGCTCGTGGATACGGTCAACAATATCCTGGCGATGAAGGTGGACATGGTTGTCATGCGCCATGCAAGCCCCGGAGCACCGCATTTCCTATCCAGAAATATCACCGCCAATATTGTCAATGCCGGAGATGGCACACACGAACATCCGACGCAGGCCCTGCTGGATGCCTTCTCGATGAGTGAGAAGCTCGGCGACCTGACCGGAAAGAAGATCGCCATCATCGGCGATATCCTTCACTCCCGAGTCGCGCTATCAAATATCTTCTGCCTGCAAAAGCTTGGAGCCGAAGTCATGGTCTGTGGACCGATTACATTGTTACCAAAATACATCGCCAGCCTGGGAGTAAAAGTGGAGCTGGATGTCATGAAGGCCCTCCAATGGTGTGACGTCGCAAACGTCCTAAGAATCCAGCTGGAGCGTCAGCAGATCAAGTATTTCCCGAGCCTGAGAGAGTATTCGCTCTACTACGGAATCAACAAGAAGATGCTGCAGTCACTCAACAAAGAGATCGTGGTGATGCACCCAGGACCGATCAACCGAGGCGTGGAATTGAGCTCAGACGCAGCAGATTCCGAGCACTCGATCATCCTCAATCAGGTCGAAAACGGCGTAGCCGTCCGAATGGCGGTCTTGTACTTGCTGGCGGGGATAAAGGGGTAGGATTCAGTGACCAGTAGCAGTAGGGTCACCTCGGAAGCTAACTTTTTATCCTCGGAAGCAGGATAGTTTACCTCGGAGGGTAACTTTTTATGCTCTGAGGTAGGAGAGTTCACCTCGGAGGCTAACTTTTTATGTTTTGAAGTAAGATAGTTTACTTCGGAGGCTAACTTTTTATCCTCGGAAGTAGAAAAGTTCACCTCGGAGGGTAACTTTTTATGCTCCGAGGTAGGAGAGCTCACCTCGGAGGCTGACTTTTTATCCTCGGAAGTAGGAGAGTTTACTTCGGAAGGTAACTTCTTATGCTCGGAAGAGACTGAGGCTTGTTTCGGTTTATTCTGGCTCTCGATCTCAAATCCCCCTGTCCCCTTTGACTGCGATCAGCATTCCACACTGGGATTCGGGACCAAGGGGGAGTTGGCCCGAAGTAGCCAGTTTCCCGATTTTCAGCACTAATTTTTCAATCTTGAAATTTTACAATCTTTCAATTCCCAACACCCATCATCCGACACCGGACATCCGACATCCTCTACATTTATTCCCTGATTTCTTGCAGCAGGACGATATAATGCTGAAACTCGCAAAACGAATTTTTCATGCTCACAGTAACGAATCTGATCAAGAAGTACGGCAAGCAAAATGCGGTCGACGACATTACATTTCATCTGGATGGAGGCGAAGTCGTGGGCTTGCTCGGTCCAAACGGAGCAGGGAAAAGCACCACGATGAAGTGCATT
The DNA here is from genome assembly GCF_000429445.1 of Algoriphagus terrigena DSM 22685. Classification (GTDB taxonomy): domain Bacteria; phylum Bacteroidota; class Bacteroidia; order Cytophagales; family Cyclobacteriaceae; genus Algoriphagus; species Algoriphagus terrigena. The sequence continues at coordinate 115,514 of NZ_AUBW01000011.1, forward strand.
GTGGGTCTGCTTCGCAAAACCTCCGGCGAAATCACAATCGGCGGCTTCGATCACTTGAGCGTGGAAGCCAAGCGCTTTTTCAGCTACATCCCTGAGACACCCTATGTCTATGATCTGCTGACTGTGAAGGAACACCTGCAGTTCATCGCTCAGGCATACGGCGTGAAGGATTGGCAGGCGCGGGGCAATGAGCTCTTGGAGCTTTTTGAAATGGACGACAAAGCAAACAAACTGGGAAGGGATCTATCGAAAGGAATGCGCCAGAAAGTGTCCATCTGCTGTGCGCTCTTGCCGGATCCGCAGCTGTTGTTTTTTGACGAACCGATGATCGGGCTGGATCCCAAGGCAATCAAGAATACTAAAAAAATCTTCAAAAGTCTGAAGGAAGCAGGCAAGACCGTGCTCGTCAGTACGCACATGATCGACAGCGTGGAGGCAATCGCGGACCGGATTATGATCCTCAAAGATGGTCGCATCATCGGTAACGACACCATCGCAAACCTGAAACAACAGGCTGAACAAAGTGAGGGATCGACCTTGGAAGATCTGTTTCTAGAAATGACAAAAGATGCTTGAGATTAGACTTTTGCTCAAGAAGGACTTTTGGATTCTGATCAATAACCTCAAGCTTATCCTTCGCAATCCCCTCCGGCTGATTCCATACGGGATATTGGTGGGATACTTTACGTTTGTCTATTCTCAGGGAACCAAGAAAAGGGAATCTGGGGATTTCGATCAGCTTCAGGACTTGGGCGCTGATGGCTTGCCTGAGACGAATTTTGCCATGCAAAATGTAGTCGGAGGGATCACAATCCTGGCGCTGGGATTTTTGGTGTTTCAGCTGTACCGGGCGACCAAAAGCAACGTGAGTTTTTTCAAGATGGCGGATGTCAACCTCCTTTTCACCGCTCCGGTCAAGCCGGAAAACCTGCTGCTCTACTACATGGCGAGATCCATCATCCCGTCGCTGGGTGGAGCCATCCTTTTTGTGATCTATGGCGCAAGTCAGTTAACCAGCCAGTTTGAACTGACGCTTGGGAAAGGGATTTTTATCATCCTGGGGTTTGCTCTTTTCATGTTTATGGTCTTTCCCATCCGTTTTTTGATTTACACGCTCCATACCAAATATGGGGTGATGGACTACATCCGCGGGGGTGTGATCGGACTCGGCGTCGCCTTGGGCTTGATCATCCTGATCCCCGGATTTCTTGCTGACAAGTTCTGGCAGGGGATGTTTTCCTGGGTGGCATCGCCGTGGTTTGACTTGTTTCCCCTCGTCGGATGGAGCCGGGGGATTATTAGTTATGCCACACATGAAAATCTGCTTTTAGCATTTGGCTATCTGGGTTTGTATGGACTTTCCTACTATACCGTCGTGAAGTTGGTCATCCGCTTTGCGGGCTATTACTACGAGGATGTGTTGGAAGCGACCAAGACGAATGAGGATAAGCTGGAGAAAGTGAGGGGCAAACAAGGCGTGGATGAGGGAAGCTATAGCCTGAATACAAAGAAACAATTGGCTTTGCCGGATTTCGGCGCCGGAGCAAAGGCGCTTTATTGGAGAAATTACATCCACAGCAGTCGTCAGGATTTTCATCCGATCATCGGGATCTATACGATCAGCATGGCAGTGATTGGGATTGTCCTGGCCGGGCTGTCCAACTTCGACTGGTTTTCGCACAAAGTGCTGTATTTCTACCTGCTTTTCATGCTCTTTTTCTACTTCATGGCAGGGATCGGCAGGGCAAATATCGGCGATCTGAAGAAGCCATTTTTCATCCTTATTCCGGCGACTTGGACTTCGAAGTTCTGGAATATGATCAAGCTGGATATCGTGCAGACAGTGTTGTTTGCGGTAATCCTGATCGTGCCGTCCGTATTCTTGGCACATGTGAGTATCTGGCTGATTCCATTGTTTGTGGTCGGGATTGTCGTCTGCTATTTGATCGGTTTCGCCATTAATATCATTCCCCAGGTCGGCTTGGACGAGGGCTGGGACCGCAAATTGATCAAGCCGTTTATGATCGGAGGCATCATCTTTTTTGGAGTTATTCCACCTGTGATCCTGAGCATAATCGTGTTTCTGATCACCAGGCAATTCGTATGGACACTGCTTACCGGAGTCGTTGGGTTGTCGTTCGTCGCGGCGATCTTACTTCATGTGACGCTGGATGTGCTGAAGCGGATTGAGTTTAAGGAAGTGTAGGTTTTCAGGAGGCAGTTCGCCGGTTGGCTCCAACCGCTTCGACTACCTGATAGCTCGAATCGGAACTCCCGAAATGACGAGGGTTGTTAGCAAAATATAATTTGGTATAAAAGTTCGAGCCTCGCCGCTAGCCGGAAAATTCGTTTAATTTTGATCCAACCAAATGTAACTGACCATGATCTATAACTCCATCATCGATACCATCGGCAATACGCCGATGATCCGCCTGAATAAGCTCGCCAAAGACATCAAAGGCGAGGTGCTAGTAAAGGTGGAATACTTCAACCCGGGCAATTCCATGAAAGACCGGATGGCGATCAAGATGGTGGAGGATGCAGAAAAAGCCGGGCTATTGAAGCCGGGCGGTACGCTCATCGAAGGCACGAGCGGCAATACCGGGATGGGTTTGGCGCTGGCCGCAGTCGCCAAAGGCTACAAGTGCATCTTCACCATGGCTGATAAGCAGTCCAAGGAGAAGATTGACATCCTCCGGGCTGTGGGTGCGGAAGTGGTCGTCTGCCCGACCAATGTGACACCTGACGATCCGAGGTCTTACTATTCGGTTGCCAAGAAGCTGAACCGTGATATTCCCAATTCTTTTTACCCCAACCAATACGACAACCTGTCCAATTCGCTCGCTCACTACGAGACGACCGGGCCGGAAATCTGGAACGATACCGATGGGAAAATCACCCATTATGCAGCCGGTGTGGGCACTGGCGGATCCATGTGCGGTACCGCCAAATACCTCAAAGAGCAGAACTCTGCCGTTGTAACCGTCGGGATCGATACCTACGGTTCGGTTTTCAAAAAATACAAGGAGACCGGGATCTTCGATGAAAAGGAAGTTTATCCTTACCTGACCGAAGGAATTGGAGAGGATATCTTGCCTAAAAATGTGGATTTCAGTCTGATTGACCACTTTATCAAAGTGACAGACAAAGATGCTGCAGTGATGACCCGTCGATTGGCTAAAGAAGAAGGGCTTTTTGTGGGTTGGTCCTGCGGATCGGCGGTACATGGAGCGCTGGAATATGCCAAAGAACACCTGAAAGAAGGGGACCGAATGGTGATCATCCTGCCCGATCACGGCACCCGATACCTCGGAAAAGTGTACAATGACGAGTGGATGAGGAATCACGGCTTTTTGGAAGACAAGTCCTTCTCGACCGCAAGAGATATCATTGCGTTGCGAGCAGGAACTTATCATTTGCTTTCTGTGAAAAAAACCGATTCTGTCAAGGAAGCGATTGCGCTGATGAACGAGCGAAGCATCTCCCAGATTCCCGTGCTGGAAGGCGAGGAAGTCGTGGGCTGCCTGACAGACAACAAGCTTCTGTCCAAGATCATCGAAAATCCAACGCTGAAGGATGCGACAGTCGCTGAGGTGATGGAAAGCTCCATGCAGTTTGTAGCGCTGGATTCTACCTTGGACGTGCTGTCCTCGATGATTGAAAAAGAGAAGGCGGTCTTGGTCCGTGATAGCCTGGATAATATTCACATCATCACCAAGCACGACATCCTGGAGGCGTTTACGAAGTGAGTGGATTGAAAAATTTCAAGATTGTAAGATTGAAAAATGGCTACAAGCGGCGCGGTAAGGTGTTCAGCACCGGCTGAAAGCCCGTAAATTGTAAACTTGTGCTGAGCGTAGCCGAAGCATCAAAAATCTAAAATATCGGGAGTTCGGAAGTCCGAAATGTCCGTTACTCGATAGAAAGCGTACATCAGTAGCAATGACACCATCACAGATTCAAAAGCTGTTTCAGCAATACCCCGAGTTCAGTATCCAAGAAAGTCTCAAAAAGGGCTGGGAAATATTCAAGGTTCAGCCCCTAAATTCGGTCGCCTTTGCGATGTTGATTTTCTCCATTCAGGGGCTTTCGACTTTATATCTTAAAGATTTCAGTCTGCTGATCAGTATTATCATTTCCCCAGCCTTGACAGCGGGATTTTTCCTCGTAGCCAACCGAATCAGCCGCGGTGTGGAGGTTCAGTTCTCCAATTATTTCGACGGTTTTTCCTATTGGGGGATCTTGATTGTCACCTCTTTGGTGTCTGGAATTATCATCTTTTTTGGAATTCTGTTACTGATCATTCCCGGAATCTACCTGGCCGTGGCATTTACTTTTGCCATTCCCTTTGCCTTATATTCCGGTACAGATTTTTGGACTTCCCTAGAGCTGAGCCTTAAACTGATCACCAAGAATTGGTGGAAGTTCTTTGGCTTTGTGATCGTGCTGCTAGTCTTCAACATCCTAGGATTCTTGTGTTTTTTTATCGGGATTTTGGTGACAATCCCGGTGAGTTATTTTGCGATTTATGCAGTTTTTGAGGAGTTGACGCGGGATGCGCTGGCGGAGCCGGAGGTTATTCATGCGCCAGAATCATAGCCTCCAGCCGGTTTCTGCTTTTATCAGCGAGGTCATTTACAGCTGTGTCTGAAGGAAGGGGAGGAGTGATGGCACCTGAGAAATAGACCCTGACTTTGCCCGGAGCAAGCAAAAGAGAACCCCGAGCCATGATCTTGTCCGCACCGATGATCGCCATCGGAAGGATGGGGATTTGGGTTTCGACAGCAAGGCGAAAAGCACCTTTTTGAAAAGGAAGCAAAGTCTCTGCTGAATTGTTTCTGGTGCCTTCCGGAGCCACCACGATGGAGATGCCCTGATTAAGAAAACGGACGAGCTTCTCCACACTGATTCGCCTCGATTCCGCATCACTGCGATCTACCCACACGGCCAGCATGCCGACCACCGTGCCGAAAACCGGGATTTTTGACAGTTCCTTTTTACCGATGGAACGGACTTCCTGAGGGATCATCAGCGGGATCACGGGTGCGTCGACGAAGGACCGGTGATTGAAGATGTAGATGTAAGGCTTGCTTCGATCGATATTCTCTAACCCATGTACTTCGTAGCGGACGCCCGAGAGGAAGGACCAAATTCCCGCCCAAAGGCGGATAAAGAAAAACGATACCTTGTCACCCCGCTCGCTGATCAGTAACGGAACCAGGATAAACAAGCTGAAGACCAGCATCAGTGCGACAAACAGCAGCACTGAATAAATGGTATAAATCCACTGGAAGAATTTGATCATCCGGAATATTCGTTATTTTTGGGTTCGTAATTAACCTTCAACTCTTTGTTTGCAGGCCTCGTTCCGATCCGTCGGGGCGAGGCTTAATTTTTTCTCGTAGGCAGTTTTAGCCCGAAGGCCCCTGAGAATGGCTTTTCATACATGAACTGAGTTATTGGATTTTTATACAACCTCTAATTTTTTGTTGGTACGACAGGCCTTTTTCAAAGAAACAACAGCTGATGAGTGGTCCTAAATCGCTGAATCCTTGATCAAAGCGGTATGCATTATTTCAAGTTCGGCATTCCTTATTTAACATTATTTTCCTACTTTTGCAGTCCGTTCGAGTGAGCGGTGTGCTTTGGAGTATTCAAGGTGCTGATTTCTAACCACAAAACTTCAGTCCGATGACTCTGGGACTGAGGCTAATCAGAGTCGAAAAACTATGTCTAGTACAAAAGAATTTGATTGGGACGCGTTCGACACCAAAGGTTTTGGTGAAGGCTATTCCAAAGAGCAACGTGAGCAAATGGTCGCAATGTACGAAGGTACATTGGGCGAAATCACTGAGAAAGAAGTCATCAAAGGTACCGTAGTAGGTGTCAATGAGAAGGATGTAATCATCAACATCGGCTTCAAATCTGATGGATTGGTTCCACTTTCTGAATTCAGAGATTTGGAGTCCATCAAGCCAGGTGACACTGTTGAGGTGTTCATCGAGGAGCAGGAAAACGCGTTGGGTCAGTTGATCCTTTCCCGTAAGAAAGCAAAAATCGTCCGTGCTTGGCAGGATATCGAGAGCGCTCTTGAAAACGACAGCGTGATCGAAGGTCTTGTGAAGAGAAGAACCAAAGGTGGTCTGATCGTAGATATCTACGGTGTAGAGGCTTTCTTGCCAGGTTCTCAGATCGACGTGAAGCCTATCAGAGATTTCGATATCTATGTAGGTAAGAAGATGGAAGTGAAAGTGGTGAAAATCAACCACGCAAATGATAACGTAGTAGTTTCTCACAAAGTGCTCATCGAGAAAGATCTCGAGAAGCAAAAAGCTGAGATCCTCAACAATCTTGAGAAAGGTCAAGTGTTGGAAGGTGTGATCAAGAACATGACCAACTTCGGTGTATTCATCGACTTGGGTGGTGTAGATGGTCTACTTCACATCACAGATATCTCTTGGGGTCGTATCAACCATCCGGAAGAAGTATTGCAGCTTGATCAGAAAGTTCAGATTGTGGTTCTTGACTTCGATGATGACAAGAGAAGAATTTCTCTGGGTATGAAGCAGTTGACTTCCCATCCTTGGGATTCTTTGGCTTCTAGCCTTGAGATCGGCTCAAGAGTACAAGGCAAGATCGTAAATGTAGCTGACTACGGTGCGTTCCTTGAATTGGCTCCTGGCGTAGAAGGTCTGATCCACGTATCTGAAATGAGCTGGTCTCAGCACTTGAGAAACCCAGCTGACTTCGTGAAAGTCGGTGACGAAATCGAAGCAGTAGTCTTGACTTTGGACAAAGACGATCGCAAGATGTCTTTGGGTATCAAGCAACTGACTGAAGATCCTTGGACTAAGAACGACATGAGCACCAAGTACGCGGTAGGTTCTAAGCACAAAGGAGTGGTAAGAAACCTGACCAACTTCGGTCTTTTCCTTGAATTGGAAGAGGGTATCGACGGCTTGGTTCACGTATCTGACCTTTCTTGGACTAAGAAAATCAAGCACCCATCTGAGTTTGTAAAAGTAGGTGACGAGCTGGCAGTAGCCGTGCTTGAGCTTGACGTAGACAACAGAAGATTGGCACTTGGTCACAAGCAGTTGGAAGAAAACCCTTGGGATACTTTCGAAACTGTGTTCCCAGTAGGATCTATCCACAAGTGTACTGTAAACTCTAAGAACGACAAAGGTGCGGTTCTTGAGCTTCCTTACGGTTTGGAAGGCTTCGCTACTGTGAAAAATCTGGAGAAAGAAGACGGCTCTCAAGTAGAGGTTGGCGAATCTTTGGATTTCAGAGTGACCGAATTCTCTAAAGACGATAAGCGTATCGTTCTTTCTCACACTGCTACCTTCAGAGAAGAAGCAAAAGCTCCTAAGAAAGCTGCTGCTCCTGCAGGCCCAGGTAAAAAGAAAGAAGATTCAGTAGAGATGCCTGCTCAAGCTGAGAAATCAACCTTGGGTGACATCGATGCTCTTGCTGAGTTGAAAGAGAAAATGGAAGGTAAAAAGTAAGATTAAAGACGCAAGACTTTAAATCTTAGACAATAGAGAAACGCCGGCTGCAGAGTCGGCGTTTTTTTGTTTTGGAGCTGCTTATCCGGAAGCTGCGTTTTACACAGTAGCTTCACTTGACTAAAGCGTTTGTAGCATTTTCGCTTGGTGTTTCGTTAGGCTTTGGGTACTTTTCCAAAACCCTTTTCTCTCAATTTATCTAATTACAAACCAATGAGCCAGTTAACTTTCCAGGATTGACTCAGAACAAACCATGAAAAATTACACACTTTTACTTTTGTTGGTTCTCGTTTTTTCATCCTGTGAGAGCTTTGATGATCCCATTCCGGAGGGGTCTTCGCTTGAGGTACCCATGTTGATTTCTGAGATCGTCAGTCCGACTGAAGTGTTGCTCACTTGGAATTCCGCTCAAATTTGCGCCGGGTTTTGTCCGTCGGTTGTGCCGGCCAGCTATTACGAGATATGGGCAAAGTCGCTTACTTCCAGCATTGATTATAAGCTAGGGGAGGCTCCGGCTGGATCGACGACCTATCAGATAGAGGGCTTGGAGCCTGGCGTGGTGCAGGAGTTTTTTGTGATTGCAAAAAGAGCAAATGTCCGGAATCCGAGCAATAGTGTGATGGTCGCCCCCAACGAGCTTCCGGCTGCGGAGGCTGTTTTTCAAAAAGAAGGATTTGACTACATCACTCACCCGCAAGTCTCACCCGATGGCACTGAAGTAGTATATGCTTTGTCCGACGCCGGTGCTGCTGGAAGTTCCCAGAATGTGTTTTTGTATGACTTGACAAGCAAGTCGGAGCGGTTGGTTCGGGAAAATGGCCAATATCCATCCTGGTCGGCAGGCGGAGAAAAGTTGGTGTTCGTAAGTGAAGAAGCGAATTCCTCGGTTCTTAGTGAATTTGCACTCGCAACTGGAACAGCGACCCAAGTCATGGATAATTCCTACAAGATGCATTACCCACTATTCGGGGAAGACGATGAGACTTTGCTCTATTTCTTAGACAGTTTGGAGGCAGGAGAATCAGGTTTTATGGAGCTTACGGAAACGGATACGGCTTTTCTTCACCCAGTAGAATATCCAGAGAATGCAAGACCCACAGTATTGGGGATAAGCTATTCGGCGGAATCCAGCCAAGTGGTCTACAGCACTTCCTTCCCCAAAGACACTCCAAGTGGTTTTTCTTATGATTTGGTTGGGTTTAGGTTGGATAATACGGAAGCCGTGATAGACTTGGAGGTGTCTGATTGGAATGATACTAATCCGTCTTTCGGTCCCACAGATTCGGATTTGCTGGCCTTTGTCTCCGACAGATCGGGAATGGAGCAAGTGTGGGTCAAAAATACCACGACGCAGCAGCTAGTCCAGGTTACTGACTTTCAGGACGGTGAGCAGATCATTGTCGGCGTGGTAGGTTTGAGTTGGAGTGGGCAGACTTTGTTTGTCAATATCGCCAACGCGCAGGGGACCACCACGCTCTTAAGTATCGACGTTTCTTCGTTGTTGTAAGATTGGCGGTGTAGCGAACGGCAGGTCGATTCCGTTTTTTTCATAAACTGACACTGATGAGTATGAAATATTTTTGGATTGGGATTGTTGCGCTTGTCTCTTTTTCCTCCTGCGACCGGGAAGATGACCTGCCTTTTGAACTGACTGCCGAGGGCCTAATCGGTACCTGGGAGCACTTTCAATCTCAGGGGAATACCGGCGGGGGTGACTATTGGACTCCCTATGAGGCTTCCGGCCGGACGATTACCTTTCTTCCAGGTGGAAAATTCAAATCTGTCGATTATTTCGTTTGTGGTGAGGGTGATTACACAGTCGCCGACCGAACCGTGACGTTTCTGTTTGATTGCGAAGAAGAGGTGCCCGAGCGAAATTACTTCCTGGGAGAAAAAGAAGGCGATCTCGTCCTCTCGCCAGGCTTGCCCTATATGTGTATTGAAGGATGTTCTTATATATTCAAGAAGATTGAATAAGCAGACTAGCTGATCGCGTCCCAATCAATCTTTTCAGCCTTCAGCGGCAAATCTCTGATCCGGCTTCCGGTTGCGTCAAAGATTGCATTCGCAATCGCAGCAGATACCGGTCCCATCGCAGCTTCTCCGGCCCCCATCGGTGGCGTATCTGGACGGTCAATGAGATGAACTTCAATCTCGGGTGTCTGAATAGTCCGTAGGATCGGATAGGAAGTCCAATCTGTGCTTTTGATCCCATCCTGATCGTATCGGACTTCTTCGATCATGCTCCAACTGGCGGATTGGATCATTCCGCCTTCCGTCTGGTTTTTGAGTCCGTCGGGATTGATGACCAGCCCAGAGTCGATCACACCTGTGAGTTTTTTGAGTTGGTAAGTTTTGGCTTCCCGGTCGATTTCCACCTCGGCCAAGACAGCAAAGTAGGACGTGGAATTTTTATAGCGGGAGTAAGCAATACCAAAACCGTAGCCAGCGGCTTTTTGTCTGGACTTCCATCCGGTCTTTTCTGCCAGCGTTTCCAGCACCGCCTTCGCCCTTGGATCTTCCAGATTCCTCAGCCGAAAGTCAATCGGATCATTTCCTGATTTTTGGATTAATTCATCCAAAAATGACTCCATTGCAAAGGTATTTCCGTACGCTCCCAAGCCCCGCAGAGAGGAGGTGCGAAGTGGGCCTGAATAGTTGTAGAGGTGAAGCTGCTTTGCCGCAATCGTATATTCTGGGATTCCATTTCGGTAAGAGCCTCCAGAAAAACCGCCTTTTTTGAACGGAAAAGGAGGGGCCAAGTGTCTTGCCGACACGAAACTTGCCGCTTGGCCATTAGGTCGGGTGCTGTGCGAGTCTGACCAGACGTTGGTGTCCCAAGCCAGGATTTTTCCATCGGAATCCATCCCTGCCGAAAGCTGGAAGCTCATCGCCGTGCCGTAGGGTTCCCATTTGTGTTCATCCTCCCGCATCCATTGGAGGCGAACGTGCGTGCCGGGCATTTCTTTGGCGATCAACGCCGCCTCGCCAGACACATCATCGGAACCGTTTTGCCCATAGCAACCGGAGCCAGGCACTCCGATGCAGCGGATTTTTTCTTCCTCCAGCGAAAAAAGGTCGGCCAAGGTTCCGCGCACAGGATAGACACCCTGCGTGGCAGTCCAGACGGTGAGGAGATCCGCTTCCCAAAGTGCCACCGCGCAGGATGGACCCATAGAGGCATGCATCGTGTAAGGCTTGAAGTATTCCGCTTGGTGATTGATCGGCGCTTTTGCGATCACATCCGCGATCCCCGGTGAGAGTTTGACTTCCTCAGGTTTGCCGGCCGTACTTTTCATCGAATCAAAGAGTTGATCGGAAGGAGTTTCAATCGGGGCCTTGTTCCAAACTGCCAGCGATTTTAGCTTTTCACGAGCTTTTACTGCCTGATATTCCCGCTCAGCGACTACCGCCAGGAAGCTTCCGTTTTTGATGACTTTCAATACGCCGGGCATGGATTCTATCCCACTGAGATCGATTGAAGCCAAGCGGTCTTGGTAAGACGGCGGGTGAAAAATTCTGGCGTGAACCGTCCCCGGCATTCTCAGATCGTGGACGAAATGCGATTCGCCCTTGACCATCTTCTGGATGTCGTCTCGTTTGACCGACTGGCCGACGTACTTGTATTGACTTGGATTTTTTGGGACGGCCTCTCCGGTGATTTTTTCTTCGATGAACTTTCCCTCCAGAAGCTGCCAATAGCTGATCTCGTCGCCTTTGGGTGATTTGATGATCCCGTTTGCCACGGTTAGCGACTCAGGAGAAGTGTTCCATTTTTGCGCGGCTAGCTTGAGCAGGTAAAGCCTTGCTTCTGCAGCGGCGTTGCGGATGGCTTTCCCGCTTCCTTCCACGGAGTTGCTCCCCGCAGTGAAACCCTCATTCGCAGTCTGTCCCGTGTCAGAGTTGATGATGCGGCAGCGGGCGGGTTCGATGTCGAGTTCTTCAGCGGCGATCTGGATCAAAGCGGTTTTGATTCCCTGCCCGAGTTCCTGCTTGCCGGACAGCACAGTCAGATATCCCTCGGCATCCAGTCGAATCCAGGAGTCGATCAGCTTATTGTCGATATGTGGTCTGAGTGGAGTTCCCTCATAAGGCGGGATTTCGAGGGACGCGCCTTTTGTTTCGCAAGATGCAAATGGGTAAAGGCTGAATCCGATCATCAGATGTCCGGTGCTTTTGAGGAAAGACCGCCGGCTTGCGTTGGCTGTTTCTAACTCTTTCATGCTTATTGATTTAGCGTTTGAGAGGCCAGTTTCACCGCTTTGATGAATCGTGAATGGGTGCCGCATCGGCAGATTACTGGGTCTAAGGCTGTCCGGATCTCGTTCTCAGAGGGTTTTGGATTTTCTTCCAAAAGAGCGACAGCCGAAATGATCATGCCGTTTAGGCAATAGCCGCATTGTGCCGCTTGGGTGTCGATGAAGGCCTGTTGGACGGAATGGAGTTTGCCATTTTTTTTTAATCCTTCGAGGGTCGTGATTTCTGTATTTTCAAAACTGGAGCAGGGTCGGAGACAGGTCGGCTCGGCTTTGGAATCGGCGATTACCATGCAGGCGCCGCACTGGTGCAGTCCGCAGCCGTATTTTGCGCCGCTGAGCGCAAACTCATCTCTCAGAATGTAGAGAAGGGGTTCTTCGGGGTCGGCAGAGATAGTTTTTGTTTCACCGTTTACACGCAGCGTGATATTTTGGGGCATGACAATCAATCGTTTGGATGATAAACTAGGGAATGTCAGGCTGAAAAGCAATTGGGAATTGACGAACTGCCTACATCAAGACGTGAGCAGCGGGTATCAAAAACCAGGACTCAGAACGTCAAAGGCGGGTCAAAGGTGTCTGGAGTGCTGTAAAAATGAAATCAGCGGCAACAAAAAAAGCATTCGCTGAGGCGAATGCTTTTAAGTGAGGTCGCGAGCGGATTCGAACCGCTGTACGAGGTTTTGCAGACCTCTGCCTAGCCACTCGGCCACGCGACCATGATTTTCGGAATGCAAATGTAGGATTAATATTCGCCTCTCCAAACAAGGGTTTTAGAAAAGTGTCCCATTCTTCAAATAAAATTTGCTTTCTACGGGATAATTTTCAAGGGGTTTAGATATAGAAATGCTGATTATCAGCACTGTGCGAAAATGGTGCAAAAATCTAATTATTTATAACCATTCTAAATTGATATTTCTTCAAAACAGACTTCGTAAATAGATGGTTTACAGATGTTTATATGGGTAAAAATGAGGTTGCAAGTCGATTGTCCGCTCCTGTATTCATGTTTGAAAAATTGGGTTCCGATAGTACCTTTGCAGGGGTTAAAGAGAACCTTAAAAACTATTTAATTAGCAAAAATATGTTATCCAAACGCTCGTTAGTAGGGATTCGATTGAGTTTCCAGACACTGGCAGTGCTGCTTTTCATGCTGATTGGGGTTTCGGCTTACGCTGCAGACCCTGCAGTGGCAAGCAGCGACGAAGCAATTGCAGCAGGTAAAACTGTCTTCAATGCCAATTGCAAGCAGTGCCATAAGCTAGATCAAAAGAGTGTCGGCCCTGCATTGAGAGGAGCTACCGACAGACAGAGTGCTGATAAGGTCAAAAGCTTCATCAAGAACTCTACTGCTGTAATAGCTTCCGGGGATGCCTACGCTGTGGCGCTTTTCAAGGAGTATAATTTGCAAATGCCGTCTCACGAGTTTTTGTCTGACGACGATCTCAACAATCTCCTTTCTTATATAGAGCATGGTGACAAAGTGGATCCGGCAGCTGCTGCAGCTGTAACGGCTGGGGGTGAAGCTGGGGCCGCTACAGGCGGAGGGATTCCGAGCGAATACCTGACGGTCATCCTTGGTGTACTTGTTCTTGTCTTGGTGCTGATCCTGGTGGTCTTGGGATTGATTATCTCTGTATTGACCAAATATATCAACAAGCAGGATCTGCCTGAAGACGACAAAGAGTTCGTGTCTCAGAAGACAGACTACGGAAAGATTTTTAAGAGTGACGGCTTTATTATCGTCGTGACTGCCCTGGTGATTGCGCTGGTGGCAAAGACTGCGCTTGACGGACTTTACTCAGTAGGTGTGCAGCAAGGATACGCTCCCGCTCAGCCGATTGCTTTTTCTCACGCGCTGCATGCCGGTGACAAGGAAATTGCCTGCCAGTATTGCCATACCGGTGTTGAAATCGGAAGATCTGCTAACATCCCTTCTCCAAACATCTGTATGAATTGCCACACGCACATTCAGAACGTGGGAGGCAAAGAAGGAGTCTCTCCAGAGATCGCCAAGATCTACGCGGCGGTGGAAAACAACCAACCCATCGAGTGGGTGAGAGTTCACAACCTTCCTGACTTGGCTTACTTCAACCACTCCCAGCACGTAGCTGTCGGTGGTATCGAATGCCAGACCTGTCACGGTCCGATTCAGGAGATGGAAGTGGTGAAGCAACACAGCGCGCTGACGATGGGCTGGTGTATCGATTGCCATAGACAAACTGAAATTGCTACAGAAGGCAATGCATACTACGATAAGCTGGTCCAACTTCACTCTGACTCCAAAGATGCTCTGAAAGTAAAAGACATCGGTGGCTTGGAGTGCGCGAAGTGCCACTATTAATTCCTTATCCTTTTAGCTAATTCATTCCTAGAAATAAAAATGAAGGAAAATAAAAAAACCTACTGGAAGGGGCTCGAGCAACTCAGCAACGATGCGGAGTTTGTGAAGCATGCCGACAAGGAGTTTGCGGAACTACCCACCGTACTCAATGAAGAAGGCAGTGCGTCCCGAAGAGATTTTCTCAAAGTAATGGGTTTCAGTTTGGCGGCAGCTACACTGGCGGCTTGTGAGGCTCCGGTCAGAAAAGCCATTCCATACGTAAATAAGCCGGTTGACATTAATCCGTCAATTCCAAACTATTACGCTTCTTCCTACTCAGCCGGAGGTGACTACGCGTCAATTGTGGTAAAAACAAGAGAAGGTCGTCCGATCAAGATTGATGGGAACGAGCTTTCTCCTATTAATGGAGGAGGAACCAGCGCCATCATGCAGGCAGCGGTTCTTTCGCTTTATGATAAAGAAAGATTGGCAAGCCCGATGGTGGGAGGAGCCAAGTCTGACTGGAAGACAGTCGACGAGCAGGTGAAATCCAAACTTGCTTCTGCAGGTTCCATCAAGATCGTAACCAATACCATCTTGTCTCCCTCTACTGAGAGAGCAATCCAGGATTTTGCGACAGCATTGGGAACTGTCGAGGTGATCACTTACGATCCCAGATCTAACTACGGGATCGCCAAGGCAGCGGAGGCCACTTACGGCCAGGCCATGATCCCTGATTATAGATTTGATAAAGCCAAGGTGATTGTATCATTTGGCGCTGACTTCTTGGGTACTTGGATTTCTCCTACTGAATACTCTGAAGGCTACACTGCCAACAGAAAAGTGACCAAAGAGAAGCCGGAAATGTCCCGTCACTACCAGTTTGAGTCCAATCTTTCGCTCGCAGGTGCCAATGCGGACTACAGAACCCCCATCAAAGCTTCTCAAAGCGGCTTGGCGGTTTTGGCCTTGTATAATGCCATTGCCAAAAAAGCCGGAGCACCGACTCTTTCCGCACCTGCGGTAGAGATCGCGCATTTGGAGCAGGCTGCAAATGACCTTTGGGCTGCGAAAGAGCTGGGTCTGGTCGTCTCCGGTTCAAATGATCCTAATGTCCAGATGGGCATCAATGCGATCAACGACCTCCTAGGCGCCAACGGTTCCACAGTCGACTTCTCCAATCCTGTGTACTACAGAAAAGGAGACGATGCCAGAATGAATCAATTCATTACTGAGCTGAAAGGCGGACAAGTTGGAGCAGCGATTTTCTACAACTGTAACCCAGTGTACGATCATCCACGCGGAGCTGAAATCGCTGAGGGCATTGCCAAAGCAAAAGTAAGTATCGCTACCAACGGAACTCTTGACGAAACAGCCTCTTTGGTACAGATCGTTGCTCCGGATCATCATTTCCTGGAGTCTTGGAATGATTTCAATCCGAAAAAAGGCCAGTATTCTTTGGCTCAGCCTACGATTTCTCCTCTTTTTGACACAAGACAGGCGCAGGACTCTTTCCTGACCTGGGCTGGAAATACAACTTCTTATTACGATTACCTCCAGGCCAACTGGACTGAGGCGTTCTTCCCGGCTTACGGTGCAGAGGCAGCTTCTTTCCAGGAGTTTTGGGATGGAGCGCTTTACAAAGGCGTCATAGGCACTACTGCTCCTGCGGTGGGCGTACCTGCGATTGCAGACACTTCAGCATCGGCGGCTGAGGTTGCCAAAAGCTACAAAGCAGACAATGCAGGAAGTGAGTTGGTGATCTATACCAAGATAGGTATGGGAGACGGCACGTTTGCCAACAACCCTTGGCTACAAGAGATGTCCGATCCGATCACCAAAGCTACTTGGGATAACTACCTGACCGTTTCTCAGAAGTGGGCCAACGACAACGGCGTTACCATGGTGGAGGAACATACCAAAAAGGCTCAGTTGACCGTAAATGGCAAAACCCTCGTCGTTCCGATCTTGGTCCAGCCAGGTCAGGCTAACGGTACCTTCGGTTTGGCGATCGGATATGGTAGAACCCACGCTGGCAGAGCCGGCAATGGAGTAGGGGTGAATGCCTACAATCTCCTGGATGTCTCCAAAGGATTTGTTCAGACCGACCTGATTGCTGGAGTTGAAGTAGCTGTGACAGGTGATTCTTATAAGATCGCCCGTACGCAAACCCACCAAACTTTCATGGGACGTGAAAACGTTATCCAGGAAACTACGCTTGGTGAATACAAAAAAGATGCTTCTGCAGGCAGATACAAGCCTGAAATCTACAAAGACGGCGAGTTTGTCAAACCATCCAAGATTTCCCTTTGGGGTGGTCACAAATACAGCCAGCATCACTGGGGATTGGCTGTCGATATGTCGTCCTGTACCGGATGTGGCGCTTGCACCATAGCGTGTCAGGTAGAAAACAACGTCGCGGTAGTCGGCAAGCAGGAAGTTCTCAACAGAAGAGAGATGGCCTGGATCCGAATCGACCGCTATTATTCTTCAGATGCTCCTGCCGACGATCTCGCCGGAATGGAAATCGCCGCAGAAAATCCTGAGGTGACCTTCCAGCCGATGATGTGCCAGCAGTGTAACAACGCTCCTTGCGAGACTGTATGTCCAGTAGCTGCAACGACCCACTCTTCTGAGGGTCTAAACCAAATGACTTACAACAGATGTATCGGTACGAGGTATTGTGCCAACAACTGTCCGTATAAAGTGCGTCGATTCAACTGGTTTAAATACCACGACAACAAAGACTTCGCTGTAGCCAACATGGCTCAGAATGATGATTTGGGCAAGATGGTCCTCAACCCTGACGTGACAGTACGTGCCAGAGGGGTGATGGAAAAGTGCTCCATGTGTGTGCAGCGTATCCAAGCCGGTAAGTTGGAAGCTAAGCGTGAAATGCGCAAAGTGAAAGATGGCGACATCAATGTGGCTTGCGCTCAGGCTTGTCCGGGTGGAGGACTTGTATTTGGTGATTTGAACGATCCGGAAAGCCGCGTGTCCAAGTTGCTGAAGATTGAAGAATCTGATGCCGCAGCTAAGGAAGTGGGTGAGGAGAGAGCATACCACGTTTTGGAAGAGATCAACGTGAGTCCAAACGTTTGGTACTTTACCAAAATCAGGAATAAAGAAAAAAACGAAGCGTAATCAAAATTTTATAAACTATGCAGGTTACTTCATCCGTACGCGATCCGTTAGTTACCGGGGGTAAAACCTACCACGACGTGACACATGACGTGTCGCGCCATGTAGAAGCAAAGCCAAATATCAGATGGTTTCTTGCTTTCCTTACTTCTGCCGGTGTTTTGGCTTTGGGATCTATCGCAGTAGTTGCTACTGTTTGGGAAGGCATTGGTATGTGGGGTCTTAACAAGACCGTCGGCTGGGCTTGGGATATCACCAACTTCGTGTGGTGGGTAGGTATCGGTCACGCCGGTACACTGATCTCAGCGGTATTGTTGCTTTTCAGACAGAAATGGAGAACGTCCATCAACCGTGCTGCTGAAGCGATGACGATCTTCGCGGTTATTTGCGCAGCGATGTTCCCGGTACTTCACATGGGGCGTCCATGGCTGGGAGCTTATTGGGCACTTCCGCTTCCAAACACCTTTGGTTCGCTTTGGGTAAACTTCAACTCCCCGCTACTCTGGGACGTTTTTGCAATCTCTACCTACTTTTCAGTTTCCCTGGTTTTCTGGTACATCGGTTTGATTCCAGATTTTGCTACCATCCGAGACAGAGCGACTGGTTTGAGAAAAGTCATTTATGGCGCTCTTTCGTTCGGATGGGATGGCGCTGCCAAATCTTGGATGCGTTACGAGTCCGTTTCTCTGATTCTTGCTGGTTTGGCTACTCCATTGGTACTTTCAGTTCACACGATTGTATCCTTTGACTTTGCTACGTCTGTGATTCCGGGATGGCACACCACGATCTTCCCTCCATACTTCGTTGCGGGAGCGATCTTCTCAGGATTCGCGATGGTGTTGACGCTGATGATCGTGACCCGTAAAGTTTACAAACTGGAAGATTACATCACCATCGGTCACATCGAGCTGATGAACATAGTCATCATCATCACGGGTTCGATCGTAGGTATTGCCTACATCACCGAGTTTTTCATCGCTTGGTATTCAGGAGTTGAAGCTGAGCAATACGCTTTCATCAACCGTGCAACCGGTCCTTACTGGTGGGCGTACTGGTCCATGATGACCTGCAACGTGATTTCTCCGCAGCTTTTCTGGTTTAAGAAAATCCGTACTTCCATCGTAGCAACCTTTGCTTTGTCTATTGTGGTGAATATCGGGATGTGGTTTGAGCGATTTGTAATCATCGTGACCTCTCTGCACAGAGATTACCTGCCATCTTCTTGGGCGATGTTTTACCCAACTTGGGCTGATGTCGGAGTTTACTTGTTCACCTTCGGCTTATTCTTCACCCTGTTCTTCCTTTTTGCGAAGTTCTTCCCGGTGATCAACATGGCAGAAGTGAAATCTGTACTTAAGTCTTCATCCGAAAAAGTGAATAAATAATCATGGAAAAGGATACACATTTTATTTTGGGAGTTTACGACGATGAGGACGTATTGCTCCATGCAGTAGAGGAAGTAAGAGGCACGGGTGTCAAGATCCACGAAGTGTATTCTCCGTATCCGGTTCACGGATTGGAGCATGTGTTGGGTTACAAGCGGAGCAAGCTTCCGATTGCGGCATTTCTTTTCGGATTGCTGGGGACTACGCTGGCTTTGACCATGCAGTTTTACATGATGAAATTTGACTGGCCGATGATCATCGGTGGTAAAGATTACGGGGCCTTCCCTGACTTTATACCGGTAACATTCGAATTGACGGTCCTTTTGGCGTCATTCGGAATGGTCAGTGTATTTATGATCGTCTCTAATTTGAAGCCTTGGGCTCAACCAAGAATCTTCGACTTGAGATCAACAGATGATAAGCACATCATGGCGATCGACATCGCTAACAACAGCGGTTTGGAGCTGGACAGAATCAGAGAAATCCTGAGATCTTCCGGTGCTACTGAGGTGAATAATAAAAGTTTTGAATAGAAAATCCGGATATATGAAAATTGCAAAAGCATTGATTTTCGGAGGTTCTGCACTGGCCATTTCGTTACTGGCTGGATGTAAAGCCGGTGGTGATAACCAAGGGCTTGAGTATGCGCCTCAGATGTATCATTCCGTAGCGTATGAGCCTTTGACTCAAATCCAAGACGAGACGACCAAAGGAAACCTCATCTCTACCCGTGAGGATGGCAAAGGAGAATATTTTAACTCCAACATCAACAATCCAAACGGGATGAATATGAGAGAGCCTGTGGCTAACACAGTGCCTCGAAACAAACAGGGATATCTTCCTTACAGACTGAAAGCATTTGAACTGGAGCAGGCTGCTGTGATCAAAAACCCGGTTGAATCTTCAGAAGAAGTTTTGAAGCGGGGTGAAGTTCTTTTCCTACAGTACTGCAGCGCTTGTCACGGTAAAACGGGCCAGGGCGACGGAAAAGTAGGAGAAGTCATCGGCGGTGTTGCTAACCTTACAGGCGGCGCGTATGTCAATCTGCCCGAGGGCCATATCTTCCATGTGATCACCAAAGGGAAGGGCAGAATGGGAGCTCACGGTTCTCAGATTCCTGAGGAAAGCAGATGGAAAATTGTTCACTATGTCAAACAAGTTATTCAAGGTCAGGCCACAGCGGCTGCTCCGGCACCTGCTGCAGACTCCACCGCGGTAGCACAAGTAACCCCAGCTAACTAATCATGGCGCATCACGGCGAACAACACTATAATCTGGAGCAGCGATTTGTTTTTGGCGCTGCAACCAAGAAGTCCATCATGACCGTTTTGGTCATTGGAGCCATTCTTTTGGGAATCGGAATCATCCTTGCGATGACAGGCGGTGGACACCATGAAGCAGCGGAAGCTGAAGCTCATCCGTTCCACTGGTACGAGCGTCTCTACGCAAACCTGTGGATCAATAACGTGTACTTCACAGGTATTGCGATCATCGGCGTATTCTTCTTTGCAATTCAATATGCAGCCCAAGCTGGATGGTCTTCGGCCATTGTACGGGTCATGCTTTCCCTTGGCAACTGGTTGCCGATTGCAGGGGTATTGATGATTGCGACTTTCTTCCTTGCAAATCACGATCTGTTCCACTGGACTCACGCTTATCTTTTTGACAAAGCTTCCCCGGAATACGACAGTATCATCGACGGCAAAGGATCGTTCTTCTACTGGCCGATGGCAAAGGGAACATTCCCGATATTCTACATCTTTAGAATGGTCTTGTTCTTCGGCTTCTGGGTGTTCTTTTTCAAGAAATTCCAGGCCTTCACCTACAACGAAGACCTGATCGGCGGAACTTCTTCCTGGTATAAAATCAGAAAGTGGTCTGCTTTCTTCCTGATCTTCTTTGCGGTGTCTTCTTCTATCTCTGCATGGGATTGGGTGATGTCAATCGACACACACTGGTTCTCTACCCTCTTCGGATGGTATGTATTTGCTTCTTGGTTTGTCGCTGGGTTGTCTACGATCACGTTGATCACAATCTTCCTGAAGAGCCAAGGCCTTCTGGAGATGGTCAATGAGAATCACGTACATGACTTGGGTAAATTTGTCTTTGGCTTTACTATCTTCTGGACATACCTGTGGTTCTCCCAGTTCTTGCTGATCTATTATGCCAACATTCCTGAAGAGACTGTATACTTCTTGGAGAGATTGGACAGCGATATCTATGGACCATTTCTCTTTGTCAACTTGGGTATGAACTTCGTTCTTCCTTTCCTGTTGTTGATGACCAGAGACGCAAAGAGACACGGCGTTTTTTTGAAGTTGGTTTGTTCATTGATCATCGCTGGTCACTGGGTAGATTTCTTCCTGATGGTGCAGCCAGGTACTTTGGGTCACAATGGTGGAGTCGGATTTATGGAAATAGGGATGTTCCTGGTATATGGTTCATCGTTCATTTTCGTGGTTCTCTCAGGTTTGGCTAAAGGGAATCTGGTTCCTAAAAACCACCCGATGCTTGAGGAAAGCTATAATCATCACATCTAATTATTTATCCGAAAAAACTAAGTTATGTACGGATTTCTTATAGGAGTAGGGGTTCTTCTGGTACTGTCCATCATCTGGATGGTGTACAGAATTCAAACCTTGGTATCTGTTGTAAAGGGTTCAGATAAGAAGATTGCTTCTGGAAGCAATAAGGTCAACGCCATTCTTTTTGTCCTGTTCCTGATTGGTACCACCATCTTGATGTTCTGGTATTCGATCAAAGAATTTGACAACTACGAATTGCCTGTGGCGTCGGAGCATGGCGTCATCACTGACCAGTTGTTCTGGATTACCATGGCGGTCACCGGTGTTGTATTCCTGATTACCCACGTCTTGCTTTTTGTATTTCCTTACAAGTATCAATACAAAGATGACAGAAAGGCTTCCTTCTATCCGGACAACAACAAGCTTGAAATAATCTGGACTGCGGTACCTGCTGTAGTTTTGGCGGGATTGGTTATCTCAGGTTGGATGGCTTGGTCTGATATCACAGCACCGGCTCCTGAAAAAGCACACGTAGTCGAAATCATGGGCTACCAGTTTGCTTGGGAAGTGAGATATCCGGGCAAGGACAACGTACTGGGCGATTACGATTATCGCCTGATCACAGCTTCCAATTCCCACGGAGTTGATTTCACTGACAAAAATGCCTTGGATGATTTTCCATCTCCAGTAGTGGTCATCCCTAAGGGAGAGCCTGTGCTTTTCAAAATCAGAGCAAGAGACGTACTACACTCTGTCTTTGCTCCACACATGAGATTGAAGATGGATGCTGTGCCGGGCATGCCGACTCGCTTCTGGTTTGTTCCTACCAAGACAACCGCTGAGATGAGGGAAGAGACAGGAAATCCTGAGTTTGAATACGAGATCGCTTGTACAGAGATCTGCGGACGTGGACACTTCGGTATGAGGAAGGTTATAGAAGTGGTGGAGCCTGCGGCCTACCAGAAGTGGTATTCTGAGCAGAAATCTTTTATCCAGCAAAATCCGGCTTTGACCGCTGGACTGAAGTCTGACGTAAAAGAGCTGGCAGAGATTCAATTAGTTGAAAGCAAAAAATAAAATTATAGGATATGGCTACAGCATCTGTCGCACATCATGACGCAGCTCACGATGATCATCACGATCATGAGCATCATGATAATTTTATAACAAAATACATCTTCACCCAAGATCATAAAATGATCGGTAAGCAGTTTCTGGTTACCGGGATGTTTTGGGCGCTTATCGGTGGCTTTTTATCTGTACTGTTCAGATTACAGCTTGGTTTCCCGGATTTGAGTCTGGAGTTCCTTCGCCCATTGTTGGGTGGCTGGATCGATGAAACCGGAAAACTGGATCCGACTTTCTATCTGGCCTTGGTTACAATGCACGGTACCATCATGGTATTCTTCGTGTTGACGGCTGGCTTGAGCGGGACATTCTCCAACTTCCTGATTCCACTTCAAATCGGTGCCCGTGATATGGCGTCCGGCTTTATGAACATGCTTTCCTACTGGTTTTTCTTTATCTCCGGTGTGATCATGTTTATTTCCCTGTTTATCAAAACAGGTCCTGCAGGTGGTGGCTGGGTAGTTTATCCTCCGCTGTCAGCCTTAGAGCAGGCGGTTCCAGGTTCCGGCTTGGGTATGACGCTTTGGCTGGTTGCCATGGTTTTCTTTATCGCTTCATCCCTGATGGGCGGTATCAACTACATCACGACAATCATTAACCTAAGAACAAAGGGTATGTCTTTTTCAAGACTTCCTTTGACGATCTGGTCTTTCTTCCTGACGGCAGTAATCGGTTTGTTGTCTTTCCCGGTATTATTTGGAGCGGCATTGTTGCTTGTCTTTGACAGAAGCTTCGGGACGTCTTTCTATCTGGCGGACATCTATGTAGCCGGTGAGGCACTTCCAAATACCGGTGGTAGCCCGGTTTTGTTCCAACACTTGTTTTGGTTCCTGGGTCACCCGGAAGTTTACATCGTGTTGTTGCCAGCTTTGGGGATTACCTCCGAGGTGATTGCAACCAACTCCAGAAAGCCAATCTTCGGCTACAAGGCGATGATTGTTTCCATGTTGGGTATCACAATCTTGTCATTCGTGGTTTGGGCTCACCACATGTTTGTGTCTGGAATGAACCCATTCTTGGGATCGATCTTCATGTTCCTGACGCTGATCATTGCGGTGCCTTCTGCGGTAAAAGTATTTAACTACCTGACCACACTTTGGAGAGGTAATCTGATCTTCACGCCTGCGATGTTGTTTTCAATCGGACTGGTATCCTTCTTCATCTCAGGTGGTTTGACTGGTATTTTCCTTGGAAACTCAGCTATTGATATCCAATTACACGATACGTATTTCGTAGTGGCCCACTTCCACTTGGTGATGGGTTCTGCATCGTTCTTCGGAATGGTGGCCGGTGTCTACCACTGGTTCCCTAAGATGTTTGGCAGAATGATGGATGCCAAATTGGGCTACATCCATTTCTGGTTGACCTTTACGGGTGTGTACTTGGTGTTTTTTCCAATGCACTACATCGGTATCGCCGGTTTCCCAAGAAGATACTACAACTGGACTAACTTCGCTTTCACTGAGCACTACACAGATCTGAACATGTTCGTATCTACTGCTGCGATCGTGACGTTTGCGGCTCAGTTTATCTTCTTGTTCAACTTCTTCTACAGCATGTACAGAGGAAGAAAGACCACCGCGAACCCTTGGAGATCCAACACCTTGGAGTGGACTACTCCAATCGAACCTGGACATGGCAACTGGCCTGGAGAAATCCCGACCGTATACAGATGGCCATACGATTACTCTAAGCCAGGAGCAGCGGAGGATTTTATTCCTCAGACTGTGCCACTTTCTCAGACACCGGAGTCCAACCTTCCTCACGAGCAGGAAATGGTCAAACTAGAAGTCGAAATCATGAGAGAAGAGGCTGAGGTTTTGGTAGCTAATGAATCAAAGCACTAATACTGAGGTAAACAGCTTTCGCCGGGTTTCCACTTGGACGGTGATAGCTGTTTACTTCCTGATTTTGGTCGGAGGGATCGTACGAAGTACCGGCTCAGGAATGGGCTGTCCTGATTGGCCAAAATGCTTTGGTAGTGTCATCCCTCCCACACACATAGATCAGCTTCCGGCTAACTACCAGGAGATCTATCTGCAAAAAAGACTCGCTAAAAACGAACGGTTTGTAGCAACGCTTGAAAAATTGGGCTTTACTGAGAAAGCCAACGAGATCGCCAACGACAAGTCAATCTTGGTAGAGGAGGAGTTCAATGCGACCAAGACCTGGATTGAGTATCTCAATCGACTTACCGGTGTATTGATCGGCTTGCTGATTATGTTGACGGTTTGGAAGTCCTTCAAACTCTGGAAGATTGATCGAAAGATTCCCATCTATTCAGTGGTAGCATTGATCTTGGTGCTTTTCACGGGGTGGATTGGATCGATCGTGGTTTCGACTAACCTGCTGCATTGGATGATCACCTTCCACATGCTGTTGGCTTTGGCACTGGTGGCTGTGATGTTGTACATCAACCACCGCGCCGAGAGGCTGTCGCCACGTCACGGCGTTTCTGTGGACGTGCCTACGAAGGTTCAATACATATTGATCGCCGGAGCCATCCTCACGCTGGTTCAAGTCGTGTTGGGGACTCAGGTTCGTGAGGAGATAGACCAGATTTCCTTTGCACTGGGAGATTTGTTGAGAGAAGAATGGATTGGTCGGTTAGGGATAGATTTTCTTATCCATCGGTCTTTTTCGATCGTCCTCTTGGGAGTACACTTGCTGTACTTCTATTGGGCGTTTAGGTATTCGGTCCGAAAGTCAAAGGTCAATCTTTGGTCTCAGGTGTTGATGTTAGTGTTGCTGGTAGAGATTGCAACGGGAATGGCAATGGCTTACTTCGGTATTCCAGCTTTCCTTCAGCCTTTACATTTATTGCTTGGATCTTTGATTTTGGGTGTTCAGTTTATGATCATCCTGCAGTTGAAAGACCATGTACAGTTTAAGTTAAATACAAATTGAGAATGAGGACAGTTGAAGTAACTGACCATGCTATATCGACTTTGATCACTGGACGGATCAGAGCTTACGCAGATCTAATCAAACTGAGGCTGTCTGCCTTGGTTACGTTTTCGGCTGTTTTCGGGTATATCCTCGGAGACACCGGATCCAGCTTTGGGTGGTCTGGTTTTGTCGGTCTTGCGCTGGGCGGCTTTTTGATCTCAGGCGCCTCAGGTGCTGCCAATGAAATCATGGAGCGAGACTTGGACAAGCTGATGAAGCGAACCCAAAACCGTCCACTTCCCCTTCAGCTTATTTCCCTTCAGGAAGCGTACTGGTTTACCTCTTTGGTAGCGGTATTGGGAGTAGCCTTGCTTTGGGCTTTTACCAATCCACTGACTACCTGGCTGGGTATCCTGAGCATGGTACTGTATGTGTTTGTGTACACACCGTTGAAGAGAGTCGGCCCTATCGCCGTTTTCGTTGGTGCGATTCCCGGAGCTATGCCTCCTTTGTTGGGATGGACTGCGGCCACCGGGTCGATTACCTACGAAGCCCTGATCATCTTTGGGATCCAGTTTATCTGGCAATTCCCGCATTTCTGGGCGATTGCCTGGGTGAGTGACGAGGATTATAAGAGAGCGGGATTCAAGCTTCTCCCAAGTGGGGGAGGTCAGGATCTGAACACAGCGATTCAGATCATGATTTACACGCTTTTTCTGTTGCCTTTGGGATTATTGCCAAGTTACTTTGGTTTGACCGGCCTTAATTCCGGAATTGTAGCGACGATTTGCGGCGTGCTCTTCTTGGCGCAAACTTTCTCGCTGATGCGGGATTGCTCGAGGAAATCTGCCTTGAAGATTATGTTTGGTTCTTTTCTTTACTTACCGATCGTCCAGATTGCCTATCTGCTCGACAAATTGCCCTAAGCCATGGAAAGAGAACTGAAGTATATTGACATGGAGGATCAGCCGATCGCAATGCATCCCAAGAAGTTTGCACTGTGGTTGTTTATGGTGACTGTCGTGATGGTCTTTGCCGGATTGACGAGTGCCTATATCGTGCGGCAATCCGAAGGAAACTGGCTGGAGTATGATCTGCCGGGGATCTTCTGGGTAACCTCAGGAATTGCGGTTCTGAGCAGCTTGACGCTTCAATGGGCTTATTATTCTGCCCGCAAGGATAACTTCGTCAACATCAAAATCGGTATGGCACTGACGGTATTGCTGGGAATTGGTTTCTTGGTGGGGCAGTGGTACAGCTGGGTAGCCATGGTGGACCGAGAGGTCTTTTTCGTAGGAAACCCTTCCGGTTCCTTCCTGTATGTTTTCACAGGATTGCATGCCGCACACCTGATCTCAGGTGTGATATTTCTGATTATTGTATTAATTTCGACCTTCAGACTGAAGGTTCATTCCCGTGATATGACTGCGATGGAGATGGCCACGACCTATTGGCATTTTCTGGGGGGCTTGTGGCTATATCTGTTTATGTTTTTGCTTTTGAATCATTAAAATAAAACCTGGTACAAATCAATAAATTATGTCTGCGCATTCTACTGCTATTGGAGTAAGCTCGAAAAGAGGCGTTTGGGGTGGAGGAAACGAACCCATGAAGGCCAGTTATGGAAAACTCATGATGTGGTTTTTCCTGCTATCCGACATCTTCACTTTTGCGGCTTTTCTGATTACTTACATTTCAATCAGGGTAAGTTATCCAGCTTATGCAGGTTCTGCAGAAGCATTCGTTGGTTCCAATGAATATTGGCCTGTGCCGGAACTGGTTTTCAAAGCCCTTCCTTTCCTACATGGAGTGAACGCCCCCTTGATCTTCGTAGGGATCATGACTTTCATCTTGATTGCAAGTTCCGTGACGATGGTGTTGGCGGTGGAAGCCGGACACAGAAACGACCGAAATGACGTCGTTAAGTGGATGCTTTGGACCTTGGTGGGAGGTATTACCTTCTTGAGCTGCCAAGCTTGGGAGTGGAGTCACTTTATCCACGGCACAGACGGTGGCACTGTCATGACTTATGTTAACTCATTGAACAAGGTGGTGACCGAGACAGTTTTTGGAGCGAATCTAAACGTTAACGAATACGGTCCAGCAGGCTTTGCCCAACTGTTTTTCTTCATCACAGGATTCCACGGATTCCACGTGACTATCGGTGTATTCCTTCTTTTCCTTTGCTTCTACCAAGCTGCAGTAGGGGTTTACGACAGAAGAGGTCACTACGAGATGGTTGAGAAAATCGGCCTTTACTGGCACTTTGTAGATTTGGTGTGGGTATTCGTATTTACTCTCTTCTACCTGATCTAAACATTTAAAATCTCTGAAATATGGATATTCAAGAAAACAAGTCAACGCTCGTAGTTGAAGTACGCAACGAAGAGAAGATCAAGAAAATCTGGAAAACTGCAGGCATTCTTCTTGCAATCACGGTCGTAGAATTCATCATGGCTTTCACCATGGGCAGAGGAATTCTACTTTACGGACTCTTCATCGCTCTGACGATTTGGAAGGCCAAATACATCATGTTGGAGTTCATGCACTTGGGTGATGAGGTCAAAGGATTGTTTTATTCCATTATTGCTCCGCTGATCTTCCTTGTTTGGTTGATCATTGTGCTGGTGAAGGAAGGTTCTGAGATCTTCCTGATGCGTTGGTAGTCAAATAGTTTAATTCAGTAAAAAAGAAGGTTGAGGTGAATCACTTCAACCTTCTTTTTTGTTAACAGATAGTATGAGAAGATTGAGAATTTTGCAGGGAATGGTGCTGGTTTGCATGTTGCTGATCCCTGTATTGATATTTATGTTTTTGAAGGGATTTGGAAAAAACGAATACAACCTTCCGATTTTTTTTGAAAAAGGGGCAGACAATCCATTTATGGAATGCCCCGCAACGGATACGACCCAACACTACATCCCTGAGTTTTCTTTTCTAAATCAAGAAGGCAAGCGCATCGGCCGGGCTGAAATGGAAGGGAAAATCACAATCGTGGACTTCTTTTTCACCTCCTGCCCGAGTATATGCCCCGTGATGTCCAAAGAGATGGAGCGTGTCAATGACATGTTTCGTGACCAACCTAATGTACAAATCATGTCCATCAGCATCGATCCGGAATACGATACACCTGAAATCCTGAAAGTATATGCTGAGGAGCACAATGCGATTCCCGGCAAGTGGCATTTTCTATCGGGACCCAAAGAAGAGACCTACCGCTTGGCAAAGTGTGGCTTTATCATCCCATTAGTCGATGGCAATGGTGTGGCGGATGACTTTGTGCACACGGATAAATTTATGCTGATCGACGAGTTGGGCAGAATCCGGGGCTACTACAGCGGAACCAATCGTGAAGATGTGGACTTATTGATCTTGGAAACAAAAGTATTATTGCATGCTGGAAAATAATTCTCCTTTGCTTCCGCAAGAAGCAAAAGTAAAGAACTGGATCATCGGAATCTCTATTGTCATTCCGTTGGCTGTGGCCGTGTTGATTTTCATGCCAGCGAAGATTACTGCCTTGGGAGATTGGGTGTATTTCCTCCCACACCTAAATGCCGTGGTTAACACAGCCGCTTCCCTTGCGTTGATAATGGGACTGGTTTTCGTCAAGAATAAGCAATATAGCTATCACGGTGCAGCGATGACCGTAGCGTTCGCGATGGGAGCATTCTTCCTCGTGTCCTATGTGATCTATCACAGCGCGGCGGAGAGCACTAGTTTCCAGGGTGAGGGCATGATCCGTACGGTTTACTACTTCCTGCTGATCACGCATATCGTGTTGGCGGCCGTGGCTTTGTTCCCGATTCTGTTTGCATACTACTATGGATACACTGATCAGCGTGTTAAACACCGAAAAGTGGTTAAATTTGCCTATCCGATCTGGCTGTATGTGTCTGTAAGTGGAGTGATCGTGTATCTGATGATCAGCCCGTATTATACGCACTAGGAAGTTAACAGCCAGTCGCAGTCTCGTAGACTCGAATCGGGCTGTCATATTCAGCTACAAAAAGGTTATTTATGAAACTTAAGCTTCTTCTTCTCGCCTTCTTCTTTTTGGGAATTCAGCTAAACACATGGGCTCAATGTGCGATGTGCCGGGCCTCCGTTGAAAACAACGTGGCAAACGGGGAAACTTCCATCGGCGCGGGATTGAATACCGGGATCATTTACCTTTTTGCAATGCCCTATCTTTTGGCGGCAGTAATCGGGTTTTTCTGGTATCGGGCGGCCAAAAGGCGAAAGGCAAAATTCGCACTTCGTTAAGAGATCGCAGAGCAAAGTTTGATACCAGACTTTGCTTTTTTATTTTTAAGCTGCATGAACTTCCAAACCCGTCGGCTGGTCATTTTGATCAGCATTATTTCCCTTCTGATAGTTCTGGTTTTGAATTTTTTCGTCTTTCAGAAGAGCGAGGAGGAGAAGTACTTTGAAGCCATCCAAAACAAGATTCAACGGGTGGACCGTCAGTTTGACGAGGATTTTATACAGGTCTTGATGGAAGTGCGGCCGGAGGACTCGATCACCTTTGACCGGGTGAGCAGCCCCGATCACAGGCATCCGTTCTTTCTTTTGGACACCTCGGGTAAATTGC
This sequence comes from Algoriphagus terrigena DSM 22685, assembly GCF_000429445.1. GTDB lineage: Bacteria > Bacteroidota > Bacteroidia > Cytophagales > Cyclobacteriaceae > Algoriphagus > Algoriphagus terrigena. The sequence goes on from NZ_AUBW01000011.1 coordinate 145,263, forward strand.
TCTTTTGGTCTGACTTCACGGTGACGCTTGATTTTTCTGAGCTCGATCTGGATCAGGAATATCAGCTACTGGAGGACCCGTTTGGGACATTTTTTGTAAAAGTCCGAAAGGTCAAGCGAAATGCTTCCGACTATTATCTCGTTCAGGCCTTGCGTCTGATCTGGCCCGGATCGATCGAAAATGACTATCTCAAAACCGGCCCTAACCCGGATTTCTTTGGAAACGATCGATTTCAGCTTTTTCCCAATCCTGCTGACGGTGCCTTTCAGGTAAAGTCCGAAGCGGGAAAAGCTGTCTTTGGAATCAGTTTTCAACTGGGATATGAGCCGGTGGGAAGGGTCGCCAATACGGCCTTGCTGATCTTTATCTGCTCGGTTTTTCTGTTGTATTTCCTGTTGAGTTTTGATTTCCTGCGGAAAAAATGGATAAAGGGATATCCCTGGCAAACCATCGGCTATGGTGTCGTGATTCTGGCGGTGATCAGGGGGTTGATGCTTTATTTCAATTTCCCTGGGGAGTTTTTCGAGTTTTCCCTTTTTGATCCGGTGAACTATGCGTCCTCGTGGTTGAATCCCAGCCTAGGCGATCTGTTGCTCAACACCGTTTCCGTCAGCGTGATCTTGGGTCTGACGATCTCCCAACTCTATTCCAAAAGTGCATTTCAAAAAATCAACGTCTTGAATCAGGGACGAAACTTTCAGCTCGGGCTGATCTTGGCAATTCTCGTCAGCACAGCCTTCTTTATGCTGACCTGGTACCTTCCCCGAAACCTGATCTTCAATTCGCAGTGGGTGCTGGACATTCGCTCCATTCCGACTTTTGATTGGTTCAAGGGACTCAGTTTTCTGATTCTGTTTTTGTTTGGCTCAGTCTACGTGCTGCTTTCCCTGACCTTGTTTAATCTGCTCCTGAGCGTCAGGAAAGACAAGCGGATCTACTACCAATACCTGCTTGGAATCGGACTGCCGATCTTGGGAATTGCTTGTTATTTCAGTATTTGGCTCGGCCTGGTCTGGCTGATCCATCTTTTTTTCTTGTTCAGCATCATTCGCTTCGAGCTCTTTCAGAACGTCTTCCGCTTGGGGTTGGACACATTCTTGACATTTTTCTACGCCTGTTTGGTCACGGCTATCATCATGGGGATCAGTACCCTGAAGTCCGAAAAGGAACGGCTTATTGTCTCCAAAACCCGCTTTGCCAATCAAAACCTCATCGAAAATGATGTCATGACAGAGTTTTTCTTGGGGGATATCTTTAACCGGGTAAAAAGTGACCTGTTCGTTCAGAATCGAATGGCCGATCCGCTACTGTCCAAGGAGCCGGTGGAAACCAAGATCCGCAGGATCTATCTCGACAACTATTTCGATCAATTTGAGGTGGTAATCCGGATTTTTACAGCCTCGGGACAGCAGATTCACGGCCCTGTCGAGGGACAGGAATTGAAGGACTTGAGGCAGGAGTATGTCAAAAGTGACTTTGCCACCGGTGTCAGAGATCTTTATTTTATCCGGGGAAAGGAGACCACCGCCAGCAATAAGTTTGTGGCCTTTATCCCGATCCTGCGGGAGGACAACCTGCTGGGAACACTCTATCTGGAGCTGAACCAGCTGCGGATCCAGCCGGGCAGTGTGTACCCAAAGCTATTGCTGGATCGCAAATATGCCGAAAAGCTAGACCCGCTTAACTACGACTATGCGGTGTTTCGGGATGATGAACTGCTCCGGAGCTCGGGGACGTTTAATTTCAACCAACGGGAATTTCTGAAAATCCTGGGTCGGGAGCAACTGTTTGCAAATGGGGTGCAGTTTGATGGATATCATCATTTTGGAATGAAAAATGGCGAGGAGGTCATTGTACTTTCATCCCCCACGATTTCACTGTCGCAGTTTTTCGGAAACATCTCACTCTTTTTTGTGGCGTTTGTTTTCATGACTTTCCTGGCGATTTTGCTCAATACGCTCTTCAAAGGTTATCGGGATTTCGAGCTCAACTATTCCACCAAGCTTCAGCTGTACCTGAATTTCGCCTTCTTTTTTCCCATCATTATCATCTCGATCATCACGATCGGTCTGTTGGGAGGAAGCTACCGCGATGACCTCAACAGACGGTATGTCGAGAAGGCGAGCCTGATTCGGAGCAATCTCGCGACGTTTTTGAACAACCAAAACCCGGCGAGCGTTGACCGTGACTTGCTCAATGAGGAGATCAACTCCCTGGCCAATACCATCGCCAGTGACATCCAACTGTACACCCCCTTAGGCTATCTGGAATCCACCAACCGTCCGAATATTTTTGACAAAAAGATCCTCTCTCCCTGGATCAATCCTGCTGCCATGGCGGGTGTCATGGAAAAAAACCAAATACAGCTCTTGCTCGACGAACGGATCGGACGATTGAAGTATCAAACCGTCTACCTGGCGGTGCCTTCTCAGGTGGATCAATCGAATATCGGGATCTTGGCAGTGCCGTTTTTTGAATCCGAAACAGAACTCAACTCGCTGATTTCAGACGTCTTGAGCAATATCTTCAATGCCTTTGTGGTCATCTTCATCCTCTTTTTGATCGTGTCTTCTTTTGTGTCCAAAAACCTGACGCTGCCATTCAAGCTACTTACCCAAAAGCTAAAGGCGACCAATCTCGAAAACAACGAGCCGATGCACTGGGCCTCCAAAGATGAGATCGGGCTGCTGGTCAATGAATACAACAACATGCTGTTCAAGCTGGAGGCTAGTAAGAAGGTACTCGCGTCCACAGAAAAGGAATCTGCCTGGAAGGAGATGGCCAAGCAAGTGGCCCACGAGATCAAAAATCCCCTGACGCCGATGAAGCTGACGCTTCAGCATTTGCTTCGCCTGGAGCAGGAGGGCAAGCTGGACGATCAGGAAAAGCTGCGTAAATCGCTGGAAACGCTGATTCACCAGGTGGATGCCTTGAGTGGGATCGCCTCTTCGTTCTCCACTTTTGCAAAGATGCCTCTGCCCAAAAATGAGCTCATGAACTTCAAAGTGGTCGTCAACAAGGTGATGGAATTGTTTAAGAATGACGGTCGCCTACGACTGGATTTTCAGGATGATTCATTTACCGACGAGATCACGATCATGGGGGACGACAAGCTGTTTGGGCGGGTGATCTCCAATCTGATCATCAACGGGATTCAGGCGGTGAAGCCCGGAGAGTCCCCGTACATCCGCATCTGGCTTTGGCTCACGGCGCAGTCAGTCTTCTTGGAGATCACGGACAACGGCAAGGGCATTCCTCCAGAATTGAAGGACAAGATCTTTATCCCCAATTTCAGCACCAAGTCCACCGGTTCTGGGCTTGGATTGGCGATAGCAAAAAGCGGCGTGGAAACGGCCGGCGGGAAGATCTGGTTTGAGACCGAGGTCGGCAAGGGAACGACGTTTTATCTGACCTTTCCGCTCGTTCAATAGACCACGCTTTTTATTACCTTCAAAGAAATAGGCTGCTGATTTCAATGCGTTTTTGGATCATTTCCTGGGTTTTGCTTCTTGGCGTGACTTGGTCTGCTCAGGCTCAGGAGAAATGCCGCTGGTTTCCGGCTTCGGCATTTGAGACGGGATTGGAATTGGATTCGCTTTCGATCCTACCGGAAAGCATCCGCGTGCTGGACGAAGCGGGAAAAACCTATCCTTTCCAGTTCAATTTTTCCAACCGAACACTTCAATTCGTCATTGACCCTTCGGGAAAAGTCGATTCGGTGCAAGTCTGCTATCGAACCTTGGCGATCCGAATGGATCAGACCTTCTATAGGAGAACTTTGGCCGCGAACTACGATTCCACGGCAATGTTCAAAGACAACCGACCGCAGGCCGTCACGGATTTTGACATTCGCGAGGAGCTTTTTCCCAGCACGAATCTGTATAAGACCGGCAGTCTGACCCGCGGAGTTTCCTTCGGAAATACCCAAAATGTGTTTGTTAATTCGGCCTTGAATCTCCAGCTAGAGGGAGATATTGGCGAAAATCTGAAGATCCGGGCCAGTATTACGGATCAAAACGTCCCGTTTCAGCCCGAAGGAAATACGCAGCAAATCCAGGACTTTGACAATGTACTGATCGAGCTATACAATGAGAACTTCAGTCTGGCGGCGGGGGACGTGGTGCTGCAGCAGCGCCAATCGGAGTTTCTCCGCTACTACAAGAATGTCCAGGGATTGCAGTTCACTTCCAAGTACAAATTGAAGAACGACTGGGAGGCGAGCTCGCAGGGTTTTGTCTCTGTGGCCAAAGGGAAATTTGCATCTATTCAGCTTCCCATCCTCGAGGGAGTCCTTGGGCCGTACCGCATCAATGGTCCAAACAACGAGCGCTATGTGATCATCATGGCCAATTCGGAGCGGGTTTTCCTCGACGGAAAGCAGCTTCAGCGAGGCTTCAATGCCGACTACGTGATTGACTACAACCAGGCAGAGATCACCTTTACGCCTAAAGTTCTGATCACGCAATATTCCCGGGTTCGCGTCGATTTTGAATATGCCGAGCGAAACTATTCCCGGTCAATTCTCGGAGCAAATCACCTCCAGACCAATGGAAAGGTCGATTTCTACGTCAATTATTATCAGGAGAAAGACAACCGAAACCGGCCGCTTTTCACAGAATTTACCCAAGAGGAACAAGCCTTGCTAGCATCGGTTGGCGACTCGGTTCAGAATGCAACGATTCCGAGGATCGATTCGGTGGCTTTTGACCCAACGCGCATCCTGTATGAAAAACTAGACGACGTAGACCAGTTCGGAAATCCGCTGACTTATTACCGTTATTCCACCGATCCCGAACTGGCTCATTTTGCGCTGTCTTTTTCCCAAGTCGGTGCGGGCCAGGGGGACTATCGCCGTGCCAATCAATTGGCCAACGGAACGGTGTACGAATATGTGAACCGCTTGAATGGACAGCCACAGGGAGACTACTCAATATTGACGCAACTTCCGGCGCCGGACAGCAAACGGATGACGACGGCCGGCACCCGGATCAAGTTGGGAGAGTACGAAAAGGTGTACACGGAAGTCGCGCTTTCGTCGGTCGACAAAAACCTCTTTTCTGAGTTGGATGATGACGACAATCAGGGCGTGGGTTGGAAGGTTGGTCTGCAATCCGAAAACCGTGAACTCGGCATCTTCAAGGGTTACCGCTTCAAAGGGCTGACTGAGTTTGAATACAACTCGACCAACTTCAACTTTATCGACCGGTTCAGATACATTGAGTTTGACCGGGATTGGGGGCTGTCGCCGGAGACCTTGCAGGAAGCTGCTGCTGAGCGGTTTTTCCTCGCCCAGGTTGGCTTGGAAAAGGACGCCTTGAATACCTTTAATTACAAGCTTTACCTCCGCAACCGGGAGAATGTACTCAGCGGTTCACAGCATACAGCCAATTGGAACACCGAGATCGGGAAAAGACTTCGACTACGGCAGGAGTTTTTCAAGTTGCAAAGTGAGCAGGACACCCTGACCTCCGACTGGATCCGATACCTGGGAAATGTGAATTATCAATCCAAGATTTTGGTGCCTGGCTATCAGTTTTCCATTGATAGGAATGCTCTGAAGAATTCAGAAAACGATTCTATCGTCAGCACGGCAATGAACTTTCAGGAGCATCTGGTCTTTCTGAAAAGCAATGATTCGCTCAGCTATGCCTTCTCTGCGGATGCCGCCTGGCGACAAGACCGACTTCCGGTAGCCGGTCAACTGATCGACGATACGCAGGCTTTCACGTCTAATTTTACCTTCCGGAAGCAATGGACGAATCACAGTCTCGGCAGCACCTTCACCTATCGGGAATTGGAATACGTCAACCGCGATCTGCCGACAGAGTTGACACTTTTGGGAAAAGTCGACTACTCGGGCAGTCTGGGCAAGAATCTCATCCGCAATGAAATCAGCTATGCCATCGGAAACGGCCGGGAACTCCAGCGGGAATTCGTCTTTCTGCCCGCTCCAAACGGCGACGGAACCCACACTTGGCGCGATGACAACGGTGACGGAATCCAGCAGTTGAATGAGTTCTACATCGCCATCAATCCCGAGGAAAAGCAATATATCAAGATCTTTGTGCCGACCGACACGTACGTGCAGGCCTACACGAGTCTGCTGAATTATCGGATTCAGGCGAAGTTTCCCGATGGTTGGAAGGAGTCCGGCGGATTGCGGCAGTTCTTGCACCGGTTTTCAAATACCTCGAGTTTGAGCGTCGAGAAGAAAGTCACTTCGGATGACTTTTGGGATCGGGTGAATCCGTTCATCGGTTCGGTGGAGCGGGATCAGATCCTTTCGCTCCGGCAGATCATCCGGACGAGTTTCTTTTTCAACCGGGCTTCCGCTAAATATGGCTTTGATCTCTCACTCTTTGACTCTCAGTTGAAGCAATTGCTTTCCGGAGGTTTCGAAGATCAAGTCCAGCAGGACTGGAAGCTCAACACGCGCTACAACTTCAACTCGGTGATGACCTTAAGGATTCTTGGCAGCACAGGTGAGCGGGTGTCGGCTTCGGATTTCTTGGAAAACAGGAATTATACCATCGATCAGTCCACAGTCGGGCCGGAACTCACCTGGCAGCCGACACCTTTTTTCAGAACGACCGGCATGTATTCTTTCACAGGGAAAGAGAACACCCAAAACCAGGAGTTTGACGAAAAAGCTCAAGTCCATCAGATGGGACTTGATGTGCGCTTTGCGAAAGCAATTAAAACCACATTGACCGGTAATCTGAAATACATCCAGATCGCCTACAACGGCGAAGTCAACTCGCCCGTGGGTTATGAGATGCTTCAGGCGCTGACACCTGGCACCAACCTGACCTGGTCGCTCAGCTGGCTTCAGCGGATTGGGGAGGGACTGCAACTCAACCTGGTCTACGAAGGCCGCAACTCGGAGGGACTTGACCGGATCGTCCACGTGGGTCGCATGCAAGTCTCCGCGCTGTTTTGATAAAAAAATGTAACTTTGCTCGCTGTAGATAGTTGTCATACTAACTATTAAACTGCTAATCAAATGAGTAAAAGTATCCTCGTCACCGGAGGCACAAAAGGTATCGGCAGAGCCATCATCGAGCGCTTCGCCAGAGAAGGTTTCGACATCTTCACCTGTGCCCGAAATGAACAGGATCTTGCCTCATTGAAGGCCCATTTGGAAGAAATCCATCCCGGAATCAAGGTCCTGGCTATAGCGGCTGACCTTTCGGTGAAAGAAGAAGTAGGCCGGTTTTCCGAAGCCGTGAAGGCAATCGGAACGCCGGATGTCTTGGTAAACAATACCGGAGTTTTCCTTCCCGGATCGCTTTACAACGAGCCAGATGGGAACTTTGAGTTTATCATGCATACCAATTTATTCTCGGCGTATCACCTCACAAGGGCTTTTGCGCAGCAAATGATCGAGCGGAAATCAGGGCACATTTTCAGCATGGGCTCGATTGCCGGGCTGACTGCCTATCCCAACGGCGGCAGCTACGCAGTATCGAAATGGGCCATGCTCGGGATGACCAAGTCGTTCCGCGAGGAGCTGAAGCCACATCATATCAAGGTGACATCGATCCTGGCCGGAGCGACATTTACGGATAGCTGGGCAGGTGCTGGGATTCCGGAGGATCGCTTTATGAAAGCGACGGATGTAGCCGAAAGCGTGTGGGGCGCTTACAACCTTTCCCCGCAAACTGTTGTTGAAGAAGTAATTGTACGCCCCCAACTTGGAGATATATAAGCTATGGAATCACTGATCAAATCCCTCGATTCTGGCTACTGTGACAGCCTGACGGGCTATTCCCGGAGAAAAACCATCCCTGTGAGAGTGGGCGACGTGCTCATCGGAGGAGACAATCACATCGTGGTGCAGTCCATGACGACGGTCGATACGATGGATACGCTCGGCTCTGTCGAGCAAAGTATCCGGATGATCGAGTCCGGTTGCGAACTCGTCCGAATCACAGCTCCGAGCATCAAGGAAGCCGAAAATCTCCGGCATATCAAGGCTGAGCTGCGCAAAAGAGGGTATAAAACTCCCTTGGTTGCAGACATCCATTTCACCCCGAATGCGGCCGAGCTTGCCGCCAGAATAGTGGAGAAGGTCCGCATAAATCCGGGAAACTACGCCGACAAAAAGAAATTTGAAGTCATCGACTATACCGATGCCAGCTATGCCGAAGAGTTGGATCGTATCCGCGACCGTTTTTTGCCTTTGGTGAAAATCTGTAAGGAAAACGGCACGGCGATGCGAATCGGAACCAATCACGGTTCGCTTTCGGATCGGATCATGAGCAGATATGGCGATACGCCGCTCGGAATGGTGGAGTCCGCTTTGGAGTTTTTGAGAATCTGTGAGGACCAAAACTACTTCGATATCGTCATCTCCATGAAGTCATCCAACACGCAGGTGATGGTGCAGGCTTATCGACTTTTGGTGCAAAAATTGAATGAAGGTGGATTCAAACCTTATCCGCTGCACCTGGGAGTGACTGAAGCTGGCGAAGCGGAAGATGGTCGGATCAAGTCTGCGGTCGGGATCGGGACACTTTTGGAAGACGGATTAGGAGACACAGTTCGGGTTTCTTTGACCGAAGATCCGGAGTTTGAGGCCCCCGTGGCCAAGTCGCTGATCGACCGATACACCAACCGGGAAGGTCATGCTCTGATTCCTGAGATCACCCATTATCCGATTACCCCCTTCGAATACAACAAGCGACATGTCACTGAGGTCTACAACTTCGGCGGACACAATGTGCCGCGCGTGATCACCGATATCTCCAAGATCGAGAATGTCACTGACCGCGAGATGAAGACGGTCGGCCATTTCTACCTGCCCGAACTCGACAAGTGGAAGATGAACGATCAGGGCTGCGACTTTGTCTATTCGGGTTCCAACCCGATCCCGTTTATGCTGCCAAACGGCATGAAGGAAATCCAGAATCTGGCGGTTTGGTGCTTGGCTCCCGATCAGGTGAACAAATTTCCACTGTTCAAGCTGGAAGAATATCGAAATGCCGAGCGCTTTCACGCGGAACTGAATTTCCTTGAAATTTCAGACTTGGAAATCGACGCGACAATCCAGTTGATCGAGGACCGCAAGGATACCATTCTGATCCTGACTTCTGCGAACACGCACGCGATGCCGGCTTTGAGAAGAGCTTTTGTGAGTCTAATGGAAGCGAAAGTGGAGATTCCGGTCGTGGTAAAAGTCAGCTATCCGGATCAGGCTGCTGATTTGACCACGCTATATGCGGCTACTGACGTGGGAGGTTTGTTGATCGATGGACTCGGAGATGGGATTTTGATTTCTTTGGAGAAAGAAGCCGACCACACCCGCGAAGAAGTCCTGGATCAGATCAAACTCCACAATTCGGTGAGTTTCGGCGTGCTTCAAGCCGCCCGAACCCGAATGTCCAAAACCGAGTACATCTCCTGTCCATCCTGCGGCCGAACGCTCTTTGACCTTCAGGAGACCACCGCAATGATCCGGAAGCGTACCGATCACCTCAAAGGTGTGAAGATCGGGATCATGGGTTGCATCGTGAATGGGCCGGGAGAGATGGCTGACGCAGATTATGGCTACGTGGGCTCAGGCAAAGGAAAAATCACGCTCTACAAAGGCAAGGAAGTGATGAAAAAATCCGTTTCTTCTGAGAAGGCCGTGGACGAGTTGATCAATATCATCAAGGAAGACGGCATGTGGAACGAGCCGGAGACGATCTGATTTAGTTTAGATTCAAGATTTAAGACACAAGAATCAAGACACAAGACAAGTCAGCTATTGCTTATTGAAAATTAGATTTGAAAAGAGATGTCAGAGAAAAATAAAACCCAGGAATTCTTTAAGCTTGGTGAAGTGGGTAACTACTTTATCCGTGTTTTTCAAAAGCCCGATCCCAGCAAACCCACCAATATCAACCTTCGGATGATGCACGGGATCAACAAGATCTCGATCATCATCTTTTTGATTGCCATTGTCGTGTGGACTGTCAAGAGGTTTATTTGATTCAATCTCGCGAGGGTCAATCCTTCTTTTTCTCAAAAATACGCCGAAACGGCTCGGTGTTTTGACGGACAAAATCCTCCGGAAAATTCTCTTCGTCAGGCAAGCCAACAGGCAGGTTTTCGTCATCCGACGGCCAGTGATTTGTGCGAAAGATAAAATCCCAGACGCTGAGCGTAATCCCGTAGTTGAAGCCGTTTGGTTTATCGGCGGGCAGATTTCTGACATGGTGCCAAAGGTGCATCTGAGGGCCGTTTAGGATGTATTTTAAGGGGCCAAGCGGAATTTTTAAGTTAGCATGACCGATCTGTCCAGTCACCAAGGTGAAGATATGGACGATGAAAAAGTCGGTCAGTCCCACGCCGATCATTGCCAGAGGAATGTATTCCAGCGTGCGATAGATCACATTCTCCATCCAGTGATAGCGGAGCAGCGCTGCAAATCCCATCTGCCGGGTGCTATGGTGTACTTTGTGAAACTCCCACATCCAGCCCACGTGATGGTACATCCGGTGGATGTTCCACTGCATAAAATCCCTCACCACGAATATCAGGACCAGCCGCGCCCAAAAAGGCCAGGATTCAATCTGGATTGCCACGATATTGGTGATGCCAAACAGTCCGAGGAAATCTTTGAACAACTCCACTGCAACCATCGAGAGCGCGTTGTAGGCGATCAGCGCAAACAGGAAATAATTCCAAAACAGGTAAAACAGATCCATCCAAAAGTCCTGACGGATGGCCGGTTGATCCTTTCTCCAGGGAAAAATCAGCTCTAAGATCCAGATCACCAGCGAGGCACCGACCAACCAATAGAAGTAGTTGTGCCAACTCGGGTGGGTGATTTCATTGAAAAGGTAATTGGCGTAGCCGTAGTAGCCATCGACAAGTGCCTTGCCGTATTTTTCCATAATTCAAAGATGAAAAATCAAAAAGGAATAATTGACAAATCTGAAATCTGATTGAGAAATTTGGAATCCAACGTCCCGGCCCAAAGACCGGTCCTTCGGCCTTCCGTCTCCCGTCCATAAATCTCACCTCTCTCTAGTATCTTGCATCTCACATCTTACGTCTAAAATGATGATCGATCTGATTTTCCCACTTTTCGTCGCAACATTCGCGCTCTTTGCCCAATCTGGAGAGGAGACTTATTATGGCTTGGATGACTTTCAGAAGGTGAAAAAGGTCGATACGCACACGCATCACAATTCCGAAAGCAGTGCCCTGACGGAGGCAGCCAAACTATCGAATTTTTACCTGCTCACGGTGAGTGTCGACGTACCAGACTATCCTTCCTTGGAAGAACAAGTCAGGTTGGCATTGCTGCAAAAAGCCCGAAACCCCGACAACATTGCTTTCCTCTCAACGATTTCTCTCGAAAACTGGAGTGATCCAGACTGGGCGCAGAAAGAGATCGCGCGGATCAGGGAGACCTTTGACCAAGGTGCGCTTGGGATCAAAATCTGGAAAAACATCGGGATGACATACAAAGATGAAAACGGTGCTTTTATCATGGCCGACCATCCGAGATTGGAGCCAATCTTTCAGTTTGTCCAAGACGAAGGCAAGACCTTGATGGCGCATCTCGGCGAACCCAGGAACTGCTGGCTTCCCATCGAAGAGATGACGGTCAACAGTGACAGGTCTTACTTTTCAAGACATCCCGAGTACCACATGTACCTGCATCCGGAGTTTCCCAGCTATGAGCAACAGGTGGAGGCCCGCGATAGACTTTTGAAGAAATTTCCGGACCTGCGGTTTGTAGGGGCACACCTGGGAAGTGTCGAATGGAACGTCGATGAACTCGCCAAGCGACTGGATAGCTTTCCCCATATGGCCGTGGATATGGCTGCCAGGATCGGCCATTTGCAGCTTCAGAGTCAAAAAGATCGGGATCGGGTGAGGGACTTTATGATCAAGTATCAGGATCAGCTCATCTATGGGACGGATCTTGAAATCTCAGGCGATCCAGATCCAGAAGAGGTCAAGTCCAGGGCAGTCGCCACCTGGCAAAGGGACTGGACGTACTTAGTCAGCGATGAATGGATGGAAGTAGGCGACGTAAATGGGAGATTTCAGGGACTCAAGCTCCACAAAGAAGTCGTGGATAAGATCTACTACCACAATGCCGTGAAGTGGTTTGGAGTCGACTTTTGAACTCAAAAACTCAAGCCCACGCGGAGAACCAAGCTTTGGAGAGAGTAGGCGGTTTCTGTGAGGGAATTGTAACCGGGAGGAAGTCCGGAACTGGGAAAGGGCCTGGGATTCACTTGGTCAAACGAGCCGTTGAATAATGAGAACTCCTGCAGCTTGTAAGCCAAAATGATTGTGAAAGCTGTCTTTTGCTTTTTTCCCGGAAAATACGCGCCGATCGATGGGCTTACCATCACACCGCCTTCGTACCAGCTTTTACCCCATTCCGTTTCTGTCTTTTCCGTCAAAACTGTTGAGCCAGCTCCAATGTCAAAACCTCCGATCAGCTGAGCCTTGTCTTTTGGTCCATGAAAACCTCTCCAGCCCAAAGCAAACGGAAGGATGTCAATCGACGGATAGTGGTCCAAGCCCACGGAAACACCGACGACGTGGTGCTTGGCGAACCTGACGCCATGAAATGTAATCATGGAGAAACTAGTCCTAGGCTCCGACTCGCCGTTCCAGTTGTCCTCACTTTGACCAAACATCGCCCCAAATTCCGTCTGGTTGTAGTAGACCTTCTCCTGACCATATCCAGAGGCTATCGTCAACACACAAATGCATACAATCAGGAAGCTAATTTTCATTTTCTGTTTTTAAACGAAACCTTACTATAGCCAAATTCCTCAACTCGCCGGAGGCTTCGTAAATCGTAATTTTCAAAAAGCAACCTATCTATATCCAACCTCCTCGACTCGCCCAAGGCCTTTTAAATCACTTAACCACCACTGGGTTTTTTACATCGATGCAGCTCAGTTTGACCAGCTTGGACGGCGTGCTGTAGTCATACTGACAAACTCCGTCTGGGCCGATTACGATCAGCGATTTTGGGCCAGGGATCAGATCTACAGACTTCATTGATTCGATAAATTCCATCTGGTTTTGGTCGATGGTCATGACGTCAGTCACTTTGAAGCTTTTCAATCCATGCGCTCCTTCTGCGACATAAAGATTGTCACCGGCCAGCCCAAGCCCATGTGGATTAAGCATCGAATAAGCTTTTTTCAGATAGGGGTTGTAGGGGTCTTTGATGTCGATGACCTCTAGTTGGTTGACGTTATTGAAGCAGGAGTTGCCGTTTCGGAGGGTGACAAAGGCAAAGTCCTCGTTGACGACTACAGGATCACAAGCCACGATGTGTTCGTAAACAGCCATTCGTGTTGGGCTCGCCGGAGTCGAAGCATCATAGATATGCATCCCACGGTTTGAACCGATAAAGAGTTTGTTCTGAAAAGGAAAGATCGTTTCGATGCCCCAGCCCAGATCGATCGGCTTGATAAACTTGGGATCTGCCGCACTTTTCACATCAAATACCCGCATGGTAGACTCATCCACCGCATAGAGGTGCTGATTGGCTAGTGTGAATCTCGCCATAGATCCGCCAGTGCCATAGCTCTGCGCAGCTGCGGAGTAGTTTGCTGCAAAGCTTAAGCTCGAATTCACAGCGAAGAATTCACAGTTTGGACATCCCCAGTTGGCAGTTTCGGAGGTAAGCACGGTATCTTTGTACGTAATGACTTGTCCGGTTGCGTGGTTGTACATGTGCGTAAACACGTCCTCGACTCGCTTGATGAGTTGGATGTTATTCAAGTTGCTGATGTCAAAAGCCAGCAGATCGACGTAGTTGTCAGCATAGAGGATGTTGCTGTTTACAGCCAGATCCACGTTGCCTTCGATAGGGATAAAGTTCTTGTTGATGGGGTTCGACGGGTTGGTATTGTCCAGGATATGGATTCCCTTCGTGGGCTCGTTGATGAGCAGGTAGTCGCCGTAGATGTAGATTTTTCCCGGACTTTCCAATTCCTGGGGAGGTTCTACGGATATGGTTCTGGCTCGGACGTCACTCATCTCCAGGTAAACTGGCATCATCGTCCGGTAAGTGTGGCTCGTGGTGACTTCATCCTGGCAGGAAACGGCGAGAAATGAGATCATCAAAACCCAAAGCAGCTGTGGTAATCTTGAAGTTGTCATAAGCGAAAAGTTTGGTTGAGGAAAAATCCGAGGTTAACGACCAGACGGGAATAGCTTTCCAAATGCTACAACTATGAAATTTAATTTTGGAAAAGAAGAAAAATTTCTCAGAAAGATCAAGTGTTTGAGAGGATTTAAAGTACAAATCACATCTTTCCCAAAGGGCGTCTTTCAGATTTCCTCCAACACCGAGTTTCCCTCGGAAAAGTCTCCCGAAGTCCATTGCCAGGTCTCATGCAGCCGGATCTTTCCGTTGGGAAGGATTTCCGGAACTGAGCGGCAGATTCCGGTCATCAGTTCATTGCTGCTGTTTACCTGGTGGTAGCGCATCTCGATCTTGCCATCTTCATCGACCAAACCGATCAAATGGCCCTGCAGGATCTTGCCTCCGGAATACTCAGAAGTAAGAATATTCCCTTGCTGCTGATAGTGAAAGACAGTTTCTGCGGAGGTTTCCCCGTTTTCTGAGTTGAGGACGGGGTGGAAGGTTTTGCCGTGGTAGTTGATCATTGGGTTAAAAAAAGAACATTTTTTTCTGAGCACAAAGAAGCTCTTCAGAATTGAGACTTTGGATATCAAAGAATAAAAAGAATAAGTCGGGTCCAGCTTCTGGAGAGGCTGGACAAGTGCAATGATTTTTCCAGCAGAGTGTAAGGCTGTGGAGGTAAAAAACTTTCACAAAAAAAACCTTTGAAAAACAGGCTTTCAAAGGTTCTTAAATAAGATTTAATTCAGATTTTCAGTTGAGATAGAATTCTGCTTCTGGAGTGTCTTGGAAGCGAACAGGATTCCCTGAACCATCAATCCGAGGATGATCACCAGGCAGATTTCAAACTGCGAACTGATCGAACTGGACTTGAAAAGCTGCTGCGATTGTGTCAAGAGCGATTGACCTTCGCTGATCTGGATTTCCGACAGAAGGCGAAGATCCATCAGCGCTTCCTCAATCTTCGAGTTGGCGCCTTCGATCTTGCCGTCTAGCAGCGCTTTGTCGAGCTCCCAAGTGAGTTTTTCGAAATGCTCAAAATGCATCTCCTCAGCTTTGGTTAGCTCAGTGTTCAGATAGAGGAGATTGATTTGCTCGATTTCCGACAGTTTCCTTTGGAGGTTTTCGGTTTGACGGACGACTGGATTCTCCAATATTTCCTGGATTTGGTGCAGTTCTTCCGACAGTCGGAGGATGTAGCTCTCCACCATCAGCCGGTCTTCATAGATAGACTCGAAGGCAGTTTTCAGCCGCTCGGAGTTTGAGCGATCTCTGAGATTGTTTGCTAAAACCAACACCAGCACGGTCAACAGTAATAGAGCCGTGCCCGTTTTTCTGGGAATACTGTACGTCCATTTCATAATCAAAGGAGTTTTGGGTTGTGATCCGGTTGGTTAAATCTTTACTGGCGCTGTATCATTGACGACTTTCAGGATCTGGAGTTTTTTGAGTCCGCCGGGAAGCATCCATTCGACCAGCATCCCTTCACTGAAGCCAATCAACGCTACGCCAAGAGGACTCAATATCGAGATTTTTTGCTGACTTAGGTCGGCTGCTTTTGGCATGACCAGACTGAGTTGAAGTGTTTTTCCGGTAGCGACATCCATCACTTCAAAATAAGAATTGAGGCGAATAACGTTTGCTTCGATCGTGTCGTCAGGCACTTTCTTGGCTGTATTGAGTTCTTTTTGCAGCTGACCCATTTCTTTGGTACGCTGGGAAGCGGGCATATCATGGATCAGGGAATAGATCGTTTTATAGTCAGTAGTTGAGATAATCGGTTGCATATCAGTAGTGTGTAAATAGATTTTCACCTCTGGGGGAATTACCAAAGGTGGGTGGACATAGAAAAAAGACGGGTAAAAAGCCCTCCGTTTAAGTACCCAACGGAGGGTTAGCTGATAAAGGCCTTGCTATGAGACACAAGCATCCCCTGCGCTGCACGGCAACTAGTGCCATCAGCTACCAAAAGTCCGGTAAGGGGGATGTTGTAAGAGAGGATCATATGGAGTCTAAAATAGGCAAAGTATTCGCCTTGGACAAGTGTATGACGAAGCCTGAAGGCAAAAGGTTCCAGAAGCGGGGACCGGGGGTGGGTTTTGGGATGGGACTGGAAAAAAGCGGCCCACAGGTACGTGGGCCGCGGGATAGATAGGGTAACAGTAATTGAGGGTTGAGTTTACTCAAATTTTTTGGGATCCCAGTTGAAGAATCGGATGGCATTGTTGAAGAAGATATCCCGCTTCTGGTCTTCGCTTAGGTAGTTTGCGTTTTCGATGACGCCGATGGAAGTCTCCAGAAGCTCCGGCCACATCATCAGATCCGTGCCATAGAGAATCCGCTTTCCAAATCCGGCCTGCACCAGTCTTCTCAGGTACATGTGGATTTCCTCGAGTGGATAGCTCCAGATAAATCCTGCCAAATCCACATACACGTAGGCATTGGCTCCCATCAGAGCGATCATCTCGTCGATCATCGGATAGCCGGCATGCATGACCCAGATCTTCAGATTGGGATGCTTGGCCAGGACATCTTCCAGTAGGAAAGGTCTGCCCATCGACGCCCGATATTTAGGAGAGGAGAGATTTGCCATCCCATTCCCGCCAGTGCCCATGTGGATGCCAACCGGGATGCCGAGTTTCTCAGCCACGGCAAAATACTCATCCAGCGATGGATCTGCTGGCGACATTCCCTGATACTGGGGAGCGATCTCACCCATGACTTGGTAAAATCCATTGCTCAGTGAATCCTCAAATGCCTGGACACTCATGCCCTGGGAGATTCCGATGGAGGGGATCACACGATCTGGGGCCGCTTTTTTCCAGCGATGTAAGATCTCTGCATCACCGCTGGCCACAAAGGTGATGTTGAGCCGCTCGGCAGTTTCCATCAGCTTCTGCTGAAACTCCTCGTCGGACTTGGCGGCTTTCAGCGGATGTGCGCAGTCGGTGGAGATAAAGGAAGGACCTGGCTGACCCGGGATGCTTCCAGGCATGCTGCTCAGAAACCACGGACACATATCGGAAGCAAAGGCAGGATTGACTTTCATCGCATGGACATGCACATCGATGATGGGCTTGGCTTTCGGTTTGTCTTGGGCCATGCCCGTTGTCGCCTGGAAAATCAGGATCGGAAGTACAAGGAAACTCTTCCAAGAGAGATGGGAAAAGATAGGTTTCATGGGTTGGCGTTGAAGTCTAGGCAAGATTTGCTTCGCCAAAGTAAATGAGAAATTCTATTTATCCAAAAAGAGACAATAGAGGAGTAGATATCTAGATCGTCGAAGCTTTTTAGGGGAGAGGATCTCCGAACCTGCTTTTTCATAAAAGAGGATCGAAGACTAGCACAGGATATGAACTTTAATCAAGTATCACGCTGCAAAAAGGCGCTTTACTGATCTCAGAGCGGCATTGAGGCAAAGATTCTACAGTTTTGGAGTGTGTCTCAGCCGGT
Source organism: Algoriphagus terrigena DSM 22685 (assembly GCF_000429445.1). Taxonomy (GTDB): domain Bacteria; phylum Bacteroidota; class Bacteroidia; order Cytophagales; family Cyclobacteriaceae; genus Algoriphagus; species Algoriphagus terrigena. The sequence goes on from NZ_AUBW01000011.1 coordinate 162,838, forward strand.
CGAATTGAGGAGGTTTGCATCTAAAATCATCAGCGTGTCGAACCTTTTTTGAACCTAAAATTTAAAATGGAGCCCATGAAAATCTTTTCTAACCCTTTTTTTAGACCTGTTTTTTTGATTGGGCTCCTTTCAGTTTTTGGAGGCTGCGATCTGATACAGGATACCTTTCCGGAAAGTGATGAAAAGGGAAAAATCACCTGCAAGGTCAACGGAGAGGAGTTTGCGGCAGCCGGCAACAAGAGCATCGCTGCGATGGATTTTATTGTGGCGGAGATGGAGCGCGAGGGCGACACTTTTCTATTGACTGTCGTCGGAGTCAGTCAGTACGATGGAGGAGGAGCTTTGGCAGTGGGCTTCAAGATTGGCGGCCACTCCCTGGCAGATATCCAGCCCGGCACGACGCTGACGGAATGGAACTATGATGAAAGTATCATCGGAGACTTTCAGGGCGCGATGGGAGGAGTGGAGGAAAGGACTTCGGTCAATTCCGATGAGGCGAAGTATAAGGCGAGCTCCAACCATGCAGACCTGATGAGTCTGACGGTGACGGAGTTTGATACACTCCAAAAGAAACTCTCGGGGACTTTTTATTTCAAAGCCAAAGATCAATACAACGGGACTGAGATTGAGGTGACCGAGGGGGTCTTTTCCAATCTCGAGTGGACTGACAAAGCTCCTGTAACGAATTAAAAATCAGCAATACAAGTCAAAATTCAACCATTTACTAACCAAAACTATCTACCATGAAAACAATGAAAAGTTGGAAGTCTATCTTCCTGGCAAGTTCTGCCGCTGCAATGCTTATCTCTTGTACGGAGAACAATGACGATCAACCGGTCTTAGGGGAAAGTGAAGTGACTATCTCTGCCACAGTCGGCAACAGTGAGGAAAGTCCCAATGCACGTACCAACAGCCTGATCTATGGCAATATCGCCATCACGGATGTGCGAATCTCGGTGGATAACATCAAGATGCACCTGAGGACAAAAAGTGAGGATAGCAAGAAGCCCGATATCGCCCACATCAAAACCAACCAGCCGATGACCGTTACCTTGGTCAAGGATGGTCAGGTCCTGGTGGCTCCGTTGGCGAGTAGCATGGTCGCTAACGAAATCTATGGCAAGGTGGATTTTGACTTGGTCAAAGCCGCTGACGTGCCCGAGACGGATGAGATGTACGGCTATTCGGTGATTACTAAGGCGACTTGGTTTGATATTCCAGCCGTGATGTACCTCGATCTCGAAGACGAGGTGAGTATGCAGTTTAATAAGGGACTGGAAGTGAATGGTGCGCAGAATCTTTTGCTGACGCTATACATGGACAAGTTTCTCGAAGGTGTAGCTCCGTCCCTGGTGGCAGATGGCAACAGTGATGGGCTGATCGAAGTCGGCCCTAACGATGAGGACGGAAATGCCGAAGCCTATGCGGCGATCAAAGCAAACATCAAAGAAGCCCTGGTCTTCAAAAACGGAGAATTCAAAAACAATTGATCGAAAGTGCTGAATTTTGACGGGTAAGGTTCCGACAGCTTCCGCTTGTCGGGTATTATTCAGATAGCATCGGAGGATTCTTCCGGTGCTATTTTTTTTGTCAGGAGTGTAAAAGCAAAAAGACAAAACCATCGGTTCTGCCTTTTTGTAAAATCAGGTGTGTTAAGTTGTACTGGTTACTGCATTGCTTCTTTGACGGTTCCGGCCATTGGAGTGGTCGGTCTGCCGATCAGCTGTGACAGTTGTTTGGAGTCATCGTAGAGGTCGCCTTTGGCCATACCGGTATCCCAACTTGCAATCGCTTCAGCCAGTCCGCCCGGCAATCCCACACTCTTCAGGATGTTTGCATATTCCGTCTCGGGCAGGTCGGTGTAGGGGATATTCTTCCCGCTGTTTTTGCTGATCTCTGCTGCGAAATCGGTCAGCGTATAGGCTTCGTCACCCGCCAGTTCATAGACTTTTCCAATATGCTTCTCGTCCAGAAGGACTGCTGCTGCTGCTTCGGCATAGTCCCGACGGGCAGCTGCTGAGATCTTTCCGGCACCTGCGCTGCCCACCAAAGCTCCCGCATCCAGCGCACCTGAGATGGATCCTGCTTGGTTTTCGGTGTACCAACCGTTGCGGAGGATGGTATGGGGGATCCCCGATTCTTTGAGCGCTTGCTCCGTTGCCACGTGCTCACCGGCAAGGCTGATTGAAGAATCTGTCGCATGAAGCAGGCTGGTGTAGACAATCCATCTCACGCCGGCCTCTTTGGCGGCTTGGATGACATTGGAATGTTGCTCAGTCCGTTTGCCGACCTCGCTGCTGGAGATGAGGAGAAGACGGTCGATCCCTTCCAGGCTTGCCGCCAAAGTTTCCGGCTTGCTGTAGTCAAAGACGCGGACTTCAGTGCCCAGACCGGTTACTTTTTCAGGATTTCTCACCAGTGCGACTACACCTTCAGAAGCTACTTTGTTTTTTAATTCGGCGATGACCAGATTTCCCAATTGGCCCGAGGCGCCTGTTACTGCGATTTTCATTGTGCTAAAATTTAGTGGTAGTTATTTCAATTGATTGTTATCCGATCTTGACTGAGGTCATGGTCAGGGAGCCTCCGAGCGGCTCGTCGTTGAAGAGACTGACCGGTTCGTCTTTGTCCTGCAGCGCCAGTGTGTAGAGAAGCGGGAGGTAATGCTCCGGTGTGGGAATGGCCAGTTCGAACGCCTTCCCAAGTCTGGAGTAGTGGATGAGGTCCTCGTGATTTCCGCTCAGGATGTCCGCCTTGATCTTGTCGTTGGCCTCTATCGCCCAGTCGTATCCGTAGGGTTCGTTGAGTTTTTGCCAGTGAACCATGCGGAGGTTGTGGACGACATTGCCGCTGCCGACGATCAGGATGCCTTTCTCTCGCAAGCGGCTCAGTTCTTTGGCTAGCTCATAGTGCTCCTGAGGTGTCTTGTAATAGTCCAGACTGAGCTGCACCACGGGGATATTTGCGTCAGGATACATGTGGCGGATGACCGTCCAAGCTCCGTGATCCAGACCCCACTGATCGTCCAGATGAATGTCGGTCGAGTGGACAGACGACTTGATCTCGGCTGCCAGCTCAGGCATGCCGGGGGCAGGGTACTGCACTTGGTAGAGCGCAGGCGGAAATCCCCCAAAGTCGTGAATCGTCTTCGGGTTTTTCATCGCTGTCACCTGAGTGCCTCTCGTCTCCCAATGTGCCGACACCACCAGAACCGCCTTGGGTATCTCGATCTGGGCGGAGACGTTTCTGAATCCTTTCACAAACTGATTCTCTTCGATGGCATTCATCGGGCTGCCGTGTCCCAGGAAAAGCACCGGCATCTTTGGGGTGTTTTCCAAAGGACCTAAGATGGATTTTAAGCTGGATAAGTTCATGGCTCCATAAGTTGACGCAGCGATCAGTGCTAGCGATTTAAGAAATGAGTTTCGGTTCATGACAGCTGAGGAATGGATAGGATATCACTCCCGGATGACCGTCGTAGATAGATCACGATACAAAGGTAGACCTGCCTAATACTCCATACCCTTGATGTAGGTTAAGAAATTGGGTTGATCTTGGGTAAGATTCGGAGGAGGGATGCAGCCTTACTTCTTCTTGCGGATGCGACTCAGGCTCTCGGGCGTGATGCCGAGGTAGGAAGCAATGTAGGTCTGGGGGACGCGCTGCAGGATGGAACAGTTTTCCTTGATCATGTCATTGTATCGCTCCTCAGCCGTGTCCCACATGGTGGAATTGAGCCGTTGAAGCGCATTGAGATAGGCTCTCTGAAACAAGATCCGGAAGTAGCGCTCCAACTTGGGAACTTCAGCGTAGAGCGTTTCCAGCCGCTCGTAGGAAATCCGCAACAGGGTAGAGGGCTCGATGGATTCGATGTAATAATTAGAGGGTTTTTGGGAGAAAAAGCTCTCCAGATCACTGATCCAGCTGTTTTCCAGGCTGAGCTGGAAGATGTGTTCTACTCCCTTTTCGTCCACGTGGTAGGATCTGACTGCTCCGGAGGCGATGAAATAGACATAGCGACAGACGTCACCCGGCACCAGAAGATCCTTCTTCTTTTTGACGGCAATCGGCTCGAATGCATCCAAGATCAGGCTTTCTTCAGCTTCATTCAGTTCCACCCATCGTTGGATGTAGTAGATCAACTTGTGGTCGGGTATAGTCATCGGTCTAGAAACAAAACTGAGACGGAAAGATTCCCGAATTGGGGTACGTCAGGAGGCTGTAAATTCCGTGGAAGTGGAGGCCTCTATATTTTATCAAGAGAGCTCCTGACTTGAAGCTATCTTTCGAGGAACGAGCCGGCTAGTAGACCTGGAAAAAACAGGTTGATTATCAGCTTTTAAGTGTGGACTTTTATTGAATCTCTGGCCTTTAACACCAAGCACCTCACCTTGATCCCTTGATGGAACTCCTTCCAATATCCCGAACAGTTGATGAAAATCCCCGCTTCATGGCTGATGCATCGGCTGCACCGATTTGTCAGATGATGGAGGATTACTATGAAAAAATCGGTTTCAGCCCGCCTTGGATCGGGTATTTTTCTTTTGAAGAAGGAGAACTGACGGGCACGGGAGGATTTAAAGGTCAACCTGTCAACGGCGCCGTGGAGATCGCCTACGGCACTTTTGAGCCTTTTAGGCAGCGGGGAGTCGGAGCAGCTATCTGTCGGCAACTCGTCCTCCTGGCTCAAAAGTCTGATCCAAGCGTAAAGATCACCGCCCGGACGCTTCCTGAAAACAATTTCTCAACCAAGATCCTGGAGAAGAATGGATTTGAATTTTCCGGAACAGTGCAGGATCCCGATGATGGGGAAGTTTGGGAATGGGTTTATAGAAAACAGTAGAGACAATGATCATCGGTAGCGAATTGCCTTGTTGACTCCTTGAAAAAGATGCCGTCGGTCCTGCAAATCATTGCGACTAACCGTATCACCTGCACCGCAGCTCATGTATGTAGAAGAACGGCAGACAGCGAGGCCCATCAAAAGTGCATTACCAGTTATCTGCTACACTTCTGTTTCCAAGATACCAGTGGAATTCAATTTGTTCATACACAAAGGATAGCTCTTCCGTGCGCTCATAGCGAGTGAGTTCCGGGTTTTTGTTGTTCAGCATGGCGCTTTTGATTCCCACGATTCGTGCGTTGGTTAAAGTGATGCTGTATGCAAGCATCTCCTTCGCCGAGCCACCGGCTGTTCCCAACTTGTTTGGGGTAAAATTCTTCAGTTCCACCGTGGTCAGTATTTCATTTTGGATCAATGCCTGAAATAACGGGATAGTGCTCTGGTCAATCTCCTTCACCACGGTCAGCGGGTGGTGCAGTCTTTTGCCGGTAGCCAATCCGCTGGAAGGGTCGTAAGCCGACATGATTTCATGGTTGTAGGCGACAATCTCTATCCAGCCTTCCCGCCCTCTTTGGATACTTCCTCCTCTGATTGCTCCCTGGTTTTGTCCTTGTACGATGAGGTAACTGCTAAGTGCCATAAGCGTTTTTTTACACTTAAGATAAAAAAGGCATCTCCAAAAAAAGCACCCTTGGCAATATTATTTTCTCAAAACTTTTGTGTTTCCTGCTGTAAGTCAGGCTGTTTTGGGCAGTGCTGGGTTTAATGATGGGAAAGGCAGCGATTCGGTTTGGTGAGTTTGTTGAACTTTTCCGATCTGGGATAGAACTATTACAGCTAAAAGACTCAACGTCCGAGTAAAAAGTATCAACGTTTATACAAAAAGACTCAACGTCCGAGTAAAAAGTATCAACGTTCATATAAAAAGACTCAACGTCCGAGTAAAAAGTATCAACGTTCATATAAAAAGACTCAACGCCCGAGCTAAAAGTATCAGCGTTCATACAAAAAGACTCAAAGTCCGAGTAAAAAGTATCAACGTTCATATAAAAAGACTCAACGTCCGAGCTAAAAGTATCAACGGTTATACAAAAAGACTCAACGTCCGAGTCAAAAGTATCAACGGTTATACAAAAAGACCCAACGTCCAGAAAGGTTGCTTGGCTTTTACTTTGGTGTAGTTGGCGAGGGTGATGGCGGCGGAGGTGGTGGTAGCGATTGATTGTTTTCGGCCAGTTCCGTCTCCCCTTCCAGATACGAGATCATCTCCGAGGCTTTGGTGACGACTTTTGCAATAGATCCATCTTGATTAATGATCAGATGGGTGGGGTAGAGCTGCAAGTCCAGTTTCCCCTGGATCAGCTCCTTTTGTGACGCGACTACCTGATAGTCAAACTCCCTCTTCTTTAAGAATTCCTCCAATTCAGATTGGGAATCCAAAGCCAGACTGATGAAGACCAGGTCATCCCGCGTGCTGTACTTCCCGACCAGTTCGTTCAGCATGGGCATCTCTTCTAAACAGGGTTTGCAGGCGATAAACCAAGTCTTCAGGATCAGGGTCTTGCCCTTTGTACTTTGATTGGTGTAGTGATTCCCCGCAAGATCGGTCAAGTCAAACTCAGGAAAGGCCGTTCCCTCCATGTTGAAATGCTTCAGGTTGATCAGCGATTGATTTTCAATCGTGGGAGCAATGTCCTTGTGGGCTGATCCCTCAAGCTTGAAAAGTTGGTAAGTCTCTGGCTTCTTGTCAGAGGCCAGCCTGACCGGAATGTACTTGCCCGTACCCAATTTTTCCAGAAACTGCTTCTTCCCAATCGTGCCCGAAAGCTCATCCATCCCCACGAAGTCCGATGAAAGAGAAATCGTGCGGGAATGGTACGTCCACCACTTCATAAAGTCGGTTTGAAGTGTCTTGACGTCCACGTTGGGATCAAGGCTCGCGGCCTTGCCGGTGACGGCGCTGTCCTCCGACTTTCCCCCACAAGAAAACAGGGCTGCCAGAAGAACTAAGATGAAAAGGGGCTGATGGTTTCTCATGGGTTTGGAATTGTCTCATGGTTTGCAAAAAGTCAGAGTTATGAACTACAATATAAGAGATAAAGTATTTATATGAAAAACAGGTAATTGACAAGGATAGGAGGGGAGGAATTGCAAATCCCAGCCAGCATCATCCTGAATTCCAAGACTCAAAAAGACAGAGTGCGTTGAGAAGGGGGTATTTGATGTTTTTTTAAGAGAAAAATCCATCATCCTTCCAATTGGCAGGATTGTTTTTGATGTATTCTGAAATTCGCTGAAATGATTCATCATTTCGGATGATGTGGTCATGAAACCGTGTTTGCCATGCAAATGGTAATCCCAATCGATTACAGGATTTGGTAACGGCAGATTTGTACGATCCTATAATCGATGAAATGGTATTATTTCCCTGATTTTGAAACCGTTGTTGGCCGGGGGTGGGTAGGGACAACGCATGCGTTGTCCCTACGTCATGCGTTATTCCCACGTCATGCGTTATTCCCACGTCATGCGGTAGGGACAGGGCATGCCCTGTCCCTACGACGTTGTTCCCATTCAAAATCAAAATCCCATGTACGTGATTTGGCATCACGACATATTCCCCCAATTCGATATTTTTTGCATGGTTTTTAATTTCAAACCATAGCACCTCTGCTATGGCACCGGCAGGAGAAACCTGAATTTTTCCTTTCTGTATTTCACCGAAAAAGTGTTGTCGATCCTTTGTAAAAAAGGTAATGAAATAGGCTGCATCACTTCCATAATCCCAATCTTGCTTTCGGGCTGATTCGCTTCGATATTTCCCTTTGAATTTCTCGGACATTAGGCAGAAAATTTATCCAGGTCAATCTAATCTTTGATGTAATCAGGATTCTCTTCCTTGTCCTTGTTGGCTGGAATCCACTACTCAAAAATCCTTAGTCAATTTAATCTTGGACTGGCCTTTTACCAAACCATTCTCCTAGTTTCCTGCATTTATTTTAATTTGAGTTTCGTTTTCTTGTCTTTCTATCGGGAATTCTGAAATTTGGAGGGATTGCTCCAGCCATCCAGCACCCCACATCCTACTTCCAACCTCCAACTTCCAACCTCAACATGACTTTAGAATACTTCCGCGACTATTGCCTTGCCCTTCCGCATGTGACGGAGGATACGCCCTTTGGCCCAACCACGCTGGTATTTCGGGTGGGCGGGAAGATCTTTGCGCTGATGGATATCGATAACTTCCCCTACGTCAATCTCAAGTGCGATCCCGAGCGGGCGGTCGAGCTGCGGGAGCAGTATCCGGGAATCACACCGGGTTATCACATGAATAAGACACTCTGGAACTCGGTCAGCACGCATGGGAATGTACCGGATACGCTGATCCTGGAGTTGGCAAGAGACAGCTATCAGCTGATTCGGGATTCGCTGCCGAAGAAAGTGAGGGATAGTTTGGAGTAGCAGTTTGCAGTGAGCAGTCTGGGGAATTACGATTTACGAAATACGAATTACGAGGCCTTCGGGCGAGGTGAGGAGATTAGGGATAGTTAGGTTTCTCTTTGGAAAATTTACGAATTACGATTTACGAGTTACGAAGTCTTTGAAGATGGAAAGGTCCAAGACAAAGGTGAACTTTACCACGTTTTAACCCTTCGAGTTCGCTCAGGGCGACAACGCCAACTTCCCACTTGTTCAATTAAATATTGAATGATGAAGTTTCGTTTGTGGCCAATTTTTCAATCTTTCAATTTTCAAATTTTTCAACCTTAGAGAATCTCCCAATTTTTCAACCTTTCAGAATTTTTCAATTAATATCGAACATCGAATGTCGGCTACTGCCTACTGAGACTGCTCACTGAATACTGAAAAAATGCCTTTCTTCTCCATCCGCCAAGTATCCAAATCCTACGAATCACAGACGGCCCTGCATCCCTTCTCTTTGGAATTGGCAAAAGGTCAATTCCTCTCGATCGTAGGAGAAAGCGGTTCAGGCAAGAGTACGCTACTGCGGATCGCTGCCGGACTGATGACCCAAAGCAGCGGAGAGGTCTGGTTGGGTGACATGCAGATCCAAAATCCCAAGCAAAAGCTCGTGGCCGGATACGATGAGATTAAGCTGATTCATCAGGATTACCACCTCTTTCCCAATGCGACGGTGGAGGAAAACATCTCGCGTCCGCTGATGAATTTTGATCCCGAATACAAGAAGCTTCGGATGAAAAGGCTGCTGGAGCAGCTGGGACTGGAGAAGTACAAGGACCGTCTGCCGCGACAGTTGAGCGGTGGACAGCAGCAGAAGGTGGCAATTGCGCAGGCTTTGGCCGTGGAGCCGGAGGTTTTACTCCTGGATGAGCCCTTCAGTCATCTCGACACCATCCAAAAGCACAAGTTGATCCTCGAGCTCAAGGAGGTGCTGCGGGAATCCGGCACGACGGTGATCTTTGTGACGCATGATCTGGACGATGCGCTGCGGTTGACCGATTCGGTCCTGATCCTGCAAAAGGGCAAGGTCATCCAAAAAGGAAATTCACAGGATCTCTGCGAGCATCCGAAGACCCGGTATGTGGCGCGGCTTTTTTCCCCGATCAATCTGATTCCGGACCGGTTTGACAGCTATATCCGTCCGTCAGATGTGCGTCTCCGCACCAAGGGGGAAGTCCTCGGTCATGTGATTGATCAGCGGTTTTTGGTGCATTACAATTCACTGTTGGTGAAGCTCAAGAACGGTAGCGAAATCTGGGAAGTCGATGATCCCGCCCGCAAGTATCACATCGGAGACCGGGTTTACCTGCATTTCGATGAGGAGCGGGTGTTGGTTTTGAGGAGTTAGAGTTGGAAGATTGAAAAATTGGCCTCAAGACTCTTCATTATTCGAAATTCAACATTCGATGTTTGATATTGAAATTTGAGATAAATCCCCCCGACCCCCTTTAGGAAAGGGGGAGTTGCGCAATCGGAACCTCAGAACTATTTCCAATAATTCTGAATTTTTTTTCCTCCTTAACCTTGATTCTTCTCTTTCAGGATTGGAGTACCCGTTGACCTGATTCCCCCTTGAAAAGGGGGTTAGGGGGATTGGTTTAAAAATGACTCGTCCTAAAAACAGTTTACAGGTTATAGTTTAAATCCTGATACTGATTGACTGTTTTTGGTTCGTCCTTTTATAGGTTTACAAGTGTACGATTTTTGGCATAGTAGTTTTTCCACAACCGATCTGTTTTTTGATTGGTTTGGTGGATTTCCTCAGGTGTTTTGTTTCCTATACTCATATGAGGTCGTTCTTGGTTGTAGAGGTTGACAACGTGGGAAAGCAACTCGTTTGCCTCTTGTATGGAATTTACTTCATAGCAATCCAGGTATTCTCCTTTGATAATTCCATTGATCCGTTCAGCCAATGCATTTTCCAACGGATCTCCGTTTTCGGTCATGCTGATCGCAATATTATGG
>NZ_AUBW01000012.1 GCF_000429445.1 Algoriphagus terrigena DSM 22685
ACTGATCGTCGCCTTGGTGGTCCGTTACACCGCCAACTAGCTAATCAGACGCATGCCCATCTCATACCGATGAATCTTTAACAGCTCGCAGATGCCCTTGTGCTGTGCCATGGGGTATTAATCCAGATTTCTCCGGGCTATCCCCCTGTATGAGGTAGGTTGCATACGCGTTACGCACCCGTACGCCGCTCTAGGTCTCAGATTACTCCTCGACTTGCCGCTCGACTTGCATGTATTAGGCCTGCCGCTAGCGTTCATCCTGAGCCAGGATCAAACTCTCCATTGTAAATTATCATTCGTATCCGCAAATGAACGCCGAAGCAACTCATTCACGCCTGTCGTTTCCTCAGGCTTTCTATCTCTTACAACATTTCAAAGAACTTGCCCAACCGCTTTCGGCTGGACTGTCAAAATCCGGAGTCACCTCCCTGATTTCCGTCTCGTTTTCTCTTTCTGCTTTCCGTTCCTTGCGAACCGGGATGCAAAGGTAAGTGAAGTTTTTCTATTTGCAACCGGATCGGAAAATAAATTTTTTAATTTTTCCGCCTCCCCAGCGCCTGTTCCGGGTTTTTAACCCCACCACACTCCCTCATTTCAATTTCCCTCGACACCGTTCGCCTCGATTGGGAGTGCAAATATCCCCCTTTTTTTCTCCACAACAATACCCTACTCCAAAAAAAATCTCTCCCCAGCCTAACTCCCTGAAAATGATCAAGGAAAAGTTTTATAAGTAAAAAGGCCTCCAGAATTTCAGTTTCCAGAGACCCTTTTACTAGCAGCGTCAATTCTCCTAGTCTTTCACAATCACGCCTTCGGCTTCTTATAAAGCGGCACTGTGCTGCAAGGCTCTCCAAACATCAAGCTCTTTGCCTGGCTTTGCAAAAGCGAAACTAACCGTCCGTAAGCAAATAGAGGTATCGGAAATTTAGAGCACCCTTTGATTACCACCGGCCGATTCGCAAATTCAGCCAAGTCCATTTTAGCCAAAGCTGTCTCAGCAATGTGCTGTTCCAAGGTTTCCAGACTACCTACAACATATCCTTTAGAATCGCTTTCCAAATAAGTACAGACCAGCATAAATGCCCACGTAGGAACTATTGCATCCGCAGTACAGGTCACCGCAACCCATTTGTTATTATAAATTGACCAATCCAATTCTTTTAACGCCTGACGAAATTCCTTTTCCCTCAAGATCAGTTCTTGGAAAAGGAAAGGCTTCAGGTCAAACAACACCCTTTCTTCCTGGGGATAAAACTCCTCCATATTGATCGATAGGATCGGACTTGCTGCAACGCGATTAACTAGCTCACTCATAAACTCAATAACGGATTCTTTTTAGAATGCAGCGCTTTAAATTCCTTTAGATAATTGGGGACGAAGTAAGCCAAGTCTGCAAACTGGCCTTTTTGATATTTGTCGAATGCTATTCCGCCCATATGCTGGGCAGAAAACGACAAGTCGGAAATAAAGCGCGCGTGATCATGCTGTACAATAGATTCGACTTTATCGACTGCATCGCCCAAAAAGTAAACCCGGTGACTTTCCAGAAAGTTCTGAAAGGAATCTTCCGACAACACTTCTGCATCAAGCTTCGCTACGGAGTTCAGTTTCCAATCAAATACCTGTCTAAACACTTCCATCCTCCGAGCGTCCAAAACTGGAATAACGAGTTCGCCCTCGCGTGAAGCCACGGCACTTGCCAAAGCTTGCAATGTATTCACTCCGATCAGTGGCTTATTTAGGCCAAAGGCCAGGCCTTTGGCAGTGGACACGCCAATCCGCAAGCCGGTATACGAACCCGGCCCTTCGGACACAGCAACGGCATCGAGCTTCTGAAATCCGATCTTTGCTTTTTCCAACACTTCCTCAATCAACAGCATCAGCCGCTCCGCGTGTGCACCAGGCTCGGTCAGTTCAGAAAGTGAAATCAGTCTCCCATCCAAATGAACCGCTACAGAACAAATAGAGGTCGAAGTCTCAATTGACAGGATCGTCGCCATGTTATTTGGTCGATGCGGAAAGTGTCTTGGCGATCTTGTCCGGACTGGAAAGGTAAGATATTGCCAAGTCGACTCCTGGATCCTGATCAAGGCCCGCTTCAATCATGCCTTCCTGGAAATAATATCTCGAAACGATCTCCTCACTCAACACTTTCTTCACCTCTTCTTTGTGATTATCCAGATCCTGCTCCTTGCTGTGATTTACTTTGGCTTTGATAGCCTCGAGCTGTGACTTGATCTCTTCGAAATACTCTTCCTTTTCGGCATACTTCTCCAAATCCTCCACGGACTTCTCTATATAAGTCGTGTAGTCGTATTCTTTGCCCACAAGGAATTTTTTAAAATCCTCGTAATCCTGATCGGTAATCGTATAGGCCATCGGATCAGAGATCGACGGGTGCTTATAGAAATATTGCGTCGCAAAATCGAAAATGTGATTCCCGGCCACCAGCGTGTAAGAAATCGGCGCGTAAGTCACCTCCTCCACCAGATCATCCGGTTCGATTCCAGCACCGTCCAGCACTTCTCTACCATTTGCAGTCTTGAAGGCTTTTCTCAATGAGTCCGGAACCGATGTTAGCTCTCCGTTTTCTCTGGACTGGGCATAATCGATCGCCTGAATACAGCGACCACTCGGGATGTAGTACTTGGCAGTGGTGACTTTCAATTGTGCATTATAGGTCAATGGAATCGTGGTTTGCACCAATCCTTTTCCGAAGGACTTTCTCCCAATCAAAACGGCTCTGTCGTAATCTTGCAGCGCTCCCGCCACGATCTCAGCCGCCGACGCACTTCTCTCATTGATCAGCACGACCATCGGAATGTCTTTGTCCACGGGTGTTTTGGTCGTTTTGTAGTTGTAATTCACGTTTTGAAGCTTGCCAAGGGTCTTGACAACATCTTTTCCTTTGGGTATGAAAAGATTCACAATTTCCACCGCTTCATTTACCAGTCCCCCGGGATTGTCCCGCAAGTCCAAGATCAGCCGATCTGCTCCCTGAGATTTGAGGTTTACTAAAGCATTTCTGACTTCCGCCGAAGCATTGGTGGTAAAATCAGCCAATTTGATGTAACCGGTCTTATCATCCAATTTGCCATAGAAAGGCACATTCTTCAGCGAGATCTTCTTGCGTACCAATGCAAAATCTAGGGTGTCTTTATCTCGCAAAACCTTGATATTCAAAGGTGTATTAGCCGGTCCTTTCAACAACTCTGACACTTCAGTAGTCGGCTTACCTGTCACGTCGACAGAGTCGATTTTCAAGATAAAGTCGGCGATCTTCAATCCTCCAACCTGAGCGGGAAATCCTGTATAGGGCATCAAAACCATGTTTCCTTCTCCCCGATTGCCGATCAGAGCTCCGATACCCGCGTATTCTCCGGTAGTCAGCACCCTGAAATCATCTGATTCCTCTTCGGGAATATATTCTGTATAGGGGTCTAATTCCGCAAGCATCGCATTGATCCCGATCGTCACCAGGTGATCCGGATCGATGTCATCTACATAATATGAATCCAGCTCCCGCACCAGCGTAGCGAAAATGTCAATGTTTTTGGCCAGGGCGAACAGCTTGTCGTTTTTCGTCTGAAACGCAAAAACACCTGAAAAAAGCACCAAAATCAGCGGAATAAAGACAATCGGTTTTTTCAATTTTTGAATCATGTTGAAAGTGGATTTTGGAATAATTCCTGGCTCAGCTTGTTTAACGCCTGAATCATTTTGGGTTCGATCTCGGCAAAAGACATCTCTGCCTTGCCAACAAATATAAAGCCCAGGATGATTCCATCTGAGGGCAATAAATGTTTATTGAGCCGGTATGCTTCTTTGAATCTGCGTTTGATGAAATTCCGGCCGTTGGCCCGTTTGATTTTCTTCTTCGAAACGGAAAAAAGCACTTGATTGGCTTGGCCGACGAGGTCAATTTTCCTTAAAAAAATGACCTTAAATGGGTATAAAAAAAAAGAGGAACCTTCGCTAAAAAGTTCCTTGATTACTCTTTCGGCATGTAGCCGTTCTGATTTGGGAAGTCGATAATTCATCGCAAGGACAGTACTCGTATGTGAACATACGAAAACCGGCGAAAAGAATTACTTCTTCAAAGTCTTTTCAGAAGATACAGTCAACTTGTGTCTTCCTTTGGCTCTTCTTGCTCTCAAGACTCTTCTGCCGTTTGCAGTGGACATTCTTTCTCTGAAGCCGTGCTTGTTTTTTCTTTTTCTATTAGAAGGCTGGAATGTTCTTTTCATGATCGAATATCTTTATCTAATTGTGCTCTCTTGTCCTTCCTCTTTGGCATTGACCCCAAAAAGGATTGCAAAGATATGCACCATTTTTTTAAATACAAATCGGGGCAATACATTTGTTTTGAAACTCAGTGAGAAAACCCATGCTTTACTTTCAGATTTCTTGTCCAAACCCAGCCTCCCAATTCCTCCAAATCAAGCTTAATCTTAATATTCTGGAAAAAAGAACAGTTTCAATCCAGCTTTCCGCCTGGAGAGCCGGTCGCTATCAGTTGGCAAACTTCGCTCAAAATATTCGTGGGTTTCAAGTTTTCGATGAAAAAAACAATCCCGTTCCCTTCGAAAAATTGTCAAAAGACTCTTGGAGCATCCTCCCCACCTCCGCCGGAAGCGTTCATATTAGCTATGAATATTGGGCAGGAAAGATGGATGCGGGAAGCGCCTGGGCCGATGACGAGCAAGTCTATATAAATCTGGTCAATTGCTGTTTTGAAGTATTGGGCAGAAGTGAAGAAGAAATCGAGGTTGCTCTGGATCTTCCTAATTTCCCGAAGCAAATCACCACGCTGATCCCGATTTCTTCCTCGATCTGGAAAGCAGAAAACTTCCAGATGCTGGCGGACTCTACAATTTTGGCCGCCAAAGATCTAAATCATTGGGAATACCAAGTAGATGAAACCGCTTTTCATGTCTGGATACATGGCGAAGTGCATTTTGACAAGAACCTGTTCCTTGATCGATTCAAAGCCTTTTCGCAGAAACTGATCTTGGACTTCGGGGAATTTCCCGAATCCGAATACCATTTCATCTTCCAATTACTTCCCTACCCGCACTACCACGGTGTGGAGCATCGGCGGGGAACTGTGATCACCTTTGGTCCCGCGGAGAGCCTTCAAGAGGCTACTCAGATGGAGGAGCTACTTGGAGTGAGCTGCCACGAACTCTACCACGCCTGGAATGTGTGCCGGATTCGCCCCAAAGAGCTTTCGCCGTATGATTTTTCCAAGGAAGCCTATTCAAAATGTGGTTTGATCCTCGAAGGCGTCACCACTTACATGGGCGATTTGTATTTGTTGAAGTCTGGAGTCTATGATCTAGCGACCTATCTCCGACATTTGGAAAAAATTGTCAACCGAGAAGCTGCCAGTTTTGGCTGGCAAAACTACACGATTCAAGAGTCCTCCTACGATCTGTGGCTGGACGGTTACGTGCCGGGAGTGACCGACCGAAAGGTTAATATCTACACGAGAGGAGCCTTACTTACACTATGCATCGATCTTCTCTTGCTAAAAAACGGAAGCTCTCTGGCTCAGGTCATGCGGAAAATGTGGGTAGATTTTGGAAAGCCTTTCATCGGATATGAACTCGCTGATTTCGAAAATGCAGTTTTCTCGGAGTTTTCGGAGACGAGTGAAATCCGTGCATTCTTTGCCGACTTTGTGAGCGGCTATCAGGATCTTTTTCCAACACTCAGGACACTGTTGACAGAAATAGGAATCTCGCTGGAAGAAACGTATGGCGAAGACTGGCTTTTGCACGAGAGGGGCGTCCGTACGAGTTCGGCCGGGATAATCTCGCAGCTTCATCCGGATTCCAATGCATTTTTCAGCCTGATGAAAAACGACCGAATCGTCAATTGGCCAATGGGAAAAGCCATCGAATCCGGCCCGTTGCAACTTCAAATCGAACGGAACGGAAGGATGCTGGAAGTGTCACTTTCTGAGAAGAGCGAGAGTTTCTTTCCGATCTATCAACTTTTCCAAACAGATACAACCCCAACGAGAGAAAACTGGAAGGCATAAAAAAGACCTTCTTTTCAGAAGGTCTCTCTCAAAAACGAAGCGTTTTCAATTATTGAAAATCCGCTTCAGTCAGCGTCTGGTTAAATTTTACCGATACTATCTTGGCTTCCAAAGCTACCGGAAGCATCGGGTTTTTGATCGTCAAGAGCATTGGCATTAAGATCCCGTCCACTTCCTGGTAGTCAGAATAGGAGATATCCCCTGCCGATTCGGAGCTGGTTTTCAACTTTAGCCCGCTCTCTACCGAATAGAATTCCTGCGTGACGATGCCGGTCGGAGAGGTCATCTCCAACTTATGTACCGCAACGCCCTCCAGATCTTCTTCACCGATATATGCCAGCTTGAAACCCATCTCCTCGTAATGCTGCTCGGGAAATACAAAGGTCTGTGGCTTGAGCATGGCAATCGTCTCCTCAGTAAGCTCCTGAGTCTGGCCCATCATTACCATTTGCCCTTTGCCGTTCACAAAAAGTGTTTTTTGCATTACATTTCCCCCCACAGCAGTGGATTGCATCAATCGGGAGTTTTCGGAGTCTGCGATTGTCTTGATTTCGATGATCTGGCCCTGAAAACTGGCCTCGGCCGTCATGCTGGCATTTTTGATCGTCTGGATCTTTTCCTCGCCACCGACTGCCTCCAAGTACTTGGCGATCACGGTCGCTGGGTCGTTTTCGACGATGACAAAAGGATCCCCGGTCGAAGGGACTTTTTCCGCAACTAGCTCTACCGAGATTCCGGAAACCAGCAGACCTACTAGTAAAAGAGACTTGATTTTCATGTGGTTATAATTTGTCTTTAAATTGCAACACGGAATACCCAAATCCCATTTAGGGGACTTTTACAATTGGCATTTCAAGAGATTTTTATTTTTAACGAAAGGGGGATTTCTCCCCCCTTTTTCAAATCATTTGATATCCTCGTCCGTGATCGGCACATTCAGCTCCAGCGAAGTCACTTTTCCTTCCAATGGAGCCGGAATAGCTGGCGACTTGATGGTCCAAGCCATTGGTAGCAATACGCCATCCTTGGCTTGGTAGTCAGAATAGAACGTGTCACCAGAGGCCGGGTTTTCATATTTGATCTTCAGTCCAGACTCCTGCGCATAATAATTGATCAGCTTTGCTCCGGATGGGGCGGAGATGATCACCTTGTATGCCGGAGTTCCATCCACATCTTTCAAGCCATCAAAGGTGAGCGTGTAGCCCATTTCCTGATAGATCGCCTCGGGGAATAGGTAGGAGTTCAATTTCACTGCCTCCAGCTGTTCGCCGCTCAACTCCATCTCTTGGCCTTGCGCAGACATCGAAGCTTTTCCATCAGCCAACGTAGTTTTTTGCATCACATTGCCAGCTATAGAGAGTTTTTGTCCATAGCGACCGTTTTGAGAATCGTAGAAGAAAGCGATGTTCAGCGCGGTTCCCATGACATTCGCATCCATGGAGATCTTGGCCGTTTTGATTGCTTTGACTTTTTCTGCGCCACCAATCGCAGTCAGGTAGGTTTCTAACACCTTTTCGGCAGTCATGTCCGCGTCCGCTGTGAGCTCCTTGGCGGGCTGACCCATGTTATCGTACATCGTGACCTCTCCAAACTGAGCCAGTTTTTCTTTGATCTCGGCACCATTCCCTACGGTGGTGATCACAAACTTATCCGGTTCGATCAGTCGTTTGGCAGTCGCATTGATATCAGCGACAGTGAATGCGTTGAGTTTTTGAAGGTAGGTTTCGTAGTAGTCTTTTGGAAGGCCATATCGCTCGATGTTTAGCGCAAAGTTTGCCACGGTAGCTGGCTGCTCCAGCGAGCGCCCGAAGCTTCCAGACAATTCTGCTTTGGCTTTGGCAAGCTCCTCTTCGGTCACGCCATTTTCGACCAAATTCTGGATTTCATGGATGAACTCGTACACGGCCGAATCGGTCACTTCGGTCCGAACGGAAGCATTGGCAGAGATAGTCGTCACTAGCTTATTGGCTCCGATCGACGAGTAAGCGCCGTAGGTGTAACCCTTGTCTTCCCGCAGATTCATAAACAATCGAGAAGCAGAGCCTCCTCCCAAGATCTGATTAAGCAATCGGCTGGAGATGTAGTCGGGATCGCCGATTTTCATCTGCACCGGTTGCGTCAGATTGATCACCGACTGCACGGAGGAGCTTCTGTCGACTAAAGCGACCGCTCTCTTGGAAGCTCTTTCTGGGACTGGATAGGTAAATGTGGGCACTTCGCCTTTGGTCCAGGTGCCAAAATACTGCTTCACCACTTTCTCTGCTTCCGCTTTGTCCATGTCGCCGACAATGGCGAGGTAAGCGATATTCGGTTTAAAAAAGGTGCGGTAGTAGCTTTTTAAGTCATCCACGGTGATGTTGTTGATCGTCGCCTCGGACTCCATCTCACCATAAGGATGGTCTTTGCCAAATACCACCGCCGCCGCAAGTCTTGAGGAGATCGCGTTGGGATTGTCTTTGCTCTGCGCCAATCCAGTCAGGGATTGCTTTTTCAGTTTGTCCAGTTCTTCCTGCGGAAAAACAGGATTGTAAAGCACGTCAGCCATCAATTCAAGCACCTTGGCTTGGTGCTTCTTCAGCGAAGAGGCATACATCGAAGTGGAAGAAGCACTCAGGCTCGCCCCGATAAAGTCGATTTCCTGATCCAGCTGATCTTTTGATCGGTTTTTGGTCCCGCCCATCATCATCTCCCCGACGAATCCGGTCATCCCGGCTTTGTCCCCTTCCAGGATCGGGTCTCTTTCCAAAACCAGCGTAAAGGATACGCGGGGAAGTTTGGTGTTTTTCACCACAAACACTTTCAGTCCATTGTCCAGAGTGAACGTCTCGGCTTCTCCGATTTTGATCTCGGGTGCTGGCCCAGCCGGAGGAAACTTACTTCGGTCTACTTGGGCAAAACTGCCCACAGCGACCAAAAGTGTCAATACAAATGCTATTGCTATTTTTTTCATGTGTCTTCGATCGTTTAGGTCAAACAATTACTCAACGGTAGGTTGAGCTGATTTTGGCAAATAATACAATACGACTCGGCCTTGCAGATCCAGGTATTCTTTGGCTACCCGCTGAATGTCGGCTTTGGTGACTTGGGAATACTTGTCCATGACCTGATTGATGTAGTTGGTATTGCCATAGATCACGTTGGCCTCGGCCAGATTTTCAGCAATCCCTTCGACCGTCGAATTCCCGCTCACGATGTTGTTTTCCATGATGTTTTTCAACTTTTCAAACTCCTCATCCGAGATCCCCTGATCCTGGACTTGCTTGATCAACTTGTCGATTTCGGTCTCCAGATCCTTTGGCTCCACACCCATATTGGTGATACCGTACATGATGAAGATCCCTCCATCTTCCAACTCAAGCGGGATAGCTGCGATCACCAAGGCCTTTTGCTGCTTATCGACCAGCTCCTTGGTCATCAGCGAGGAATTCCCCCCTGTCAGGTACGTGGAAAGCATGGATAGCGCGTACGAATCCGGGTGGTTTCTCGGCGGCAGATTGTAGGCTTGGATGACCGCCGGAATCTGAATATTGTCATAGATAATGTCTCTGATCTCAGCGGTTTTCTTAGGCTCGGTGATGTCCGGGCGATAGATTTCCTTTGCTCCTTTGGGTATTTCACTGAAATATTCCTTCACCCATTTCTCAGTCTGCGCGTAATCGATGTCACCCGCAATCGTCAGCGTCGCATTGTTTGGCACATAGAAGTCTTTGTAGAACTGCTGGAATTCCTCTATCGTGGCCGCATTCAAGTGATCCATTGAGCCGATTGGAGCCCACTGGTACGGGTGGACGGAATAGGCTCTCACCAAGGTTTCCGGGAGAATCGTCCCGTAAGGCTGGTTTTCGTACCGCTGTCTCCGCTCCTCCTTTACTACTTCCCGCTGTGTCTCGACGCCTGTCAGATCGACCTTGGAATGCAGCATGCGCTCACTTTCCATGTAGAGAGCCAGTTCCAGTTCGTTAGATGGAAGCAGTTCATAGTAGTAAGTGATGTCGTTAGACGTGTAGGCATTGAGCGTACCGCCACGGCTTTGGATGATGTTCATGTATTGGCCGCGGTCGATATTTTCGGAGCCTTCAAACATCAAGTGCTCAAAGAAGTGGGCAAAGCCTGTCCGCTCTGGATTTTCGTTTTTTGATCCGACATGATACAGCACCGAAGCGACCACAATCGGGGTAGTATTGTCTTGGTGCATGATCACATGCAGACCGTTGTCCAAGGTGAATTCCTTGAACTCGATCTTGTTTTGGGCCAAAGCCGGAAAACTGAGCATCCCAGCTATCAGGCCAACCGCAGTTATTTTTTTCATAGTAAAAAGATGGGTTAGTTTCTGTTGCAATACTTATCGGGTAAAACCCCAAAAGGTTCTATCTGTCCATAAATGGACAAACATCCGGTTGAGGGGAATCTAGTTATTTATTTTTCTCCTAAAAAAATATCTATTCGTGAAATACCAAAATCTTAGTAGTTAATAAAGGGCAAATAAAAATGCCCGACTGTCGTTCCGGGCATTCATTTAGGGTTTCAATCGCTCCAATATCGCTTCTGCTTCTTCCCGTTTCAGACGCGGCCCAAATTGGCTCACGATCTGGGAACTTGCCATCGAGGCCAGTTTCCCGCTGGATGCATAGCTGTGTCCGTTGGTGATTCCATACAGAAATGCCCCGGCAAACATATCTCCGGCGCCGTTGCTGTCGATCGCCGTGGTCGGGTAAGGTTCGATGTCGATGAAGGTGTCGCCATCAAAGATCATCGCTCCATTTTTGCCGAGCGTGATGACAAAATGCTCGGCGAATTTCTTCATTTCTTCTCTGGCTTCTGCCAAAGTTTCTTTTCCTGTGAAAAGCATGGCTTCTTCCTCATTGGCAAAAAGCAAATCCACGCCCGAGCCGATCACATCGTCAAAGTTTGCCTTGAAATACTTCACCATCGCAGGATCGGAAAAGGTCATCGCAACTTTCGCTCCGGTGTCTTCGGCGATTTTCTTGGAATACATCATGGCGTCCTTTCCGTTTTGCGAAGTCACCAGATATCCTTCGATAAAGAGGTATTTGGAATCCTTGATGGCAGATTCGTGCACATCCGCCACGGAGAAGTTTTGGGTGATACCCAAAAAGGTATTCATCGTGCGCTCCGAGTCTTCAGTCACCATCACCAGACATTTCCCGGTCACGCCGGCTTCCAGTTTGTCCTTTTCCACCGCGATGGCTACTCCCGAATCGATCAGATCCTGCAGGTAAAAGTGTCCCAGTTCGTCGTTGGCGACGCGGAAGTTATAAAAGGATTTTCCTCCAAACTGGCTTACCGCCACGATGGAGTTGGCAGCCGAACCACCGGCTTGCTTCTTGGCTTCGGCGGTGTTGATCACGCCCATAAGCGAGTTTTGCCGCTCCTCGTCCACCAAAGTCATCAGTCCTTTTTCGACTCCGTTGTCTGTGAAAAACTGGTCTTGAACTTTAAACTCGATATCCACCAAGGCATTCCCGATGCCGGTCACGTCGTATTTTTTCATTTTTTATTCTGTATTGGAAAATTATAAAATTGAAATATTGGAAAATTTATGAGGTGTCAGACTGAGCGGAGTCGAAGTCCACTATTGGCGGTCCTCGTACTTCCCGACTCTCGTCGGTCAGATGCTCGGACTGACAGCAGCCATCCGACATCCAGCATCCGACACTTTATCAATCAAAGATCCTGTGTCTTTCAAACGGCTTTTCCCGATCAAACAAGAACCGATACGTATGGTGCGTCTTGTAAATCGTCGCCAGTAGCTGCTCGCATACCCGCATCATCTTCGGGTTGAAATCACCGATCCAGTTCATCTCGATGGTCTTGTAGGGAAAAGAAGACTTGCCGCTCATCTTGTCGTAGCTGATGATCATGGCAGATTCTACGCCTTTGCCCTGATGCTCCGGCACTACGCCAAAGACCAGACCGAGCATCTTGTTGGGAGGAAAAAAGGTCTTGTACCAAAGAAACTTCAACTTGCCGACGAGGTCCATCTTCCCGTTCACGTGCTTAAAAATCTGGTTGATTTCCGGGATTTGGATGAAAAAGCCAACCGGCTCCTCCTTGTGAAAAGCGAAGTAAATCAAGCGCTCATCGATGATCGGCTGCATCTTGCCAAACATCATCTGGGCTTCTTTCAGCGCGATGGACTTGCCCATGTGGCGGGCCCAGGCTTTGTTATACACCGTCATAAAGTACTCCGGCGCCTTTTCCTTCAGTTCTTTTCCCTTGATATAGCGGAAGGAATACTCGGAATTTGCCATGATCAGATTGGCCCGCTGGATCATCTTTTCGTCAAAACCCAAGTCTTGTACTGGTCGCATGTAGGTGAACTGTTTGAAATAGAGCTGGAATCCATAGTCCTCGAAAAACTTCTGGTAGTAGCCGAAATTCCAGGGCATGTTGTAGTTGGGCTCAGTGAATCCATCCACGAGCAAGCCCCACCACTTGTCGCGCTCGCCGAAGTTGATCGGGCCGTCCATTGCTTCCATGCCTTCGCTT
Source organism: Algoriphagus terrigena DSM 22685 (assembly GCF_000429445.1). GTDB lineage: Bacteria > Bacteroidota > Bacteroidia > Cytophagales > Cyclobacteriaceae > Algoriphagus > Algoriphagus terrigena. Next base: position 12,557 of record NZ_AUBW01000012.1, read on the forward strand.
TCCAGCCAGGCTTTTGCGGTGTCAAAAAGGAGAAAAGCTGCCTTATGATCATTGATACACTCGAAGAAACCCAAACCTCCGGTCGGCTGTTTTTCTTTCATCTTTGGATTGATAAAAGCCGCAACACGTCCGATGGTTTCTTGCTTGTCATTTTGCAAAAGCCATCTTTTTGCCTTCGCCCCGTTTCGGAAAAGCTTATTGGTTTCTTTATGAAAAAGCCCCTCGATATCTGCGTCAAGAGGCCTGATCCAATTCTTTTCGTTTTTATACAAGCTGACAGCCATCTCGATAAACTCTCTCTGATGGGCAGGTGTGGTGACTTCGATCAACTTCATTCGGGTGATTTTAGACCGCTAAATTAGGGCGAAAGGGTGAAAGGGCAAAAAGTGCAGGTTATGTCGTCCTGCTGCTAGTTTTCCTGCGTCTCCAGAAGTCGGAGAGGAAGTTGGATTTCCCCTGAATCCCTTAAAATTTTGACAATTTCGATTAATCTTTTAAAATTGGAAACAACTAAGCCATACTTTTATGAAAAAGCTTTTAACCCTTCTTCTTTTCACCGGAATTCCTCTTTTTTCATTTGGACAAATAGAAAAAGAAATATCCAAGTGGACCTTTGGATTATCTGTCTCCCCAGACAGCTATCGATATGCTCAGGCAGAAGACAATGGCCTGTATTATCAACCTTCATTTGACCATCATCTCAGTGATTATTTGGTTTTGGGCGGTTATCTAGGAATTCAAAACAGAAAATCTGGTTTTACCTCAGAGTATCCAATCCCGCCTTATACGACAAAGGAAATTAATTATGAGAGGCAATACATTCCGCTGGGAGTTCGAATTGGGTTTGACTTAAGCTCATTTTTTTCAAACCAACTTGGCTGGATCAAAGACGAACCAAAATGGGAGATTTTGCTATTGGGCTACGGCGGACTCACTGTCATGTCCGAAAATATATTAACTCCAATCGATGAAGGCGAGGCCATTGAATGGTCAGAATACGAAGCTGAAGAAGACATGAATTACATCGCCGGAGTCAATGCAGTCATTCGATACTACCCCACCAAAAATTGCGGACTTTTTACAGAACTGGGATATGGCCCTGTCGGAAGGTATTCGTTGGGTGTCTCCTACAGGTTATTCTAAACGCGAAAGCCTAATTCAAAAAAGCTCGAAACTTTTTTCTCAATTAAAAATGCCTGTCTAATCCGCTGGCATTTTCTATTTTCCATAAGACCCTTATGTCGTCCTGCTTCTTCATTACCTAGGCCCATTTCATCCCAACTGCTTCAGCAGATTCTCGCGATAGCTCATCCCTATCGGAATCAATTTGCTTCCGATCTTGACCTGATTGCCTTCGACATATTCCACTTTGGTCGTGTTAATAATATAGGACTTGTGGACCCGGACGAAAAGCTCCTTTGGCAGCTCCGCCTCCATTTTTTTCATCGTCGAGGTGATGATCAAGACTTGGTTGGTAAGGTGAGCCTTTCCATAATCTCCAAAAGCCTCAAAAAACAAAATGTCCTGAAAAGGGGCGCGGTACAACTTCTTATCCACCTTCAGCATGATGTACTCGGGAGGTTCCTGCTGTGTTTTCAATCGGGCTTTGACCTTCTGAACCGCCTGTAAAAAACGGTCGAACGGGATCGGTTTCATCAGGTAATCGACCGCATTGAGGTCAAATCCATCCAGTGCAAACTCGGGATAGGCAGTTGTGAAGATCACCAGCGGCTTATTTGCCAGAGATTTGTAAAGGTTGATCCCGGACAGTTTGGGCATATTGATGTCTAACAACAGCAGATCAACGGGATTCGATTCGGCAGCAGCGATAAACTCCAGCGCACCTTTGTACTCTCCCGCCAAGATCAGATCCGGATGATCCGAAACAAATTGCCTCAAAACGCCCCGGCTGAGCGGTTCGTCATCTATGATTGCGCATCGGATCATAACAATTTCAATTTAGCCTCAAAGTCGGTTGCTGTCTTAAGAATCTCAAATTCATGCGAATTGGGGTAAATAAGTTCCAGCCGTCTTTTTACATTTTCAAGGCCGATCCCGCCATATTTTCCTTTTTCCACATCGTCGACTTGCCCCAACTTATTCTTAATACAAAAGACGATTCCAGTTTCAATCTTCAGGTGGATGTCGATAAAGGCCTGTTCGGAAGCCTCTTTCATTCCATGTTTGAAGGCGTTTTCCACCAAGGGAAACAATAGCAACGGAGCGATCATCACTCCCTCTAAGTCTCCCCGGACCGTAAATCCAACCTTGGATCCAGCCTCAAGGCGAAGTTTCTGCAACTCGATGTAATTCTCCAGCATCTCCACTTCTTTAGCCAAAGGCACTTTTTCCTCGCCCACCTCATAGAGCATATAGCGAAGGAGATTGGAAAGCTCCAAAACCGTCTCCGGTGTCTGGTCACTTTTGGCCAAAGCTTGCGAGTAAATGCTGTTTAAGCTATTAAACAAGAAATGGGGATTGATCTGGGTCTTCAGTGAATTGAGTTCAAGGGATAACTTTTCCTTTTCGACTTGCTGAAGTCTATACCATGACTTGGACAACTTGATAAGCGTGGTCAAGATCAGATAAATCAGGAAAATACTGACCAAAACCTGCCACTCCGTAAAGGAAACCATGTAATAATCCGAATCCATTAGCGGAAAGAGGATCTCAAAAGTGAGCTCATGGACACCGTAGGCCGCAAGCAAAAGCAAGGGAATACTGAGGATATACTGGAGATATTTGCCGCTATCGAGAAATCTGGGGATCAGCAACCTCAGATTGAGATACACTAGAAAAATCAGCGGGACATGAAAAAGCAGGGCATAAAAAATATCTATAAACTTGAAGATACTCGAGATCGAAAAGTAACTTCCAATGGCATAAATGGACAGCATCCAAAAAACCGGATGCTGTAACCATTTTGAATGAATGAACTTTGCCATAAGAGGAATCAGCTAATTCTTTTGTAGTGTTCCGTCTCTTCAAATACCGTCTCGTCATCCGAGTACTGATCGATAAACTTCTGGATTTCCTCCGGTTGGGCCGTGATCAGCACTGTCCCATCCACATTTTCATGCCTCAGGCGGATGAGATTGCTTTCGAAAAGCTTGTTCAGTTTCTCCAGATTAAAGGCAGTCAGGTCTAGCTGATTATTTGTGAATTTCAGCTTAATGAATGTATGGACGGGCATAAAATTCGAGCTGTAATCCTCCCTCGGATAAAGATCCAGAAAATAGTCGTTGCCAATTTGGGCGATGTGACCGACATACACCTCCTTCTCGACACCCTCGGTGATCTCGATTCGATAGCTCTTCCCGTTTTTGGCTGCCCTGTCCAGAGAATTCGGCAGTTCATTTTTCTCAGCCGAAAGGCTGCTGAACTCAATGAACTCTTCCGGTTTCCCCTCCATCCCCCATCGGCCGATCAGTCCGGGCAGAGAAACAAGGGTGTCGTCCGTGTAGATCGGAAATAGCGAATACACACAGGAATTCATGACAAGCATGAGTAGTCCCAGGGCGAGAATTGATTTTACCTTTTTCATTTTAGTGTTTTTGAGTTGTTGATGCACTCAAATTGCCTAAGACTATGAAGGTGGAAAAAAAATGTCTACGAACGCAGCAAATCTCTGGACGAAGTGAAGGGTTTTGGAGATTAAAGAATTTCCGACAGCTATAATTTCGGATTAATTCGATTTTTGTCCTGTCTCTCCAAAAGCCGAACTAAACAAAAAAATGCTGCTTCCGGAGAAGCAGCATCGCAAGTATTTTTATCCTTTTTCGTAAGAGGCCAGACTAGTCTTCCACCGTCGCGTACAGATCAAACTCTGTCGCCTCGTAGACTTTCGCCTGTACAAAATCACCCACCCTGCAATAATGCTTGGAGGCATCGATCAAGACTTCGTTGTCCACTTCCACTGAATCGTATTCGGTACGGCCCACGAAGTGTCCGCCTTCTTTTTTATCAATCAGTACTTTGTACGTCTTGCCGATCTTCTCCTGATTCAGGTCGTAGGAAATCTGCTCTTGGATCTCCATCAGATGGCTTGCCCGCTCTTGCTTTACCTCCTGCGGAAGACTGTCCTCCATCGAGTAGGCATGGGTATTTTCCTCATGGGAATAGGTGAAGACTCCCAAACGCTCAAATTTCATCCGCTCTACGAAGTCCACCATCTCCTGGAATTCTTTTTCGCCTTCACCCGGGTGCCCGGCAATGAGCGTGGTACGGATAGCGATATCCGGCAAAATGTCCCGGATGCTGTGAATCAGCTCTTCCTGTTTTTCACGGGTAGTTCCGCGACGCATAGCCTTCAGCACGTCACTTGAACCGTGCTGCAAGGGAATATCCAGGTAGTTGCAGATATTTTCCCGCTCTTTCATCACCTCGATGACTTCCATCGGGAAGCCGGTCGGATAGGCATAATGCAGACGAATCCAGTCGATTCCGTTCACATCCGAAAGCCTGCGCATCAGTTCGGCGAGGTTTCTCTTTTTGTAAATATCCAGTCCGTAATAGGTCGAATCCTGGGCAATCAAAAGTAATTCCTTGGTTCCTCCGGCAGCTTTGTGCTCCGCCTCTTTCACCAGTTCCTCGATCGGTCTGGAGATATGTCCGCCACGCATGATTGGAATCGCGCAAAACGAACAAGGTCGATCGCAGCCTTCCGAGATCTTCATGTAGGCATAGTGTGCAGAATGGGTTAACAGACGCTCGCCAACTAGCTCATGTTTGTAGTCAGCCTTGAACTTTTTCAAAATCGCAGGCAAATCCCTTGTTCCAAAAAATGCATCCACCTGCGGAATTTCCTTTTCCAAATCGTCTTTGTAGCGCTGCGAAAGACATCCGGTCACATAGACTTTGTCCACCAAACCCTGCTCCTTGGCATCCACATATTGCAGGATTGTATCGATCGATTCCTGCTTGGCATTGTCGATAAATCCGCAAGTATTGATGATAATGATGTTGTTATCCTGAGAGTTAGACTCGTGACGGGCATCGATTCCGTTACCTTTCAACTGGGTCAAAAGGACTTCCGAATCCACCAGGTTTTTGGAGCAACCCATGGTGATGATATTGACCTTGTCTTTCTTTAACGTTCTAGCTTTCACGGATATCCTTTCAGTTTGGGAGGGCAAAGGTAGGAAAAAAAGGCTTGAAAAGTTGTGAAGACCGGAAAGTTGTAAGGCCGACTGCATCGAACGTTACCCTTTTTTACTTTATAAACCTTCGCGAACGCTAATGAACCGCGGTCTTGTCCTTTTCACAGAAGTTTTGACTCCGCGCAACTTTGCAGCCATTTAAAAATAAACGATCTTCTGCAGCCAAAACCACCCCAAAATGACATCCAAGACGCTGTTTGTGTTTGCCATCACGCTGTTTTTCTTTTCCTGCGAAAAAAAATCCCCCACCATCGACTACACTGACTGGTCTCATTATGGAGGCCCGGAGGACGGCTCACGCTACTCTGCTTTGGCACAAATCACCAAAGAAAACGTCACCCAACTCCAAGTTGCCTGGACTTATCACACCGAAGACGCCACCGAGCGGAGCCAGATCCAGTGCCAGCCGATCGTTGCAAATGGACTGCTCTACGCCACTACTCCCACGCTGAATGTCTTTGCGCTCGATGCCGCTACGGGGCTGCAAGTTTGGAGGTTTGATCCTTTTCAGATCTTGGGAGGCGAAAACTCCTGGGCGGGAACGAATCGTGGAGTGAGCTATTGGGAAAGCGGGGAAGAAAAACGGATTCTCTTCACGGCCGGCAACTGGCTGATGGCTCTAGACGCGATGACTGGCGAGCCGGACTTCGCCTTTGGAGATCAGGGAAAAGTCGATCTGCGGAAGGATTTGGACACAGACTTGACCGATTTTATGATCGTTTCCAATTCGCCGGGAGTGGTTCATGACGACTTGCTGATCCTCGGGATGCGGCTTTCAGAAGGACTCGACGCCGCGCCGGGTCATGTCCGCGCGTACAATATTCGGACGGGCAAGCGGGAATGGATCTTTCACACGATCCCGCAAGAGGGAGAAGCCGGACACGAAACCTGGGATCCCAAATACATCCAGCAGATCGGTGGCGCAAATAACTGGGCCGGGATGACGGTCGACCAAGCTCGGGGCATTGTCTATGTGCCAACTGGCTCTGCGACCTATGACTTCTGGGGAGGATATCGGACCGGAGACAACCTTTACGCCAATTCCCTGTTGGCTTTGGACGCCAAAACGGGGAAACGAATCTGGCATTTTCAGGCCGTACACCATGATGTTTGGGATCGGGATTTTCCCGCCAATCCCAATCTGATCCGCATCCAAAAGGACGGCAAATGGATCGATGCAGTCGCCCAAATTTCAAAGCAGGGGATGACTTATGTCTTCGACCGGGAAACAGGCGAGCCGATCTGGCCGATCAACGAAACTTCCGTGACTCAATCCGTCATGCCCGGAGAGATCAGCTCTAAAACCCAACCTATTCCGACCTTACCGGAGCCGTTTATGAAGATGCTTTTCGAAGAAAAAGACATCCTCAACCTGAACCCTGAATGGCAGGCAGGTATCAAATCGCAACTTTCCAATGCAACAATTGGCGATGTCTGGGCGCCCCCGCATCCCGAAAAACCCATCGTGCTCTTCCCCGGTATGGACGGAGGCGGTGAATGGGGCGGAGCGGCTTTTGATCCGACCACTCAGACGATGTACATCAATGCCAACCAGATCCCCTGGCTGATCGAGATGACTCCCAACGCTAGCTTTGGCAACGTCGGGCTGTCCATCTACACCAACTACTGTGGCAATTGCCATGGGATCGACAGAAAAGGAGTTACCGGATCTGTGCCGTCTTTGATTGGTTTGGAGAAAAAATACAGCGCTGACTCCTTGGGCAAACTTCTTCAATCGGGGCGTGGTGCGATGCCTGCTTTTTCCCACATCTCCGCAGAGGAAAAGGGAATCTTGATAGATTATCTTTTGGGCAAAACCGAAACCGGAGACAAAAAAGAACTGGAAGCCGAAAGCTCCAAGCTCTATCCCCGCTACTACATGAAGGGCTACAAAAAGCTCGTGACCAAAGAGGGACTTTATGGCTCCAATCCACCTTGGGGACTACTGACCGCACTCGATATGAACACCGGAAAAAAGAAATGGCAGGTCGCGCTTGGCGAAATCGACTCGCTGAGTGCGCAGGGTTTTGCTCCCACGGGCACAGAGAACTACGGCGGACCGGTGGTCACAGCTGGCGGAATCCTATTTATCGCCGCGACCAAGGATGAAAAAATCCGCGCCTTTGACACCGAATCGGGCAAAATTCTCTGGGAAGCCAAACTTCCGGCTTCTGGACATGCCACTCCGGCAATCTATGAAAAGGGCGGAAAACAATTCCTCGTCATCGCCTGTGGAGGCGGCAAAGGCACTAAAAGCGGCGATGCATATGTGGCTTTTGCACTTCCGGACTAAATTACCGCTGATCTCCTTTCCATGAAAATCAACTTCCTTTCCGTTTTCCTGCTGCTTTCTGTAATCCAAGCCGACCAGTTCAACGGTGATTTCCACGAAGCGTTCCGGGAAGATTTTTCCTCGTCCAAACCGGAATACTTTCACTACGGATCGACGGGAACCAAAGCGGGTTTTAAGTGGCAATCCGGTAAAAAGTCAAAAACGGAGCTGGGCTCCAAGATCCTTTCTTTCAAACTAAATCCAAAAGAAGACGCAGGACCCGGCAAAGGGCCCGAGATCATCTCCGACAAATTTACCCATTTCGGCAGCTACTCCACCCGGCTGAAAGTCCCCGCTGCGACGGATCAACCCAATGTCGGAGCAGTGGTCGGGTATTTCACCTATCATAATGACACGCTACTCGGGCTGAGTGAAGTGGACATGGAATGGCTGATCGCGGACCCGGAAGTCATCTATGTGGGCACTTGGACCGGAAAATCTGGACAACTCAAGCGGGTCGGGAGAACGATCAACCTCGCTAAAGGAATCATTTATACCACCGAATATCGCGAAGACCATCGCGAGATCAGGGAACAACTATCCGATGAAAGCAATCTTCCCGAATCGATCGCGGCAATCGAAGGCTTCGATGCATCCGCTCAGTTTCACACCTATGGATTTGACTGGCATCCGGACCGAATCCGCTGGTGGATGCTGCACCCGGCTACTGCTGACACCGTCGTACTATGGGATTATCAGGGTGAAAAGGGGATTCCACAGCATCCCTCCCGCTACCGGATGAACTTCTGGCATACTGACAATTGGGCTGTGGAAACCAATCCTAATTCTCTCGAAAAGCCCGAAAAGCGATTTGAACTGGAAGTGGATTGGATGGAGTATGTGCCTTTGAAAAAATGAACTTGGCTTAACTTACAGAATAATTGGTACCAACACCCGCGCCGTGTTTTTGAATAGCAAAACAATACAATTTGAGACGGCATGAGCTAATAATGATTCGATTCTTATATTTTTAAAAACCTACCTTTGCCGCATGTCCACACCGCAAAAGAGCCAAGCAGAGATCCTGGCCAAACTTGGAATCGAGCAACTGAATCCCATGCAGCTGGCTGCGCAAAAGGCAATCCAGTCTTCCAGCGAGATCATCCTGCTTTCCCCCACTGGCACAGGCAAAACCCTTGCTTTTCTCCTGCCTTTGATTCAGGAGCTCGACCCAGCCTGTGAGGAAATCCAGCTCGTGATCATAGTTCCTTCGCGTGAATTGGCGATTCAGATCGAGCAAGTGATGCGTGAGATGGGCACTGGCTTCAAGGTAAATGCCGTCTATGGCGGACGGGCTGGTTCTAAGGACCGGATCGAGATCAAGCACCGCCCTGCCGTTTTGGTTGGGACTCCGGGACGGGTTGCGGATCACTTGAGGCGGGAGGCGTTTGACTCGACGTTCATCCGCACGCTCGTCCTCGATGAGTTCGACAAGTCGCTGGAGATCGGCTTTGAAGTCGAGATGAAGGACATCCTCTATCTGATACCCAGAGTGAAGAAGATACTCTTGACTTCAGCGACCCAGGGCGTGGACATCCCGCGATTTGTGGGGTTGAAAGCTCCCGTTACGGTGGATTTTTTGGAGGATAAGATCACCCAATTGACGGTCAAAAAGGTCCTTTCTCCCACCAAAGACAAACTGGAAACACTCATTTCTTTGCTTGCTCAACTGGGTGGCCAAAATGGGATTGTTTTCTGCAATTTCAAGGATTCCATCGAGCGGATCAGCGACTACTTGAGCGATCATGGGATTTCTCATGGCGTTTTTTCCGGAGGAATGGAGCAAACTGATCGGGAACGGGCCCTGATCAAATTCAGAAACGGCACCCATCAGGTCCTTTTGGCTACCGATTTGGCTGCAAGAGGAATCGATGTGCCCGAACTCAAATTCATCATCCACTATCATCTGCCGCTCAGAAGCGAGGAATTTACGCATCGAAATGGCCGAACGGCCCGAATGAACAGTGCCGGAACGGCCTATGTACTTCACTTCGAAAAGGAGCGCCTGCCGGACTTCATCGGCCATCTGCCAGTCGAAAAGCTAGACAATCACCCACGTCCTGCTCCTTCAGAATGGAGCACCTTGTTTGTATCCGGCGGACGAAAAGACAAAATTTCCAAGGGTGACGTCGCCGGGCTATTCTTCAAACAGGGCAATCTCACCCAAGACGAATTGGGAGTGATCGAGCTCAAAACGGATTGCGCCTTTGTCGGTGTGAAAACCGCAACTTTGGAAAGGCTGCTGCCCAAGGTCAATAACATGAAATTGAAGGAGAAGAAGGTTCGTGTGACGGTGATTTGATTGATTCTCATTTTCACTTTTAAAATCTCTACTTTTGCACCCTTGTAAGTTTTCGAGGATGGAGATGGAAATAGAATCAGGAGAATCAGTGAAGATCACCCCAAAAGAAATTGAGTTGTGTATTTCCATCTTGGAAAAACTCAACTCAGACACGAATCAAATCTTTGACATCCCGAAGGAACAGCGGATATCATTAATAAAGGCTGCGGGGCAGTTTTCCCATCCCGGAAAAGAAGAACTCGCGCAGCGAAAAAAGGGCGCAAAAAAGGTCAATCGAAAAAAGATCGCGGCCAAAGACATCCAGGCACGCAACACAACTGGAATCAGAAGTGCCCGTGAAGCTTCGATTTTCATCGCCCCGGCAATGCTCGAATTGACGGGTGAAGAAGCAAAGAAAACCGTCATCCTGGAGTCTCCCCGCGAGTGCTACGTCTGCAAGACATCTTACACTCACCTCCACCATTTCTACGACACGATGTGTCCGGATTGCGGTGATTTCAATTATGCAAAGCGATTCCAAACAGCTGACCTCACTGGGCAAGTTGCGTTGGTGACGGGCTCGCGATTGAAGATCGGCTACCACATCACGCTGATGATGCTGAGAGCAGGTGCTACGGTGATCGCTACGACCCGGTTTCCGGTGGATTCGGCTTTGCGCTTCGCCAAAGAACCTGACTTCAAGGACTGGGGCGATCGCCTGAAAATCCACGGACTGGATCTCAGGCACATTCCAAGCGTGGAGATTTTCTGCAATTTCATTGAGCAGCACTACGACAGACTCGATGTACTGATCAACAATGCTGCCCAGACGGTGAGAAGACCTGCGGGATTTTACCAGCATTTGATGCCAAATGAGATTCTGGAACTGAGAGATCTTTCGCCGGATTCTCAGAAACTTTTGTCCGATCATCACGCCTGCTTGCAGGAACTGAGGACTTTGAGCCAGAGTTTTTCCGAAGGAGAATACAAAAACCTGCCGGTGTCCTGGCACGGAAAGCAACTCGGAATCGGCTTGAGTTCCTCCGCTCAACTGACTCAAATTCCCTACAGTATCGACGACTCGATCGCCACGGAAGAGATCTTTCCTGTCGGAAAGCTGGACGCAGATCTTCAACAAGTCGACCTCCGCAAGACCAACAGCTGGCGCCTAAAGCTCGGTGAAATCCACACTAACGAGATGCTGGAAGTACAGCTGGTGAATTCCGTTGCGCCTTTTGTCCTATGTAACCGATTGGTGAACTTGATGAAAAAAGACAATACCGGCAAGAAGCACATCATCAATGTGTCGGCGATGGAGGGGAAATTCCATCAGTTTCATAAGGAATCCCGGCATCCCCATACCAATATGGCCAAAGCTGCTCTGAACATGATGACGCTGACTTCGGCGGCAGACTTGGTGAAGTTTGGGATCTACACCAATGCCGTCGACACCGGTTGGGTGACGGACGAAGACCCGGCTGATTTGGCACGGATCAAGCAGGAGCTGCATGACTTCCAACCGCCGCTTGATATCGTAGACGGCGCTGCGCGGGTGATGGATCCGCTCTTTGACGGGATCAGTACCGGGAAACACTGGAACGGAAAGTTTTTGAAAGATTATCGGCCCACGAACTGGTAAGGAAAAATTAGTTCCTAAAGTTTTTGTTTCAAGCTTTGGTTTTCATCCTTTCTTTTCAGAAAAGGCACGGTTCTCAACTCATTCGGCATCGAGTCACTTGGAGATCCCAAACCTATTTTAAATCTTGTGGTTAGAACAGATATAGACCCAAGAATTACATGTTAGATTTTGCCGAGAACGAAAATCAACGGATGATCGCTCAGATGATCCGCGACTTTGGAGCCAAAGAGATCACGCCGTTCCGCAGGGAATGGGATGATCAGCAACATTTCCCTTTGTCACTTTTTAAGAAACTTGGCGAGCTCGGCCTCATGGGTGTCCTGATCCCCACCGAATACGGCGGATCCGGATTTGGCTATCATGAATACGTCACCGCGATACTTGAACTTTCGAAACTCGATCCATCCATTGGCCTATCCATGGCCGCCCATAACTCGCTGTGCTCGGGTCATATTTCGCTCTTTGGCAGCGAAGAACAAAAACGAAACTATCTACCCAAACTCGCCACCTGTGAATGGCTGGGCGCTTGGGGACTGACCGAGCCGAACACCGGTTCGGACGCCGGAAACATGCGCACGGTGGCAAAGAGAGAAGGAGAATATTTCATCCTAAACGGGACAAAAAGCTTCATTACTCACGGTGTCTCCGGCGATGTGGCGGTAGTTATCGCCAGAACCGGGGAGGTTGGAGACAGCCATGGAATGACGGCGTTCATCGTCGAAAAAGGCCTTCCTGGATTTACGGGCGGCAAAAAACTAGACAAACTCGGGATGCGAGCTTCAGAGACTTCGGAGATGGTCTTTGAAGATTGCAAAGTGCATGAAAGTCAGGTCTTGGGAAAAGTGGGCGAGGGATTTATCCAGGCGATGAAAGTCCTCGACGGAGGCAGAATCTCCATTGCCGCACTATCGCTCGGGATTGCCGAGGGGGCACTTGAGGCGTCCATTCAGTACTCCAAGGAGCGCCAGCAGTTTAACAAACCCATCTCCAGTTTTCAGGGAATCTCTTTCAAACTCGCCGACATGGCTACGCGTCTTGAGGCGGCAAAACTGTTGACTTTCAAAGCCGCTGATCTGAAAAACCGGGGAGAAAACGTCAAACTCGCGGGAGCCCAAGCCAAATACTTTGCCTCGGAAGCCGCCGTCTCGGTCGCCAACGACGCAGTACAAATCTTCGGCGGCTATGGATTCACCAAAGACTATCCGGTGGAAAAATACTATCGGGACGCCAAACTTTGCACCATCGGGGAGGGCACATCTGAGATCCAGAAGATTGTGATCGCGCGGGAGGTTTTGAAGTAATCAGTTTGCAGTTTCAGTGATCTGAAAACTGAGACTGCAAACTGAACACTGCACTACATTTCTTCCAATATCCCCATCACAATTCGGGCAGAGTTGACCGAAGCCGGACCGACGAACTGGTTGAAGTTGACCCGGGCGTGGTTGTTGGCATTGTCGCTGCAAGATCGGATGATCACAAAGGGAATATCGAGAGTCCTACAGATGTGGGCGATGGCCGCGCCTTCCATCTCGGTGGCTAGGGCGTCAAATTCTTCGTAAAGCCCGACGGCTTTTTCATTGCTGCTGACAAAGATGTCTCCCGTGGATATCACTCCGGAAAAGACTCTTGGCTCCCGTCCCGAGATCGGCTCCAACTCGACCCGATTGGCTACGGCCGCACTTTTGGCCACCAAATCTGCATCAGCCTCAATGAAAAGATCGTCGTGAGTCCCTCCGCCAAGTTTGCGAAAAGGCCAAACCGTAAAGCCAGTCGAATCCACCTGACCAAAGTCGAACTGAACCAACTTTTCTCCAATCACAATATCTCCTGGCATCGCCTCCGGGTGGAGTCCTCCGGCGACTCCTGTAAAGATCAACATCTCGGGCTCGTAGTTTTCCATCAAAACCGCCGTACTGTACGCCGCGTTCACCTTGCCAACTCCGGCTTTTAGCAGCACTATCTTTTGCCCTTTCAATTTCCCGGTATAAAAGTCAATTCCGCCTTTGTTCACTTTCTTGACAGATTTCATTGAGTCAATCAAAATCGCGATTTCCTGATCCATAGCACCCATGATCGCGATCCGCTGGGCAGAGACTGAAAAGGAAAATACGCAAAGGAAAAACAGTAGGTAGCATTTTTTCATAGCCATAGGAAGAAGAGCGAAAGTACACTGATGATGGCCAAGATGGGATTGATTTCTGAGACTTTTCCAGTGATAAGTTTCAAAACGGTCCAGCTGATAAACCCAAAAGAAATCCCAACGGACAGGCTATAAGTAAAAGGAATCAGCACAATGGTCAAGAAAGAAGGCAATGCCTCTTGGGGATTTTTCCAATCGATCTTGGTCAGCGGCACCACCATAAAAGAGCCGACCAAGACCAGAGCAATGGAACTGGCGACCGAGGGAATCACCGAAAGCAGCGGCGAAAAAAACATAAAAGGCAAAAAGAGCAAGCCAGCGGTAATCGCCGTTTCGCCGGTTCGGCCGCCCTCCTCGATTCCCACTGCTGACTCGATGAAAGCTGTCCCCGAGCTGCTCCCCACCAGCCCTGCAAAGAGCGTGGACACCGAATCCGTTAGGAGAGATTTGCGCATATTCTTGGGATTCCCGTCCGGATCCTTGAGACCGGAAGCTTCTGCGAGCCCCACGAAAGTAGAGATCCCGTCAAACAAAATCGTAAACGTAAACACAAATATGACTGGTATATGGGCATATCGCAGAGAGCCTAGGATGTCCGCTTTGCCTACCAGACTGAAATCCGGCCAGGCAAAAAAACCGGTATAGTTGACAAGCGTGGAAACGCCGAAGTTGAACGCCGAAGCGTCTCCCCAGACTCTACCAATCGGCCAGGCCAAGGCCGTGGTAAACAGAATGCCGAAGATGATCGCCCCGGAAACCTTTCGGATCAGCAATCCTCCTGTGAACAGTAACCCCGCCAGAAAGGTAAGCGTCACGGGATCTTTGAAGGAAAACATACCGACGAGTGTCGCGGGATTGTCTACGATGAAGTGGGCATTTTGGAAACCGATGAAGCAGATGAACAAGCCGATCCCGGCAGAGACGGCGTGACGGATGGCGGGCGGAATGGCTTGAATGATTTTTTCCCTGGTCTGGAAAACCGATAGAATCAGAAAGATCACACCCGACCAGAAGACTGCGCCGAGAGCTTCCTCGAAACTCAGCCCGAATCCCATCACAGCCGTGTAGGTGAAAAAGGCGTTAATGCCCATGCCGGGAGCAACGACGATTGGATTTTTGGCATAAAGCCCCATCATCAAGCTGCCAAACGCCGCCACCAAAACCGTGGCGGTGAGCACCGCCGAAAAAGGCATTCCTGCCTGGGAAAGGATGGCAGGATTGACGATGATGATGTAGAAGCAAGCTAGAAAAGTGGAAATCCCCGCAAGGATTTCGGTTTTAAGGTGGGGTTTCATGACTTCCAAAATAGGGAATTGAAAGTCATTTTGAAAAGATTAAAGCCTCCCAACCATCAGTCCGCCGTCCAAGGCCAAGATTTGCCCCGTCGCATAGGGCAAATCTCCACGAAGCAGCGCAGCCACGGCTTTACCGATGTCTTCTGGTTTACCCATCCGCGGCTCCAGAGTCAGGCCGTTTTGAATCCGATCTTGATAGACTCCTTTCACTTTCTCCGTCATATCCGTCTCGATGATTCCCGGCTGGATTTCATAGACTGGAATGTCAAACTCAGCCAGTCTGACGGCCAAAACCTGTGACATCATCGACAGTCCGGCCTTCGCCATGCAATAGGCAGCGCGGTTGGTGGAGGCTAGAACCGCCGAAACGGAAGTGATGGACACTATTGAAAGTGGAGTGTCTTCATCTGACTTTCGGATTTCCATCATCCATTTTGCAAAAGCTTGCGTCAGAAAAAAGGTCCCTTTCAGATTGATATCCATCAGGTGATCAAAATCTTCCTCGGCAACTTCCAACACATCGGCTCTGACTCGAGGTGCTACGCCCGCATTGTTCACCAAGAAATTGAGTGATCCAAACTTGTCTTTCACTCCAGCAATGATGGTTTCCCGGTCGGCTTTTTCCGCGATATTCCCGGGAAAATATTCCACACGAACTCCGCTTTTGCGAAGCTCATCCAGAACCTCCACGATGTCGGATTCTGGTCTCACGCCATTCAGAGCCAGGTCGATTCCTTCCTGAGCCAGTTTCTTGGCGATTCCCAGCCCAATGCCGCGGGTGCCTCCTGTGATTAAAGCTACCTTTCTCATTCTCCTTTCAGTGCTTTCAATTGCTCGTATTCAGGCATTTTTTTATACAAAGGATCCAGTGGATAGCACCCGGAAATCATCCCGTTTCTCGGTGCCGTGGTGCAATCCGAGAAGGTACGGCAGATTTTAGCACGCTTCAATCCATTGCCGGAAATGATATCCGCAGGCATATCCGGATAGCTCAGCACCATTCGGCCAAAACCGATGGAGTCCGCCTTTCCAACATTCAAAACGTTTTGCCCAACATTCGGAAGCCACTCCTGAAGGTAGGAATAAGCCGAGCCGATCACATACAGTCCGGGAAAAGCATTCTTGATTTCGGCTGTCGCCTGAATCTGCCTAGCCACTCCGAGTAGAGGATCTTCGGGCGGCAGGTAGCCATCCGAAGGCGGAAAAAGAGCCGGACGCTGAATGTGCGGATTGTAATACGGACTTCCGGCGGTGGTGCAGAAGAGCTCGATACCCAGCTTTTCCAGTTCTTGCAGAAAAAGAAATGACTCCTGCATATCAGCGCTTGTTCCACTTTCCTTTCCTCCGAAAGCATAACGATAAGGTCGGTTTTGGGCGGGAACTCCGGTTTCCTCAGGGCCTTTTTGAAAAGGCACCCAGTCGAAAATGCTCATTCGAACACCGATCTCCAAGCCCGGTGCTGCAGCACGAATGCCCGAAACGATGTCTCTCAAGAAACGGGTTCGGTTCTCGAAACTCCCCCCATATTTCCCCTCCCGGTCGTAGGCACTTAGAAACTCATGCCCGAGATAGCCGTGGCAATGCTTGATGTCCACGAAGTGAAATCCGGCCTTTTGCGCCAAGACAGCCGCTTTGACATAATCATCTATAATCGAATCAATCTCGGCATCCGACATGAGCGGATAGTCCTCGGCCAAACCAAATTTCCTGTTCAAAACTGGATGGGGATACAAGATCCTCGGCTCCATCTTTTTCTTGTCATTTGGCTTGCAGAAGCGTCCGGAGTGGGTGAGCTGCAAGCCGATCAAGAGATCCGAAGTATCTTGGAATTGCTCCTCATGGGTCCTTTGCAGGAGTTGAAAGAGATCCACAAACTCTTGAAAGGTCTGTTCGTTCAGCATGAGCTGGTTGGGATTGGCACGGCCTTCGGGTCTCACGGCCACGGCCTCACAACCCCAGAGGAGCTTGGCTCCACTGAGCGCAAAGTTCCGCCAACGTCTTTTGGTCAGTTCGGTGGGCCTTCCATCTTCGGTTCCGTCCCAGCCTTCCATCGGCAGGATGCACATAGCATTGCCGATTTTCTGCCCAGATCGCAGTGTATGTGCTTTTCCAAACGGAGAATCTGCACCGGGGATCAATTCAGCGTCGAAGTCTAGCTGGATATTTTTTTTCTCCAGATGCTGCGCAAAAAGCTCCGCCGTCTTCAGCTGCGCAATCCGGGGAAACGGGGGCTTGTACTTTCCACTCATTTCGGTACGCAGTTTAGGTAAGAATAATACGGTTGGTCATTCAGCATTCGCTGGAGCAAAAGGGCTAGTTCGCGAGCGTGGTAATCGCCCCACATGCTGGACTCGCCGTGAGCTACTTTTCCGGGTTCTGGCGCATAGTCCCAAGCATTGGGCTCGTGGTAGATCGAGTGCAGAATCAGGCCTTGATGGCCCGCATCTGTCGAGAGATAAGGTTCGGAGAAAAGTGCTCCAGCGATCTGAAAAGCGGCTTTTTGATACTTTTCAGCGCGAGCGGGATCAGAGCTCTTCAGCCAATTCCCGATGCGGATCAGGCCCTGCGCGGTGATACAGGCAGCCGAACTGTCGATTGGCTCAAACTCATTAAAAGGATCGGAGGCGCGGTTGAGATAGTCTCCCATCTTATGCAAGTTTGGCGCTCCGGTATCCCAATAAGGAATCCCGTCAGTCGGTGTATTAGCCAGGTAAAACTCAGCGGTAGCGATCGCGGCCTGCGAAAGCTCCGCAACCAGATCTGCCTTGGAAATAACGTCCGTATAGTCCTCCTCAGAGATTTGATCAAGGATTTCCAGCGTCTCCCCTAAGCCGCAAATCGCCCAAGCCAAGCCTCTGGTCCAGGTACTGAAGCCTGTGTAGCCCTGTTGGGAATTAGGACAGCGGTAGTTACCGTCATTGGTATTGAAGATGATCTCATGGGCTGTCCGGCCGGCGATGTCGTAGCGGTCACGGCCTTTTCCATAAAAGATCGAAAAGCGAACCGTACTCAGGATGTGCTGGATCGCCCGTTGAATCAGAGAGATACGTTTGTCATTTTCGGCCTGAAGTAAGTGCCCCAACTGATGCGAAACGACCAAGGCACGGCAACTCCGGATCGTATCGACGAAGAGCGAATGAGGGCCATTGAAAGAGTAAATAAATCCGCCGCCGGGAATCGTCGTCCAGCGGGTAGCCTGCACCGCCCCAGTGACTTTCAGGGCCAATTTGTAAAACTCGCGTTCCCAGTCAGAGGCTTCGATCTTGCCCTCGTTGCTGAGGCGAAGGAGATTCCCATAGGTGCTTACATTGTTGAAACCGTGATCATGCACACCGATATGGGTCAGATGGGGAGCCATCTTGTTGACGGTATTTCTGCGTCCGATTTCCAGAAACTCGCTTTCCCCAGTCGCGTCAAACTGCAGCAGTGCTGAGCCAAACTGAAAACCTTGGGTCCATTCTGTCCAACCCCGGGTCACATATTTGCCTTTTTCGGTGAAAACCGGGGCGCCATTTTTCGTATCAAAAGAATCCTCGATCAGTCGAATTTTCTGACCAGACAGCTCCCAAAAACGCGGCAAATGGGATGTTAAATCAGCAATCGCAGAAGTTGGATTAAGCTTCATGGGTATTTTTTTGGGTAAAATGGTGGGCGATCATAATGACTGCTGACACCGGAATCAAGATGCAATACATGGCCGCATCGGTCTGCAATCCAGCAAAACCCGCTGGCACCAACCCGAGCAATGACAAAACAAAATAAGTCAACGCCAAGCCCGACAGAATAAGCAGCGACTTGGGAGGGTTTTTGAAGATAACCGCCGCCAGCACAACCGGGGCGATCATAGAGGTTCCAGCAAAGCTGACTCTTGCCAACATGACCAATTCATCGCTCATAATCGTCGAAAATCCCAGCACAATCAATGAGAAAACCAAGATCGCCAGTTGTGTAATCCGCATGTTGCCTTTGTCAGAACCTGAGAGCAAAGAGCGTAGCTCGGTGCCCAGGGCAAAGATCTGCGCATTGGTAGTGGAAAGACAAGCGGCAAACAGCCCGACCACCGCCAAGGCCGCCACCGGACTAGCCTGATCAAAAAGCAAGGCCGCAGAAAGAAACTCTGCCGTGGGAACGTCAGGGTATTTCACCGCGCCATAAAGGCCGATAAAGGCGGTCGGGAGGATGACCAGGATCGCAAAAATCCCAACCGCGTAAGCCATCTTGTGAACCGACTTCAGGCTCTTCAGTACCACCAACCGCGTCGTAAACTGAGGCTGAGATACCGGAATCAGCACGATCGCAATAGCCGAGGCGATCAGAAAGGGGCTTGAAAACAGTCCTTTGGGGCCGGGAAGGGAAAGTAGCGCTGCATTGCTTTCTTCAACTTTGGCCAAGCCGGCTTCCAAGCCTCCGGCCATACTCAGACACGTCAATCCGATGATCCAGATCACCGCCAACATGATCACACCCTGGATCGCATCGCTGTACATGATGGCTTTCAAGCCGCCGATTTCGGAATAAATCAACATGAGCACTACCAGAACCGCCGACCAGCCCCAGTCGGGAATCAGGTCAGGAAAAGCCGCACTGAGAAAGATGGAAATCCCACGGACCTGAATCGCCACGTAGGGAATCAGAAATAAGAAGGAACTGATAAACACAAGGTACCCAGCCCACTTATTCTGAAAGCAACTTTGTACAAATCCGGCAACTCCCTTGTATCCGACTTGCGAAGCTTTTTTGCGCAGCGCAAAGCCAAACCAAATCAGCATAAACACCATCAAAGCATCGGAAACGGCCAAAAATATCCACGCCCCTACGCCGTGGGTCCGGAAAAAATCCGGCATTCCCATGAAAGTAAAGGCACTAAACAAGGCGGCGGAGAAAGTAAGAAACCCAAGGATTGAACCAATGTTCGACCCGCCAAGCATGAAATCATCCGAGCTTCTGTTTTTGCTATAAGACTTGTAGGAAGCAAAGCCAAGCGAGGCCAGGAAGAGCGTGAAAAAGAAAATCAACCAGCCCGTCATACTTTCTTGGATTCTTCATGAGGGAAAAAAACCGACCCAAGATAAGTCAACCCGACCAACAAGATCGCCACCAGCAATCCGGCCCAGAAGACGAAAGGTACGCTGCCAAGCTTCGGCGTCACTTTATTTTCGACAAAGAGAAAAAGAAAAGAGCCGACCGAAACGATCAGCACGGCAAGAACGATGATGTTCCAGATTTTGGATTTCATGGGTTGAGCTAGAGGTTATATGGGCAGAAACTATCTGACTGGAAGAAACGCTTCCAGTCCGCCTCAAAATAACAATAAACTTCTGCTTTGCTACCCCTGTAAATCCTGCTACCGATGGAAACGGCGGATTTCTACGCAAACAATTTCGGAAAAGTACTTCGCTCGGGATCTACTGAAAGTTCAGATAGATGGTGATTCCCTTGCGTTTTATTGAAGAGATCACATCGCGAATTTCCGCGGGAGTTTTCTCCGCGTAGTAAATATTGTTCAGCCCATGGGAAAATCGAATCTCGGGAGCAAACTTGAAATACTTGAAGTAGATCTCAAATCCCATCCCTGCTTCAATGGCGAAATCCTGTCCCGTGGTGACGATGGGGTCAAGGTTGGCCTCGTCCTGGCTTTTGGTACGAAACTGATAGCTGGCGCCACCGATGAAGTACATCCGGGTATTGTTGAACCGCTGGGATCGGTACTTGAATAGCAGCGGAATCTCCACTATTGTCGCTTCGTTCACCACTTCTTCGGTGCGATAGCCCAACGGTGGAGGTCCCTCGGGCAGGGCCACGTCATATGTATCATAGTAATTGATATCCGCGCGGTATTCATAGAACGCAATCTTGGGAGTCAGCAGCAAATTGACCTGATCGTGCAGTCTCAAAATTCCGATAAAGCCAAGCGAAAATCCCGGTGTGTATTTGGGATAGATCGAGTAGACTTGGTTGTTGGCAGCGTTGGCAGGGTCAAAAAATTGTTCCGAATATTTGATCTGATAGGTGGATGTATGACCAGCTAGGAAAAACCCGTAGGAAATAGTCTTGTTATCGGATCCAGCCGTGCTAGTCAAGCCAAATAAGCCCTGAGAAACTCCGGAAAAACTAACTCCAAAAAATGCCAGAATCAGAAATCCTACTTTTGTCCGACGTAGATAGAGCTGATTCCGAAAGTGAGTGGTCTGCATACAGTGCTGTGAAATCCGACTTTTTTCAAAACTGCCAGAAAATCCTCTCCATCCGGAAAGGCCTGAACTGACTCAGGAAGATAAGTATAAGCAGAATTGTCTTTGGATACAATCTTGCCGATTTGAGGTAAAATCATCTTGGAATAAAAGCCATAAGCCTGCTTCATCGGAAAACCCTGTGGCTTGCTGAATTCCAGGATTACCGTCTTGCCTCCCGGTTTCAGCACACGATACATGTCTGCGAGGCCTTTTTCCAAATTTTCGAAGTTTCTGACCCCAAAGGAAACGATGACTGCATCAAACTTATTATCCTCGAAAAGCAATCCCTCGGAATCGCCCAGCTGCATCTCGATCTTGTCCTGAAGTCCGCGCTTGATCATCTTCTTTTTCCCCTCGGCGAGCATTCCTTCCGAGATGTCCACGCCGATGATTTTCTCTGGATTCAGCGCCAAAGCTTCGATCGCAAAGTCTCCCGTCCCGGTCGCAATGTCCAAAATCAGCTTGGGTTGGTCTCTTTTCAGGAGTTTAACCGCCTTTTTTCTCCAGACAATGTCGATCCCCATACTCAGCACATGGTTGAGCAGATCATACTTACCGCTGATGTTGTTAAACATCTCGGCTACTTGTTCTTTTTTGGAGTCTTGCTTGTCTTTGTAGGGTACTACGGCCATCACGGATCTTCTTTGGTGCGCAATATTACTACAGAAACCCGAGGAATCGAAAATTGTTGCGGTTTTACCCTTCCAAGGCCTTCTAAAATAAAAGCGTATTTTTGCACCGAACAGAAAAATTATGATCCGAAAAGCACAATTTGTGGTCAGCAACACCGACCCCACCAAATGCCCCAAACCAGATCGGGCAGAGATCGCCTTCATCGGCCGGTCCAACGTGGGCAAAAGCTCCCTGATCAACATGCTGACCGGCGTCAAAGAACTGGCAAAGACCTCTCAAAGACCGGGAAAGACCCAATTAGTCAACCACTTCATGATCGATGATCGCTGGTATCTGGTGGATTTGCCAGGCTACGGATTTGCCAAAGTCAGCAAAGACCGCAAGGAAAAATGGGAGCAAATGATCAGTGCCTACCTGACTTCCCGGGAAAATCTCTGCGGCGTATTTGTCCTCATCGACAGCCGCCTGGAGCCTCAGACCATTGATCTAGAATTTCTGAATTGGTGCGGAGAGGAAGATGTGCCGTTTGTGGTTGCGTTTACCAAAGCTGACAAGCAGTCCAAATCCCAAACCGACAAAAACGTCAAGGCTTTCCTCAGCAAGCTGGAAGATATCTTCGGAGATATTCCCGATTACTTCGTCACCTCTGCGGAGAAAGGCGGCGGAAAAGACCAAGTCCTGACCTTCATCAACGAACTAGTCGCAGAATACGAAGCCGAGCGGACAAATTGATCGATAGTTCTATATTTGCAGCCTGAAAATAATTTACACATGAATTTCAAAGACATAGCCTCAGTAGCCGGTAAGCCGGGACTGTATACTGTAATAAAGCCAACTCGTTCAGGAGTCATCTTGGAGTCATTGGATGAGAAAAAGTCCAAATTGATAGCTGGAATGTCGATGCGCGTATCCATCCTAAGTGATATCTCGATCTATACCCTGACTGAAGAAGGAGCCGAACCGCTCGAGTCTGTGATGAAAAAAATCGAAGCCGAATACCAAGGCGATACCGGCATCGAGCCAGGTTCATCGGATGCGGAGTTGAGAGCTTTCTTGAAGTCCATCCTTCCGGAGTTTGACGAAGCGAGAGTCTATACCTCGGATATCAAAAAGCTCAACGCATGGTATCAGCTCATCCGAAAAGCTGCTCCTGAAGTCCTTCAGGAAACTTCCGAAGAACAAAAAGAAGCGTAATTTCCCCGCCCCGACCTCAAACTCGGGGCTTTTTTCATCGCCTATGGATCCGTCCATCTCCACAGAAACCTACACACTGGTCACCAAGGACTTTCAACTACCTGAGGTCATCGAAGGATTTTCGGAAGAAAAAGCAATTGCGGTCCTTGCCAAAGCCATCAGTCAATTGATGGACCGAAACCTGGAACGGCTGCTGCAGATCTGCTACCGAATCGACCTCTCTGAAAACAAGCTGAAGCAAATCCTTCACGAATCCGAACCCGACCAAGTCGCGGCCGATTTGGCAAAAGCACTTTGGGAACGACAAAAGCTAAAGGTGGAGATCAGGAGGAGGTATTCTGAGGGCTAAGAATTAGCTCGCTTCATCTTTTCCGGATCACGACGCGTGTCAAAAATGTCGGTGATGAAGATGTCATCTCCTTCTGATTTGTAAATAATTTTAAAATTACCAGCTACCAAATACCTAAAGCCAAGACCTGTGCTCTCCAAATTCAACTCAATTTGCCCAAGTTCAGGCCGGAGAATAAGGAGCTTCACTTTTGTAAAAATCTCAGATTTAATCCGATTGGCTACTTGAGGACTGGCTTTTCGAGAATAATACCGATGGATTTCTCTTAACTCGTTTTTGGCAAATTCAGTCCAAAACAGTCTCATCTTACCAATTTTGAGAATCTTTTTCCAAATCGTCTTGGCTCAGATACTTACCTTTTTGGATATCTTGTTCTGCTACCATTGCCCGGTCCAAAAGCTCGTCCTGAGAGAGAGGATACGGTTTCTGACCGAAATAGGCCTCAAGAAAATCAAGGGTATTTTCGTCTTTAAGTTCCTTCACCCTATTGATCAGCTTTAGTTTTCTTTCCTCAATATTCATAAAACATGTCGTTTACTTAAATATAAACCAAAAATCACCCTTTTGGATTCGATTTATCCAAGAATCAATTTCCAGGGATTGGATCAATTCCTATTTTTAGCAAACCTCAAAAACCATGGCAAACCCTATCTGGATCATGACGTCCGCTTTTGATCAGCTGAATCTTGATCAAACGGTCGAAAAAGCAATCGAAATCGGTGTACAGGGCCTGGACCTCTGCGTGTTCAGAAAGGACGGAACCAGAGACGATTTTGTGGCGACACATCTGGATTACGAAAACTTTGGCCCGGATCAGGCAAAGGCACTGATTGATCAATTCAACGGTGCCAAACTCCAGCTTTCGATCGGAGCTTTTGAAAACCTGATCGGCGGCGACCCCATCCATCGGGTCAAAAACCAAAACCACCTACTTCGTCTCATCCGCATCGCCTACCTGCTGGGGGGCGATGAAAACGACGTCAAAGTCGGAACTTTCGTCGGCTACAACCACGAAATGGGCAATCAGGAAGGCGGGTTCGAAAAAAACTTACTGGAATACCAGCGGGTTTTTGGCCCGATCATCCGCTATGCAAACAGCCTCGGAGTCACTGTCCTGTATGAAAACTGCCCGATGGAAGGTTGGAGAAGTTCTGGCCATTTTGGCACGTTCAACAACTTCACTGGAGTCCTTGCAGCCCGCAAACTCATGTACGAACTCGTCCCGGAGAAAAATCACGGGGAAATCTACGATCCCTCTCACGATGTCTGGCAGCACACAGATCCGGTGGAAGTCATCCGCAACACAGACATGAGTCGTCTTAAGCGTATTCACGTCAAATCCACCCGAAACAATCCCGATCCCTTTTGGGGAAATATGTACCCGATGCAAGAGATTCGGGCGGAGTGGGCTGAAAAACTCGGACTTCCTTCCAGCAAAAATCCTTGGGATCGGCACCATTACGAAGCAACGCTTCCCGGTTTTGGACTGGGGGACTCGATGGACTGGCGGGCTTTTGTGAACATCCTGAAGGAAAAAGGATTTAACGGTCCTTTTGAAATCGAAAATGAAGCTGTCCTCTCCAAGCAAACCGGCAAGATGGGCGCCATTGTCCAAGGCTGCAAAGCCGCTGTCCAAAACCTCGCTCCTTTGCTCTATGAACTGGGGGAAGACGGCTGGCAATATCCAAATTCTGCCTACAAGCCGCTCTACGACCTCGACCGGAAAGATATTTCGCTGGTCACGATGGATCAGATTTCCTGATCAAAGACAAAGGTTTACGTTCACAACGTAAACCTTTGTCTTTTGAAGATGTAAACGTTTTCCGTAGGAAAGAATTCGGCAAATCATAAACTCGCCTCGTACCCAGTATCTGGGGGTAAGTTGTACCCCTCTGCTGCCTGCACCGCCAGCACGTCGCAGCGCTCATTTTCGATGTTACCGGCATGCCCTCTTACCCAGACAAACTTGGGCTTATACTTCAAGTGCAGTGGAATGTAGCGTAGCCAGAGATCGGGATTCTTTTTGTCCTTGAATCCTTTTTTTTGCCAGCCCCATAGCCAGCCCTTCTCGATCGCATCTACCACGTACTTGCTGTCGGAAAAGATCTGAACAGGGATTCCGGTCACTTTCAAGGCTTGAAGCGCTTTTATGACCGCCATCAACTCCATTCGGTTGTTGGTGGTCCTGCGGAATCCTTCGGAAAGTTCCTTTCGTAGGATCTCTCCCTTATTGTTGAAAAGTAGCACCGCGCCATAGCCTCCCGGGCCGGGATTGCCCTTGGCGGCACCATCCGTATAAATGAAAATCATGGGGCAAAGAAACGAAAAAAGCCTCGAAATATGCCTGTGGAGATCCTATCCAACTGCTATCGGAAAGGCATTTGTCTTGAAAATCTTGACCGCGATAGACAACAGGATAATCCCAAAAATCCTTCTCAACACGTCCAAACCCGTCCTGCCGAGTTTGCTTTCGAGCCAGGTCGTACTCTTCAAAACCGCGTAGACAAAAACCAGATTAAGCAAAATTCCGACAAAGATATTGAGCTGTTGAAATTCAGCTTTCAGAGTAAGGATAGTGGTCAAAGTCCCTGCACCGGCGATCAGCGGAAAGGCAATCGGAACGATAGAAGCACTGGATGTGGCCTCCGGGTCGGGCTTAAAGAGCTCAATTCCAAGGATCATCTCAGCGCCCAAAGCAAAGATGATCAGCGCTCCCGCGATCGCAAAATCACTTACCCCAATTCCAAAAAGGCTCAAGATACTTTCACCAACCAGTAGAAAAGCGACCATCAACAATCCGGCAGCAAGGGTGGCTCGCTCTGATTTTATGTGACCGACTTTTTTCCGCAGGTTGATCACTATCGGGATCGAACCTAAAATATCGATCACCGAAAAAAGGATCAGAGAAACGGAGATGATTTCTTTGAAATTAAGCATAGTGCAAAGCTAGGTAATTTCGGATGTTGGATCTGCGATTTCGTATTCGAATGGGAAATTCAAAGCTCCGCTGTAGGATGATTGAAATAAAAAAGCTCGGCTAACCGAGCTTTTTTTCTGAAATCCGAAATGAAAATTCCAAATGTTTTATTCCAATCCCTTGTCCCGCATCTTAGCAAACTCGTCGAATCTGCGAACGATCGCCACGGTAAGGCCAAACAACATAATGATCGTCCCGATCCAAAGCACATTGATGTAAGGCTTCACAATCGCTTTCATCACCACATAATCTTTTTGGTATTGATTGACCTTGAAGACGAATTTGTTCTGCTCGGGCAGAATGTTCTCCAAACTTACCTTTAGCCCCAACTCGTCGTCAATGACTGGAAGCTTGCCAACCTGGCCATTGCGGATAATAAAGGTTGGGTTCAGCTGCTTTTCCACGTCATAGTCCAAGACACGGAGCTTGGCTTTCACTGCAATGTCTCCCTCTTGAAGTTCGTAACCTTCGATTTCCTTGAGCACCTCGGCACCGTCGAAATAGGTTACAAAATCAGCAATGTGAAACTGTTCGCCTGGAGCAACCTCGTAGTTTTCGTCTTCCTTCCACTCTGGATCAGCAGAGTCGTTCATCGCCGCGACATAGGTATAGAGATCCTTGTCAAGGTAGATTTTGGAATCCGGAGACGAGATTAGCCCGCCCATTCCCTCGTTGAACTGAGACATCGGACTCAGGGAAAATTGCAGAGTTTCGTTCTGCATGTAGTCAATCTTGAAGTAATCATTTTCCTCAAGCACGATATTGACCAAATCGCCCTTTTTGAAGTAGTCCTTGTAGTCTTCCAAAGCCAACGCTTCATTGACCTTACCGGTGGACTCGAGGATCTTGGATGGAACGTACTCCGGCACACCCACCACTTTCTTCTGACGGCCACGGTAGATCACCGTATAATCCTTCATCTGTGTAGGCTTGTTGATCCAGAGCAGCACGTGCTCTTTGTTCATCTCATCTTCCCAGCTATTGCTGTAAGTCAGGCCGGACATGTTGATCGAAATGACATCTGAATAGCCGGAGCTAAACATGATCCCGATCAAAATCATCCCCAATCCAATGTGAGCCAGAGAACCTCCTGCAAGTTTGAAGGTGGATTTTCTCAAAATTCTGAGCAAGATCACCGAGTTGGCTACGATGGTGAACATCCCTGCCAGCACGACAATGATGTACTTCCAGTCATACACTTTGGTGAGGACAATCACAGCAGCGGAAAGCAACACCGAAATGATGTAGGGTGTAACCAAAGCGTCCTTCAAAGCCTTTCTGTCCATCTTTTGCCACCAGAAATACTGGCCCACCGCCGTGAGAAGTGCGATCACTACCGCAAACCACAACTGAAACTTGGTGTAAAACTCTACCGGATCTGCCGGCGGCGCCATATTGGAAATACCTCCGAAGCTCTCAACCAGTGCATTCCACGCTGGAATCGACGTAGGCAAGATGATCTGAAAAGACATCAACCCGAGCGTCATCGCTCCCAAGAAAATCCAGAACTCCCGTGAATAAACATCGGCTTCCTTTTCCGAAGTCGGAATATGCTTCCAGGCTCTCGCTGCAAGAAAAACAGCAATCACCAGGAAGAAAAGCATGTAAATGAGCAGCTGACCAGAAAGCCCCAAGTCCGTAAAGGAATGCACTGAAGCATCACCCAGCACGCCCGATCTTACCAAGAAAGTCGCATACAACACCAAGATGAAACTCAAGATCACCAAGACGATTGAGGTCTTCAGTGCGGTCGCACTTTTCTTAAAAGTAATCATGGTGTGGATCGCAGCCACCATGATCAGCCATGGCACATACACGGCGTTTTCCACCGGATCCCAGTTCCAATAGCCGCCAAAATTCAGCGTCACATACGCCCAGTAGGCGCCCATGATGATCCCCATACCGAGAATCATCGCAGAGAAGATTGCCCAAGGCAACGCCGGACGAATCCACTCGGAGTATCTCTTGGTCACCAATCCGCCAATCAAAAAGGCAAAAGGCACCAAGGTAGAGGCATAGCCCAAAAACAAGGTCGGAGGGTGGATCACCATCCAGATATTTTGCAAAAGCGGGTTCAGCC
The DNA here is from genome assembly GCF_000429445.1 of Algoriphagus terrigena DSM 22685. Taxonomy (GTDB): domain Bacteria; phylum Bacteroidota; class Bacteroidia; order Cytophagales; family Cyclobacteriaceae; genus Algoriphagus; species Algoriphagus terrigena. The sequence goes on from NZ_AUBW01000012.1 coordinate 40,869, forward strand.
CAGTGCCGTCCTCAGGCACAAAATCCGGCTGGAGTTGGAAAATCGGTGCCTGAGTTGCATCTCTCAGCAACATGAAAGGCGAACTCCCAATCTTCAAATCCCAAATCACCACACCCATAATCATCGAGATCAAGAACGCCTGAACCAAAGCAAACACGAGCATCACCGGTCCTTCCCAAAACTTGTTGGTATTGATCAAGATCACGCCCAAAATAACGTTCCAAAATGCCCAGAGGATAAACGCTCCCTCTTGACCTTCCCAGAAACTGGAGATCATGTAGTGAACCGGAAGTGCTTTGGAGCTGTGTGAATAGGCGTAAAAATACTCGTAGCGGTGGTTGTAGATGATCTCAAAAAGTGAGAATGCAATCATCACCACCGAAACCGCATGGATATAGAAACTGAACCGGCTGAATCTTCTCCAGCTGGCCTTTTCAATCTCACTCGCTTTGAAATATTGGAAGTAGGAATAGGCCGTCACGAGTGCGCTCACAAAGGCCACGATGGTCATCAAATGACCCAGGTTACCCATAAAGGTATTGATCATGATTTTTTACTGAGGATACTATTCAACATCACATCCCTGCCGACTGCACGTCGGTCTCCTGATATTTGGAAGGGCATTTCATCAGGATTTTGTCAGCCACGAAGATCTCCTTTTCACGGTAGGAACCTATCACTACGACGGATTCGGACCGTTGGAAGTCTGCCGGTACGGGTTCGTTGTAAAACACCTTTTGCTCGGTGCCGTCATTGTCCACGAGCACAAAGGTGAACGACGTTTTGTCCTCTCTTACTTCCAATCCCGTCACTTGCCCGGCTGCATCTTTTTTCAGCTGCCCCACCACGTGGATGGCCTTGTCATCTCCGTCCTGCTTCATCTCCCAAGCGGTGTCAAAGTTTTCGTAGGAGCTCGCATCTCCAATCGAGGTCATGATGATGGCGATGGCCACTGCGATAATGCACAAACCGATGATATGTCCTTTTTTCATGATAGTGAGAATTAGGCTGAAATACTTTTTTCAATTCTGGAAAGCTTGCGATCTGTGTAGATCAGATAAGCGACGATTCCTATGAAAATGATGACGATGATTCCGACGACAATGTAGATTTTGCCATTTGACCGCATCAGATCAGCCATGTCCACACTGCTGTTGGAATAATCTGACTCTGTGACAGCTATCTTCTCCTGTGCCAAAGCAACAAGGCTGAAAAGCGACAGGGCAATCGTAAGTATTTTTTTCATTTATCAGGAATTTAGCATTCGGTCTTCAAGTGTTCTCTCCACCCTACGCATTCTTATCCGCACAGTTGCGATCCAGGTACCGAAAAGAATCCATCCGATGATTGCCGGATAGAAAACCATCTTTAGAGTCGCATCGGTATCGTACGAGTTAAATCCAGGATTGCCACCATTGCCGGGGTGCAGGCTGTCTGTCATGCGGGGCAAGATGTAGACGAGCGGGATATAGATTGCAAAAGCAAAAATGTTGTAGATGGCACTGATCCGGCCTCGCTGTTGCGTATCCGTAAGACTTCCTCGCAGGATCAAGTACGCGAAGTACATCAACAACGCAATCGCTGCCGCATTTTGCTTGGGATCGCCGCTCCAGTAGTCTCCCCAGGCAAATTTTGCCCAGAGCATCCCGGTGAATATCCCGAGCATCCCAAAGAGGATAGCCACATTGGCAAACTCAATCGCTACATCGTCGTCCTTCAGATTATTACTCCTCAAATATCGGATGCTATAAATCATCGAAATGAGCAAAGCGACCAACATTCCAAACCACATCGTCACATGGAAGTATAGCGCCCGAATGGTCTCATTGAGTATCGGAAGACGTGGTACGTCCCAGAGCAGACCGGCAGTAAAGGTGTAGAGCAACAGGGCGATCGCCAGAATTTTCCACCAGGATTGGCGCATAGGAGAACTTGGGTTTTTCAACCGCAAAAGTAAGGCATAAATCCCAAAACCCCTTCATTTTATGATAAAAGGCGTGGGGATTTACGATTTAAGAAATACGATTTACGAGGCCTAGAACAGCATCAATCCGGCTCAAGCGGATGTAACCTTCAAGCCTGGGAACTTTGCCCTCTTCCAATTCAATCAACATCCGACACTTTCCTCCCAATTTTCCAATCTTACAATTTTTAAATCTTCCAATCCTTACCTTTGCACTGTGGAAACTCAAAAAAAAGACATCCGAAAACTCAGTCTGGCCGAGCTGGAAGAGTTTTTTGTAGCGCAGGGAGAAAAGAAATTCCGAGCCAAGCAAGTCTACGAGTGGCTTTGGAACAAGTCGCTGAAAAACTTCGATGACATGAGCAACATCTCGCTTTCCACGCGTGAGATGCTCAAAAGCCACTTTGCCATCAACCACATCCAGGTGGATCTGATGCAGCACAGCAGCGACGGGACGATCAAAAACGCCGTCAAACTCTTTGACAGCAAGATCGTCGAGTCGGTTTTGATCCCCACCACGAAGCGGATCACGGCTTGTGTTTCTTCCCAAGTCGGCTGCAGTTTGGACTGCAACTTTTGCGCGACGGCGCGGCTAAAGCGCATGCGAAACCTCAATCCTGACGAAATCTACGATCAGGTCGTGGCAATCAAGGACGAGGCTGAGACCTATTTCCAGCGGCCGCTGACCAATATCGTCTTCATGGGAATGGGCGAACCACTGCTGAACTATGCGAATGTCATCGAGGCGATCGACAAGATCACATCTCCTGAGGGACTTGGCATGGCTCCGCGTCGCATCACTGTCTCCACCGTTGGCGTCACCAAGATGATCCGAAAGATGGCTGACGACGAAGTCAAATTCAACCTGGCCGTCTCCCTCCACTCCGCGATCAACGAGACCCGCTCCAGACTGATGCCGATCAATGATTCCAACCCTGTGGAAGAACTGGCCGAAGCGCTGAAGTATTGGTATCAAAAGACAAAGCGAAAAGTCACCTACGAGTATGTGATCTGGGATGGTGTCAATGACGACGAGCGGCATGCTCGGGCACTGGCAAAGTTTTGCAAGCACATCCCCTCCAAAGTCAACATCATCCAGTATAACCCGATTGACGAGGGCGAATTCCGTCAGGCAAAACAGGAAGCCGTGGACATGTATGTGCGCATCCTCGAAAGCCAGGGCATCATCGCCAAAGTCAGAAAGTCCCGCGGCCAGGACATTGATGCCGCCTGCGGTCAGTTGGCCAACAAGAATGAGGTGGCAGATTTGGCGACAAACGAATAGGCCAAGTTTCCTTTACCCGCTCCAAACCTCCTTTTCGACAGAAACCTTCGGCAAAACTTTGCAAAGCTGCGCAAAGCACTTTACCTTTTTTCAAAAAAGGACCATGAAGAAAACCCTGTTGATTTTTTGTCTGTTTGTGATGGGTATTAGTGTCGCTCAGGCGCAGGAAAAAGGAGATGCCCGAATCCATGTGCTTGGAACCTACGGGTTAAAATACAATGCATTTGGCGTAGGCGCAGGAGCTGAATATTTCTTTGCCGATCGATTTGCCCTGATGCCAAGCTTCGTCAAACTCTATCCGGAAGTCGGCAAGGCCAGCAACTTCAGCTTTGACCTCCGCTACTATGTCACCGCCGGCCCTTCGCAGCTTTACTTCATGGCGGGCTATAGCCAGACCTTTCAAAATACCCAGCCGGGACAGCCGGGGACAAAGGAAAACTACATCGGAGCCAATGCCGGCATCGGCGCTTACATCGGGCTGACAGATTGGGTTGGTTTGAGTACGGAGTTCAAGTTTCAAAGCCAGACTCCTCAGGAACCCGGATTTCGGATCGGGTTTGCATTCCCACTATAAAAATCTGGAATTGGAATTGACTACGTCTCCGGATTTTCATCCCACATCCATCATCCCTTACCTTCCTACTTTTTGCTGAACTCAAACAGTTTTCGCTTCTCTTCTTTGGAAAGCGCATCGTAGCCTTTTGCGGCTATTTTGTCCAAGATCTGGTCGATTTCTTCCTGAGAAGTATCTTGGGGCTTGACTTCCTGACTGGTCTTGGTCTTTGAGGAAAAGCTCCCGAAACCTCCAGAACTGGTTGTTTTGGCCTTTCGGTAGCTGACTTTGACCTTGCTCGGATTTCGGCTAAAGAGGTTTTCGAAGAAGATCCCGACTTTCTGCACAGGCACTCCCCAATCATTCCCTTTGCGCAGCTGAACAATATACAGGTAGCCCAAAAGTGCACCACCTAAGTGGGCGATTTCTCCCCCTGCATTTGCGCCGATCGAGTTGGCAAAGGACATAATCACATAGAAAGCCGCAATGTACACGATCTTCACCGGACCGATGATAATCAAAAAGAAAGTAGTATTGGGCGCCAACGTAGCTGCGCCAACGACGACCGCAAATACCCCCGCGCTCGCGCCGAGCATCAAAGAGGTATCAACCGATCCGCTGAAATAAGGCGCCAGATTGTAGATCAACACATAAAAGGCCGCACCAAACAGACCTCCGAGGATGTACAGATTCGCGAGCTTCCGACTGCCCAGGTACTGATGCACCAGCATCCCAAACCAATACAGAAACAGCATGTTGAAAAGGATATGGAATACCCCTTCGTGCAAGAACATGTAGGTAAAAACCGTCCAGGGTTGCGCAGCCAGCTTGGGTAGCGAGGCCGGCATCATGAGATAGCTCAGTCCAGTTTTGTACAGGTCGCCCAGCCCACTGACTGTCATCAAAACCCGCGCGACCAACAATGCGAAAAACACGAGAACATTGATCGCAATCAGCTTGTAAAGGCTGTTGTCGCTGTGCCGGAAGGCATTTCTCAGGTTTTCCCAAAAGCTACCGTACATATCAATAAAATGAGGTCTTGTCTTTTTTCCAATAATAAACCAACACCGCGCCGATCACCAATCCGCTCAGGTGGGCAAAGTGCGCCACGTTGTCCGTGGAGCTATTCAGCAATACGTTGTAAACGGTATAAAGTGCATACGCTCCCACCAAATATTTTGCCTTGACCGGCATCGGTGGGAAGAGCAGGAACAGCTGGGTATTGGGGAAAAGCATCCCAAAAGCTATAAGAACCCCAAACAAGGCTCCCGAAGCTCCGACCATCGGTGCGTTGGCGTGGAGTTTAAGGATCGCCTCCAGCGTCTTCTCCGCGCGCTCGATGAACATAGGATCCTGTGGGTTTCGACTGTATTGGTCTACAAAGTCAAAAACCTCCGGAGAAAAATAGCTCCGATTCTCCAGCACCAGTTTGTTGAAATACTCCGGGTCAGGATTGCCCTCAAAGGTCAGGACCTTTTCTTCCATGTTTTTATACTCGTACAGGGAATAGCCTGTATACAGCACCCCCGCTCCTACGCCACACACCATCCACAGAGTGAAGAGCTTCTTTGGCCCCAAAAACTGCTCCAGCAACGGACCAAAGACCAGCAGCCCGAGCATGTTGCTGAACAAATGCCAGAAATCGGCATGCATAAACATGTAGGTCAGAAACTGGAAAGGCTTGAAATAGGCACTTTGAATGTTATAAAGCGCAAACCATTCGTCCAAAACTGGAAAGACAAAGCTTGCCAGCACAAATACGAGGATGTTGATCAGCAGTAGATTTTGTACGACTGGGGTAATATTTCTAAACATGCTATTTTCCGAAGAAGGAGTGAATGCTACTTAAATCCAATTTCACAAAAGTTTTGTTCCCGGCGGGGGAATAGTTTGGGTTTTGGCAGGCAAAAAGCTGGCCGACCAGCGTTTCCATTTCCTGCGGATTGAGTTTTTGGCCCTTTTTAATAGATGATCTACGGGAAAGCGACCTCGCAAGATTTTCTCTTTTGTCCAAGGAGAGCTGATTCTTGAAATTTTTGAACTGCTCGATCAATCCTTCGAAGAGTTCTTTTTCGTTTTTTACCGGTACATCTGCCGGCACACCTTGGATGAGAACGGTGTCCTTTCCGAATTCCTCCACCACAAAGCCCAAACTTTGCAACTCAGGCAGCATGTCCATCACCAAAGCAAAATCACCCGTGTTCAGCTGAACCGTCGGCGGAAAAAGGCACTGCTGAGACGCGCCCTGCGCAGATTGGATCTGCCGGGAATAGCGCTCGTATAAGATCCGTTCATGCGAAGATTGCTGGTCGATGATCAGTAATCCGGTGGACATCTGCGCCACCACATAGCTCAACTCCACCTGAAACGTCGTCCCGGCGGACTCTTCGTCCTGGCGTGGGATCGCAAATCGGGGTTCGTCCGCCGATGCCCTGCTAGGAAAAGTCAGGATCTCCTGATCTTCATCCGGATCGGGCAGGGAAGATGGGACAGGATTGGGATTCCCTTCGAAAAGCCGCTCCCAGCCCGACACAGACGACTGCTTAAACTCCGGCGTGTTAAATGTCTTGTAACTGTATTCCCGATCCACCTGCACTTTAGTTTCGGGATTGTTCGTCCAGTTTTCCTGAAAATTCACATCAAGCGAAAAGTCCAATGAGGGTGTGACGTGGTGCGCGCCCAGGGCCTGCTTGACTGCCGAGCGAATCACCGCATAGACCGTCCGCTCATCTTCAAATTTGATTTCGGTCTTGGTGGGATGGACGTTGATGTCAATATGAGCCGGGTCAATGTCGAGAAAAAGGACATAAAAAGGATGCTGATCACTGGCAATCAGCCCATCAAAAGCCGAGCTCACGGCGTGATGTAAATAAGTACTTTTGATGAAGCGATTATTGACAAAGAAAAACTGCTCTCCGCGCGTCTTTTTGGCACTTTCAGGCTTTCCGATATAGCCCTTGACATTGAGATGGGGAGTTTCTTCGTCGCAAGGGACGAGCTGTCCCTGGTAGTTTTTCCCAAAAAGCCCGACGATCCGCTGACTCAACTTCCCCGAAGAAAGGCTAAAAACCTCCAAGTCTTGCTGGAAAAGAGAAAAAGCAACTTCCGGGTAAGAAAGAGCGACCCGCTGAAACTCCTCCACGATGTGGCGCATCTCAACGGGGTTGGATTTGAGGAAATTGCGGCGGGCTGGTACATTGAAGAACAGGTTTTTCATCGACACTGACGTGCCGACCGGAGCTGCAATCGGCTCTTGCCTCTTCACATCAGAGCCCTCGATCTGGATCAGTGTCCCCAGTTCAGCGTCAGTCTGGCGGGTCTTGAGCTCCACCTGCGCGACAGCGGCGATCGACGCCAATGCCTCTCCGCGAAATCCAAATGTCCGGATCGCAAAAAGGTCTTGGGAAGTTCTAATCTTGGAAGTGGCGTGCCGCTCGAAACTCATCCGAGCGTCTGTCGCAGACATACCCTTGCCATTGTCAATGACTTGGATCAGTTGCTTGCCGGCATCCTTGACCACTACCTGTACTTGGGTGGCTCCGGCATCGACGGCATTTTCCAGAAGTTCCTTAAGTGCAGAAGCGGGGCGCTGGACAACCTCTCCAGCGGCAATCTGATTGGCAATCGCATCCGGCAGTAGCTGGATGATATCAATCATCTTTCCTCCTCCGCTTTAAAAATCTGGACGCATAGAAAAGCCCACCCGCGATGAGCGCGACGTAGAGAAGGTAATTGAGAATGACCGGCCCAAGATAGATATACCCAAACGCGCCGATAATCATCGCAAAGAATAGCAGGGTTCTGATCATCGCCGTAGAGTTGAACATACTTGAGCTCTTCGGCTTGATCCCCCTGTGTTGGGCAAAAGACCCCCGAATCCCGCCTGCGTATGTTCTTGATCTACTTTCGATTTCCTCCGCATTCAGCAATCCTTCTTCCTCCATTTCCCTTTTAATCCGGGAAGTACGCTCCTCTATCTCCTCCTTGACGGGATCATAGTATCTGGGCTTGACATCATACCGCATGGGTGCGGTGCTGCGAAAGAGGGAGGGGAATTTCATAAGCTATTCGTTGGGATGATAGATGGGATCAGAAATTGAAGGAAAATAACGAGTCGTTAGAAAAGAGAGATACCGTAAATCACTTTTCTCCGTTTTTTAACCTTAAACCGTGTTCAATGTTGCCCAATCTTTCCTATATTCATTTTGTCGTCCCTTTCTCCAATGCACTGAAGCGACCAGGGACCTCGGGAAGTATACTCTTCCGTCGCGATCACAAATATATTTTGAAAGTTAAGGATTAAAAATTGAACTCAGTAATGAATAGAAAGCATTGGAGCCTGATTTCTTTTTTGATATTAACGGGATTATTCACTTCGGGAAAGACAGATCCCTTTGTTGCAAACGAAGATCCCCTGATCGCCGAAGACCGCCTATCCCAAGAATACTGGGTCGACAGCGTCTTCAATTCGCTGACTTTTGAGGACAGATTGGGCCAACTTTTCATGGTTGCCGCCTATTCCAACAAAGACCAACGACACGTCGATGAAATCAGCAATTTGGTTGCAACCGAAAATCTAGGTGGCTTAATTTTCTTCCAGGGAGGCCCGGACAGGCAGGCCCGGCTGACCAATTACTACCAAGCTCAGGCAAAGACTCCGCTACTCATCGCCATGGATGCGGAATGGGGCATTGGTATGCGCCTTGATTCCGTGGCAAATTTCCCGAAGGCGATGACGCTGGGCGCCGTGCAAAATCCGGACTTGATCTACGAAATGGGCTCGGAGATCGCGCGCCAGTTCAAGGAACTCGGGATGCACATCAACTTTGCTCCGGTGGTGGACGTCAATTCCAATCCCGACAATCCTGTGATTGGCTACCGGGCTTTTGGCGAAGATAAAGAAATGGTCACCCGTCGTGCAGTCGCCTATATGAAGGGATTGCAAGATCACGGTGTCATGGCAAATGCCAAGCATTTTCCCGGCCACGGGGATACAGAGACAGACAGCCACTATGCGCTGCCTGTGATCAATCATCCCGAAAAACGCATCTGGGACATCGACCTCTATCCTTATCAGGAGCTATTCAGAGAAGACCTCATGTCGGTCATGGTCGCACATCTCAACGTCCCCAGCCTAGACTATGGCGCCAATATTCCTACCAGTCTTTCCAAACCTGTGGTCACGGATTTGCTCCAGAAGCGGATGAATTTTCAGGGTTTGATCTTCACCGACGCGCTAAATATGAAGGGCGTCGCAAATTTCAGTAAACCGGGAGAAGTAGATCTAAAAGCGCTTTTGGCGGGAAACGACGTGCTGCTATACTCTCAAGATGTCCCCAAAGCGAAAATCCTGATCAAAGATGCTGTAAATCGGGGACTGATTGCCGAGTCAGAGCTTAATCGCCGGGTCAAAAAAGTCCTCAAAGCAAAGTATTGGGCAGGATTGAATCATTACAAACCTATCGACACCTACAAAATTGCCGAGCGCCTGAACACCCCATCGACGGCGGCCGTGATCGAGAAACTCTACGCCGAATCGATCACCGTGGCGGCCAACAAAAACGACCTTCTTCCATTCAAGAACCTGGATCTGACCAAATTCGCGAGTTTGTCGATCGGTGACGACGGCAAGGTCTTCAGCCAGTATTTGAAAAATTACGCTTCTTTCGATCATTTCACCGTCCAAAAAGCCGCCGGAGAATCCTCCCACTACAATCTGATGAAGCAACTCGAGGACTATGACGTGGTCGTAGTAGGCCTGATGGGAGTGACCAATAGTCCGCAGCGGGCATTTGGGATCGCTCCCGGTGACATCGGCCTGATCAGGGAGCTGGAGAAAAGACAAAAAGTAGTCACCGTTCTATTTGGCAATGCCTATGGGGCGAAAGCTCTGGAGGGTTTTGGTAATGTCGTATTGGCTTACGAGAATTCTCCGGAAACCCAAAAACTGGCGCCACAGGTACTTTTTGGCGGTAGGTCGGCGATGGGCATTCTGCCGGTCACAGTCGGCGGGCTGTATTCTCACGGCGTGGGAGGATTTCTAGCGTATTCTCATCGCCTTTCCTACGGAGCTCCTGAAAGCGTGGGTCTGGACAGCAAGATTTTGGGGGGAATCGACGCAATAGCCGAGCGAATGATCAATATCCAGGCAGCTCCGGGAGCAAATGTCTTGGTGATGAAGGATGGAAAAGTCGTCTTCCAAAAATCATACGGGTACTTCGATTACACAAATTCCAAACCGGTGACTGCGGAAACAGTCTATGATTTGGCGTCCATCACCAAGGTATTGGCAACGACCCAGGCGGTCATGTTTCTCCAAAGCCGGGGTGAGCTCGAGATGAACAAGACCTTGGGCGACTACTTGCCGGAGCTGAAAGGCACGAACAAATCCAACCTGAAGCTAAAGGATGTGCTGATGCACGAAGCAGGACTGAAGGCTTTCATCCCGCATTATGTCCACACCGTACAGTCGGGCCAATGGCGTGGAGATTACTACAAAGCCCGCGTCGAACCCGGATTTTCCCGACCCGTCTCCAATGACATGTATGGCAGAGACGCGCTTCGGGACAGTATCTGGAGCTGGACTGTGAAGTCGGATCTACTGCCAAAGCCAGCCAAATACGTCTACTCTGACTTGACCATGTACTTCATGCAGGCGGTGGTAGAGCGCATCGTCAACCAGCCGCTGGATGAATTCCTGGATCAAAATTTCTATGCTCCGCTGGGACTAAAGACGCTAACTTTTAATCCGCTCAATAAGATGCCGATGGAAAACATCGCTCCGACTGAAAACGACGTCGCCTTCAGAAAGCGACAGATTCAAGGCTATGTTCATGATCCGGGAGCTGCAATGTATGGAGGCGTCGCCGGTCATGCGGGACTATTTGGTACCGCCAACGACCTTGCGGTGATGATGCAACTCATGCTAAACAAGGGAACCTACGGCGATGTCACACTCATCAAGCCCGAGACAGTGGAAACATTCACCAAGCGTCAATCCACGATGAGTCGCAGGGCTTGGGGTTGGGACAAACCAGACCTTGAGATGGGTAAAGGCGGTTCGGCGAGCAAATTTGCCCCTAAAAGCACCTTTGGACATACTGGATTCACCGGCACTTGTGTCTGGGCAGATCCCGAAAATAACTTGGTCTACGTGTTTCTCTCCAACCGGGTCTATCCGGCAGCAGAAAACACCAAGCTTTACGACGAAAATATACGAACCAATATCCACGATATCATCTATGAGGCGATGGTGAAGTGAGATTGCTCTTAGACGGCGTCACGTTGTACCTTCTCTTTACCGCTACCTCCAATGTCAATGAGTAGAAGAATTATTCTTTTCCTATTTTTCATCACGACGAACTCGCTAGCAACAATTGCATAGAATAAATTGGTTATCCGTGATTTGAAGGGGCTTAAATGGGAATATGATAAACGCTATTCATTACTAGATTCTACTGAATATTTCGCTTACTCGTTTTCTATCGCAGACGTAATTGATACAGCCGAAGAATGGGAAAAGCTCGATAGATGCAGTTGCGAAATGAATGGCGACACAGTTCACATTAGGATTTATAATATTTTAGCAGAAGGAGGAATTGCGGTGCTTATAGCGCTAGACAATCATTCTTGGACATCATATATTCAACACTACTCGGATATCGAGGATTTCAAATCAGGTTATTTTTATAACTACCAACCTGAACTATCAACGTTGTTTGTAAATTTTCCTAACTACAAAGTAGGCGACATTCTAACCGGATCAATCGATATAACGAGCAAAAATTTGAAGACCCTAAACCTTGACGTATTAACTCTTAAAGGCAAGTTCCAATGCATCATAGTGAAAAATAAAAGCAGATAACATACCTTATGCTTGGACGGTGCTAGGCAAACACTGTCGGTGTTCCAGAAATTTCTTCTAGTCTGAGAAACGGTCAATTGCGTTTATATTTTAACAAATCCGATTCTACTTTGGTGTTGTGAAAATCAATTTGCCCTTTTGCAGTGATCGAGAAGTTCATCTTTTTTTTGCTTACAGAGTAAATCTCAAGAGAAGAAAAAAAGGCCATCCGGAATAATGTTCCGAAAGGCCTTTTCTAGTTTCAACGCTACCTGCCCCACTCTTGGTTCTTGAGCCTTGGTTCTTACCTCTGGCGTCTTGATACTAACGTTTAGGCACCTATTCTTCCTTGATCTCAATCACCTTAAACTCGGTGCGTCGGTTGGTCTGATGTTCTTCCTCCGTCTGCGCATCTTTGATGATCAGCTGTGATTCTCCATAGCCTTTGGCCACCAGTCTTTCGGCCGCCACACCCTTAGACACGATATAATCGACTGCAGATTGGGCTCTTCGCTGCGACAGATCCAGATTGTATGCATCGCTGGAGCGGGAATCTGTATGCGAGCTCAGTTCTATACTGATGGCAGGATTGTCCGTGAGGATTTTTACCAATTTATCCAGCTCGATGGCTGCATCCGGCCGGATTTCAGCTTTATCCAAATCGTAGTAGATATTGTCCAGTACGATGGATTTGTCTAAGATTAACTGATCCAAAACCAGCGTGGTATCCAGCGTAATGTTGGTCACTTCCTGAACGAGCGTCGCTGGATCTGGTGTTTTCCCCTTGGTCGTGTAAGGAATCGACTTGGAGAAATAGCCTCCCTTAGAGGCAATGATGGTGTAGTCAGAATCAGCGTTCATGGTGAATCTCACACGCCCGTTGGTATTGGAGAAATCTCCGCCCTGCTGCTTGTTATCCGATCCGTAGAGTACGACGCGGGCCTGCGGCAAAACCGCTTCAGTCCCGTCTGCTTTGGCTTCTTTGGTATAGACGTTTAGCAGGATGTTAATAATTTTCGGCTTCGGCGTCTTGTCTTCAAAGAAGTAAATGTCGTCGTCTCCAACTCCATCTGCACGATTGGAGGACAGGAATCCCGCCTTCGGATATTCGGTAAAGAAGATCCCAAAGTCATCGTCTTGGCTATTGATATTTTGTCCCAAGTTTCTGATCACCTGCGTGCCCGAGGCATCATTCTCCGCGACAAACACATCAAGCTTCCCATATCCGGGATGTCCATCCGAAGCAAAGAAAAACTTACCATCCGCAGCCATTCTGGGAAACATCTCATTCCCCGGTGTATTGACAGTCGGGCCAAGATTCACGGCGTTGCCAAAGTCGCCATTAGCGACCTTAGTTGCCTTGTACAGATCCAAACCTCCGAATCCGCCGGGTCTGGTTGATGCAAAATACAATTCGGAACCGTCCGGGCTGAAAGCTGGAGTGGTGTTATACCAAGTCTCATCCTCATTTACCGGCATCCAGATGGGCTGTGTAAAGCCCGCTCCGCGGAAATAGGATACAAATAGCGTCGTCTCTGGATAGTCTTTGGACGAAACTGAGTTTCCTCTCGCGTAAATGATGGTATTTCCGTCAGGACTGATAGCAATGGCGCCCTGATTCAGACCATCTTCGTTTCGGAATTCCGGCAAAGCTTGCACCGCGCCTGCATCCACTTTCAATCCATCGGCCCGGGCTCGAAACAACTGCGTGTAAGGTGTACCTGTGGCGGGATACAAACCGGAGGCTTGTCTTCCTGAAGTGAAATAGAGGAAATCTTCGCTCAAAACAGGGGAATAATCAGGCCCCGGTGTGTTCAGCTCCTTGTAATTGACCAGCTCATGTTTGGGCCAGTAGTTTTCGATGCCTTCGGCGAGTTTGATGGATTCGATCTCGCGCTGGTTTCTGGCCAAAAGCGCCTCGTCAGACGTATAACCTTTCGCTTTTTCAAAAGCTGCTTTTGCTTCCTCGTTCTTTTGTTGGGCCTTTAAACTTTGACCCAGGAAAAAATAGTGGTTGAAAGAAGGTTCTTCCTCGACGAGTTGGCGATAGTAAGGCTCGGACTTCTCGATTCGGTTGGAAAGCCGATAGCTTTCTCCGATCACCCGATTGGCTTCCAGATTGGCGGAGTCCTGCTCCAGAATTTGCGTAAACGTGTTGATGGCATATTGGTACTGCCCGGATAGGAATTGATCATTTCCTTTTTCCTGGAGGCTTTTGCAGCCACTCAGCAAAAGAATCAAAACTGGTATCCACAAAAAATGCTGCTTCATCGATAGGCGATTGTCGGTCAATACTGAATATTACTAATTAATTTGGAAAATATCTGTTTAGCCAACTATTTCGGACGGGTTGCCACATATTTTTTAGATCGGACTTGGTTCGTATGAGAGGATTGATCACCGCTGTGTCCAGATTAATCTCGCCAGCAGTCACCCGGGCCTTCACTCCCAAGGCAGGTATAACTGTCATTTCCCCGCTCGGCTGCTTCAGACTAATCTTGCCCTGATCAGTCAGATTGGTGTCCAGAAGACTTTCTAGCTCACGCAAAGTCCGGACGGAACTATCAATCGAACAGCCACTTGCCCCAAGATTGCTTTCGTCAACTGCCAAAAGAAGAATCTGATTTTCGACCAAATCAAAGGAAGCCGGCATATGATTGCCGTGCGTATTCCAGCCTTCGCAAAAACTGCTCAAGCGCTCTCGGACCAGCTGCGCTTCGGAATCTGAGAATTTGTGGTCTGCCTGATACACCCAAACTCGGGAATACTCTGGCATCTGTTCAAAAGGGAGGTACATAAGTTAGTTTGTCTCACAAAGAAAAACCCTTTCTGCATAACGGCAAAAAGGGCTGAATGGATTCAAAACACGGAATTAAATCCCCATGTCTTTGGCAACCATCTCTGCCAGGTCGTAGACTTTGACCTCGGCTTCGCGGTTCTTGTTTTTCACCCCGTCGGTCATCATGGTCAAACAAAACGGGCAGCCGACTGCAATCGCCTGAGCACCGGTAGCCAAGGCTTCCTCCGTACGCTCGACGTTGATGTCCTTGTTGCCTGGTTCCGGCTCTTTGAACATCTGGGCACCTCCGGCTCCACAGCAGAGTCCCTTGGTCTTGCAACGCTTCATTTCGACCAACTCTATATCCAACGCCTTGATGACTTCCCGAGGCGCTTCGTAGACATTGTTTGCCCGGCCAAGAAAGCAGGAGTCGTGAAAGGTGATCTTCTTCCCTTTGAACTCTCCTCCGCCCTGAAGCCGGACTTTTCCATCATTAATCAGCTGCTGGAGAAACTGGGAATGGTGTATCACCTCGTAGTTTCCACCGAGCGCGGGATATTCGTTTTTGATCGTGTTGAAGCAATGTGGACAGGCGGTCACGACCTTTTTCACGTCGTAGGCATTCATCACCTGGATATTGCCGACAGCCTGCATTTGGAACAAAAACTCGTTCCCAGCTCTCCTCGCCGGATCTCCCGTGCAGGTCTCCTCAGGCCCGAGGACCGCGAAGCTTACGCCGACCTTGTTCAGGATCTTCACAAATGCCTGGGTGACGGCCTTGTAGCGCTCATCAAAGGAGCCCGCGCAGCCCACCCAAAAAAGGACTTCCGGGCTTTGCCCGTTCGCGGCCATTTCGGCCATGGTGGGTACTTTATAGGTTGACATAGCTTTGAATTACGATTTTAGAATAACGATTTACGAGGCCTTGATTGCTATTAAAGTCAATTCAATCAGTCAAACTAAGCCTTTTAAAAATACTTTTAACTTTTTCAGTGCAATCTATCATTGTTTGCTGAACACTAAGACTGGCAACTGCGACTGATCACTGTTCACTCTCTTTCACCTTGTCCGCCCAGTTGAATCGATCCGACGGGCTGAATTTCCAGGGGGAAAAACTCGTCTCCATGTTCTGAAACATCGCATTCCATTGCGCCGGAGTGCCGGATTCCTCCATCGCTACATAGCGACGCATCTGCAAGATGATCGAAAGCGGATCGATATTTACCGGACAGGCCTCCACGCAGGCATTGCAGCTGGTACAGGCGTTAAGCTCTTCTTTGGTGATGTAGTCACCTAGGAGTGATTTGCCATCTTCAAAACCAGCGCCTCCGGCGTCCATGCTTTTACCGACTTCTTCCGCCCGATCCCGGACGTCCATCATGATTTTTCGCGGAGACAGTTTCTTGCCCGTAATATTCGCAGGACACTCCGCTGTACAGCGGCCGCATTCCGTACAGGAATAAGCGTTGAGTACATTGATCCAGCTGAGGTCATTGACATCTTTGGCACCAAACCGTCCGATCTCTGCGGGCGGCTCCGCAGGACTTTCCACCGGGATACCCAACATCATATTCACTTCATTGGTTACCTCTGGCATATTCTTCATCTCTCCTTTTGGCTTCAGATTGGAATACCAAGTATTAGGGAATGCCAGGAAGATGTGCAGGTGCTTGGAGTAGGTGACGTAAATCGCGAAAAACAAAATCCCGATGATGTGAAACCACCACGCAGCACGCTCAGCGAAGATCAAAAAGCTGTTGGAAAACCCGTCGAAAATCGGATGAAACAAGCCACTGAAGAAAAGAGGCCCCACTAAGACATAGTGCCCTACGCCTCGCTCGGCCAGGATTTGGTCTGCCGCGTTCATCTTCAGAATGGCAAACATCAACACGATCTCAATCACCAGGATCAGATTGGCATCCATCGCCGGCCAGCCTTTTAATTCGGGTTTGTTGAGTCGCGGGACCTTCAGCACGTTTCTTCGGATGAGAAAAGCAAAACAGGAAACAAGCACTCCCACCGCTAGAAACTCAAACATATTCATCGCAGCAGTATAGAATCCCCCCAGAAATGGGGCGAAAAGCCGATGCGTCCCCAAAATCCCGTCGAGGACAAATTCCAGCACCTCGAGATTGATCACAAGAAATCCCACATAAATCAACAGGTGTAAAAACGCAGGAACAATGCGCTTAAACATCTTCTGCTGACCCAAGGCGACCAGTCCCATCGTCTTCCATCGAAGAGCTGGTTGGTCATTTCGGGTTTCGGTTTTTCCCAAGAGGATGTTCCTCCGGAGAAATTTGATCCTCTTACTCAATATATACCCCGCGGCACCCAGAATCAGCACAAATGCGAGTTGTTGTAAAATGCTCATATTGATCTGATTAGCGTGTTTTTTGTAGTTTTAGGCTTATTTTTTCTCAAAATGGTTTGGTTCAAATGGTCAAATTTCTACCTTTGCATCACTTTACGAGTCGGTGATATAGCTCAGTTGGTAGAGCATCGGACTGAAAATCCGTGAGTCGGTGGTTCGAGTCCACTTATCACCACCCTCCCGATCCCCACGGATCGGGATTTTTTTTGCCTTTTTCTCAAATTTTCGGGGCTCAAAAGCGATTTTTTCATCCATGCAAAATATAAAATAGTCTGCATGCATACTATTTATTGATCCAAATTTAAATTGAATCTAAGCCAGGCAGCGGTGCTAAAACGCCCACTTCCCCAGAGTTATCCCACTCAAAACAAGCTGCTTTAGGCATCGGAAAATATTTTCGCGATTTTTCAGACTGAAGTGTAACATTTCAGGACTTGCCGCATCATCTACTTAAATGAATTCATTTTTCGAAACGCACATCTGGCCAATGAGAGGCAGGCTTTACCGCCTGGTCTATCTCTGGATCAAAGACCAGTCCCTGGCGGAGGATGCGCTTCAGAATGTCTTCGAAAAAACCGTGGAGCGTCAAAAGGAACTCCAATCACATCCCAATCTGATGGGATGGATGGTGAAAAGTCTGAAAAATGAGGTACTGATGCACCACCGGAAAAACCACCGGCTCGAAGGAATTGAAAACATGAAGGAGCCGGCGGTGATCGAACCAGACGCGCTGGAGTCAGCAGAATCGCATCGACTGATCTTTGACTTGGTGGATGGCCTGCCGGAAAAGCAACGCGAGATCTTCCAACTCAGAGAAGTCGAGGAAATGAGCTATGAAGAAATAGCCACTCAGATGGAAATCAGTCTCGA
Source organism: Algoriphagus terrigena DSM 22685 (assembly GCF_000429445.1). Lineage (GTDB taxonomy): Bacteria > Bacteroidota > Bacteroidia > Cytophagales > Cyclobacteriaceae > Algoriphagus > Algoriphagus terrigena. The sequence goes on from NZ_AUBW01000012.1 coordinate 58,536, forward strand.
CCAGGTGAAAGTAAACCTCCATCGGGCGAGAAAGACCCTTCGGGAAAAATTAATCAACCAAGGAATTACGAGATGATGTCACACATAGAAGAACTGCTGGAGAAATATTGGGAGGGAGAAACCTCCCTGAGCGAAGAAAAAGAGCTTCGAAAGCTAATCCTCGAAGCCGAAGGCTATGAAAAGGAAAAGGAGCTTTTTGCTGCACTTGGGCACTTCAAATCTTTGGAACCGCAGAATCTGAGCATCCCTAAAGGAAAAACCCGTAGGCTAATACCCCAATGGACGCGATGGGCTGCTTCGGTTGCAATCCTGCTTGGCACCTACAGGGGCTGGTCGGTCTACGAGCAAAAGCAAGCTGAAGAGCAGGCTTACCAAGAGGTCATGCAAGCTTTGGCAATGATCCAGACGAACCTATCCAAAGGTCAACAACAGCTGCAACCGCTCAATGACCTGAAATATTTGAACACAACGAATCAGCTTTTCCAACTGAATCAAAAACAAACACAATGAAATCGAGCACGAGGCGAAACCCCACACATCAGCACAATTATAAGCGGTGCGAGATTCCATATAGCCTCTAAAAAAAATTGTAATCATATGAAAAAGTCCCTTCTATTACTGCTATTCCTAATTGGCATCGCGAACGTGTCTATGGCCCAGGACGACGCCATCCAGAAGTTTTTCTCCAAATACATGGAGGATGACCGCTTTTCGAGAGTGTATATCTCTCCGAAGATGATGCAGATGGCCGGCGGCTTTCTTAAAAGCAATGCCGGGACTGATGCAGAGGCAAAAGAGCTCGGTACGCTGATCGGCAAGATCAAAGGAATCAGAATCCTGTCTTCTGAAGAAGTCGAGGGAATGACTCTTTATAAAGATGCGATGGCCACCTTGGACAAAAACCAGTACGAAGAACTAATGGACATCCAGGACAAGGGAAGCAGCCTGAAGTTTATGGTGCGCGAAGAAGGCGGACTGATCAAAGAGCTAACAATGCTATCCGGCGATGCCAAATCCTTCACCTTGCTCTCCATGCTCGGCAGCTTCACCTACGAAGACCTGAATCTTCTGGCCGAAAAGACCGACATCCCAGGCATGGATCAGTATGGCAAAGGGCCCAAGGGACCTAAATAAATACTCTTTAAAAAAACCTTACCAACTAATCCAACACCAACTCAATACATGAAATCGAGCATGACGACGAACGTCACACACTGGGATGATATCACCATGCGAAGATTCCATATGGCCTTTAAACGACAAATTATAAACATATGAAAAAGCTCCTTTTAACACTCTCATTTCTGGCTGTGGTCATGGTTGCCCAAGCACAAAGCAAAAGTGTCGCCTCCTTAAAAGACAAATACAAAGCTGACGACGACTTCTTCCACCTCGAATTGGGAGGTAGCTTTATGAATTTCGCAGAAGGTTTCAAGATCGACATCGACGAGGATGACCTTGCAACAGTCGCCAAATCCGTCGAAAAACTGAATTTCTTCACCCTTCCCGATGGCTCCGACACTTTCTCTGAATACAAGACGCTGCAGAAAGGGCTGGAAAAGGAGCGCTACGAACTCCTCATGGAAGCCGCGGAAGGAAAAGGCGGCGTGATGATCTACTCCAAGGGAGCTTCAATCATCTCCGATTTGGTGATTTTGGTAGAAGATGAAAACGAAGGCGACCTCATGGTGATTGAGCTGAAGGGAAAATTTACCCAAGAAGCTCTTGCGAAGGCTACCGCACAGGTGAATTGACCAAAAAAAGAAACCTGATTTTCGCTTTTCAACATCAAAAGCCCGGAAATTCCGGGCTTTTTGCATTCAGCCTAAAATAAATTTAATTTTTTTTCAACTTCCACAATCGATTGCGAGAAAGGTAAAATTCATACTGATGTAATTACATCATTTGGATTTAATAGCATAATACAAATTTTTATTCTGAAATCAACAAGAAAGGCATCACAAAACTGTGTTCGCAATCGATATCAGCCTTAAATTATGCTTTTTTCAATTATATTATGTTTTTGTTAATGATTCAGAAATTATTTTAAAGTTTCATTGAAACATTTGTAATTGAGTTTCCGTGTAGTATCTTTGTAATGTAATTCGAATCGCATCGATGCCATGTAACCCAAAATCTCCCCTCGATAGAATCAGTCTATCCAGCGGTTACAAACAAAATCTACAACCTATTCAAACCAACTAGAAACATGAAAAAATTATTCACTATGCTTTTTGTTGCGGGGATCGCAACAGGAGTATTTGCCAAAAACGATGAGAAGTCTGTGGAAATCAGACAAACTGAGCCAGCTAAAGTAATGGTAGCTTTTGCCTCTGCTCCTGAAGGAGTATTGACCGTGAAGATCACCGATGCTGACAACCGTCTGGTATTGCGTGACAGAATCACCAAAACTGAAGCTTTTGCAAAAAGATACGACCTGAATGCACTTCCAGTAGGCGATTATTCAATCGAAGTTTCTGACGCGAACGGTACTTTGAGAACTGCAACCTTCAACACTGAAGTAGTAGTGAAGCCATTGGTGTTCACACGAGTGACTGAGATGGGCGACAACCAATACAGACTATTGGTCTCTAGCCTGGAGTCTAAAGACGTAACTGTTCAAATCTACGATGGAGACAAGATGATCCACACTGAGGTAATCGACAATCCTCAGGGCCTTCATAAAATCTACACCATCAACAAGCCAAGCTACCCGGATGCGATCAGCTTCAAGGTGACTGCTTCCAACGGATTTGAAGCGTATGCAGCTTCTGTGAAATAATTAAACCAACTAGGATTAAAACCCCTGCTGAGGCAACTCGGCAGGGGTTTGTTTTTTTTCTGCTTACACATAAAGCCTTCCTCCGAAGCGCCCACTTGAAAATTTGATGGTTATGGTTCGGGACACTGCGAATACCATAAACCACTGATTGTAAATAAACGACTGGCTCAGTTCACCAAATCAAAATTCATTTCCAAGTATCTTTCTTAACACACTGCGAAAGGTCGAACAAATTTTAATGAAGTCGTCCCCCTCTAGTGAGTTCATCAATAGCACAAATCAAAAAGCGCCCCCTCCCTACTCAACAAGAATGAAGGTATCATCCTGCCGATGACTACTGCTTTCTAAAAGTCACTATCCTGGATTTTCTTAAAAATCATTTCATTCTCGCCAGCAACATCATTAATAATCGGAGAAATCACCAACTCTTCATCTGAAACTCTTCGCAGAAGGGCTTTTCTAAAATAAATTCTATCAATTTCTTTGATCATCAAAGTATCATCAATCAACTTCCATATAGCTCTTCTATGCACAACATTATCAGATTCCACGCTACTGTACTTCAACGTATCAGCGCCAAACTCATAGTAAGTGCTATCGAAAGTCATTTCAAAAGAATCTTCTAACATATTCCTACTATACTCATCAGCTAATTGATAACCATCAGAAAGCCGAATTACATCTATAGCATCATAGGAAATCAACTTCCAACGACCAATTAATCTTTCATCAGAATTCTCTTTCCAAGGAAAAATTAAACTTAAAACCACAAAATAAACAGACACATATAGTTTCATAAAAACATCTCATTAAAATTCCCCTGTTCACCGACAAAGCTACGTGCAAAACCTCCAACGCCTGAAAGGATATGACCTTGGGAGCCTTCTATTGTCAAGAGGGCAAACAAATCCTACAGTAACCCTTCCACCCTCCAATGAAGATCTCCATCTCGTCATTTGTTGGCTTTTTATAGTTGTTATTGGTTTTGTTGTGAAAAATTATTTACTGGGTTATTTTAAGAAATCCCACCTAACCATGCAAATCACAATCGGCCAGCTAACTATATCGAACTAAAAAATTGGATTATTTCCAATATGATTTACGGAATATATTACTGAACTCTTCGCTAGCCCCCTTAAAATCTTCTAACATACTCGTTTATCAAGCGTTTCTCGGAATATTATACTTATTTTCAACTATCTTCAGTTTCTACGAAAATTACAATGACTTTAACCAAGGTCAAATGGACAACAGGCTCTTTAGCTCATATAAATCTGGTGCTACCTTCAGCTTAAGCCCCAGATAACCAGAGCCGAAGACGCAGTACTACATCGAACGAAAAGCAAGTCCACTGCACTCATTTTACCAATGCCTAGAACATTTACCCTGCCTTTACCTGCTTGTATTCAAACTTCAAATCTCGGGACTAGACGAAAAAACCCTCAGAGATCGTTCCCCAAGGGTTTTCTTTGATATGGCGACTTGATTAGATATCCGCTGTTTCGACGTTTTTGAAATAAACCTGCTTGTCTGCATCCAAATCCACCAAGACTGCCGAGTCGTTTTTGATATAGCCTGACAGGATTTGCTTCGAAAGCTCGTTCAGAATCAGCCGCTGCATCGTTCGCTTCAGCGGTCTAGCCCCAAACTGCGCATCAAACCCAACCTCGCCAAGGTAATCCAACACCTCTTTGGTGGCTTCAATCTCAATATTGGCTTCAGACAGACGATTCTGAATCTCCTTCCATTGGATGTCGACAATCTTGCGGATGATCTGCTTGTTTAGCGGCTCAAACATGATCGTCTCGTCGATTCGGTTTAGAAACTCCGGCCTCACCGACTGCTTCAGCAAGTCGTACACTTCAGCTTTGGTCTTCTCCAAGATCTCGTCTTTGTTCCACTCTTCCATGTCAGCAAATCGCTCCTGAATCAAATGAGAGCCAATATTGGTCGTCAGGATGATGATTGTATTCTTGAAGTTGGCGATACGGCCTTTGTTGTCCGTCAAGCGACCGTCGTCCAACACCTGAAGCAGGATATTGAAGACATCGGGATGCGCCTTTTCGATCTCATCCAGCAACACCACAGAATAAGGTTTTCTCCTCACCGCTTCGGTCAGCTGACCACCCTCGTCATAGCCTACATAGCCTGGAGGCGCTCCCACGAGCCGGCTAACCGCATGACGCTCTTGATACTCGGACATATCGATCCTGACCATGGCGTTCTCATCATTGAAGAGGTATTCGGCCAGCGCCTTAGCTAACTCAGTCTTCCCGACACCGGTAGTGCCCATGAAGATAAAGCTGCCAATCGGCCGCTTGGGATCCTGGAGACCCGCCCGACTTCTGCGCACGGCATCAGACAAAGCAGAGATTGCTTCCCGCTGTCCAGCGACTCTCCTGCCAAGCTCCTCCTCCAGATGAAGGAGTTTTTCGCGCTCGGATTGGATCATCTTCGACAGAGGGATTCCCGTCCACTTGGCTACCACGGCAGCGATATCCTCTTGGTCGACCTCTTCCTTAAGAAGCGGAGAGCCCGCCTGCATCTCATCCAATTGGTTTTTGAAAGATTCCAGTTTCTTCTCTGCCTCCACGATCTTACCGTATCGGATCTCGGCTACTTTGCCAAAATCTCCCGCGCGCTCCGCTTGCTCAGCTTCGACTTTCAACTTGTCTATGGCTTCCTTCTCGCGTCGGATGCCCATGATCACCGCCTTCTCACTTTCCCACTTGGCTTTCACACTTTGGCGCTTCTCCGAGAGCTCAGCGATTTCTTTGCTCAGGACGGTCTCTTTGTCACGGTTATTTTCTCTTCGAATCGCCTCGCGCTCGATCTCCAGCTGCATGATTCGACGGTTCAGTTCGTCTAGCTCCTGCGGCAGGGAATCGATCTCCATCCGCAATTTGGCGGCAGCTTCGTCCATCAAGTCAATGGCTTTGTCGGGAAGAAACCGATCAGAGATATAGCGCTGCGAAAGCTCGACAGCTGCGATGACCGCGTCGTCCTTGATTCGCACTCCATGGTGCAATTCGTACTTGTCTTTGATCCCCCGGAGAATCGAGATTGCATCAGCCGCATCCGGTTCATCTACCAGGACCGACTGGAATCTACGCTCCAGCGCCTTATCCTTTTCGATGTATTTTTGGTATTCCTTCAGTGTAGTAGCGCCGATCGCATGCAATTCGCCACGAGCCAAGGCCGGCTTGAGCAGGTTGGCCGCATCCATCGCGCCCTCGCCTCCACCTCCGGCGCCGATCAGGGTGTGGATCTCATCGATAAACAGGATGATTTCGCCCTCGGCGTCGGTCACCTCTTTGATCACGGCCTTCAGACGCTCCTCAAACTCGCCCTTGTACTTTGCGCCAGCGACCAGCAAGCCCATATCCAATGAGATCAGCGTCTTGGACTTCAGGTTTTCCGGCACGTCGCCGGACACAATTCGCTGCGCTAATCCCTCTACAATCGCGGTCTTACCCACGCCCGGCTCACCCAAGAGAATGGGATTGTTTTTGGTCCGGCGGGCAAGAATCTGCAACACGCGACGAATCTCTTCATCACGGCCAATGACGGGGTCGATCTTGCCTTTCTTGGCGAGATCATTCAGATTCTTGGAGTATTTCTCCAAAGCCCTGTATTTGCTTTCTGCGTTTTGATCGGTCACTTTATTTCCTTTTCTAAGTTCCTTGATAGCTTCGATCAGCGGCTTTTCAGCCAAACCCTGATTTCTGAGCAGCTGGGCGGTAGCATCGCTTCCCGCCAAAATAGCCAAAAGCAAGTGCTCGATGGCCACAAATTCGTCTCCAAATGTCTTGAGGTAGTCTTTGGCCTTGGCCAGTACTTGGTTGGCTGATCCCGACAAATAAGGTTGCTGGTTTCCTCCGCTCACTTTGGGCAACTTGGCAAGCTCCTGATCGAGTTTTTGAGAGATCAATTGCTTATTCGTGCCCAGCTTTTTGAAGAGAAAATCGGCCACATTTTCGTCGACGTCAAAGATGCCCTTCAGCAAATGCGGCGTCTCGATCGCCGGAGCGCCCGCCGCGGCTGAAAGTTCGGCGGCCTTCTGAATTGCTTCCTGCGATTTGATGGTAAATTGGTTGAAGTCCATAGTGGTGTGTTAGTGGTGTTAGTCTTTTCCACCAAGCTCAAATGTTTCGCCAAGGGCAAATTTCAGCCAGAGTGGCTGGAAAAAAGTATGTTTTCCATGAAAAATGGAAATTTTGACAGGGAAGACGGCTACGTATTTTATTTAATCAAGCCATTATTTCCTCAGTCTGATGTTTAAAATACAGCGGAATCGCAGCGTTTCAAAACCTAGAATTTTTCCAGTCAAGGAACTTTCGAAGCCCAATCTCTCAGAAATCCTCCGAGTAGGATGAAAAAAATAACCCCGCCATTGCTGACGGGGTCTTTGTTAGTTTCCTTTGAGTAGTTCGCTGGCCGGAGGTGCCTTTTTGTTTACACCGGAATTCTTGTTGAGAAACTCTGGGAAAAACATCTGAAGCTGATAACCCTGTTGGCTCACAAACATCTTACTCATCCCTCCATTGATTTCGTAGAGCGTATTCGGATCTTGCATCGCCAGCCATTGCGGGCTAAAGTCTTTGAAGATGGGAGTCAACGTAGAATAGGACATGTCGTCTTTTTGAATTTGGACGGGAGCCACGAATTTCCCACCCTTCACCGTCACTTTGCCCATGTAGCATTCACTATTGTTTTGATAGAGGATTGAAATGACTACCTCATGCTCTCCGTCAGAGACTTCACCCGCTCCTTTGTTTACGAAGGCCGAATAATAATCGATGTAACACCCTTCCACTCCCTTGAGGTGCAGCGCCAAACCTTCTTGGGAAAATGCCTGAGTCATGACGCCCAGAAACAACAGTAAACTAAGTTTGATTTTCATAGATTTTGGACAATTAACGCCTCTTACGGTTTCAGATTTCAAAAACTTCAACACAAGGATATTATTAAACCGACGGCAATTTTATGAGAAAAGTCAGTTGTCGAAAATTTTATGGTGCTCCAGTTCGACGCCCACCAATTTGATGGGTAAGCGCTAATCCAATCAACCTGCTTTTTGCGCAGCGGCATATTCCTCCACCGCGTTCCACACCCGGAAGACATTTTTGTAGCAGATTTTCTCAATGTCCTCTTTTGAATAGCCTCTTTTCAAAAGCTCAGCAATCAGATTTGGAAACATCGATACATCTTTCAATCCGGTCGGCAGCGTGTCGCCAACTCCATCGAAGTCAGAACCGAGACCTATATAATCGATGCCCACCAAATTTTTCACGTGATCAATATGATCCGCTACGCGCTGGACGGTGGGGAAAGGATTGTTGGCGGCGGCGTACTCAGCAGCATAGGCCCGATATGCGGAGTCGCTCCTAGAGAGATTATTTTCGGCCATGTAGTTGACGAGATGCTCTCTGATCTTGGTAGAGCCAGCCGCATAGGCCGAATCAATAAAGCTTCCTCCAAAATTGATCATCATCACACCGCCATTTTTTGCCATGGCCCGGATGAGCTCATCACTCATATTTCGCTCAAAACCCGGGGTGAATTTTCTCACTGAAGAGTGCGAAGCGATAATAGGAACCTTCGTAATAGCGAGCGCATCCCTGAACGTGTTGTCAGACACGTGGCTCAGATCCACCATGATGCCAACGCGGTTCATCTCAGCGACCACCTGCTCTCCATACTCACTCAGCCCACCATAGGTGCCGGTGGTGTCGTAGCTCGCGTCGCCGATCAGGTTGTCGGTGCCATGAGTCAGGGTGATGTAGCGGATTCCTTTTTTGTAAAAATATTCCACGTTTGCCAGATCATCCTCGATGCCGGCGCCGTTTTCCATGCCCATCGGAAGTGAGATAAGACCTTTGGCAAAATTGGCTTCAATGTCTGCCGGACTATAGGCCATGGCAAACTTATCCGGAAAAGTCGTCGCCAGGCGTTCGGTCATCGCAATGAGGGAATCCGCCAAAGCCTTCGATGCTCCCGGTGTTTTTTGATTTCCTGCGGGAATGTAGATGGACATAAACGGCGCGTCCAACCCACCTTCTTTCGCCCGGGGAAAATCAAAATTCCCATCAGGCGTGCGAACTGATACATCCAAAATCTCCCGCTGGAGTGTGAAGCCTCCGACTTTCATTCGGTAGGGAAGATCTACGTGACCATCTACCATAATGGTAGATTGGGCGATTTCGGTAGCAGCCTTGAGCCGCTCTTCGTCCGACATTTTGGTATAGTCGATGACTTCCTCCTTGGGAGCGCAGGAAAACGCCAGAATGAGCAGTCCAGCGAGATAAGGTAATTTATTCATGATCGGCGGTAGGTTAGGTTAAGTGGGAAGTTATCATCTTTTCAAAAATCTCCGGGTAAAAAATCCACAAATGGCATTCGAAAATGGACTCACATTCCCCGATTTTCGAAATAAACACCTAATTACAGATAGATTTTCGGCACCATAATCCCAAGATCAGGCACCAATTCACCCGAATCAGGATTTTCTTTTGTAGGCATAATTATTGAAATTTGATAAGACACACTCATCAAACAACAATCGTATGAAAGCAATTTTTAAATACTCGGCGCTCGCGCTCACGGCTTCTACTGCATTATTCAGCTGCGGACCACAGAAAACCGAAGAAACAGTGACAGAAGTAGAAGTGATGGAGACCAAAACTCCCACACTGACGCTCCTTTGGGAAACGCCAGATTCGCTGATGACCAATGAATCTGTGCTCTATGATGAGTCCACCGGAACGATCTATGTAGCAAATATCGAAGGACAAGACCCTTCGGAAAAGGACGGCAAAGGTTCCATTGCGATCATTTCCAAAGAAGGGAAAATCGTCAATCCGGCATGGATCTCCGGACTAAACGCTCCAAAAGGAATGGCGATTGCCAACGGAAAACTTTACGTGACTGACATCGATGAGCTCGTAGAAATCGACATTGCTACCTCCAAAGTGTCTAACAAATGGAAAGTAGAAGGCGCACAATTTCTGAATGACGCCGCGGCGCACAACGGAACGGTCTATTTCACCGATATGAAAGCCGGCAAAGTCCACTCTTTTGCCAACGGCGAGATTGCAACAATATCAGAAGGACATGAATCCATCAACGGCTTGGCTGTCGGCACCGACGGTACGATCTACGGATTGGATGCTTCCGGGCTGAAAAAGTGGGACGCCGATGGCTCTGCTTCTGTGTTGAATTCAACTGTCACCGGAGGCGATGGCTTGATCATCTTGGGCGACGGCAACTACATCGCATCAAGATGGCAGGGAGAGATCTATTTCGCCAATGATTCTACTCAAACTCTGATACTTGACACCAAAGGCGCAGAATCCAACACGGCAGATATCGGATACAATGCAGCTGAAAAAATCGTCTATGTACCGACTTTCTTTAAGAATAAAGTCGCGGCTTACAAGCTGGATTATTGATCTATCGCGATCTTCTGATTTGAAAAGCCTCTTTAGTCGGGGCTTTTCTCGTATATAAAACTGTAAGAAATCTCTGCGACTCAAGTTCCATCTGTGGAAACCTAAAGCTGAAATGGAGTATTTCTGTCACAAATAAGCGGATTTGTCCGTACCTTTCACCTCATATTCATAACTCTCCGGGGCTAACCCACCCGGGTAAATCAGGTTCCCGATGAAATCAGCCGAAATCAATTACGAACTAGAAAAGAACATAGAGGTCATCTCACAATTGGATGACTTGGTTGATGATGCCGTTGATAACATCCTCGTAGATCCGGATAAATGCTGGCAGCCGTCGGATTTTCTGCCAGACTTCGGAAATCCAGACATTCACGAGGAAATCAAGCTTCTTCAGCAAAGAGCGGAAGGAATTCCAGACACGGTATTGACTTCTCTGATTGGCAATATGATCACCGAAGAGGCGCTCCCTAGCTATCAGACCTATTTCAACATGCTGGAAGGAATCAACCCTGAGCGAAACCTCCTGTCCCCAAGAGGCTGGGTAAGATGGTCCAAGACTTGGACCGCCGAGGAAAACCGACACGGAGACCTGCTCAACAAATACCTCTACATGACAGGTAGAGTGGATATGAAAGCCGTCGAGCGGACGATTCACCGACTGCTGATGAATGGCTTTGATCCCAATTCCGGCGGAGATCCGTACCAGGCGATCGTCTATACTTCCTTTCAGGAAAGAGCGACAAAGATCTCCCACGTCAATACCGGAAAGCTGGCAGACATCGCAGGGGACTCTATCCTGGGAAGAATCTGCAAACAAATCGCAGGTGACGAAGCTCGACACGAAAAGGCATACAAATCCTTCATGTCAAGAATCTTCGAGATTGATCCAAATGGCGCCATCATCGCTTTTGAAAAACTGATGAGAAAACAGATCGTGATGCCCGCAGTAATGATGGGAGAAGGCGGCTCCAACCCTTCGCTGTTTACCCAGTTTTCTGAAATCACCCAAAAAGTAGGCATCTACACCAGCTGGGATTATGCCCGGATCATCGAGCACTTGGTGAGCCTTTGGAAAATCGAGGCCCTGACCGGCCTGGACTCTGCTGCCGCAAAAGCGCAAGACTACTTGGTAAAGCTGGCCGATCGATATATGCGAGTAGCTGACCGGATGAAAGCTCCCGACGAGGTGAAGTTAGCCTGGCTAAAATAAGCACCCGAAATCAACTAGAGTCCTTCTGAAAAGAGGGACTTTTTTTGTGCTAACTTGTTTTTCCTCCAGCCTATCAAATCATGACAAACCGGAAATACCTCCCGATTTTACTTTCATTTTTTCTATCCTATCCAGCATTCTCCCAAACCCCAAAAGTGAATCCCGACCGGCTTCATGAGAGTTTGATGAAGCTTTCCACTTTTGGCAAGAATGCCGCTGGAGGTTCGGATCGGGTGGCGTACAGTTCCTACGATCTCCATGCGAGGGAATACGTCCAAGGTCTGATGAAAGAAGCGGGACTTGATGTATCGATTGATTTTGCAGGAAACATCATTGGAAGAAAAGCCGGCAAAAACCCAAATCTGAAGCCTATCGCCTTTGGCTCTCACATCGATGAAGTGCCCAATGGTGGTGACTACGATGGACCGGTAGGGTCCATGGGTGCAATCGAAGTGGTACGGACCTTTTCAGAAAACAACATCACCACCGACCATCCACTTGAGGTAATCATCTTCGCCAACGAGGAAGGCGGCGTAGTGGGAAGCCGGGCTTTGGCGGGAGCCCTGAGCGAAGACGCCCTACAGGTAGTCAGCAATAGCGGCGTGACCCAATACGATGGGATTAAACTGCTTGGGGGCAATCCTGAACGCATTCCAGAGCTGAAAAGAAACCCGGGGGATTTGGCAGCCTATCTGGAACTCCACATCGAGCAGGGGGGAATCTTGGATGCAGAAAAGCTGGACATCGGAGTCGTCGAGGGAATCGTAGCCATCGAGTGGTGGGAATTCACGTTCGCCGGAAAAGCCAATCACGCCGGTACGACACCAATGAACAAACGAAATGACCCCATGCTCCCGGCAGCGCAATTTGTATTAGCAGTGAACGAAATCGTGAATAGCTACGAAGGAAGACAAGTAGGAACCGTCGGTAAAATCCAGGCTTTCCCCGGCGCTGGCAACGTGATCCCGGGTGAAGTCAAAGTAAACGTAGAACTCCGTGATCTTTCCTCGGAGAAAATCTGGAAGATATACGCGGACATCGAGGCAAGAGGAAAACAACTCGCCCTGGAAAGCCAAACAGAACTAGCCATCAAGCACATCGAGGTTGCCAGCAAACCCGCTTTGGCTGATCCAGAAATCCGAAAAGTTATTCAAGCTCAAGCCGAAAAATTGGGATACGGCACCAAAAGTCTACCCAGCGGTGCAGGTCACGATGCGCAGGAGATGGCTCGCATCGCTCCCATGGGGATGATTTTTATCCCAAGCAAAGATGGAATCAGCCACGCTCCGGCTGAGTATTCATCTAAGGCCGATATTGCAAACGGTGCCAATGTCCTGCTTCACACGATCCTCGAACTGGATAAACTCCTGAAATAGCTCGACACCTTTTTTGCAAGAGACCGGAGCCATTGATCAGCTGTCAATGATATCCTGGGAGATCGCCCGGTAGATCTCGGCCACCTGATCATTGAAGTTCAAAAACCGATGATGTTCCTCCATCGTATCATAGTCCTCCCGAACTGCCGGGCCGGTTTGGGCGTTTTTAGCGCCAATTTGGAGGCTTTTTGAGATCGTCTCAATGATCAGCGGCTTCAGCATCTCAAAGTCCAAGCCTTGTCTTCTCATGATTTCCTCAGAGATCCGGATCATGTGATTGGTGAAATTGCTGGCAAATACCGCCGCCACATGAACTGCCTTTCTGTCTCTGGAGCGAACCAAGTAAGTCAACGGCGAGAGGCTCTTGGCCAATTTCTTCAGTTTCTGGAGACTTCCTTCATCGTCTGATTCAACCAGAAAAGGAACCTCCTCCAAGTCGATTTTTTTGCCTTTGGTAAAGGACTGAAGCGGATACAAGATCCCCATATAGCTCGCCGAGCTGTATCCCAGCACATCCAGTGATATGGCACCCGAGGTATGAACCAAGATGCTACCCTCCGGCAAAATCACCTCATCGGCGACTTCGGAGATCGCGTCATCCTTGACCGCAAGGATAAAAATCTCCGCTTTGCTGTCTGAAAAATCCAGATCGTCTTTAGGCTCAGCGGAATACACCCGCTCGGTGATTTGGGTCGCTTTTTCCAGATCTCTGGCATACACTTCCGTAACCTCATGACCCGCATCCTCCAAGGCTGGAGCTAGATGCCATGCCACGTTTCCTGCACCCAAGATGGCTATTTTGAACTTCATGATGGAATTAAGGCAATTTTAAACAAAAGAAAAAGCCATCCCGATTGATCAGGATGGCTTCGTAGAATATTGAAATTGCAATGCTTAAATATGCAGTGCCCGGTTATCAGTCGCTGCCAGACAGGCTTCTTTGAAAGCTTCTGTATAGGTCGGATGCGCGTGGGACATTCTGGCGACATCTTCAGCAGAAGCGCGATATTCCATTGCTACCACGGCCTCGGCGATCATGTCGGCAGTACGTGGGCCGATCATGTGCACACCGAGGATTTCGTCTGTGTCGGCATCAGCGAGCACTTTAACCAGACCGTCGGTGTCCATCGAAGCTCTCGCACGGCCGGAAGCCAAGAAAGGAAACTTCCCGGTCTTGTATTTTCTGCCTTGCTCCTTCAGTTGCTCCTCGGTATATCCCACCGCCGCAACTTCCGGCCAAGTGTAGACAACTCCCGGAATCAAGTTGTAATTGATATGCGGCTTTTGGCCTACCAAAGTCTCGGCGACAAATACACCTTCTTCCTCAGCCTTGTGAGCAAGCATCGCGCCTTTCACCACGTCACCGATCGCGTAGATATTCGAGATGTTGGTTTGTAAGTGATCGTTGACTTCGATCTGACCTCGGTCGGTGATTTTGACGCCGGCAGCTTCGGCATTGAGGCCATCCGTATAAGGTTTTCTACCAATGGAAACCAAGACATAATCGCCCTTGATCTCCACAGTTGCACCTTTATCATTGTCGGCTTTCACCGTGACTTCGTTGCCTTTGCTCTCGACTGCAGTCACTTTGTGTTTCAGATAGAATTCGAAACCGATCTTTTTCAAGGACTTCTGGAGCTCCTTGCCCATCGTGCGATCCATGGTCGGAATCAGAGAATCCATAAATTCGATTACGGAAACTTTGGCTCCCAGACGTGCATAAACAGATCCCAACTCCAAACCGATTACTCCACCGCCGATCACGACCAAGTGTTTTGGAATTTCCTTCAGATTCAAGGCTTCAGTAGAAGTGATGACACGGTCTTTGTTCAGCTTGATAAAAGGCAAACTGGATGGCTTGGAGCCAGTCGCGATGATGATGTTTTTGCCCTGAATATCTGTAGCAGAACCGTCGTCTTTGGTAACTTTCACGGTCGTGGCATTCACAAAAGACCCAAAGCCCTGATGGACGTCAATCTTGTTTTTCTTCATCAGAAACTGGATGCCGTCGGTATTTTGCTTAACCACGTCGTTTTTGCGGGTGATCATCTGACCGAGATCCACACTGAGGTCTGACAGGTTTATTCCGTGGGTTTTGAAAGTATGAGAAGCATTGTGATAATGCTCGGAAGAGTCCAAAAGTGCCTTGGAAGGAATACAGCCCACATTGAGGCAGGTGCCTCCAAGTGTTGGGTACTTTTCTACAATGGCGGTTTTCATCCCTAGTTGGGCACAGCGGATCGCTGCTACATATCCACCCGGACCAGAACCGATTACTATGACGTCGTACATTTTTTTGCCTTTGTACCAGGTACCAAGTACAAAGTACCAAGTAGCCGGAAGTTAAACATTTAGACTCTTTTTGAGCTTGGCGACCATATTCTGGATGTACTCAAGCTGCAATTCTATCTTTTGATATTCGTCATTTGAGATGAAATTCAGTCGATTGGAAATAATCAACTGAGTGTCCAATTCAAAAGATGAACCTTGGGCGATTCCCAAGAAATTATTAAACTCCTTATTCGTGTTTCGTCCAGCTCCCTCCGCAATATTAGAAGGAATTGACACCGCACTTCGGTTGATTTGACTGATCAAGCCGTAGCGTTCTTCCTTCGGTAGTTTTTCAGTAATTTGATAAACTTCGACAGCTAAGTCGATTGCTTTTTGCCAAACGAGTAGTTCTTTGTACCGGTTCATATAAAAGTGTTTTAGGTTAAAAATATACTATGAATCTAACCTAAAGACACCTAAATAACTATCTCCGCATACTTTGTACTTGGTACATTGTACTTCGTACAATAATTAAACTCCAAACATCAATCTCGTCGGATCTTCCAGCAATTGCTTCACTCTCACCAAGAAGCTGACGGATTCACGACCGTCGATGATTCGGTGATCGTAGGATAGTGCCAGATACATCATCGGAAGGATCTTCACTTCACCGTTTACTGCCATCGGGCGCTCGACGATGTTGTGCATGCCGAGGATGGCAGACTGCGGCGCATTGATGATCGGTGTGGACATCATGGATCCGAAGATCCCCCCATTAGTCAGGGTGAAAGTTCCACCCGTCATCTCTTCGATCGAAAGCTTGTTGTCTCTTGCTTTTCCAGCAAGTCTGACGATCTCTTTTTCAATTTGGTCAAATGACAGCGCTTCGGCATTTCTGATCACCGGAACGACCAGTCCTTTGGGAGCAGACACTGCCACTGAGATATCGCAGAAGTCGTTGTAAACGATCTCTGTTCCGTCTATCTGAGCGTTCACTGCTGGCCATTCTTTCAAAGCGACGCAGACCGCCTTGGTGAAGAAGGACATAAAGCCTAAACCTACCCCATGCTTTTCCTTGAATTGATCTTTGAACTTGGATCTCAGATCCATGATTGGTTTCATGTTCACTTCGTTGAAAGTCGTGAGCATGGCCGTTTCGTTTTTCACAGCAACCAAGCGACGGGAAACGGTCTTTCTCAAAGAGGTCATTTTCTCTCTTCGGGTATTTCGTGATCCTGCTACGGGAGCGGCCTGAGCTTTTTCCTCCATCTTCGCGGCAGGAGCCGCCGCAGGCGTAGCTACCGGAGCTGTTTTCTGGGCGCCCATCGCGTCTTCTTTGGTGATACGTCCGTCTTTTCCAGAACCGGCAACAGCGGTAGCAGGTATTCCTTTTTCAGACAAAATCTTTGAAGCGGCCGGTGAGGCATGGCCTGATGCGTAATTCTCAGATGCCGGAGCCGACGAACTTGCAGCGGCCGGAGCGGAAGCTGGAGCTTCTTTTGCCGGAGCGGCTTCAGTCACTTCTATCTTGCAAATCAAACCGCCGATCTCTAAGACGTCACCTTCTTTGGCTACCTGTCTCAATATTCCGGTGGCTTCTGCAGGAAGCTCGAAAGTGGCTTTGTCCGAATCTACCTCAGCGATTACCTCATCGAGGGTCACAAAATCTCCGTCCTTCTTGATCCAATTGGCCAAAGTAACTTCGGTGATAGATTCACCTACAGTCGGCACGATCATTTCCTTCACTTCACCACTTGCAGAAGCTTTAGCTGCAGGGGCCGACGAAGCTGCTGCAACCGGTGCGGAAGTTGCTTGGCTGGCGCCCTCTTCGATGGTACAAATCAGACCGCCGATCTCGACGGTATCGCCTTCCTGGGCTACTATTTTAAGGATCCCAGCTGCTTCGGATGGGAATTCAAAAGTTGCTTTGTCGGACTCGAGTTCGCAGAGGACTTCGTCCAACTGTACCAAATCTCCGTCTTTTTTAAACCATTGCCCAACTGTGACTTCAGAGATGGATTCTCCCACCGTGGGTACTTTCATTTCTTTGCTCATGGTTCTTTATTTTTCCCTTCGGGTTATTTTGGAAGGAGGGTTAAGATGATTTTATATTCAAAAACGATCCCTAAAAAATCGGGACTGTCCTCAAGGTTAGATTTTTAGCGCTTGAGAAACAATGTTTTTCTGCTCTTCTACGTGGACTTTGTTGTATCCGGTGGCAGGAGACGCGCTTGTTTTACGGGAAATAAGTTCCATCGGAAGTTCTTTGTAAAGCAGTCTCAACAGGTAGTTCCAGTAGCCCATGTTTTCCGGCTCCTCTTGTACCCAGACGATCTCAGCTCCTTTGTAAGACTTCAGTACTTCCATAATCTGCTTCTTAGGAAGTGGATGAAGTTGCTCTATTCGAACGATAGCCACGTTTTTGATCTTTTCTTTTTCACGGGCTTCTTCCAGATCGTAGTAGATTTTACCGGTGCAAAGTACCACACGCTTCACGTCTTTGGCCGCGACAGTGGTGTCAGGAAGTACTTCTCTGAATCCGCCGGAAGTGAACTCCGAAATCGGAGAAACGACCTTTGGATGTCTCAGAAGCGACTTTGGAGACATGACGATGCAGGGCTTTCTGAATTCCCAGGCCAGCTGTCTTCTCAAAAGATGGAAGAAGTTGGATGGCTCAGTGATGTTGGCGACCACAATATTGTATTCTGCAGAGAGCTGTAAGAATCGCTCCGGACGGGCATTGGAGTGCTCTGGGCCCTGGCCTTCGTAGCCATGTGGCAGCAACATCACCAATCCGTTCATCTTCTGCCACTTAGACTCTCCAGAAGTGATAAACTGATCGATCATGGTCTGTGCGCCATTGGCAAAGTCGCCAAATTGTCCTTCCCAGATGGTCAAAGAATGAGGATTTGCCATGGCATATCCGTATTCAAAGCCCAAGACAGCATATTCAGAAAGCAGGGAGTTGTAGATGTAAAAAGGCCCCTTTCTGTCCTTCATTTCCTTGAGGGAATTGTAGGGCTGATTGGTGTTGGCATCGTGAAGCACAGCATGTCTATGGGAGAAGGTACCCCGCTGGACATCCTGACCGGTTATTCTGACGGTCTTTCCTTCCAAAAGCAAAGAGCCATAGGCCAGCAATTCGGCAGAGGCCCAGTTGAGTTCTTTGGTTTCAAAGAACATGTCCTTGCGCTGCTTCATTTGTGCTTCGATCTGCTTGATCGGCTTGAATCCCTTCGGTATGAAAGTCAGGGCTTCAGCCACCTTTTCGATCGATTCAGTGGGGATGCCGGTATCAGGAGATTTTTCAAAATCCGCCGGCGTAGATCTTCTCAGGTTTGCCCACTCTCTTTCAAACTTCGTCGCTTGATAAGGAAGCGGCTTTTCCTTGACCATATTTAGGCGATCCTGAAGCAGCTGTCGGAATTCCTCATCCATCTGAGCAGCAATCTTCGCATCAAAATCTCCCCGATCAGTCAGTCTCTTCACGTAGATCTCTCTTGGATTTGGGTGCTTTGAGATGATGTTGTACAGCTCCGGCTGCGTGAATTTAGGCTCATCGGATTCGTTGTGGCCATGACGTCTGTAGCAGACCATGTCTACGAAAATATCCTTGCTGAACTTCTGACGATATTCTGCAGCGAGTCTTGAGGCAAATACGACAGCTTCCGCGTTGTCACCGTTCACGTGGATGACCGGCGCATCGATGATCTTGGCAACGTCAGTACAGTAGATTGAAGTTCTGGCATCGTCAAAGTCCGTGGTAAATCCGACCTGGTTGTTGATCACAAAGTGAATCGTACCGCCGGTGTTGTAACCTTTCAAGCCCGCCATTTGCGTCACCTCATAGACGATACCCTGTCCGGCAACTGCCGCATCACCATGGATAAGGATCGGAAGAGCCTTAGTCGCATCATGCTTGTAGGCATGGTCGATCTTTGCCCTCAAGAATCCCTCAACCACCGGATTTACTGCTTCGAGGTGAGACGGGTTTGGTGCAAGTTTCAAGTGAACCTTGTTGTTTTCCGGAGTGACAATGTCTGAGGAGTAGCCCATGTGATATTTCACATCACCATCACCCATGGTCAAGTCCGGCTTGGCAGTTCCTTCAAATTCCGAGAAGATTTGCTCATAGGTTTTCCCCATGATATTTGCCAAAACGTTCAATCGGCCACGGTGGGCCATCCCGATCATGACCTCTTCCACCCCAAACTGGGCCGCAGTGTTGATGACGGCATCCAAGAACGGAATGGTACTTTCCCCACCTTCCAGTGAGAATCGCTTCTGGCCGATGTATTTGGTATGAAGAAAATTTTCAAAAACAACCGCCTGGTTCAGTTTGAAAAGAATTCGTTTTTTCTCCTCATGAGACGGATTGAAGGCCAATGCTTCCTTCTCCACTTTGGTCTTGAACCAATCGAGAATCTCCGCGTCTCTGATGTATAGGTACTCAAAGCCCATTGGGCCTTCATAGATAGTCTTCAGTGCTGCGAGGATTTCCGTCAGCGTGGCGCTTCCGATTCCGATCTCATTTCCCGCCTGAAAAACAGTCGCCATATCCTCCTGGCCCAATCCGAAATATTCAGGATCCACCATCGGCTTGCGATCTCTCCGTTCTCTTACGGGATTGGTTTTGGATTTTAGGTGCGCTCTAGAGCGATAAGCATGGATCAAGGCGCGAACCTTGATCTCCTTCGGCAGCTGCTCCATGTCCATGATAGTACCTGG
This sequence comes from Algoriphagus terrigena DSM 22685, assembly GCF_000429445.1. Lineage (GTDB taxonomy): Bacteria > Bacteroidota > Bacteroidia > Cytophagales > Cyclobacteriaceae > Algoriphagus > Algoriphagus terrigena. Next base: position 78,354 of record NZ_AUBW01000012.1, read on the forward strand.
AGTAGCCAGGGCACCATTCTTCGGCGCAGGTTTAGCATCCACTTCCGGTTTTCCGTTGCCATTTTCTTCTGCACCGTAGTTGGTTAATGCAAAATCAAACCCATCAAAAAATTCCTTCCAGCTCGGGTCTATTGCAGTGGGTTCATTTTTGTAAGATGCGTAGAGCTCATCGATATACGAGACGTGCGCATTTGCGATAAAAGAGAATTTATCCATAGTGAGTTTTTGAGAACTACGCAAAGCTAAGCCCTGCGCCTCGGAATAAAAAACCGCTTATTTGCTTTAACAAATATTAAATTCGCTCTTGAACAAAACAAAAAAGCAGCGCCTTGGGAGCGCTGCTTTTATAAACTTACAAATCGGTTAAAATCACATCGGCCAAGGTTTACCGGCGTTAGATTTGACAGTCACCGTACCCGTTTCATCGTCTCCGTTGATCCAAGTAAACACCAAGTCGGTAGGTGTAACGCTCAAAACCGTCATGGAATAAGCCACGCCGTACTTGTCAGCGCCTGACATAGACAGGTTACCGCAAGCATCACCAATTCTAACGTCGCCGGCACCCCAGGTGTCGCCGTAGCAATCCCAGAAACCAAATGTACCGTCTGTGATCTTATAGCTAGTAGTGCCAGCTATAGCGGTCCAGGTGGTAGTCCCGGTAATCGTACCTGCACAGTCTCCATACACCGACTGCATGTCCGATTGGGAGAACTCATAGGTACCCGCCAAATCTGAAGGACAGACTACACTTACTCTGTATTGGAACGGTGAAGCATAGAATGGCGCACCCGCCACGTTGGTGGTCACGTTATTAGTAGAGAAAGAGCGTCCCTGCTTGTCATTCAGCACCAGTCTGAATTCAAACACATCTCCGCCTTCCATATCCGCAGGTGTTAATCCCACCGCCGCGATTGCATCAGCGGCAGAAACCTCGAAAGAGGTTCTCAGGAATCTGGAATCAGCATTCGGCCCAAAATCAGAGGCCTGAATTGTCTTCACCAACACATCAGTAGCAGGAGTGTATTCAAATCCTACCCCGGCGATCAATCTGCTGTGTCTCACGCGGATCTCCACATTATCAACTGTGGCTCCATCTTCCTTATCGACCGCTTCCAAAGTCAACGCAAACTTGGACGCTGCCAGATTGAAGAAGTTAAAGCTTGTGCTGTTGGTTGAAGTGGTAATTGTTCTCAAATAAGCACCGTTATCGAAAGTACTGTATGGAACATTCGGTTCCACCGAGTCTCTACAAGAGCTCAGAAGTATGAGCGCAGTTGCAAATAAGCCGAAACTATATTTTAGCATTTTCATCTTTTCTGATTTTTTGATTAATAAATCCAAGGTGATGCAGGATTCTTGTCCCAGAACACTTGCTCAGCTACGTCAGGCTTTTGAACGGCATTGTTATTAGTTACAATGTAGTTGCTAGGATACAGGAATGATCTAACAAACGGCCCCGGGTTGGCTTCCAGCCCCGGTTGCATGTTTGCAGGCTTACCGGTCCTTCTGTACAAATTATAGGCTTCCTTTCCGTTGCCATACAGCGCCAACCAGTACTCCAGTCCAACCACGTTTAGCTTCGCATCTGCAGATGCAGCAGCATCGAATTGCGTACCTACATAAGCCACATAGGCATCTCGCTGACGCACGTGATCTGCGTCAGGGATTTTACCCGTGATGACCGAAGCTTCGCTGGTAGAGAGAGAGAATGCTCTGACATAGTTGATGCTTTTGGTCACACCTGATGTCAGGTAAGCCTTCGCGTCACCATTTGTACCCAATGTAAGTGCTGCCTCTGCCAACATAAAGTCAACATAGGAAGACAACATTATGGGATGGATACCAGCTCCTTTTGCGCCCAAGGCAGGATTGTTAACCGGAACACCACTATCGTTGTCAAATCGACCACCGGCCGGATAAACACCGTAAGCAGTTCTTTTCAACCCATCTGGCGGAATACCATCCGGATCCAAGTGGTCACGTCCCCAGTAGCCCTTGTTCCCAGCGGGGTTACAATATGGATAATTGCCTGACAGATAGTGAGGTGGGGCTATCTGAGATACGCACTCCTGCTCATCTACACTGGTAGTATTAGTCAGGACCTGACGATACATGTAGTATTTTACACGGGGATCATCAAAGCCTTTGGCTACCGTCAAATGGTGCATGAAATAAGTGGACTGATAGTCACCACCGCCTGAGGTGTACTGACCGCCAAACTTAGGATGTCTGGAATCCGGATCCGCGGCCGTAGTGCCAAATCGGAAGATGAAGTTATCTGCAGCACCCAACATATTGCCTTCAGCGATCAAGGCATTGATGCCGGCCGTAGAAGCCGCAGCATCCACCATCTTGGTGTTCAAGAAGTAGCGCAGTTTCAGCGTGTTGATCAACTTAATCCAGCGGGTATAGTCTCTGGCATAGTAGTAGTCATTTGGAGTACCGGCAGAAGTCGCGGTAAAGTGACCAGCCGCTTCATTCAACAAAGCAAACGCCGCGTCATAGATCGACTCTCCACTGTCTGTCTTTGGAAAGAAATTGGCAGGATCCAAGGCTTCGGAATAAGGAACATCTCCATACGTATCCACCAAATCAAACAGCACCATCGCCTTGATGGTCTTGGCAATTCCCAAATGTCTCTGGAAGTTGGCCTCCACTGCCAATGGCTCCAAGAACTTGATATCAGCAAGAATCGAGGAATACCCATCTTCCCAAGTTCCGTTTGTTGAAACCGCCGTATAGGCGTTGATATACAGAGAAGAACCCTGGTTGATCTGACGGGTAAGTCGGGCACCGTCATCTGCTATTCCATACCATAAATCCTTGTAATCCAACTGGATTCTGTTCAAGAGAAAATCCGGAGATGCGGTAGAAGCATTTACAGCATTCGGATTTTCCAGCAATTCATCCAGTTTTTCATCGCAGGACGTCGCGAAAACCAAAGAGGTCGCAACCGTCAAGCCATATATAAATCTTTTCATAGTCATTTCCATTTGGGGTTAGAAAGTAAGAGTTAACGTTCCACCCATTCTCTTAGAGCTAGGACCAGTTACAAAGTCAAATCCAAGACCGTTGCCCACACCTGTACCCAACACATCGACATCAAAGTTCATGTTTGGAGGGAAGTTCAGTGCCTCAAACCAAAGGTTGGTACCGCTTAAAGCAATAGATGCTCTTTTGAACGGTGTCTTAGAAATCAGGGTATTTGGCAGCTGATAGGCCAAAGAAACTTCTCTCAATCGGATCATCGACCCGTCGAATACGTTCGGTTCATCTGTTGCACCCTGATAACCTGAGAAGAAGTAATCGGAGGCAGAGATTTGATAGTCGTTAGGGACATATTTAGGCTTTCCTTCTGAATCAACCCCATCTTGTCTTACACCTGGCATGATGAAGGTCATTTCACGATCTGCCACTGGATCTTCGGTCACTCCACGGGCAAGAGTAGCGGTCACCGTATTGGAGTACACCACACCTTTGTGTCTGTATTCCAACATCGCGCTTAATGTAAATCCTTTGAACGTGAAGGTGTTGATCCATGAGCCATTCCATGCCGGATTCGGGTCGCCCAATACCACGAAATCTGCGGTCGGCTTGTGAACACCAGTGGAGAGGATGATTGGCTGACCTGCAAACTCTTGACCATCCGGGACTCGTTCAAAACCGATACCTTTGATTACGTTGAACGGTTCGCCCGGGATAGCGAAGTTTGCTACGTCATTGGAATAACCGGCAATGATCAATTGTTCCAAGCCTCCTCCAAGCTCAAGCACTTCAGTTGCGTATTTGGACCAGTTTAAAGTGGTATTCCACTCAAACCCTGAGGCAGTAGAGATTGGAGTCACCGTTGCCTGGACTTCCGCACCTCTGGTTCGGATCTTACCGATGTTAATGGTAGTCTCAGTAAATCCTGTCGCCGGATCAATTGGAGATCTGGTGATCAAATCCTTGGTGTTTTTCTCATATACAGAGATGTCGAATCTCAGCTTGTTGTTAAACATGACACCTTCGACACCGAATTCCAACTCACCGTGAAGCTCTGGCTTCAGGTTTGGATTACCTAATTCATTGGATACTGCATGCGTGGTAGTTACCGCTCCGTTCACATCAAATGCTCTAGCGGACTGAGCTAAGACATTTCGTGTACTGTAAGGGGAAGGATAACCTGCAGAGGTGCCATATCCCAATCTCAACTTCAAGTCATTCAATGTAGAAGAACTCCAATTGAATGCTGTGGTAGGGATGAAAGAGACCGATGCACCCGGATACAGGATGCTTCTGTTGTCTTTTTCCACAGTAGAGGTCCAGTCATTTCTTGCAGACAGGTTAAAGAAGAGGTAATCGGCGTAGTCCAAGGTCACGTTGGCATAAATCCCATATCTTCTTTCCTCCTCTGTATAATCCAAGGCCGCCTGAGAGTAAGCATCCCTGTTGGCAGAGGTCTGGAAGTTAGTATGTCTAAACAAACCAAAAGCGAGCTGACCCTGAGATGCGATACCATTTTGAGTATAAAAATCGTATCGGGAGTTTCCTCCAAGCAATGCGCTCATACCGATCTTGTCACTGATTTCCTTCTTCCAGTTTAGGATCAGATCCTGATTCCAGATGGTGTTGGTGATATTGATCGACTTGTAATACCCGTTTCTGGTCGCAAGGTTTGCGGTAGCTCCGCCCTTGTTATATTTCACTTCCTGCAACTCCGAATAGGTATCCAGACCCAAACGATAGGTGATAGAGAAATCGTCCGAAAGATCATAGTTCAGAGACGTGGCGTTGAAGAATCGTTTCACATCAGAGGTATTGGTGTAATATTTCACCAACCAGTTAGGGTTTGTGATGTCGTTACCCCCTCTGAAATAGACGGAGCTCTTGTCCACCGGGTTTTCGTATGGAAGGTTTTCCAAGTCAACGGAACGCGGGGTAAACAACACGTGGCCAAAAACGGAGGGGATATCACTACCCGAACCGCCCGAAGCATTGACCGGAGGAGTCTCCAGATCAGTGATAGCAAAGGTGAAGGAGGAATTGATGGTCAACTTATCTGTCACCGCAGAATTCAGACCCAAGCCAAAGTTGAATTTGTCCAGCTCGTTACCCGGGACATACCCTTCATCTTTGGTGTAACCAAAACTTGCACTAAAGCTTGTTCTGTCTGATCCACCGGCTACTTGCACGGAGGTGTTGGACACCAAGCCGGTTCTGAAGAAGATCTCCGAAGGATCCTTATAGGCCTTATACTCATACTGTACCGGAGTACCGCCCACGATTCCATCTACCCAAAACTCAGGGAAGGCGTTACGAACCGCTGCAACAGAGGAGGTTGCATAAGGGTGAGGGATCGTCAGACCCTGATCCATCCTCGGACCGAAGTTAGAGAAGAAGAACCCAGGCGCTTGCTGGAAGCCGTTACCATAAATCTGTCCATAGCTCGGCAGAGAAGCAGCCTTGTTGGTGAACAACGACTGGTTGATGGTTACTTCAGCCGCCTTTCTTTTTGACGCACCGGACTTGGTCGTAATCAGGATTACCCCGTTTCTGCCTTGGTCACCATAGAGTACTGTCGCTGAGAGACCTTTCAATACCGACATGCTCTCGATGTTGTTTGGATCGATATCCAAGAATCGGGAAGATGTGGCACCACCACCGGTTGTGAAACCGTTTTGGGCATTGGTACTGGTGTTGAACGGTACCCCATCCACAACAAACAGTGGTTGGTTAGAACCGGTCGCTGAGGAATAGCCCCGGATGACCATGTTGGTTCCTGATCCTGACATCCCGTTGGTAGAGGTGATGCTCACCCCAGGTACTTTGCCCTGAAGTACCCGCGCTACGTCAGATTCTGGACGATTCTCCAGCTGCGTGTTGTCCACTGTAGTTACTGCGTAACCCAGTGCCTTTTTCTCTCTTTCGATACCGATCGCCGTGACTACCACTTCAGATAGTTGTGACGCGTCGGTCGTGAGAGTGATGTTGACTACGGATCGGTTGCCGATCGCCTCCTCATGGGTCTTGAGACCCACAAAAGAGAAGATCAAGACATCAGAACCCGCTGGTACGTTGATGGAGTAGTTACCATCCAGGTCGGAGGTAGTACCCACTGTCGTACCTTTCACGAGAACTGTTGCCCCTGGCAACCCAAGTCCGTCTTCCTCGGAAATTACCGTTCCGGTAATTACCCGTTGCTGCGCCGATACCTCATAGCTGAGGATCATGGTGAAAAGCGCAACAACAAAGAGTAAAGCTTTTCTCATAAGGTATTTAGTTTAGTTGATACTGGTAAGTAAAAAACATTCTGTCACAATGTCAAAAGCGGTAGATAATTTGTTTGAATGGTCGGAAATTAGAATTATTTGGTAGCAATCGATATTGTTAACATTTCTTAACGCAAATGGTTGGATTTTTTAACATTAAGCAAACAATATTTTGAAAAAAGTAGGGAAAGGTTATTTTAAAAATTTTTCTTTTTACTCAAAATAAAAATTTTCTGGCAGATAAACCTGCATTTATGTAGTTTGTAAGAATATTATTCTATATAACCAATATTAAAATAGATATTATTTCGACAGTGTCAGAAAACCAATCTTAAAAAATTGTAATTTTCAAAAAATCAGAATTTAACGTTTCAAATATCCAATAAAATGCGTCATTTTTTGCTGAAAATTAAAAAACCGGTTCGTTTTACGACCGGTTTTCCATTTTCAAAAGGAATATCTTAAAGTGAAGGCTGCTTCATCCCACCAAAGCTTTGTGAAATCAACGAAATTATATGCTGGCTTCCAGTCAAAACTCAGATAAATGTTTGTATTGTAAAAGTTGTACTCCAAGCCCGCTATAAAATCGATGCCGTAGGCTGTGTAATCCTCTGTTCCCTTGTAGACCCAAGGCGGTTCTGCCTTCGGTTCTTTCCAAACTCCATAGTGCCCTCCACCTCCCAAGTACCATTCCATCCCCCGAAATTCCCGGATGTCCATGTGGTATTCATAGAGCAATGCAGCATTCCACCCCTTCCATCTGTTGAACACCATCAGTTCGACAGCCGACTGGTCTGTCACAAATCGCTTCACGGAACCTCCCAAAGAAGTGCCCGCACGAAACCCGACCATGGTGTTATAATACCCCTGCTGCGCGCTGGCTTGGGGAATAGCAAAGATTATCGCCATCATGCAGACGGCGAATGAGAGTAAAAGTGATTTTTTCAAGGACTAACGGGTTGATTCCTGTCAAAAAGTAAAAACTTTTTCGGGAGTAATGCAATAATCCAACCTGACATCGTGCGCGTCTGGCTGAATACTTTCTTCTGGCTCATAAAAACTAAGGCCTATTTTGATGACCTCCGGCTTCAACTTACCCAAAAACGAGTCATAGAAACCTTTTCCAAATCCAACCCGGTTACCGGCTAGATCGTAGGCCAAAAGTGGAACAAAAACCACCTCAATCTTACTTGGCGATACCATGATGGATTCCTGAGGCACCGGAATCCCCCACTCGTCTAGAAAGAAGGCCACCAGCTTTGGAAGCTTTAAGGTCTCCAATTCAGTCTCGCCCCGATTGACCTGGGACGTGTAGAGTGTCTTACCCAGCTGATCGAGCGATTCTTTGATATAAAAGGTGTTGACTTCATTGAACCGGTCGATCGGAAAAAACAGGTGAAAGTGCTGAAGGTCGCTTCTATCGGCCAGCCAGTCCAGAAACTGACTGTTGATGGCTTGGGACTTAGCCTCAATCACGGCGGGTTGAAGGCTTTTTCGCAACTGTCTGTACGCTGCGCGGAGATCTTGTTTATTTTTCATTGGTTTCCAACACCATCATGGTATAATCAAATGGATCAAAGCAGGCGATCAAGTCTTCGATCAAAGCGGGATTACTGAGATAAAATTGCATCATATTCACCACCCGCTCCTGCGGACTTCCTCCGGGTGCTGCAAATTCCAATACAGCCTTTGCCCGATCCAGATCCACTTGCAGCCTTCTTTCCTCTGCCTTTCTCAATTTTGCTGCCAATTGATCGAGAATCTTCAGACTGCGGACTTTTCCCGCTTCAAAGGCTGAGAGCAGACTCTTTTCCAGCGTAGCAGCTTCGGTCCCTTTTTTGTGAAAAAGTTCTGAAATAAGCTGCTTTTCCTCTTTCAAGAGGAAATCTACCTGACACTGCTGGGCAACGAAAGTTTTTTTCCAAACTTCAAAATCACCAAAGACATCAGCATGATTCCATCCAAGCTTACCAGCTTTCTCCAAAACCGGCCCGGCCAGTATCAACGCAAAATTCCTAGGCATAAGCACGGGAAACGGAACTTTGAAAAAGTCAAAGACTCCCTTCAGCTGCAGCCAGTAAACCACCTCGGCGGGGCCGCCGAGATAGGCGAGGTTTGGCAGGATCATCTCTTGGTACAAAGGCCGTAGCACCACATTTGGACTAAACCGCTCCGGATTTGAATCGATCAGGGATTTCAGTTCATCGGCAGAAAAGCTGATATCCGAGTTCGAGACCTGAAATCGCTCACCGCTTTGCTCTATCCGCTCGCGAAGCCCTTTCTCCAGATAAAACAAATTAATCTCCCGTGGGAAAATCTGGCTTTTATAGCCCAATTTCTCCAGGTCCTCCGTACATCTCCTAGCCTGCTCAAACGGTGCATTGGCAAACAAATCCGCAGCAATGACCGATTTGAAAAGGGATTTGAGTCCCGCATCATTTCCATCCACGACCACGAGTCCATACGCTCCAAAAAGCGCATTTACATATTTCCGCACAGCCTCACCCAGTGTTTTGCTGCTTTGGTAGGATTTCATGAATGCTTCCGGTGCAAAAGGGACTTTCTGAAGAAAGTCCCTGAACGACGCGTCCAATTCAAAATCCCCAACGGCGCCCTTCTGATCGCTGGACCATTGGTACTTCTTCCCGTCCAGCTTGAAGTAGTTGATCTCATCGAAGTCATGATCCTCCGTCGCCATCCAATACACCGGCACAAAATGGAAATCCGGATAGGCGGCCTGAAGCTGCTTAGCGAGATTGATCGTCGAGACCAGCTTATATATAAAGTAAAGCGGCCCCGTGAAAAGATTCAGCTGATGCCCCGTAGTGACCGTGAACGTTTTCTCGCTGAGAAGCGAGTCCACATTTTCACCGACCACTTCCAACACCTCCACACCGTGATACTGATTTTGTAAAGCTTGATGAAGGATGACTCGATTTTCCGGAGGAAAACTCTTGGCTGCGATTGCATCCCTGAAACTTTCCAGCCTCGGCAGATGTGAATAAAACGGCTTTAATGACTCCTTTCCCTCTATGTAATCCAAAAAAAATCTCGAAAACTGTCCCGTCTTATTCAGATCTACGCAGTGTTTTTTCATCAGAATGGGTGAAGTATGTTTGGGAACTCTAACTTAGCGATACGAACCAAAGTTCGGTTTTTTTTGTAAAAATCCGGACAACTTCTACAAATGGTAGCGATAAGGTGTAAAAAAGAAAAATCTCTCGTTTTCAAAGCTCTTTTACAATCTTATCCTGTCCTTTCAACGTAACAAAACACGCCAATCTCACCCCAAATGTTTCCCTACCACAGGTTTTTTCTCAACAACGGCCTTGAGGTGATCGTCCATGAGGACCACACCAGCAAGATTGCCGTTTTCAATTTACTCTACAAGGTAGGCTCACGGTTTGAACAGCCCGGAAAAACAGGACTGGCTCACTTTTTCGAGCACTTGATGTTCGGAAGTTCTGCCAACGTCCCCGTCTTCGACCGGGAATTGGAGCTGGTGGGCGGCTCCTGCAATGCCTTCACCAGCCCCGACATCACCAATTATTACATGACGCTGCCTGCTGCAAACATCGAAACGGCCTTTTGGCTGGAATCCGACCGCATGCTCCAACTGACACTGAGCGAGAAGACGATAGAAACTCAGCGAAAAGTAGTCATGGAAGAGTACAAACAGCGGTATCTCAACCAGCCTTACGGCGACGTCTGGCATCTGATGAGGAATATGGCGTATGAAACTCATCCCTACCGCTGGCCAACCATCGGGCAAAATCTTGCCGATATAGAAGGCTACACGAGAGATGATGTGTGGGATTTCTACCAAGGTCACTATCATCCCGGCAACGCGATCTTGGTTGTGGCAGGGGATGTCACACGTTCTCAAATCGAGCATTTGGCGAAAAAATGGTTTGGGCCAATTCCCTCCGCTCCTCCCGTGCCAAAAACCATCACTCCCGAGCTTCAACAGACCACGAAGCGATCCCTGGAGCATCAGTCCAAAGTCCCTACAGACGCCCTGTACAAAGTCTACAAAATGCCCGCCAAAGGCTCCCCCGGCTATCTGGAAGCGGACTTGATCAGTGACATCCTAGGCTCAGGCAAATCTTCCCTGTTGGAGCAAAGACTGGTCAAAAACGGAAAAATCTTCGCCTCGGTTGGCGGATACATCACGGGCTCCGTGGATCCGGGTCTGCTGGTTTTTTCTGGAAAGATGGAACCCAGCATCTCTGCCAAAGAAGCGGAAAGAGCCTTGGACGAAGCGCTTGATCAGTTTCTGACCGAAGAGATCCCGGAAAGAAACCTCCAGAAAATCAAAAATCAGGGAGAAGCCATGAAGACCTACGAATCCATTCAGCTCCTCAACCGGGCGATGAACTTGGCTTACTTTGCCCATTTGGGCAATCCTGAATTATATTGGCAGGAATTTGAAGAAAAATCGAAGATTGAAGCACCGCAAATCAAATCCTGGGCGCGAGACTTGCTCCGGGAAGATCAGGCTTCAGTTCTCTACTATCAATCGATCAAGCAATGACTCCATTCAGAATAGGTTTCGGATACGACGTCCACCAGCTGCAGCCAGGCTATGACTTCTGGCTGGGAGGCATCAAACTCGATCACGACAAAGGTGCCGTCGGTCACTCCGACGCAGACGTACTAATTCATGTGATCTGCGATGCCCTGCTCGGCGCCGCCAACATGCGAAATATCGGCTATCACTTCTCCGATAAAGACCCGCAGTTCAAAGGGATCGACAGCAAAGTCCTGCTCACAGAAGTGATGAAAATGATCCGGGAGGCCGGATACGAAGTCGGAAACTTGGACAGCACGATCTGCTTGCAGGTGCCTAAAGTGAACCCATACATCCCCGAGATGAAAACCTGCCTGTCCAACGTTATGAGCGTCGCCGAAGGAGACATCTCGATCAAAGCAACCACTTCCGAGTGGATGGGGTTTGTGGGGAGAGAAGAAGGCATATCCGCCTATTGCGCAGCCTTGATTTATAGAGTATGAGTGAAAAACTAAAAATCATCACCACGGGAGACGGATCCCATTCGCTCTATAATTCGGAGCTACAGGAGACCTATCACAATTCAGCGGGAGCATTCAGGGAATCGATCCACATCTACATGATCTATGGACTGGATTCCTGGCTGGCGAGGAATCCCCAAAAATACCCCATCCGGATATTCGAAATGGGATTTGGGACCGGGCTTAATGCCTGGCTGACCTTGGTCTGGGCGGAACAAAACCGCATTCCCGTGCTCTACCATACCATCGAGGCCTACCCGCTTGAGAAAGAAATCTACAGCCAACTGAACTACATCGAGCACGATCACAGCATCTGGCACTTCCACAAGTACTTCGAACCCCTCCACAACGCTCCCTGGAATGAAGGTGGCCCGGTTTCAGAATATTTCAATTTCAAAAAAGACAACGTTACGTTAGAGGAAGCACAACTTTACCCTTCGGACGTGGTGTTTTTCGATGCATTTGCCCCAAGCAAGCAACCGGAACTCTGGAAAAAAGAAACGTTGCAAAAAGTAACCGATGCAATGCGGCCAGGCGGCTTATTTGCCACGTATAGTGCCACCGGCCAGCTGAAGCGGGATCTCAAAGCGCTCGGCTTGGAGGTCGAAACTGTACCTGGTCCTCCGGGTAAGAAGGAGACAACCCGGGGCTGGAAAGGCAGGGGTCAGTGATCAGTTTTCAGAGGTCAGTTGGCAGCTTGGTGAGAGGTAAATAGTAAGTGGTCAGTAGTAAGTAATGGAAAACAGAACTTACTACTCACCATTTACTACTTACAATTTAATGAACACTGCGTCTGCTAACTGTTCGCTAAAACTGGCCTATATTTTGTTTTTATTGCGAAAATCAAAAACCAGGAAACCATGTTAAACCTTATTGGAGCGCTATTATTTACACTTTTCCAGGCTCCACAACTCGATGGAGCAAAGCTCGAACGAATGGTTCAAGAGCGGGATCAGCTTCATGCGGAATGGCGAACTTCCGAGAGCAAAAAGTCTGGAATCTTTGGCAACCGTACCAAAAAGGACATGATCGAGACTAATGAATGGCTGGAGCGGATTATCACCAAAGACAACCAGATCATGGATGAACTCCGGATGATCGGCTCGATCGAAACCACCACCATCACCCAAGATAAAGACGACTACAAGTCGATTACGCTCAAGCTAGAGAAAGATGTGCAGGCACTCAAGAGAGCAGTCGCTGAGCGGGACAAGGAGATCGAAAACAAACTGACTGAGCGACGAGCGATCGAATGGGCACTGGTGGTATTTTTCCTCAGTACCGTGGGACTCGGCTACTGGCTTTATCGGTTGAAAAAGGCCTAAAATAAAAAAAGCCTTCGTGTTCTGAAGGCCTTTCATGCTATGGTTTGTGGTTAATTAATTACACGTAGTTGTTCAACATCACCGGCATGACCAGCATCAGGATGTCTTCGTTTGCATCTTGCTCAGCAGGCAGGATCAAGCCTGCGCGGTTAGGAGCGCTAAATCTAAGACTCACTTCTTTGCAGCCTAGGTTGTTGAGCATCTCCACCAAGAATTTGGCGTTGAACCCGATCTCGATATCCTCGCCTTCGTGGTCGCAAGAGAGTCTTTCGTTTGCTTCGTTAGAAAAGTCCAGATCCTCTGCAGAGATCATCAATTCGCTACCGGTCAACTTCAATCTTACCTGATGGGTGGTTTTATTTGCGTAGATCGCGATTCGGCGAAGTGACCCAAGCAATTCCAGACGGTCAATGTTCATACGGTTTGGATTGTCTACCGGAATCACATTTTCGTAATCAGGATATCTTTCGTCGATCAGACGGCAGATCATCTTGATGTTGTTGAATTTAAAATATGCGTTAGACTGGTTGAATTCCACAGTGACGGGCACATTTTCGCTTGGCAGAGTAGATTTCAGCAGGTTAAGCGCCTTTCTTGGGATGATCAGGCTGGCTCCGTTTGGAGAAGCCACGTCGACCCGTCTGTAGCGGATCAGTCGGTGACCGTCCGTGGCTACAAAGGTGGTGTTGGTCGCGCTCAAGTTGATGTAGACACCGGTCATCGCAGGTCGGAGTTCGTCCGAGCTGGTTGCAAAGATGGTATTGGAAATCGCCGAAGAAAGCACCTCAGTGGACATGTCCACAGTAGTAGCATTGGATACAGTCGGGATCTTTGGAAAGTCTGTGGCATTCTCGCCGGCAAGTCTGTAGCGGCCGTTGTCGGAGCTTATTTCCACCGCATAGGTATCGTGATCGATGCTGAAAGTCACCGGCTGCTCTGGCAGGTTTTTCAGGGTCTCGATCAGAATACGCGCAGGAACTGCAATATTGCCATCCTCTTTTGCCTCCACATGAAGTTGAGTCATCATAGAGGTCTGCAAATCAGAAGCCGTGATGGTCAACACAGAATCTTTGATCTCAAACAGAAAGTTCTCCAAGATGGGAACCACCGGATTTGTAGTCACGACACCGTTGATGGCCGAAAGCTGCTTCAGCAAAGCAGAAGAGGAAACAATAAATTTCATATGATTATATTTTGTTTTTCAGTTGCCATATGGAATCTCGCATTGTTGATAGTCCTACCGGTATGTGACGTAATAGTCATGCTCGATTTCATATAATTATATTTTTATTTTCAATGGTCATATGAATTCTCGCAGTGCCGAAGATCATCCCTCAGTGTGAGGTTCTTCGTCAAGCTCGATTTCATATCGTAGGGCTTAGTATTTAGTTTTAATCCAGCGGGGGTAAATTTATAAATAAAATGCTAATTCGGTTGGTCGGAATTGGCTTTCCCCGAAATTTTCTAATCTAATTTTCCGAACCTCAGCTCGCTTGGTTTTTGGCATACCTGAGCTTTCTCAGATAAAGAATAACACCGCCGATCAGCCCCAGAATCACTACCGGAAGTATCACATTCAGGCCCTGCCAGAAGGATTTTTGCTGGGACACCTTCGTCTTGTCGAGCGGTCTGATCTGCAGGGAGCGGGATCTGGCAGCAATGATCCCCTCGGGGTCACTCAGGTATTGCACCAGATTTTGAAGCAATTGTTTGTTGGCATAGGTCGCCTGCGCAAATGGATCTTCTCCCAAAGTCAAGGGCTGATTTCCCTGCAAACTCATCTGGCTTTGGAACAAAGAGCCGTCGCCAAAAACAACCACTTTCCCTTTTCCGCTTTCGAAGAATGTCGTTTTATCAAATCCATCAGGGACGAACCTGTTTTTGAAAAGTGAGGTAAACTCTCCCTCCAGCAAATAGCCCAATGGTAAATTTTTAACTGAAAACTCAGCGACATTGGGCTCCAACTCCATATCCGAAAAAGCCACTCTCGACGGTGCGGGAAGGATTCTCTCATTTTCCGAACCAAAAATCAGGGGAGTCTTAGTGACTCCGTCTGCCTTCACAGTATCCAGACTGCTGGCGAATCGGAAATTTACCTGATCCAGTGTCTTGGTGATTGGATGGCTCTGAACCCGTCCAGCATTGAAATAAAATGGCCAAGGCAGAGGAACGAGCTGTTCTTGGTCACCAAAATTACCTCCCAGCACCGGGATGTAACTCAAATTCAGATCCTGAATCAGGTCTTTATTGATCCGAATGCCATATCTAAACAACAGGCGATCGAGCTCATTTTCCAACGGAAAGGAAAACGTCCCCTCACCTCCGGCCTTCGCCAGATCCACGTCTACCCCTTCTGCAGCCACGACGAGATTACCGCCCTGCATCACATACTGATCCAGCAGGTAAAGCTCCCGTTCGGTGTAGGTTTGCTTTGGTCCCAGGATAAAAACAATCCCAAACGAACTCAAATCGCCCGGCACCTTGGCCTGATCAAGGGGTACTTTGAAAACTTCGTACTGCCCGTCCAGCGCCTCCACCATCCCAAATCCATCGTCCTCAGAAAGTTCTCCGTGCCCGATGATCATCGCCACTGCGGTCTTCTCCGGATTTAACAGCTTTCGAATGGCATTGCTGAGCTCAAATTCGAGATTTTCTATCGATGTATTTAATATCTGATCGGGCGACATCCCTTGCTCGCCCTTGAGAACCAAGGCTCCTGTTTCGTATTCTTCATCACTGACCAAGATCCCGGGAAAGATCAACTGGGCTTGCTGACCTGCATTTTGACTCGTATAGACATTTGTAGGATTGATGCCATAGTCTGCCAGCGTGTAGATAAAATCTTCCTGAAGAGAATCGACCACGGCCAGGGGATCAAAGTACGAATAGGTGATAGTTTCGGAAGAATAAGCGTTGAAAGTCCGGACGGTTTCTTCGATGGATCTTTGAAGGCGACGCATACCGCCGGGCAGATTTTCGCTCTGCAAAAGGATATCTACATGGATCGGTCGATCCAGGCCTTCCAGCAATTCTTCGGTAGCGGGATGAAGGGAAAAGCGCTTCTCTTCTGTCAAGTCGATCCTAAACCGCAGAAATAGGCCAGACAAAAGCAGCAGCAAAATCCCTCCAAAAAGGATCAAAAATGGCTTTGCAGTATGGATTGCTGATTTCGTCATTTGTTTCTCAATACCAAAACAGAAGCTCCCAAAAACAACCACACCATTCCCAAGAGGAAAAATACATCCCGGCTATCCACCACTCCGCGACTGAGGCTAATGTAATGCCCGCTCAGACTCATCTCCTCCACCCAATAGGCGGCATCTCCGGTCAGCATCCCCGCCAAGGCCGTCAGCCCAAAGTATAGCACAAAGCATAGAAACACACCCAAGACAAAGGCTACTACCTGCTGTGAGGTCAGTGCACTCGCAAAAAGCCCCACCGCAGCAAACGTCGCCCCGATCATCAACAGCCCAATCCAACTTCCAAAGAATCCCGCAAGGTCAAGGTTGCCGACAGGATCGCCTAGCTGCACGATGCTGTAGGCATAGAGAAGTGTCGGCAACACGGCCAGGAAAACCAAGGCCAGCAAAGCAAGGTATTTTGCCACGATGATCTGAACCAGAGAAAGCGGTGAGGTTCGCAAGAGCTCCCAAGTACCGCTCTTCCGCTCCTCGGAAATCGTCCGCATAGAAATGGCCGGAATCAAAAATGTGAAAACATAAGGCGTGTAGGAGAATAAGGACTCCAGATCGGCAAAGCCGTAATCAAGCACCGAGCTCTCAGGAAAAACCCAAACGATCAATCCCAAGGCCACCAGAAACAGCGCCAAGATCAGGTAGCCGGTCAGGCTTCCGAAAAAGGCGTTGATTTCTTTCAAAAAGAGGCTTTTCATCAGGCGTTGGTGATTTCTCTGAAGAGCGTCTCCAGGTTTTTCTTGCTTTGGTTGAGGCTGTTGAGGCTAAGCGAGCGCTCGGCAATCTGCTGCATCAAAATCTTTCGGGTCTCAGTCGGCTCGGATGTCACGATGATCAATTCCCTTTTGTTTTTTGCGCCAAACCGAACTTGCCCAAGCGCTTCAAACCATTCCAGCTCAAGTTCTTCTTCGGTTTCCAAGATCAGTTCAGTCTGCCCCGAACCAGCCCTCAGCTCAGACAGCGGGCTGGCAGCAAGTACTTTCCCCCGGTTGATGATCACCACATCCTGGCAGATCGCTTCCACCTCCTGCATGATATGAGTGGAAAAAATCAGAGTCTTATCTTCCGCAACTTCCCGGATCAGATTGCGAATCTCTACCAGTTGATTGGGATCAAGGCCAGTAGTTGGCTCATCCAAGATCACCACTTGGGGATCATGGATCAGTGCTCTGGCCAAGCCTACGCGCTGACGATAGCCCTTAGACAGCTGCCCGATTTTCTTGTGTTGCTCGGACGAAAGACCGGTTTTTCCGACCAGTTCGTTGACTCGATTTTGGATCAGGGATGACTTCATGCCGTAGAGACCTCCGGAAAATTCGAGAAATTCCCTGACATAGAGATCCAGATAAAGCGGATTGTGCTCCGGCAGGTACCCGATTTTGGGACTGATCTGATGGGGGTGTTTCAGTGCATTTTCTCCCAAGATCTCCACCGAGCCTGAATCTGCACTGAGATACCCCGTGATGATCTTCATCGTGGTGGATTTCCCTGCGCCGTTTGGTCCTAGGAAGCCCAGAATCCGCCCTGGCGAGGCTGAAAAACTCACCTCATCGAGTGCTTTTTGGGTACCGTAAAGTTTGGTTAGCTGAGAAACTTGGAGCGACATGAATGATTTTTAGTCACTCAAAAGTAAGGAAAAAAAGCAGCTTGCATAGACGGTTTGCAGTCTCTCTCTGAAAACCGCCTACTTCTTCCCTCTCGGTCTCAGCGGTCTGCACTCCACATCCGCCACAAAATAGTTTGGATGGGTTTCCAATGTCTGGACAATTGTCTGAGCCACACCCTGAGGACGCATCATGTGTTCATTTGCCTCCGCCCCGTCGATATTGTCAAAGAAACCGGTTTGGGTTGAGCCTGGATAGATCGTCGAAACTTTGATCCCAAAGTCCCGGAGCTCCATGTACATCGAGTGGGAAATCCCCCGTACCGCGTGTTTTGTGCCCGCATATCCGGCCAGATTTGCGACTCCGTTTAACCCGGCAATCGAGGACACATTGACAATATGACCCTCGTCGGCGGCTTTCATCCCGGCCACAAGGCGCTTGCTGACATAAAAAATCCCGTGGACGTTCGTATCAAACATCGCCTTCCAGTCTTCTGAGGACATGGTCTCGAAACTTCCGGCCACTCCAAACCCAGCATTGTTTACCAACACCCGGATGTCGAAACCCAGTTTGCCGACAGTCGCCAAATAAGCCTCCTCCACTTGCTCTTCGACCGATACATCACAGGAGAAAAAGTGAAAATTCTCATGTGAAAACTCAGGCCTATTCCTTCCCCAGCCTGCGACGATGGTACCTTTTTCGAGTAAAAGTTTGACCAGCTCAAGTCCGATTCCTTTGCTGACGCCCGTGACGACGGCGACTTTATTTTTCAGTTCCATAAAATAGCGTTTCCAATACAAAAGCATATCGAGCGAAAAAGTTCTTCATTTCCCGATTTTACACCTCGGTAAAACGATATATTGGCTTCCTTTCTTATTTTCAACCAACCAAATAGCCACTTCTCTAAACCATCAACCTCACTTTCCATGAATAAATTGATCCTCCCGCTATTCCTTTTGAGTGGTGTAGCAATGGGACAGACCTCACTCCGCCCCAAGATTGACACAAAAGCCGCCTCCATCGAGGCCAAAGTCGTCGAGTGGAGACGCGACATTCATCAAAATCCAGAACTTGGCAACGCGGAGACTCGCACCGCCAAGATGATTGCTGAGCACCTCCGTGCCTTGGGCATTGAAGTTCAAGAAGGAGTAGCGGTCACCGGCGTAGTCGGAATCCTTAAGGGCGGAAAACCCGGCCCAACCGTCGCTCTTCGAGCCGATATGGATGCTCTGCCAGTGACTGAGCGCGTGGACTTGCCTTTCAAATCTACCGTCACCGCAACCTACAACGGCCAGGAGACGGGTGTCATGCACGCCTGCGGACACGACACACACGTGGCGATCCTAATGGGAGTCGCGGAAGTATTGGCGGGGATGAAAAGCGATCTCCAGGGGACGGTCAAGTTCCTTTTCCAACCTGCTGAGGAAGGAATCTATCAGGAAGGCGTGACTACCTGGGGTGCCAAGCAGATGGTGGAAGAGGGAGTCATGAAAGACGTCGACGCGGTGTTTGGCCTTCACATCGGTTCCCAGATGGAAGTCGGCAAGATCGGCTACCGCTCGGGACCGGCGATGGCAGCTGTTGATAACCTGGAGATCACCGTACACGGTACACAGGCTCATGGCGCTTCTCCCTGGTCTGGTGTAGATCCGATTGTGACCTCGTCACAGATCATCACCGGATTGCAGACGATCCTCTCCCGTAATGTGAATATCACCGAAAACCCCGCAGTAGTCACTGTGGGTGCGATTCACGGGGGCATTCGCCACAACATCATCCCGGAAAAAGTCGAAATGATCGGCACCATCCGGACCTTCGGCGAAAAGCAGCAAGACCTTGTCCACCGCCGTATCACCGAGATCGCCACCAACATT
This sequence comes from Algoriphagus terrigena DSM 22685, assembly GCF_000429445.1. Lineage (GTDB taxonomy): Bacteria > Bacteroidota > Bacteroidia > Cytophagales > Cyclobacteriaceae > Algoriphagus > Algoriphagus terrigena. Next base: position 97,633 of record NZ_AUBW01000012.1, read on the forward strand.
GCCGAAAGTGCCGGTGCGAAAGCAGACGTGAACATCACAAAGCTCTATCCCGCCACGATAAATGACCCAGCGCTGACCGCGCAGATGGCTGCTACCGTACTTGCTGCGGCTGGCGAAGGCAACGTCATCACCAATCCACCCATCACAGGTGCGGAAGACTTCAGCTTCTTCCAGCGTGAAAAGCCGGGATTGTTCATCTCGCTCGGTGGGATGAAAAAGGGCGGCGACCCGACCAAAACCCCTTCTCACCACACCCCTGACTTTTACATCGACGAAGGTGGATTTGTATTGGGCATGCGTGTGATGAGCTACTTTGTGGTGGATTACATGGGAGCGAAAAAGTAGATCGCAGACGCTAGATATTAGACGCTAGATACTAGAACACCCCTCTTCGGTCTGACCGGAGAGGGGCTTTTTTTGAAATAAAAACCTCTATCAACGGAAAAAAGTAAGAGTTGAAGACTTACCACTTACTAAAAAAAGCTTTGCTAACAACGCTTTCAGGCTTGCGACTTCCCACCCTATACATATATCCTCTCATTGATCAAACCACCACTCAGGAAATTCCATGATGCTGTTTGGAAACTCGTTACAGCTAAGACAGGTGGGCTCGTACTGGTCCCTCGCTTTCCCAGGTTCGTACGCGCATACTTTTTCCAAAAAGAAAGGTACATCGGCCGAGGTGGAGTAGATCCGGGTTAGTTTTGCCTTGGATACTTCGAAATAACCAAGCACTACCTCATCAGGATCGTGCACGCTGTAGAGGTTTCCTTTGATCGGAGCCGGTGGAGTATCGAAAACTGACCCCGAGTTGTTGACCAACTCACGCACTCTTCTCCAGTATTCGTAGGCATTTTTGGATATGCTCAGTTGGCGCACATTAAAGTAGTGTCGACTTAGAAACGACTGATCCACCAATTTCTTGGCGAGGATCTGAGTCGTCTTTGCTCCGGGGGCATTGAGTTGATCCCCGTTGACCAAAGTAATCCTTTCGGGTTCGGGAAAGCCGAATACGACACAGACCGGCGGCGGCGTATTAAATGGATTTGGAAAAAAAGTCAGATCCCAAAAATACGCCTCATCCACTGCCCATCGAAGGTAATAATTTCCGACCTGATCAGGAAGGGTAGCCTCAGTCCGAATCACGACCTGAGCGGCCTCCGGATTGTCATTCAGTCTCGTTCGCTCAAACGAAAGACTCAACTCATCGGACCCGATCACCTCGGGGATAGCCTGTGGCTCTGATTTGTACAGCCAACTTCCAGACGCAATCTCCAGGACATACCTGGCATCCGAGGACTGATGCAGAAACCCGTGAAGTTCGTATTGGCCAGGTTTCGTCTGTTGGTATCTCCAGGTATTTCCGGACGTTATGTCCACGAGTTGAACTTCAGCCGACGGGTAGGGCCGCGGCTTATCGTCCAAAACGTAAATGCTGTCTTCAGTCATCAGCGGCTCCCGAGAATTGGAAGTGGTCACCGATAAATAGACTATTTGAGGTTCATCCAAATCCGTCAGAAGTCCCGACACAATCAGCCGCTCCCTATCTGGCTTGTCCAGCTTGAAATCAATTCGCTCGACGCAGGAATTGAAAGCCAGCAAAACGCACATCAAACCAAAAACCCCGAACCTATTCATTGCTGCCTCCGAATTTAATGCTGTAACTAATGGATGGAAAAATCGAACCCAATATCGCCAGACGGTAAGGCCTGAGCTGCTGGGAATCCCCGTCTTTCTTCCAAAAAACCGAGTAGGCGTTCTTCCTTCCAAACAAATTATAGATACCAAAATTCAGACTGTCCCCCTTCTTGGAGAAGACCTTCTCCACCGTGTAGGAAATATCCACGCGGAAATAATCCGGAATCCGGTACTTGTTTCGTGCGGAATAATCCGGCACCACCAAGCCCCCATTCAAGATATAGGAAGCATTGACCGCACTTACCGGCCTTCCGGTAGCATAGTTGACCGAAAAGCTGAACAACCCGCGTGGATACATCTTGCGGCTCAGGATGAAATTAACCTCGTGTGGCTTGTCATAGTTGGAGGGAAACTGCTCGTTGCGATTGATCTGCTCATCCTCAAACTCACTGACTGAGGTGAAAAACGAACGTGAATAGGTATAAGCCAACCAACCGGTCACGACTCCCAGATTCTTCTTGATGAGAAATTCCGCACCATAGGCCTCGCCGTCACCAAAGACCAATTCCGTTTCCATATGGGGATTCAGAAAGATCTGCGCAAAATCCCTATACTCAACTTGGTTTTGGCTGATCCTGTAAAAGGCGTCGATGGAGTATTCCCAGGTGTTATCCTTCGAATTTTTGAACAGGCCCAGGGAAAAATTATCCGAGCGCTGTGGCGGAATATAAGTGGTGCTCAACTGCCAGAGATCGATCGGAGTCGGCCCAAAGGTATTGGAGATGGACTGGATGTACTGGAAAAGCCGCGCATAGCTCAACTTAAGCGAAAGCGTTGGAGTGATATTTTGCCGCAGTGAAAACCTCGGCTCCAGCCCGGAGTAGGATTTGATCTTTCCGGAAGGGAAGGGAGTTTCACCGATAATTTCCGACTCATTGATCGGTGCATTCTCATTGTAACTGTAAACGGTGTCTGGGCCCAATTGGGAATATCCCGAATAGCGCAGGCCTGCCACAAAGCCGGTATTCTTCCCGAGCTCATACTCCAGTGACAGAAATCCGGAAAACTCCGTCCCTCTTTCTTTGCCCACTTGCTCCTCCTGTACGCCGGATTCTCCGTTGAAAGGCAACATCCGCTCCGGCTTTCCTTTGTAGTAAACACCCTCCACACCACCTGTCAGAGCCAAATCCTCATTGGCCCAGGTGGCGGAGAATTTCCCCTGCTGGTACCGCATCCCATTCTCCACGCGGGCCGCATCCACTCCGGAAGGATCAAAAAAGGCATTGTCAAAGTTGCCGTCGGCCACAAGTCCCGTGACAGAGATGTTCTCAGACAGCACTCCTTTGTACCGCAGCGAACTGATCCGGTTTGCCCAATCGTACCCAAACTGATCCGAAAACTGAAAATCGTCTCCCGTGACCAGGGTATTCGCCTCAAGGACATGTCCTTTTCCCAAATCCCAATTGACACCCATATACCCATCGTAGAAATTCAACTTACTGTTTTGGATATCCAAATCCCTCGCCTGACTCAGCAGCCAGTTGACATTCGATAGTCTTCCTCCCAAAATCACCGACACTTTGTCCTTCATCAGAGGTCCCTCGATCAGGATTTTGCCGTTGGAGGTTCCCACCCCCAGCTGACCCTGCCAGCTTTCCTTGCTTCCCGGTCTCATCTGGATATTGAGCGCCGAGCCTGCCCGGCCTCCAAAATTGGCGGGGAGATTTCCCTTGTACAGCGTAAAAGTCTCAGTCACGTCTGTATTGAATCCTGACAAAAACCCGAGCGCATGATTGGAACTCAGCACCAAGGCTTCGTTCATCAGGAGAAGGTTTTGATCTGCTTTGGCTCCCCGGACGTTGATGCCTGAGGTACCCTCGCCCACCGAACTTACTCCGGGCAGGAGCTGGAGGCCCTTGAATATATCTGCCTCGCCGAGAAATGCAGGAATCGCCCTCAGCTCCGTGGCAGTCAACTTGGTAATGCCTGTGATCGGATTTCTGACGTTCCGGTCAGGTTCATCTGACATGACTACGACGCCCTCTAGCTCAAAAGATTTCTCGACCATTTGCAGGTTGACGACCCCATTGTCATAAAGCTGGATTTGGGTGAAAATTGGAACGTTGGAGATATGCCTAAAAGCTACCCGATGGTCCCCCGGTGCGATCGGAATGTAATACGTGCCAAACCGGTCTGTGCTTACCCCGGTAAACAGCCCGTCCACATGGAGACCTACTCCTTGGACAGGTTCGCCGCTCTCCTTTAAGGTGATCTTACCCGTCAGCACGTAAGTTTGGGGATGGATGCCGTCTATTTTTCCAAAGGAAAAAGAAAGGGAATCTGTCTGAGCCAAAGCACCATAGCCAAACCCGGTCAGCAGAAAAAAGAGGAGGATTCCCTTCATATCCACCTAAACTACAAAATGTATTGAAACTTACTAATCGTAATAGACAAAAGGGGAAATGCAGTTATGAGCAAATCGGTATTGTCAAAAAAGCCCAGAGGTTAGGCTCCGGGCAGTAAGTTGAATGAAATTTTTGCAAAAATTGTCCGACCCTTTCGCTCTCTAAATTTTGGCTACCAGCTCTCGAATAATCAAAGCCATCACCGGCTCGGCTTTGGCGGCGGCGGCGAGGACATCTGCGATGGAAACTTTGTGGATTCTGCCTTCCACACCGAGATCGGTGATTGCCGAGATCCCGAAGACCTCCATCCCGGAATGACGCGCCACCAAGACCTCCGGTACCGTACTCATCCCCACGGCATCTCCGCCAATGACCCGAAAGTACCGGTACTCCGCAGGCGTCTCCAGATTGGGGCCCTCGACCCCCACATAGACGCCGCGGTGCAGCTTGATCCCGCGACTCTCGGCGATCACGAAGGCTTTCTCCATCAGATCCACCGAGTAGGTATCGCTCATGTCTGGGAATCTTGGCCCGAGCTCATCGTAGTTTTTTCCCCTCAGCGGGTTCTCCGAAAACATGTTGATATGGTCGCTGATGATCATCACATCGCCGACTTCCTGAAGTGGGTCGAGCCCACCGCAAGCGTTGGAGACGAGCAGGGTCTCAACGCCGAGTTTTCTCATCACCCGCACGGGCAGCGTCACTTCCTTCATGGAGTAGCCTTCATAGTAATGGAATCTGCCTCGCATGGCCACCACTTTCTTTCCCGACAGGGTCCCAAAGATCAACTTGCCAGAGTGGCTCTCAACGGTGGAAAGCGGAAAATGTGGGATGTCTTTGTAATCTATCTCCAGCTCGACATCGATCTGATCGCCCAGACTTCCGAGCCCTGTGCCCAAAATAATTCCAATCGGAATGGCGGAAGGATGTAACTTTTGGATAAATGAAACAGCTTCCTGAATTTGCTTGAGGTAGTCCATGATTTTTGCCTGTTTTTCGGGTAAAGATAGAAGATTGGCTCAGGCGCAGAACTTTTCACAGGGCATGCTTGTATAGGAATCAGAAAATTTACCCCATGATCAAAATTATCGTAGGAACTAACCGGAAAAACTCAGTTTCGAAAGTCGTCGCCTTACTCTATCAGGAGATCCTCAGAGAAAGAGGAGCGGAATCGGAAATATTGGAGTTGGAGCATTTGCCGGCGGATTTTATCGAGACGGCGCTGTATGAGAACAACGGGAGAAACGAAGGCTACAACGCCTTCCACAGCAAGGTAAAGTCCGGGACAAAGTTTGTGTTCGTAGTCCCCGAGTACAACGGATCCTTTCCCGGCATCCTGAAAACCTTCATCGACGGGATGACCTATCCGAATACCTTCCGGAATAAAAAATGTGCTCTGGTGGGAATATCATCAGGAATAGGCGGGGGTGGCATCGCTTTGAGCCACCTCACCGACATCTTCCATTATCTGGGTATGAACGTCCTCGCTCTCAAGCCGAAGCTTGCTAAAATCGAGCAAAATATGTCAGATAACCTGCTCACCAACAGGCTTTATTTGGACTTGCTCCATACCCAGGCAGACATGCTGCTTGAGTTTTAGGACTTAGTCCACATTGTCATGCAGGAACCTGTTGTTGCCGAGAATCTCATTCTCTTCGCTCAGGTTGTACTTGCTGACAGTAGGCTCTGAACTGTGCTGCGGCTCATTGAGCACGACATTCTTGCGCTGATACGCTGGCACGCTCATTTTTTCCTTCAACTCCTCAGGACTTGGGTTAAAAGCGCGGTTACCACGCAGTTTTTCAAATCGCTCATGCGCGCGCTGAATCGCCTTTTGCTTCATTTGCTCATAGTAGTCGTTGGCAAAAGCCTGCGGTACCGGCTCCGACTCTTTAGGCAAGGATTCGGTTTTCTTCACCGGCTCCTCTTCGAGTTGGAAAACGATCTTCTCAGGCTCGACAGCCTCTGCTTTCGGCTCTTCTGCTTCCTCCTGCATCGGGGAAATCTTGAAGACAAATTCCTCATTTTCCTCGGTCACCGGTTTGGCCGTTGGAGCTATCGGAGCTTTCGGAAAGTTGAATGTAAAGGTAGAGCCACCAGAAATCGGTTCTTCTTTAACTTGCTCACTCTTCCCTGAATCCAGGTTAATGACTGTCTTGACCACGTCGGGAGTAGCCACAAGGGTGCTTGCGACAGGATTGGCAAATGCAGATACCGGAGCGGCAGACTCTCTGTTTCTCGGTTTGTCTGTCAGCTTGTCCATCTCGAAACCAGTCGCAATGACGGTCACACGGATAGCCTTGCCCAATTCCGGATCGATACCTTGACCGAAGATCACCTCAGCGTTGTCGCCGGCTTTCTCCTGGATGTATTCGGTGATTTCGCTGAGTTCGTCCATAGACAATTCCTCATCTTCGCCGGACATGATGGAAAGGAGGATCTTCTGAGCGCCTTTGATGTCCACATTGTTGAGCAAGGGTGAAGAGATAGCAGCTCCGGCAGCGCGGATCGCACGACCTTCGCCGTCTTCGGTAGAAGAGCCCATTACGGCAGCACCGGCATCTTTCATTACGGTCTTCACATCTTCGAAGTCCACGTTTACATCCTGATGGATCGTGATGATCTCGGCAATTGACTTGGCTGCTGTAGTCAGGATATTGTCTGCTTTGCTGAAGGCAGTGCGGATTGCCAGGTTACCGTAGATCTCTCTCAGCTTGTCATTGAGGATGACCAGCACGGTGTCGCAGTTTTCACGGAGAGATTCAATCCCCTGCTGCGCTACCGACATTTTCTTTTTGCCCTCAAACATGAACGGAGCTGTCACAATACCGACAGTCAGGATGTTCAGTTCTTTGGCGATACGGGCTACGACAGGTGCTGCACCGGTGCCGGTACCGCCGCCCATCCCCGCAGTGATAAACACCATCTTGGTGTTGTCAGCCAGCAGTTCGCGGATCTCATCTTCCGATTCGATGGCTGCATTTCTGCCTTGCTCAGGGTTGGCTCCAGCGCCGAGTCCTTCGGTCAGGTTGGCGCCCAGTTGCAATCTCAAGGGTACCGGGCTGGACTTCAATGCCTGCGCATCGGTATTGACCACGACAAACTCCACATCTTTGATGCCTTGGGCATACATATGGTTCACGGCGTTGCTGCCGCCGCCTCCCACGCCAATTACCTTGATGATGGATTTTTGGTTTTTGGGGAGGTCAAATCTGTAATCTTTCATGTTATCTGACATATTTATTGGTTTGGTGAAATTCTGCTGTTGTTAATTTTCTATCAAAAAGGGTAAAGGAGGAAGTAATCTGCAGTGCCGACTACCTCCCCAATCATAAGCCCTAGTAATTAATATTCTTCGCCGATATCGTCTGAGATAATAGTCTTCAGACGCTCGGTAATGCTTTTAAAGAAATTGGTGGCGATCGCTTCGCGCTTGACCATGATCTTGGGGATGGGTGCTCCTGCGTTGGCTACCCGTCTCCGGTATTTTTCCTCCCGGTCATCCAAGGCTTTGAACCCTGCCAGCACCAGGCCGACTGAGGTCGCATACATTGGACTCTTCACATCCTCGATCACCGACTTGCCCAAGTGCTCGTTGGGATAGCCGATCCGGGTGTCGAGACCGGTCATGTATTCGAATAGTTGCGAGATGCACTGCAGCTGAGACCCTCCGCCAGTTAGGACGATGCCTCCGGCGAGCTTCTTGTAGTAGCCGCTCTGCATGATCTCGTTTTGGACGATCTCGATGATTTCGTCCATCCTTGCCTGGATGATTGCAGCAAGGTTTCGGATGGAGATTTCCTTGGGAGGTCTATTTCTCAAACCCGGGATCGACACGATCTCATTGGGATTGGCTTCTTCTGCGATTGCCTTTCCAAATCTCGTTTTGAGCGTCTCCGCCTGGTTTTGCATCAGCATGCAGCCCTCCTTGATGTCGGAGGTGATGATGTTTCCTCCCAAGGGGATCACCGCGGTATGGCGGATGATGTTTTCGTAGAAGATCGCGATGTCAGTCGTGCCACCCCCGATGTCCACCAGGCAGACTCCGGCTTCTTTTTCCTCATCGCTGAGGACGGAAAGCGAACTTGCCAAAGGCTCCAGTATCAGCTGCTTGGATTCCAGATTTGCCTTTCTGACGCACTTGTTGATGTTGTGAATCGCAGTAGTCTGTGCAGTGATGATGTGAAAGTCAGCCTCCAGTCTGGTGCCTGCCATTCCCACCGGATCCTTGATACCGCCTTCGTAGTCCACCGTGTAGTCCTGTGGCATCACGTGAATAATGCTATTGCCGGGAGGTACCACGATGTTGTGCATATCAGACGAAAGGCGTCTGACGTCTTCGACCGTGATCTCTTCCTCGGTAGGGGCCCGCATGATGCTGCCATGCATGATCTTGCTCTGGATATGCTGCCCCGCAATTCCCACGATCACATCTCCGATATCCACTTCGGCCATGTTAGCACAGTCTTCTACAGCTTTTTGGATAGCATGGACGGTCTTCTCGATATTGGTGACGATCCCACGGTCTACACCGTCAGAGACGGCCTTGCCCATGCCCATCACTTCGAGTTTTCCAAACTCGTTTTTGCGGCCGATGATCGCACAGATTTTGGTGGTACCAATATCCAGACCTACAATAAGATTGTCGTTTTCCATACCCAAGCTATTATTCACAAACAATTTGATTCTTAAATTTCACGCTGATCCGCTCGTAAGCATTCCAGCCTTTTCTCGGTAAAATCTCTTTATACAGCACTTCGATCCGTCTGAATTTGCTCTCGATATCCGACGCATCTCCAAACTCGATCACCTGCTTACCAACCTGCTGATGCAGCCGGATGTCGTCTTTTTTATTTACCTCCAACTCGGTCACCTGAGCGCTCCAAAACTCGTCCTTGGTCACAAAGCGGATCAGCGGCATCAGTTCCGGCATGGAGTCCACGCTTCCCTGATCCATGAGCTGCTCGGCATACTCTCCCTCCAGGATCAGTACCCGGCTCGTGTAAGTCGGAGAGGTCGGAATGATCAATCCTTCCGTGGTGATGTATCCATCCGCTCCCATCGGTCTGGCGATTCGGGCTATCGGCTCGTGCTGGTGGATCTTCACTTTCAAAATCCCCTTGTGCCCGATCGATGCCTGCACAGACTTGATAAAAGGATGTCCGGCAAGCCGTGTTTCAACCGCTGACAGCGGAATCTCTGTCACCGGAAATCCAGCTTTCAACTCTGGAAAAGCAGCGCCGATGATCTCACCAATCTCCTTTTCCTCCACGAAATAAACCCCACTCACAGCCTCCAAATCAATCTCCAATCCATCGTAGGTTTTCAGTTGAGCTTGTTTTTCCACAAACCCGATAAACCCAACCAGGACCAGGCAAAGGGTCAGGAATCCAAGTATCTTCTTCAGTCTAGCCTTCCTCATACCGCCTCTGGTTTAGCATTAGAATTCATCCAGGCGGCGATGCCCGGCACCAACCGGTCGATATCTCCCGCGCCCATCGTCACGAGGACTTCGGGTTGGGATTCCTTCAGGTAGTCCATTACCTGCGCTTTGTTGATTAAAGTCTTTTTCCCGGTTTTTATCCCGTCCAAAAGCATCTCTGATGTCACTCCCGGAATCGGCAACTCTCGGGCAGGATAGATATCCAGCAAGATCACCTCGTCCGCCAACGAAAGGCTTTCGGAAAATCCGGCTGCAAAATCCCGCGTCCGCGTGAACAGATGCGGCTGGAACACCACCGTCAGTCGCTGCGTCGGATACATCGCACGCACCGAGCTGAGACAAGCCTTGATCTCTTCCGGATGGTGGGCATAGTCATCGATATAGACATGACCCGGCGCCGAGGAGTGAATTTCAAACCGGCGTTTTACACCGCGGAAGGATTTGACTCCCGCTCTGATCTGCTCCTCTGTTGCACCATGATCGACCGCAATCGCGATGGCGGCTAGGGCATTTTCCACGTTGTGGAATCCCGGAATATGAAGCTCCAGGCCTTTGATCTGCACTTTGGCGCCGATGTAGTCGAAGAGGAAAATCCCCGGCTTCGCAATAATATTCTCGGCATGAATCCCGGAAGATCTCAGCCCATATTCTCTGATTCCAGCGTTGATGCCTAGATTTTCTCCCAAGCGATACCATGCGTGGGATTGGATATAGAGCTTTCCCTTCTTGTCCAAAAGCTTGATAAAGTCCCTAAAACCATTCAGGATCGTAGCCTCGTCGCCATAGATGTCCAAATGATCCGGATCTGAGCTGGTGACTACAGCTTCATTTGGGAAAAGCCGCAGAAAAGAGCGGTCAAACTCATCCGCTTCCACCACAACCAGGGTCGGCTCTTTGGATTTGCCCGGCAAGATCAGGTTGCTGTTGTAGTTCTGGGTGATTCCTCCCAAGAATGCTGCAACAGGTTTTCCGGCAGATTTCAACAAATGGGCAACCAGTGATGAAGTGCTCGTCTTGCCATGTGTGCCTGCTACGGCGATGGTATAAAACTCTTTGGTGATCATGCCGAGCACCTCGGAGCGTTTCTTCATTTGATAGTGTGCCTCAAAGAAATTGAGCAACACGCTGTCTTTTGGAATTGCAGGCGTCCACACCACCAACACCTCATCCGGATCGGTAGTGAATTCAAAAGGAACGTCGGCGGCAGAGTCGACAAAGCTGATCAGCATGCCTTCTTTCTCCAGCTCCTCCGTCAAAGGCGAAGGGGTCTTGTCGTATCCCGCAACAGGATAGCCTTCATGTCGAAACCACCGCGCCAAGGCACTCATGCCAATGCCGCCGATTCCGAGGAAGTAGACCTTATTTATACCTTTGAATGTCATTTGACTAATTTTTCCAGTTCGTTTACGATAGCGTTGGCCGCATCCGGCTTCGCCAAATCCTTCATATTTTTTCCCAATGCATCCGCCAATTCAGGAGTTTGCATCAGTTCTTCGATCTTACTTTTCAATTGACCAACCGCCTCGGTATCCTTCAGCAGCAAGGCCGCACGATGGTTCACATACGCCATGGCGTTTTTGGTCTGATGATCTTCGGCCACATTGGGGGATGGAATGAAGATCACCGGCTTACCCACCAGGCTGAGTTCCGATACCGACAGCGCACCGGCCCGCGACACGATCACGTCGGCAGCAGCATAAGCCAAGTCCATCTCGCGGATGAATTCCCTCAGATGAATGTGCTTCAGGCCAGACTCCTCAAGCTGGGCTTGCATGTCTTTGAAGTAAAACTTGCCACTCTGCCACAGCACCTGAAAGCCATCCGCGTCCAGCTTCTTCATATCCTTCAGTACCGCTTGATTGAGCGTCCTTGCTCCCAAAGACCCTCCCAAAACAAGGATTGTCTTGCGCTCTGGGGTCAATCCAAAATGCTCAATCGCCTTTTCCTGCTTTCCGGACAAGTCGAGGATGTCTTTTCTCACCGGGTTGCCGGTGATTCGGATTTTTCCCGCAGGAAAAAACTTCTCCATCTCAGGATAGGCGACGCAGATTGTGTTGGCTTTTTTCGCCAAAAGCTTATTTGTAAGACCAGCGTAAGAGTTTTGCTCCTGCACCAGCGTAGGTATTCCTTTTTTTTGCGCAGCATAGAGCACCGGCCCGCTCGCATATCCTCCGACGCCGACCACGGCATCCGGACGAAAATTCTTCACGATCCCAGAGGCAATCCTCAGACTTTTCAGAAGTTTGAAAGGAAAGCTCAGGTTGTCCAAAGTCAAGCTGCGCTGCAATCCAGCGACCGGCAGACCTTTGATCTGATACCCGGCTTCCGGTACTTTTTGCATCTCCATCTTTCCCAGAGCACCCACAAACAGAATCTCGCTGGCAGGATGTTTTTCCTTCCAGGCATTGGCAATGGCGATGGCGGGATAGATGTGTCCGCCGGTGCCTCCACCGCTGATGAGAATTCGATATGTTGCTGCTGTGTTGATAGCTTTTGGGTTTATGCTGTTCTCAATCTGTTACTAGCTCTGACTTCTTCCGCGGCCGAGGCACTAACTTCATCGGAATGATCGCCGCGGCTTACGCTGAGGATAATGCCCAGCGCAGTGCCGGTGAAGACCAAAGACGTCCCGCCCATGCTCAAGAGCGGAAGCGGCAAACCTGTAATCGGCCCCAATCCCACGGCGACGGCCATATTGACCAAGGCCTGGATCACCAGGGCAAAACTCAGCCCTGCGGAAAGTAATCCTCCGAAGGCTTTATTGGAATTGGCCACGATGCGCATGCCCCGATAGAGCAAGGCCAGGTATAGGAATAGCACAGTGGCTCCGCCGACCATGCCGTATTCCTCAATGATGATCGCGTAGATAAAATCCGAATACGGGTGTGGCAGGGAATTTCGCTGCTCACTGTTGCCGGGACCTTTCCCGGAGATCCCCCCGGTGGCGATGGCGATGTATGACTGCTCCGCCTGAAAAGGAATCTTGCTGTCATCCTCTTTCGACTCCCAGAAGGCCTCGATCCGTGACCAGAAGGTGTCTCCTCTTTGTCCGGTAAAGACCGCAATCGTCAGCCCCATCACCCCTACCATGACCACCAGCCCCAGGTATTTCACCGGCACTCGGCCGATAAACATGATCAGCAAGCAGGTGACCAAAAGCAAGATCGCAGTGGACATATTTGCCATCCCGATCAGACCGCAGATCACGCCGATCGCCAGGATGATCGGGAGAAAAGTGCCCGTAAAGTCCTTGATGTTGCTTTGGCCCTTGGCGAGCATTGCTGCCAGTGCGGCGATCAACGAAAGCTTCGCCAGATCCGAAGGCTGAAAGGCCTGATTGATCACCGGAATGGTCAGCCAGCGATTGGCATCGTTGATATTAGACCCGAATAAATAAGTAAACACCAACAGTGGAATCGACAAATACATGAAGAGACGTGCATAGAGCGCATACTTCCTGTACGGCATCTTATGTGCTAGCCACATCACAAAAAGTGAGAGGAATACCAGAAACGAATGACGGAACAGGTACAATTCAGTATTGCCGCCTGCAGTCTTATATGCCAGTGTCCCTGTGGCCGAGTACACGACCAGGATACTGAACAAAGACAGCAAGATCACGATCGCCCAGATGATGGGATCGCCCTTAAACTGCTCGTCTATCCATGCCTTTAGCGCTGTCATGCCTGTTGTTTTTCTTTTAATCCCAATACCGCGGCTCTAAATTGCTCCCCGCGGTCTTCATAATTCTTAAATAAATCGAAACTGGCGCAGGCGGGTGATAGCAACACCACTTCTCCGCTTTCTGCCAATTCCTGCCCCCAGCTTACCGCCTCGCGGATGTCCTGGGTTTCTCTGATTTCTCCGATGATGCCCGCGAAAGCTTTCTTCAGCTTCTCATTTTCTGTTCCCAGACAGATCAGGGTTTTCACCTTGCCGTTTTCGACCAAGTGAGTTACCACCGAATAGTCGTTTCCCTTGTCCACGCCGCCTGCGATCCAGATCATCGGATCGGCAAAGCTTCCCAGCGCGTAATAAGTCGCTTCGACATTGGTCCCTTTGCTGTCATTGACAAAGCGAACTCCGCCCACCTCGCGGATCAACTCCATGCGGTGAGGAGCGTTTTTGAAAGTTTTAAACCCAGCGATCAGCTGCTCTTCGGTCAAACCGGCCAAGACTGCCGCCGTACCCGCGCAAAGCGCATTCAGAACGTTATGCTTCCCGCTGATCGAAAGCACTGAAACAGGAATGGCAACCGAAGTGCCTCCTGCGGAGATCTCAAGTATTTCGCCATCGCTGAAGCCGCCTTTCTCTTGATTCTTCGAAAGAGAAATCCAGTGGATATCGGCATTTGGCCGATTCAGTTCCAATCCTTTCTCGGTCAATGGATCTTCGAGATTGAGAATCGCTTTCTCCTGAGCCGTCATGTTTTTGAACAGACTCATCTTCGAAAGGATGTAGTTTTCCAACTTGTAGGCGTACCGGTCCAGATGATCCGGAGTGATATTGGTCAAGATTGCAACCGTCGGCTTAAATGCCCGAAACCCGTCAATCTGAAAACTCGATACCTCGATGACCCACCAGTCATGATCTCTATCGACCAATTGACCAGCCCAGCTCTTGCCTACATTTCCCGCCAGCCCGACATCGAGTCCCGCTTCTTTCAGCAGATGGTAAGTGAGCAGCGTGGTGGTAGTTTTGCCGTTGGTTCCGGAGATCGCGATGACCTTCCCTTTGCTAAACCGATAGGCAAATTCCAGTTCGTCGATGACAGGAATACCCGCTTCCACGGCCTTTTTCACCAAAGGAGCTTTGTCAGGAATTCCCGGGCTCTTGATGATCAGATCACAGGACAGGATTATGGTGTCATCGTGTCCGCCTTCTTCAAAGTCGATCCCGAATACTTCCAGGGTGTGCTTTCGCTCCTCTGAGATCAGACCCAAATCAGATACCCAAACCCCATAGCCTTCCCGTCTTGCGAGCATTGCTGCTCCCAATCCGCTTTCTCCGGCTCCTAGGATGGCTATCTGGTTCATTTCTATCTCAGTTTCAAAGTGGCCAAAGTGATCACTGCCAAGAGGATTCCGACGATCCAAAACCGGGTTACGATCTTGGCTTCGGGAATTCCCTTTTTCTGATAATGGTGGTGAAGGGGAGACATCAGGAAGATCCTTCTGCCCTCTCCGTATTTCTTTCTGGTGTATTTGAAGTAGCTCACCTGGAGCATCACACTTACATTTTCGACCAGGAAAATCCCGCACATAATCGGGATCAGGAGCTCTTTGCGCAGCGTCAAAGCCAAAACCGCAATGACACCACCGAGCATGAGTGAGCCCGTGTCGCCCATGAATACCTGCGCCGGGTAGGCGTTGTACCAGAGGAAACCGATACATGCCCCGATAAAGGCTGAGGCAAAGATCACCAGCTCACCAGAGTTGGGGATGTACATGATGTTCAGGTATTGGGAGAAGATCGCGTTACCACTCAGGTAGGCAAAAATGGCAATCGCCAAACCGATGATCGCCGAAGTCCCTGCCGCCAGCCCGTCGATTCCGTCTGTGATGTTTGCGCCGTTGGACACCGCTGTGATGATGAAGATCGCCACCAGGATGTACATGACGGGAACCATAGATTCTCCGAAGAATCCAAGGACCTTCCCATAGTCCAGCTCGTTGTTTTTGACGAAAGGAATGGTCGTCTTCAGCGCTTTCACATCCTGGAAAGAGGGCGTCTCTACCACGCCTTCCTCGATAGAGACCGGAGTCGAAAACTCCCGAATCACGACGTCATCGTTGTAGTAAAGTGTCGAACCGACGATGATTCCGATGCCGATCTGACCGATGATCTTGAATCTGCCAGCCAGCCCTTCTTTGTTTTTTCTGAAAACCTTGATGTAATCATCCAAGAAGCCGATCAATCCCAGCCAGACCGTGGAGATGAGCAAGAGGATGATGTAGATATTATTCAGATTGGCAAAAAGGAGCGTCGGAATCAGGATCGCAGCGATCATCATCAGGCCGCCCATGGTCGGTGTGCCTTTCTTCTGCGTCTGTCCATCCAATCCCAAATCACGGACCGTCTCGCCGATCTGCTTTCCGCGGATCCAGGCGATGATGTTTTGTCCGAAAGTGATGGTAATGATCAACGAAAACACGGCTGCCATCCCCGCACGGAACGAGATGTAGCGGAACACACCCGTTCCCGGGATGTCCAGCACTCGATCTAAGTAGTCAAAAATGGGATACAGCATATCAGTGGTTAGTCATTTGTTCTAAGATCTCCGTCACTACTTCGGCGTCATCAAAGTGGTGTTTTACCCCTTTGACTTCCTGGTAGTCTTCATGTCCTTTACCCGCGATCAGAATGATGTCTCCCTTTTGGCAAAGCATCACGGCAGTCTTGATTGCCTCACGCCGGTCTTCGATGGTCAGCGTCTTTCTCATTTCCGTAGGACCAATTCCAGCCTGCATGTCCCGCAGGATGTCCATTGGCTCTTCGAATCGCGGATTGTCTGAGGTGAAGATGGCTTTCGTGCTTTCGCTCACGGCGAGCTTGGCCATGACAGGACGCTTGGTCTTGTCGCGATTTCCGCCGCAACCCACGACCGTGATCAGCTGCTCGGCTCCGGTACGGACACCGTTGATGGTTTTGAGGACATTATCCAGCGCATCCGGTGTGTGGGCATAGTCCACGATGGCGATGATCCCGCCAATGGCGATCCGGTCAAATCTTCCCTTTGCCCCACGAATACCGGAAAGTGTGCGAAGCACTTCGTCCTCGTCCTCTCCGAGCAGCACCGCCACACCAAGAACTCCGAGGAGATTGTAGGCATTGAAGGCGCCGATCATCCGAAACCAGATCAATTTATTGTTGATCTCCAGCTCGAGGCCTTCCAGTGTATTTGAAATGATTTTGCCTTTGAAATCCGCAGATGACTTCAAGGCAAAAGTCTGATGGATTCCCTTGCAATTTTGCACCATCACCGAACCCCGCTTGTCGTCTCCGTTGATCAGCGCGAAAGCATCCTTCGGAAGCTCATCAAAGAGTTTCTTCTTCGCTTTGATGTACTCGTCAAACGTCCCGTGATAGTCGAGATGATCGTGTGTGATATTGGTAAAGACAGCTCCAGCCAGCTTCAATCCGGCGATTCGCTCCTGTACAATCGCATGGGAGCTCGCCTCCATGAAACAATGCGTACAGCCTGCCTCCACCATCCTGCTGAGCAAAGCCTGAACGCTCACCGCATCCGGAGTGGTATGGGTAGCCGGGATGACTTCCTCGTTGATCTTGTTTTCCACCGTAGAAAGCAATCCTGTGCTGTAACCCATCGCTACAAACAGCTGGTGGAGCAAGGTGACGGTGGTCGTTTTGCCATTGGTGCCAGTGACGGCGACAACTTTGATCTGCTCCGAGGGATTGTCGTAGAAATTGGAAGCCATGATCCCGAGCGCCTTGGCAGAGCTTGCTACCTGCACGTAGGTGATCGTCGGGATCAGCGACTCTGGGAGTTTTTCGCAGATGATGACCGAAGCGCCCTTGTCGATGGCAGTAGAGATATACTCATGTCCATCCACCTGAGTCCCGGCCACAGCGACGAAAGCGCTGCCCGATTCGACTTTTCTACTGTCAAAGACAATACCGCTCACGGCCCGCTCCATGTCTCCCATGGTCGAGGTCAGCGATACTTTATATAAGATGTCCTTGAGCACTTTCATTTATCCTAAAATCAGATTTATCGTTGCATTTGATCCCAGCTTGGAGCCTGGAGCGAGCGATTGCCCGACCACCCGGCCTTTGCCTTTGTAGTTTACTTTCAAGCCTTTATTCTCCAGGATGAAAAGCGCATCACGCAGCGGCATCCCCGCTACATCGGGCACCACGGGCTTTTCTGTGTCGTTCAGTTTCATTGCGAATTTCTCCGCAATCTTCGCCGGCATCACCCAGTCTTCGCCTGTAGGGCCGGCTACCTTGATTCCCAGTGTCTCAAAGATTCCCTGCAGCTCCTCGCTTTTACCCGCGCTGATGTAGGGCATCTTGTTGGTTTCGTCTTCCGCACGGAAGATCTTAGATTGATCCACCGGATTCAGTTCCATGTCCAGGGCGTAGATGCGGTCCGCGATTTCCTTGAACACAGGAGCGGAAACATCTCCCCCATACGCAGCAAAGCCATTTGGGCTGTCGATCACGACGATCATGCTATACTTCGGACGATCGGCCGGGAAGTAGCCGGCAAAACTGGTGTAGTACGTCTCGGTATATCGGCCGTTGACAATCTTCTGAGCGGTGCCGGTCTTGCCGGCAATGCTGTAGTTTTCGTTTAAAATATTTCGGGCGGTTCCTCGGGTCACGACGCCCTCCAGCAATTCCTGAAGTTGCTTTATGGTCTTTTCGGAAGCGATCTGACTACGCAAAACCTGCGGCTCGAATGTCTCCACCTGTGTATTTCCCCGTCCTACTGCCGTGACAAAGATCGGCTTCATCATTACCCCGTCGTTTGCGACTGCGTTGTAGAAGGCAAGCGTGTGAATCGGATTCAGCTTCGATTCATAGCCGATGGAAATCCATGGAAGTGAGGTCCCGTACCAGGTTTTTGTTCCCGGTTTTTTGAAAAACGGCTTCCCTTCGCCCGCCAACTGAAGATCAAACGGCTCGGCAAATCCCACCTTGTCCATGTAAGCCATAAACTTGGATGGGCTGGAGCCAAAGTGCAGATCGACGAGCTTGGAGATGGCTACGTTCGAGGATTTCTCAAAAGCTTCCCGGATAGTGATCGTTCCAAAACCGCCGTTTTTGGCATCGTACATCGTCTGATTGTAGAATCGATGGGCGCCATTACCGGTCTCGATCTTCTCATTTAAGCTGATCTTGTTCTCTTCCAGCAGTGCCAGCATGGAGAGCAGCTTGAAAGTTGAGCCGGGCTCGGTACTTCCAATGTCTCCCACCGCATAGTTGTAGCTTTCGGAGTAGCCTATGCCGCTTTTGTTACGCTGCAGGTTGGACATTGCCTTGATGTGGCCAGTCTTTACCTCCATCACGATGACGGAGCCGAACGCTGCTTCTCGATCGGTCAATTGTCTTCTCAGCGCGGTCTCTGCGACATCCTGGATGTTCACATCCAAGGTTGTAAACACGTCGTAGCCGTTGTCCGGCTTGATGTCTTCAGCGTCAAAAACCGGCTTCCAGCTTCCGCCTGCCAGTCTTTGAAAAAGGGCCTTTCCGTCTTTTCCTTTCAGATAATTGTTGAAGCTGTATTCGATCCCGGCCCCCTGATCTTTTTCGTTTACGGTACCGACTGTGCGGCTCGCCAGCGAATTGAAGGGGCGGTAGCGCTTTTCAACTTTCTCGAAGATGATTCCCCCACCCAATCGACCTTCGCGGAAGATGGGCCAGGAAGTCATCTTTTGCATATCCTGATAGCCGATCTGCTGTCTGTTCAGCACGAGGTAGCGCTTCTTGTCGCCTCGGGCGTCTTGGATCATCCGCTTGTATGCGGTCGCTGACTTGTCTTTGTAAAATGCAGAAAGCTTTCTGGCAAGTGAGTCAATGCCCGACTTGAACTTGGCGTCCTTGGCCATGGTCGGATCTATCGCCACGCGGTAAAAAGGCAAGCTGGTCGCCAGTAGGCTACCGTCCGTCGCATAGATATTTCCGCGTGTAGCTGGGACTTCGCGGAATTGAAAGTTTACCTGCTCCGCTTTTGCGCGCCATTTCTCTCCTTCCTTCAGCTGCACCACAGCGACCTTGTAAGGGATCGCGCAGGCAACCAAAGCAACCAGGATGAAGACCACCCTTACACGGAGCACTATGGAGCGTTTTATATTCACTTTTCTACCTCGATTTTGATCGGCGGTTGATTCAATTCATAGATGTCGAGCTTTGCAACTCGCTTAGCCACTTCTGACTGCATGCTGCTTTGCATGTATTCTGCCTCCAGGGTGGTGACGTCCGCACGGAGATCCTCCACTTCCTGTTGGGCTTTTTCGATCTTGCGGGTCATGTTTTCCGTCCGGTGATTGCTGTAGATGTAGATCAATGCCAGCAATACCAAAAACCCAACGGGAGGAACCAGCTGCACCGGCACCCCTTCCCCCAAGATTCCTTTCACATCAAGCTTCTCTTCTATCCAGGTAAAAAGCGTCTTCCCCGGTCCGCTCTTGGGAGCGTTTCCGGCCTTTAGCTTTTTCTTGAAGGTGTTCTGACTCATTTTCCTGTTTTTTCTGCGATCCTCAACTTTGCACTTCTTGCTCTCGGATTGGCCGCAACCTCAGCCTCATCGGCTACGATTGCCCCTCTCGATATCGGCTCCAAAGGCCTGATCAGGTTTCCGTAGAAATCCTTTTCGACTTCGCCTTGAAACTTGCCTTTGGCGATCAGATTTTTCACGAGCCGATCCTCCAGGCTGTGATAGCTCATCACAACGAGCCTTCCTCCCGGCTTCAGTAGGTCCACGGCGCTAAGGAGCATTTCCTCCAGTGCACCCATCTCATCGTTTACTTCGATCCGCAGAGCCTGAAAGACCTGCGCGTAATACTTGAAGTCCTTGCCCCGAGGAGCGTAATTTTTCAGAAAAGCCGTGAAGCCTTCGGTCGTTTCAAACGGCCTGTTCCCCCGCTCAGAGACGATGGCCTGAGCGAGCGTCTTGGCATTTTTCACTTCTCCATACATCCCCAGAATCTTATGGAGAGCTCCCTCATCATAGGTATTCAGCACTTCTTTGGCGCTGGTCTCAGCGGATTGATTCATCCGCATATCCAGATTGCCGCTGAATCGAGTGGAAAAACCTCTACCCGGCTCATCGATCTGGTGAGATGAAATCCCCAAATCCGCCAAAATTCCGTCGACCTGCTTGACCCCGTGTAGCCTGAGATAGCGCTTGATATCCCTGAAATTGGCCTGCACGATCGTGAAGCGGTCATCCTGAGGGACATTTGCCAACGCGTCTTCATCCTGATCAAAGCCGTAGAGATGCCCCTTATCCAGATGCTTCAAAATCTCTCTGGAATGTCCCCCGCCCCCGAACGTCACATCGACGTAGGTTCCGTTGGGATTGATAGCCAAAGCTTCAGTGCATTGGGCGAGCATCACTGGGATATGGTACACAGACTCAGTCATAGCTTCAGGAGAGATACTTTTCCATCAGGCTGGACAAGTCCGCCGGATCTACAATAATGTTCTTGAGGTAGGTGTCAGGATTCCAGAGTTCAATTCTAGTCCCCATGCCCACGACCACCACATCCTTTTCCAAACTGGCATAGGTTTGGTAAAGCTTCGGAATCAACAATCTCCCAGTGCTGTCCAAGTCCACCTCCACGATGGAATTGAAAAAAGAGCGCTGGAGCATCCGCTGCTCAGGATTGTTGATGTTCAGGGATTTGATCTGACTCTCGAGCTTCTTGTACTCTACCATCGGATACAGTGCCAAGCACTTGTCCTCTGCCATCCGAAGCATCAAAGTCGTCCCGTTAGCCTCCGGAATTGCCCCCTTGATCTTGGAGGGCAAAACCAGACGCCCTTTGGGATCTAGCTTTACTTCGTACTGACTGTTGAACATGATTTGGACTCGATTAAATAGAGTTTACCGTAAAGACAAAAGTAAGAAAATGGATTTCACTTTCTCCCACTTTCTCCCACTTTTTCCCACTTTGAATTAAAAGTAGCCAAAAGATTGGTCCATCCCAATAGTTTTGGGAAAATTTCCAATAAAGTTTTATTGAGTTTCAGGAGGTTATCTTTTGGGCTGTGGAAGACAATAAACTTGAAAAACGAACCGTTGAGGCAGGTTTTGACTCCACCGAAGGTGGCGTCGTCGAGTGATGTCTAACAAAATAAAACCGTCGTACGTCGACTAGATTTTACTGATTATGCCGTTCGTACGAGAGTGGGCAAACGTGGGCTGCGCTTTTAATGCAAAAGGTTACAAAGCGTTAGATTTGTCAGGCAGGCGTTTCATATAAACTCACCCAAAACAACCTTCAACTCCATTGCAATAGGACATTCGCAGAATGAATCTTGCTTTTTTTTATCTTTAGAAAACCGTTTTGCTCCTACTGATGCCCAAACATTTTTTCGCTTTCGCCTTTTTAGTATCAATCATTTCCCTTCCCGCCTTTAGTCAGGAAAGTCAAGATTCTGTCATCCGGCAAGCAAACATTCGGCATTCCTCTAAGGGGTTCGAATTCAGCACGTCTGATGGCAATTTCTTACTTCAATTTGCAAGTCGGCTACAATTCAGATTTGCCAGCCCTTCGGATCAAAACCCAGTAACCTTCGACGATTTCGACGATCAAAATCAGCGGCTTTTTAAGATCAACCGAGCCCGTCTCAAGATCGGCGGCCACGCATACCGCCCCTGGTTGAAATACTACTTCGAATACGAACTCAGTCAGAGCAACTTGCTTGATTTCAGAGTGATGGTGGAAAAATGGCCTTTCTTGAACTTCAAATTTGGGCAGTGGAAGGTAGAGTTTACACGTGAGCGGTTCATCAGTTCCGGCGAGCAGCAGCTGGTCGAACGCTCCCTGATCAACAGGGCCTTTACGCTCGACAGGCAGCAGGGGATGACCATCTACGGAAATCTGGACGGGGGTGGCATTGCCAATTTCGACTATTGGGTGGCGATGCTCACAGGGACAGGGCGAGGAGCTAGTAGCAACGATGACTCTAAGCTGATGTATTTCGGACGGCTCCAATGGAATCTTCTTGGAAGACCCGTTCCTTTTGAGGGCGGGGACATGGAGATTTCGGAGCTTCCCGCCGCTCTGTTGGCATTCGCCGCTGTGACCAACACCAGCCCTTACACACGATTCTCACAAGCGGGAGGAGGCTATCTGGAAGGATTTGAGGACGGACTTCCGGGGCAATATACCGTCAATCAGTTTCAAGTGGAAACCGCATTCGACTTCAAAGGCTTCTCCTACGCTTCCGAATTTCATAAAAAATATATTCTAAACAATCAGACCAACCTCACCACTGATCTTGGAGGTTACTATATCCAAGCCGGATATTTCGTCCATCAAGCGCTGGAATTTTGGCCGGAAAAACTGGAAATCGCTACGCGTTTTGCTCAATACAGACCCGACCTGAGTATCCCCGAAAATCGTCAATCAGAGCTTGCCTTGGCGTTCAATTATTTCTTTGCTGGGCATAAAAACAAACTCACGGCGGAGTTAACACGCTTTTTGTTCCAAGACAACACCCTATCCCAAAGTGACGAGACTCGAATACGAGTCCAATATGACATTTCTTTTTGACGTCCGTCTAAGGCACAAAAAAACCTGTCCATCTGGACAGGTCTTTCTGATGCATCAACACACAATTATTAGTTATTGTCTTTCTTGAGTTCTTCTTTAAGCAACTTTTGGAATTCATCCATTTTGATCTGGTGTTCCTTTTGCCACGCTTCCATCTTTCGCTCGAACTCCTCCATCTTCGGTTTTTGAGCCGTCTCCCACTCTTTCATCTGTAGCTCAAATTCCTTCATCTTGGGTCCTTGGGCAGCTTCCCATTCCTTCATCTTCTGCTCAAACTCCTCCATCTTAGGCCCATTTGCAGCCTGCCACTCTTGCATTTTAGCTTCAAATTCCTCCATCTTAGGGCCGTTAGCAGCCTGCCATTCCTCCATTCTAGCTTCAAACTCTTTCATCTTTGGGCCATTTGCAGCCTGCCATTCTTCCATTTTAGCTTCAAACTCCTTGAGTTTCGGCTCAAAATCCTTTTCGAATTTTGCCTCCCATTCTGCTGAATTTTTCTCCCATTCCTTGGCAGCTTCTTCGGCTTTTTTAGCCCATTCTTTGGCGCTGGCATCCATCTTCTTTGCCCACTTTTCCTTTTCTTCCTTGCTCATTTTCGTCGTGTCAAAAGAGAAATTGAAGGGAGCCAAGTTCTGGTCAAATTCAAAATCAAAGTCCATATCCATCGCAGGCATGACGGGCATTACGAAGTCCATTGCAGGCATCGGAAATGTAGTCATGTCCATCGGAGCCATAGGGGACATAGGCGCCATCACCGGCATGGTCATGGCAAAATCAAACGCAGGCATGGGTGCCAGGGCAAAGTCGGCCGGGAAAACAGGAGCCATTGGCATATCCAGTTTCGGCATATTTTCATAGTCAAACGCCTGAAGATTATCCAACGCAGCCTTAGCCTTCGGAGAGAGCTTGACCGTATCACCTCCCGAGATCAAGAGATCTCCCTGGATTCGATAGGTCTCTCCTTCATCGTTGGTGAACACCATCGTGTGGTTGCCATCGGCAGAAGAGGGCGCTTTTGGCTCTGATTGCTTGGATTTTTTGATGGTGTCCTGGGCTGCGAAAGCTGAAAATGCAGGCTCAACTCCAACGACAGACGTTTTAGAGTTAACCGGACCTGTGTGGTTTGGGGCGTCTTGCTGGGCACTTGCCATCAGGCCGACGCTGAGGAATAGAGTAAGTAGCATGGGGATAGAGATAATAGGGGTTTGTGGATAGTTTTGGGATGGATAGCCGAGTATCCTTTTGATTCGTTGTAGCGTTGGATTCCGGTTTTTTCCGGCTGCCAAGGCCAGTTCGGGGGGATTTTGCTTCGCAAAATGGAGTACCTCAGCAAGGCTGGTTGCGAGTGTTTTGGGTTCAATGCCTGCTTTCATCACGAGATCGTCAGCGGCATTTTCCCTCAATTCTTTGACTGTTGTATTCATCCACCAGTAGCAAGGATGAAAGAAGAAAAGAACTTCCAGACCGGAAAGGAGCAGGTTAACGAGGTAGTCGTTCCGCTTCACATGCGCCAGTTCGTGAGCAATGATCGCTTCGAGCTGTGCCGGCGAAAGCTGAAAAAGCAATCCGGCCGGGAAAAGGATGACGGGTTTCAAAGTACCAAATGTCAGGGGAGAAGCTCCAAACGTACTCACCCGGAGTTGCACCTCTCCATCGATCCCCATCTTGCCCGCCAAGCGGTAAAGAACTTTTTGCAGCTGGAAATCAGTAACCGGGCTGGATGATTTGCGAAGACTCCGAATCTCAGACAGACTGTTCACCAATCGGAACAAAAACAGGAGCGCTCCCAAAAACCAGAAGTTGACCAACAAGGGGATATTTTGCTCAATCCAAAAACTCGCCCGGTCGATACCGGATTCGATCCCAACTTCAGCTTGGAGAAGGGAAGGGTTGGCCAGAATACGCTGGAGATCCGCGCTAGAAACCATCGGCACGGAAGATCCTGCTGGCTGATATTCATAGATAAAAGTACCAACAGACACAGCCAGAGAAAGCGTCAGAGCACCTACAGCCATGCCGTACTTGACGGCAGGCCGTGCGCGGTGCAGCACCTTCATCACCACCCAAAGCAAGGAGGCGATCAAAACCAGCTGCCAAAGCGAATGGACCAAGGTCCAGCCCAGCGCCTGAAGTAAATTATCGGGGATCCAGTCGATTAAAATTTTCATTTCGGCTTGTTTTCAAGTTGGTCTAAAAATGCTCTGATTTCATCTATTTCATCCTTCGAGGGATTTTCCTGACCCAAGGCCTGCATGACCAAGGTTTTGGAAGAACCTCCAAAGGCGGTACTCATCAAGTTTTTCAAAAGGGAATTTTGGGTGTCCTTTTGATTGGTGGCAGGTCGATAGATATGGGATCTGTTTTCTTCATCCCGGAGCACCATCCCCTTAGCATGCATGATCTGCATGATCTTCAGGGTGGTCGTGTAGCCAGTCTCCTTGGTCTCCGCGAGACGCTCATGAATCTGCCGCACACTCGCCTCTTTCATTTCCCATAAAAGGGCCAAAATTTCCAATTCTGCTTCTGTTGGCTTGCTCATGTCAGTACTTACGATATCTTTCGTACCAAAGTTATACGAAGTCAATCGTAATTTCAAAATAAGTACGACAATTATCGTATTAAAATTTGTTAAGTGCTGGTTTTGTGAGCAATAGGAATTCTGCTGGCAGGATTTTGACTCTATCGTCTTAATCAACACACCACTCCCGTCGCATGGATCTGAAAAATAAGAACCGAAAAGTCTGCTCCGGCTGGCGTTGATTGTCTTTAAAATGACTGCCGATAGCACCATTATTCAAAAGAAGTCGGACTAGAACCGCAGGCAGAAAGTCATGTGATCAAATATTTTCATAGCAAGCCGAACCATCTACACTTTCAATTAGTTGTATATACACGTAAATCTAAACCAACAAGTATGGACACTAGTCAACCACTTTTACAACCTATCACAGTCGGCAGTCTGAATCTAAAAAACAGAGTTTGGATGGCTCCAATGACCAGAAGTAGAGCAGCCAATCCTGAAAACAAAGTCTTTGAACTCCATGAAGAATATTACAGGCAACGGGCATCAGCTGGGCTGATCATCTCCGAAGGATCCCAAGTTTCCCCTCAGGCAGTTGGGTACATCAACACGCCGGGCATCTATTCCGCGGCTCAGACCGAAGCATGGAAAGGGGTGGCCAAGGCAGTTCACGAAGCCGACGGGCACATCTTTATCCAGCTCTGGCACGTGGGGCGCATGTCTCATCCGGATTTTCACGGCGGTGAACTACCAGTGTCAGCTTCTGCTACCAATCCGAATTCAAAATCGTTTACACCAAACGGATTCAAGGACACTGTTACTGCGAGAGCAATGACTTTGGAAGAAATCAAGCAGACCATTGAGGACTTTAAAAACGCTGCAAAAAACGCGGTGGAAGCCGGTTTCGACGGTGTGGAAATCCACTCTTCCAATGGCTATTTGTTCCACCAGTTTTTCAATACTTCTTCCAATCACCGAACAGATGAATACGGTGGGAGCATGGAAAACAGAGCTCGCTTACTTTTCGAAGTCATTGATGCCATCAAAGAAGTAATGCCCGAAAACCGAATCGGTTTACGTCTCAATCCGTCGCTTCATGGCGTGTTTGGGATGACTTTGGACAAAGACACGATTCCGACCTTTGATTACATCATCAACAGATTAAATGACTACGACCTGGCGTATTTGCATCTATCGGAGCCATTCACTGATGTAAGCGAGGTTCCTTTTGCGGAGCAAAATATCGCCAAACGATATCGACCGATCTACAAAGGAACCTTGGTAATCAATAGCGCTTTTGACCAAAAAAGCGGCAATGAAGTGATTGAAGCCGGATTGGCAGACGCAGTTGCTTTCGGCAAACCGTTTATCTCAAATCCGGACTTACCGGAGCGAATCGCTGAAAATGCGGACTGGGCCGAGTGGGATCAAAACACCTTCTACACGCCGGGAGAAAAGGGCTACACAGATTATAAGCGTCTCGAGGAGGCGAAAGTTGGTTAATTCACCCAAAAAGGGCTGTCCAGAAGACAGCCCTTTTCTATACCTTTAAATCATGTGTCTCGTTGCATTTTCCTGGCAAGTCTATCCAGACTATCCACTTCTGATTTCCGCTAACCGCGATGAGTTTTTTGACCGTCCGACCGCCCCGCTGCACCAATGGGAAAGCGGCATCTATGCAGGCAAAGATCTGCGTGGCGGAGGGACTTGGATGGGCTTTCACCCAAGTGGGAAATGGTCTCTGCTGACTAATTACCGGGATTTTCACCGAACTCATCCAGGAGAGATCAGCCGCGGAAAGCTCGTTCAGAATTACCTAGAAGGATCTATTGGCCCTGAGGCTTATCTTGAATCGGTCCACCAAGACCAGCATCGATACGACGGATTCAATCTGCTGGTCTCTGATGGGCAGAAGCTGTTCTACCTCAGCAACTACGGTGAAGGGATTCAGGAAATCCAGCCGGGAATCCACGGACTGAGCAACGGACTGATCAATGATCCCTGGCCAAAAGTCGAGCTGGCAAAAAGCCAACTTGCCGAATTGATCTCGTCAGAGACCACCAATGACACCCTTCTCTCGATCTTAAAATCACCCCTCACATATCCCGCTGAAACACTCCCTGCCACGGGCGTTCCGGAGCCGATGGAGATCTCGCTCTCAGCGCAACTGATCCGAATGCCTCCGAGCTATGGAACTGTTTCGGCCACATCTGTTTTAACAAACAAGAGCGGATGGACTCAGGTCAGAGAGCGAAGCTTCGACTGGGATCTTGAGAACCATCGCGACATTTCTTTCAGCTTTCAAACCTAACCATGGAAAAAACATACGATCTCATCATCATCGGAGGAGGGCCGATTGGCCTAGCCTGCGGGATTGAAGCGGGAAAGGCCGGATTGGACTACCTCATCTTGGAAAAAGGAGCACTGACCAATTCGATCTACAACTACCCGGTCAACATGACTTTCTTTTCGACCTCGGATCGGCTGGAGATGGCTGACATTCCCTTCATGTCAGTTGGCGTCAAACCTACCAGAACTGAGGCGTTGGAGTATTACCGCCGGGTTTACTTTCACTACAAGCTAAAAGTCAACCTCTATGAGGGAGTGGAGACTTTAAAAAAGGTCGGTGATCTTTTTGAAATCATAACCTCCAAGGCGGATTACAATAGCAAAAACATCGTACTAGCCACCGGCTTCTATGACCTCCCAAATCTGATGAATGTGCCGGGAGAAGACCTTCCTAAGGTCCTGCATTATTATAAAGAGCCGTGGCCATTTATCAATCAAAAAGTGTTGGTAGTCGGAGGCGCGAATTCCGCTGTGGACGCGGCGCTGGAATGCTGGAGAAAAGGAGCCGAGGTGAGCATGGTCCTGCTGGGCGACGAGGTCGATGAGAATGTCAAATATTGGGTCAGACCCGACATCATGAACCGAATCAAAGAAGGTTCGATCCGGGCTTTTACCCATTCCAAGGTGAAAGAGATCCGGGAAAGAGACGTGGTGATAGCCACACCCGAGGGCGACACAATCCTTGAAAACGATTGGGTACTGGCCATGACCGGGTACAAACCGAATTTTTCATTGCTGGACCAACTGGGTGTCGAGCTTAGCCTGGACGATAAGAGGCAGCCCTGCTACGACCAGGCCAATCAAGAATCCAACGTGCCGGGAGTGTATCTCGCCGGAGTCGTGTGCGGAGGATTGAATACCCGAGAATTTTTCATCGAAAACAGCATCGTCCACGCGATATCCATCGTCAACGATATTCTAAATAAAAAATAATACTCTCAATTGAGATAATTGTTTGTTTTATTTGAGAAAATAAGTAACTTAAGGGAAAGATAAAGCTATGGGACAGACTTGGAAGATCAATCTACCCGGATCAGCTTCCATGGATTTGGAGACTGGGTTACGGCCCTATCATTTCTTCACTTCGCAGGTGATGCAGGTTCAGGAGCCGAGAGAGCCGTACGGCGACGTAGTCTTGGATTTTCAGGAGACGGGCGAATTCTTCGATTTTCTTGATTTCACCACTCATGACATTGCAGAGGTGATGGAGATCGACCCGAGTACGCTATTCCGCTGGAAAAAAGAAGACCGAAAGCTCAGCAAAGCGCTCACCAAAAACCTCTTGGAGATGGATCAGATTATCGCAAAAGGCATTCGAATATTCGGCTCAGCCGACTTACTTTCTCAATGGCTTCAGACCCCCAATCTTGCCTTGAATGGTCAAAAGCCCGCCACATTGCTTAAGAATCCCTATCAGATCGTCGTCGTGGATCAGGCCTTGGAAGCGATCTCTTGGGGCAACATCCTCTGATTGATGGATTATTTTCGTCTTTTTGAGTCACTACCTGGCAGAACTGGGTTAAGCTATGGGATGGGTTTTGGTCGCTGGAATGAATTTGGAACGCCAATGATATACGCCTGCTCCGCCAGTTCGCTGAATTTCCTCGAATTGCTCAGCATCAAGGGACCCGTGGTCACTCAGAGCGTGTGGAAACTGGCGGTGCTGTCAATCGAAGAATCCGTGCCTGAACTCGACACTGGTTTTCTGCCAATCGACTGGAAAAACCGACCGTACCCGCGCTCCACTCAGGAATTTGGCACCATGTGGGCAAAAGGAATGATCTCACCGGTCTTGAAGATACCCTCCTGCCGCATTCCATTGAAAAGCTATCCAAAAGAACACAACCTTTTGATCAATCCGCTTCACAAAGACTTCAACAATTGGGTGAAGATCAAAGAAGAATGGGACGTGAGTTTTGAAGTGAATCAGTGAAACCAGGGGGAAGGCATGAGACGGGAGACTGAAGATACATTTTTCACAATATGAAAAATAGAGAAGTCCAGCTTCTGGAGAAGCAGGACAACGCCGGAGAACACAACCTCCTGATCAATCCGCTCCACAAAGACTTTAACCATTGGGTGAAGATTAAAGAAGAATGGGATGTGAGTTTTGAGGTTAATCAGTGAAACCAGAGGGAAGGCAGGAGACGGGAGATCGAAGATGCATTTTTCACAATATGAAAATAGAGAAGTCCAGCTTCTGGAGAAGCAGGACAACGCCAAAATGTGGGGCAATTCTTATAAAAGTCTTTCTGTACTAATAAAGAATAAACTTATCTACAAATTTCACAATGTGAAAAATAGAGAAGTCCAGCATCTGGAGAAGCAGGACAACGCCGGACATCCAAAAAAATAGTATTCAAGAACTCCCCAAGGGATCTCAAACCCTTGGGGAGTAATAACACAAAAAAACCGGCCTGGGCCGGTTTTTATTTTTTATGATTTCAAGCTATAGTTAGGAGCTTCCCGAGTGACGCTAACGTCGTGCGGGTGGGATTCTTTCACGCCAGCCGCGGTGATCTTCACGAATTTTCCGTCGTTTTGAAGGTCTTCGATGGTCTTGGTGCCGCAGTAGCCCATTCCAGCTTGAAGACCGCCGACCAATTGGTAGAGCACCTCAGATACAAGCCCTTTATACGGAACGCGTCCCACAATTCCTTCTGGAACCAGCTTTTTGATGTTATCTTCCGCATCTTGGAAGTATCGGTCTTTGGAGCCGGATTCCATCGCCTCCAGGGAACCCATGCCACGGTACGATTTGAATTTTCTTCCTTCGAAGATGATCATCTCTCCAGGAGCCTCTTCTGTTCCGGCGAGAAGTGAACCGACCATGATGGAGCTTCCGCCCGCAGCTATTGCTTTGACCAAGTCTCCGGAATAGCGGATTCCGCCATCGGCTATCACCGGAACTCCGGTGCCTTTCAATGCTTCAGCGCATTCGAAAACAGCCGAAAGCTGGGGTACGCCCACCCCGGCGATGATACGCGTGGTACAGATGGAACCGGGACCAACTCCAACTTTGACCGCATCGGCACCTGCTTCTGCCAAAGCCACAGCGGCTTCCGGCGTCGCGATGTTTCCGACGATCACCTCAAGATCAGGAAACGCCGCTTTGATTCTTTTGCAAGTATCGATTACGCCTTTGGAATGTCCATGGGCAGTATCGATCGATACCACATCGACGCCTGCATTTTTCAACGCTTCGACTCTTTCTTCGATGTCTGCTGTCACGCCGACAGCCGCTCCCACTCTGAGACGACCGTATTCGTCTTTACAGGCGTTGGGTTTGTCTCTTCTTTTCAGAATATCCTTGTAGGTAATTAGTCCTGTCAGCTTCATTTCGTCATCGACGATTGGAAGCTTCTCGATTTTGTATTCTTGGAGGATTTCCTCGGCTTGCTCCAGTGATATCCCTGACTTGGCTGTGATCAGGTTGTCTTTGGTCATGATATCACGGATCAGGCGATTCTGATCTTTGATAAATCGAAGGTCCCGGTTGGTTATGATGCCTTTCAGCACTTTGTCTCCGTCTACCACGGGAATACCTCCGATATGATACTCTCTCATGATCGTCTCTGCATCACGCACCTTGGAGTCGATGTGAAGGGTGATCGGATCGAGGATCATGCCAGCCTGCGAACGCTTCACTTTGCGAACCTGCGCAGCCTGCTTGTCGATGGACATATTTTTATGGATAAATCCAAGGCCACCTTCCAAGGCAATGGCAATTGCCAGTTCTGCCTCGGTGACTGTATCCATTGCAGCGGACACGAGCGGAATGTTCAATCTGATTTTTTTGGTGAGCTGGGTGGAAGTGTTGGTCTCGCGTGGGAGCACTTCAGAATAACCCGGGACAAGAAGCACGTCATCGTAGGTGAGGGCTTCGTAAAGGAACTTCGAGGAGTTTCGATTCATGGCAAATATTGGTTGTAGGTAACCCTATTTGCCCGTCAAAGTTACAAACAAAAACCTATGCCATGCCAGCGAAAAACAAAAATAAATGTGGAAACGACCGTTTCCTGATCTTGTTTTTAGAATATGTTTTGGAACAATTGGCCCAAAAACAACAAATCAGTCCGAAACCCTTGACCGAAATACTCGTTCGGGGCGGGGCTTAAGACTGATTTTCTATAATTTTAAAGAGGTTCTGATTTGAATCAGTTGGCCTTTTTCATCATTCGGGCAATATAAAACCCGTCAAATCCATTTTCCTGAGCCAGGACTTTTTGGTCTTCGATCAGTTCAAAATCTTTGCCCGCTTCGCTTTCCAGAAACTTCTGAACCTGAAGTTCATTTTCCGAAGGCAAGATGCTGCAGGTCGCATAGACCAATTGGCCGCCCGGCTTGAGCATGGACGGATAGCTCTGCAGGATTTCCTGCTGAGTTTGGCGGACTTTCTCAATGGATTCCAGGCTTAGCTTCCACTTGGTGTCCGGATTTCTCCTCAATACACCAAGTCCTGAGCAAGGCACGTCCAGCAACAACCGATCAGCAGATTCTTTCAGGCGCTTGATCGTCTTGGTGCCTTCGATGGTCTTTGGCTCAATGATGGAAACCCCATCCCTCCTTGCCCGAAGTTTGGCCTGCTGCAGCTTCCAATCCTCCACGTCCAGGCAAAGGATTTTCCCTTTGTTCTCCATCAAGGCCGCCAAATGCAGGGATTTCCCTCCGGCGCCTGCACACGCATCGATCACGCGCATACCCGGCTCGACCGCCAACGCTGCTGCAACCAACTGTGAACTGGCATCCTGAACTTCGAAAAGTCCTTCTTTGAATGCCGGGTGGCGAAATACATTTTGTCTTTCTTCCAAGATCAAGGCGTCAGGATACCCTTTGACGATATAGGTATCGATGCCATCCGCCAGCAATTGGTTTTTGAGCTTTTCCCGGGTAGTTTTTAACGTATTTACGCGAAGGACAACCTCTGCTTCCTCGTTGAGGGCGTGAATCTCGGCCTCCCATTTTTCGCCCAATTCTGCTGAGCCAAGCTTTTGCAACCACTCCGGAATGGACTCCAAAAGTGCCGGATCGGTGATCGATTCGTATTTGCCTTTGAGTTTATCGGGATTGATGCGGGCAAATTCTTCCCACTCGGGCAGATCATTTCCCTGCATCAGCCAGTACGTACCAAAAAGATCCCAATACTCCTTCGATGGGCTCAGGTAGTTAATCAGTCTCCACCATCGCACCATTTCATAGGTAGTTTCGGCAATGAATGAGCGGTCACGAGCACCCCATTTTGGATTGGATTTGAGCGTGCGCTCGATTACTTTGTCGGCATACTGCCCTTCTTCAAATATGGCCGCAAGCGCGGTATGGACTCCGCGGATGGTATTGTTATGTAGCTTCATGGGGGAAAATATTGGGTACAAAGGTAATTGGATTTGTCGAGGAAAAGCTCCTATGTCGTCTGTGCCTTAAAATCCTCCCTAATTTCAGCTCGCCTGATTACCTTTGGACATGCCGATTACCTTTCAACAATTAATCAAAAACTGGTCCGCTCAACTGACCCAATACGAGGTAGCAGAAGCCGAAAACTTGGTCTATTGGCTGCTGGAACATCATCTGGGGATGAAACGAGTGGATGTGATGCTTTCGGTGGAAGAGGAAAAACTATCACCTGACTTGCTTGCTGATTTCGAACGGCTGAAAACAGGAGAACCCATCCAGTACATCCTGGGTTACGGGCCCTTTTACGGCAGGGAGTTCATGGTCAGTCCGGACACGCTAATCCCCCGCAACGAAACGGAGGAATTGGTGCATCTGATCATCAAAGAAAATCCGATGCCTGGACTGAAAATCATGGACATCGGCACCGGCACCGGATGCATCCCCATCACGCTGGCGCTGGACATGAAGGTTCCTGAAGTCTATGGGCTCGACATCTCTGAAGCTGCTCTTCAGATCGCCAAACGAAACGCCGAACGGCTGTTTGCCAACGTCAAATTTGAACATTGCGACATTTTACTCCAGACTCCTTCCATCAGCGATTTGGATATCTTGGTCTCCAATCCTCCGTATGTGCCTGAGTCGGACAAAGAACAAATGCATGAGAATGTCCTGGCACATGAGCCTTGGATCGCGCTGTTTGTACGGGATGAGGATCCGCTCCTCTTCTATCGCGTGATTGGAGAGAAAGGCAAACAAATGCTCCGGCCTGGAGGAAAAATCTACTTCGAAATCTACGAGGGATATGCCAAAGAAGTCGCCGAATTATTGACAGATATCGGTTATGAATCGGTGAAAATCCATCAGGATTTGAATGGAAAAGACCGGATGATCTCCGCAAAACTTACCTGACGCTGGTGTAAAAAGGTTGGGAGTCTAAAGGGTTCTTTATTAGTTTTAACTCAAACCAATTATGAGCCTCCATGAAACGTGACTTCCAATCCTCTCTGGCCCTGCTTCTCCTCCGTGTTGGATCCGGTGGCCTTATCCTCACACACGGAATCCCCAAACTGCAGCGTCTCTTCGGCGGAGCCGAGATCAAGTTTGCAGATCCATTTGGTCTGGGTCCGGTCATCTCACTCGGCCTTGCGACTTTTGCAGAGGTGATTTGTGCCATCTTGGTCATCGTCGGATTCAAAACGAGACTCGCCGTGATACCGCTCATCATCACGATGCTGGTAGCGGCGTTTTATGCACATTGGGACGATCCGTTTGGGAGAAAAGAGCTGCCACTGCTCTTTTGCGTCATATTCATCAGCCTCTTGCTGACCGGAGGTGGCGCCTATTCACTCGACAAATTCAAAAGACGCTAAACAAAAATCCCGGCCAATTGGTCGGGATTTTTGTTTCAGGCATTCTCCAGGGTCGCTATATCAAACTTCTTCATCTTCATGAAGGCTTCCACCACACGTGGGCCTCTTTCCGGGTCCGCTAGTAGCTGTCCCAAGTTCGTCGGCACCACCTGCCAACTCACCCCAAACTTGTCTTTCAGCCAGCCACATTGACTCTCCTGACCGCCTTCAGTCAGCTTTTCCCAGAAAAAATCGATCTCCTGCTGATTGTCACAGGGGATGACCAGTGACAATCCCTCCGTGAAATTGAACTTATGGTCCAGCGAACTATCCATCGCTGCAAACCGCTGTCCGTTTAGGAAAAACTGTGCATGGTTGATCTTGCCCGCTTGGTCTCCGGCATCGTCTCCATATCTGGAGATAAAGCCAGTTGAAGCATCCGGGAAAACCGACGTGTACAATTCCATCGCTTCTTCGGCTCTGCCAAACTGCTCTCCGGTAAACATCAAAGCCGGTATGTACTTTTGGGCTTCACCAGCCGGAACGTTGCTTTCCACCTGCCAGCAGACTCCATATTTATCCTGCAGCCACCCGTACTTTTTAGACCAGGGATAGGAGTCCAACCGCATCATGATCATTCCTCCGTCTGCCAGCTTATCCCAGATCTGCTGGAGCTGACTTTCGTCCGGAAAAATAGAATAAAACGAGATGCTCGGGGTAGGTTTGAACATCGGACCGCCGTTCAGAAGCATAAACTTTTCACCCATGGAAGACCACATGGTCACCATCGGATTGCTGTCTTCGATCTTGGCTTCAGGAAATACCGAACAATAAAATTCCGCCGCTTCGGCCGCGTCGTTGTTCATCCAGATACAGGGATAGAGCGATTTCATGGCTTCCGATTCTATTGCTCGCAGATTTCTTTCAGCCGCTGGAGTGCTTTTGGCCACATTTGTTCAAACATCTCTTTGTACTCGCCTCCTGATTCCATGTCGATTTTCAACAGAGTCTTTCCTCCCAGGTCCACGAAGCTGTAATTCTCGGTAGCTCCGTCAAATCCTGCCACTTCCGGCCCTTCTGTTATTTCTTTTCCATCGGCGTATAGTCCCAGATGCTCGATGGATATATACTTATTGGTGACTCGGTCAGCGATTCTGGAGACCATCCCGCCTTCTTTGCCATCCGGACCGCCTGGACCAAGAAAAAGAATCTTCGAACCTTTGGTCCAGTCACCCTGAAAATAGGATCCGGGATGAAATGCCTCAGTCCAGTCCCGGTAGGTTTCGTCGGAAAGCATAATATCAAAAACTTTGGAAACGGGCGCGTCGATTTCGATCTCAAAGTGCATGGAGTCGTGTTGAAAGCCTTCCACATGCTTCTTGAAATTGTCCAGGATCGATTGCCAGCCTTCGCGCTGCATTTCCTCGGAGTTCATCTCCTCTGCGTCAAAAGTCACCGTGACGAGGGTTTTGTCTCCTTTGTCTTCAAATACGACCTCGGCTCCTCTTCCGTCCCCCATCACATAGCTGACCAACTCGTTGGGTTTTACTTCCTGAAATACTCCTTCGAAATCGAAGCCCATAGAGCCGTCTTTGGCCTCCATGCGGTAAGAGAAACTTCCCCCCGGCTCCAGCTCGTTGGTGGCTGATGGAGAATGCCAATCTGGAGAGGCGCAATTCCACTTAACAATGTGCCGGGGAGAATTGTACGCGGTCCAAACTTGGTTGACCGGAGCGGCAATCTCTGCCGCAACGGTGATCTTTGATTTGGTAGTCATCATTGAGTTTGTTTTTGGTTATCAGAACACTACAAACATAACGAACTTATAAAAGAAGAATTGGGTGAAACCTGACAAGGAAAGGGGCTTTTGCGACAAGTTTTTATAAATTGGAAGGATGAAAAAAATCAGGATATTGGCCATGGAGGGCAGTGTGGTCCAGGCTATCGCGGGCGCGCAATACTGCTTCAATACAGTCAATCATTTTTTGGGCCTAAATGGGCAAGAGCCATTTTTTGACGTGAAGCTCTTGGGACTCCACTCAGAAGTCCGGCCTGGATTCCCGGGTTTTGTCTTAAACCCCGAATACACCCTTGAAAACCCCGGTGATGCCGATCTGATCGTCATTCCTCCGTTGTTTGGGGACTTCGATATGGCAATTGAAGCAAACATGCCTTTTGCCCCTTGGATAAAGCAACAATACGACGCAGGCTCTGAAATCGCGTCACTCTGCGTAGGCGCTTTCTTTCTGGCTTCCACGGGAATGCTGGACGGGAAACGCTGCTCGACACACTGGGGATTCATAGACCGCTTCAGGAATCAGTTTCCGCTGGTGGAAGTGCTCGACGGGAGTATCGTCACCGAGGAGGCTGGCATCTACTCCAGCGGGGGCGCAAATTCCTACTGGAATCTGTTGCTCCACCTGGTCGAAAAATATGTGGACCGAGAGATGGCGATTCTGCTTTCGAAGTACTTTGCTATCGATATCGACCGGAGTACCCAAGCGACTTTTGCCATCTTCAGAGGCCAAAAAGAGCATCCTGATCTGGAAATCAGAAAGGCTCAGGAGATCATCGAGGATCGCTTTGCTGAGCGGATATCCGTGGATGATTTGGCCGACGAGGTAGCTGTGGGGAGGAGGAGTTTTGAAAGACGCTTTAAGCGGGTCACCAACAATTCGGTATTGGAGTATGTGCAGCGCGTGAAGATCGAAGTGGCCAAGAGAAGTTTCGAATCCAGCCTCAAAAACATCAACGAAGTCATGTGGGACGTGGGCTACACCGATTCGAAGGCTTTCCGAACTGTCTTCAAAAAAATCACCGGCCTCACACCCAACGAATACCGGAATAAATACAATAAACTGGTAAGGCTGAATTAAGCCTCGATTCTTTTAAGCTCGAAAACAATTCTCCATCTAAGTTGACACCCGCCCGCGAGGCTTAAAAAATTTCAGAACTTTCTAAGATCATTTGGATGCACACCGGAAGACGTTATACCCCACTCGAATTTTTTAGATGGACGCTGAGAGATACGCTGTTGATCCTTGTGATCTCGACTATACCCACGGTATTATATGCATCAGGACTTACGTTCCTTGCATTTCCGTGGCAACCGATAGCGATTTTGGGTACATCCTTGGCCTTCATCGTCGGATTTAAAAACAACGCCAGCTATGGGAGAATCTGGGAAGCACGGCAGATCTATGGCGCAATCATCAATGATAGCAGAAGTTTTGCCTACACCGTGAGGGACGCACTGGGAGGCAAAGATTCCGAATTGGTCAAGGTCATGTTTTACCGGCATTTTGCCTGGCTGACCGCACTGCGGTTTCAGCTCCGGGAGCCCAGAACTTGGGAGAACATGAACACGAGCAGCAATCGGGAATTTTTGAACGGGCACTACCGGGTGTACGAGTGGGAGCATAAGATTGAAGAGGAGCTCGCGAAGTACCTGTCCAAGGAGGAATTGGATTATATTCTCTCGAAAAAGAACCGGGCGACACAATTGACTGCGCTGCAATCCGAAACGTTGGCATCTCTGAGGAAAACAGGGGCACTAACAGACATCCAGTGGATGGAGCTCCAAAACTCAATTGTAAAATTCACCGATGCCCAAGGAAAGGCCGAGCGGATCAAAAACTTTCCTTATCCACGCAATTTTGCGTCAGTCACCACTTACCTGATGATCATCTTCATCTTGCTGCTTCCCTTTGGACTCCTGAGAGAATACAGTCAAATCGGGCAGGGCACTTTTCTCGAAGGCTACACGATCTGGTTCAACATCCCCTTTTCGGCCGTCGCCGCTTGGGTTTTTCACGTGTTGGATGCTGTGGGAGAAAGCGCTGTCAATCCATTTGAGGGTAGTGCGAATGACGTGCCTATCACCCAGATCAGCCGAACCGTTGAGATCGATATGAGAGATATGCTGGACGAAAGTCCCCTTCCCGATCCGATAACTCCAACGAATAACATCGTCCTGTAAAACCCACTCGTTCCTCCCCTGTCCACTGGATACAGGATGAATTGATTGTAACTGAAATCACCTTATGCTGGAGCTTTTCCCCTTCTATCTGGTATTGATCTTCCTTATTATGCTGCTGGTGATGATCGGCAATGCGATCAAAGTAGCATACCCTGTATTGTTGGTGGTTGCGGGCTTACTCCTCAGTTTCATTCCGGGGGTCCCTTCGATCAGCATCGAGCCCGAATTGATCTTTGTGATCTTTCTGCCTCCTTTGCTCTATGAGGCTGCCTGGGCGATCTCCTGGAAAGAACTCTGGCACTGGAGGAGGATTATCGGAAGTTTTGCGTTCGTGGTCGTTTTCCTTTCCGCCAGTACGGTAGCACTTGTGGCTAACTATATGATTCCAGGTTTTTCATTGGCACTGGGCTTTCTGTTGGGAGGGATTGTCTCGCCTCCTGACGCAGTAAGTGCCTCCGCCATCCTGAAATTCGTCAAGGTCCCGAGACGGCTGGCTACCATTTTGGAAGGGGAAAGCTTGCTAAACGACGCCTCCTCGCTGATCATTTTCCGGTTTGCACTGATCGCGGTGGCAACGGGGCAGTTTGTCTGGCAGGAAGCGGCACTGAGTTTTGGCTGGATGATAGCAGGAGGCTTGGGAATCGGGCTGTTGGTAGGATTCGTATTCAAGAAAGTGCAAACCTGGCTCCCCACGGATGTAAACATGGATATCATCTTCACGCTGATAGCTCCCTACACCATGTATATTTTGGCCGAGGAGGTACATAGCTCCGGGGTGTTGTCTGTCGTCAGCGGAGGCTTGTTTCTTTCCTACCATCGACACAGTTTCTTACCGGCGTCGTCCAGATTACGTGCGGAGCATGTGTGGCAGAGTTTGGTTTTTCTACTCAATGGATTGGTCTTCCTGCTGATAGGACTTGATCTGCCGGAGATTACTTCCGGATTGAGAGAAGAAGGCATCAGCTTCTCAGAAGCAACTTGGTACGGCGTACTCATCACGCTTGTGTTGATCTTGGGAAGGATACTGGCAGCTTATGGAGCGGTCATTGTCACAATGGTAGTGGGTCGGTTTGCTGCCGTCGCGGACCGGAGAAACCCAGGTCCCGTGACTCCTCTGATCCTCGGGTGGACGGGGATGAGAGGAGTGGTTTCATTGGCAGCAGCATTGTCCATCCCTTTGACCTTGGCAGACGGAAGTTTGTTTCCTCACCGAAACCTCATCCTCTTTATCACCTTTGTTGTCATCCTGTTGACCTTGATAGTTCAGGGGTTGACCTTGCCGATCTTGATCCAAAAGGTCAAGCTGCCGGACTTTGGCGATCACCTTCCGCAGGAAGAGACAGAGAATCTGATCCGGAAAAATCTGGTCAGAGAGTCCCGTGCTTTTCTCGCAGAGTCCCATGTCAGCAACTGGAGACAAAATCCGGTTATACAAAACTTCCTGTCGCTCTGGAGTGGTGAATCCGATACAGGTGAAAGTCTGAAAATCACCGGTGAGGACAAGGAACTCATCCTTGCTCTTTTGGAAAGGTTGCGCCAGTCACTCTTGGAAATGAACAAATCCAAGCCTGAGATAGACGAAGAAACCATCCGGGAATTTCTCCTCTACATCGATCTGGAGGAAGAGAAGATCAGGATGGCTTAGAAGATTTATTCAAGATCTTCAACACGGTCTGTTCATTATCCGAAAGCTGATCCGGATCAGTCACGCCTTTCAATTTTAGCTTTTGAAATCGCCCGAGCGTGCCGTCGAGCAATACCTGCATCACCGCGGGATGGATGTAGTATTTGCGGCAGACCGCGGTGGTGTTACCCAGCACTTCGGCTACTTTCTTGACGATCGTGGGTTCGAGTTTTCGGTTGGGAAAGTTTTCGACCTCTTCCACACTCTCAGCATAGTGGTCGAGTGCCAGGACAGTCCCGCCCCAAGTCCTGAAATCCTTGGCCGAAAATGGCTCTCCAGAGATCTCAACCAAGTACTGGTTTACATCTTTGGATCTAAGGGAATGATAGGTTCCGTCGCCGTTCTGATATTTGAAGATCTCGTAGCCCGGCAGTTCGGACATCTTTTTGATCAGGTTGATCAAGCGCTTGCTCGCTACTTGGAGCCGTCGCTCCTTGCCGCTCTTGGCTTTGTAGTGGAGGTACAGCTTTCCATTCTCCTGTACAATATGTTTCCTGCGCAGGGTCGTCAGGCCGTAGGTCTTGTTTTCATGCTCGTAATATTTGTTGCCGATGCGGATGTAGTATTCGTCCAGCATCATGACCGTGAGCGCCAAAATCTTTTCTCTGGGCCAGCCTTTTTTTCGGACGTCCTGTTCGATTGCCTTGCGCATTTGTGGAAGTTTTTTCCCAAACTCCTCTAATCTTCCATACTTGGTGCTCTGTCGGTAGGTCACCCAGTCGGAGTGGTAGATGTATTGCTTCCTGCCGCGCGCATCGTAGCCAGTCACTTGGACGTGGCCTTTGGCGTCTTTGCAGATCCAGACATCCTCCCACATCGGCGGAATGACCAGCTGTGCGATCCGCTCCAAAACCTTCTTTTGAGCGATTTTTTGGCCTTTTTTGTCCAGGTAGACAAAGCTCTTCCCGCTTCTTTTCCTCAAAAATCCTGGGAATCCTTCTCCCACGTAAACCAAATCTTCCGGGCAATCCGACATATCAGTATAGGCTGTGTGAGGGTAGCCAATTCAAAAAGTGTTCACTTCTTTAAAAAAATCTACTGATAAACAGGAGTCGATCTGAGGTAGAGCCGAAAACAAAAACCCGATCGCTCCTGACCTAGGTCTCTATTTCTTTAAGATAAAAAGGATACGCTTTCCAGTGTATTTCGGAAAAGTCCTCTTGGTTTATTTCCTATTTTCTGAACATTTTTTCTTCGCTAAACCAAAAATATACAGCAACAGACTATGAGAGACCAATTTTTATAATTAAAATTCATACACTGTTTATCTTTATCGAATCTAACCAACACCTCTTTTTATGAACAAGAAGTTTTTAAATGCTATCGCCGTCGTGGGAATGCTATTTCCCACCATCGGGGCTGTCTTCGCACAGGAAAAGCCCAACGTCCTCGTCATCTGGGGTGATGACATCGGCATCAGCAACATCAGCGCATACAGTGATGGGTTGATGGGCTATACCACTCCAAATATCGACCGTATTGCAGAAGAGGGCATACGGTTTCTCCACTATTATGGAGAACAAAGTTGTACCGCGGGCCGGGCAGCATTCCTAACGGGCCAGCACGGAATCCGATCCGGTCTCACCAAAGTTGGGTTCCCGGGAGCGCCAATGGGTATGAACCAATTGGATCCCTCAATCGGTGGACTCATGAAGAACTTGGGGTATGCCACAGGTCAATTTGGCAAAAACCATTTGGGAGACCGAAACGAATCCCTGCCGACAGTGAATGGCTTCGACGAGTTTTTCGGTAACCTCTACCATCTCAATGCTGAGGAGGAACCTGAATTGCCGGACTATCCCAAAGATCCTGCGTTCAAAGCAAAATGGGGTCCTCGCGGTGTGTTGAAAACTGTCGCTACCAATGTGGATGATCCAACAGAAGACCCTCGCTTTGGCAAAGTAGGCAAGCAAAAAATAGAAGATACAGGCGCCTTAACAAAAAAGCGCATGGAAACTATTGACGATGAAACCTCAGCTGCAGCTATAGATTTCATTAAAAGACAACATGCCGCAGGCAAGCCCTTCTTTGTTTGGTGGAATGGAACCCGTATGCATTTACGTACACACGTGAGAGAAGAAAATCGGGGAAAATATGGATATGGCGACAGTGAATACCTGGATGGCATGATTGAACATGATTTGACTGTTGGGCAACTTTTGAAAGCCCTCGATGATTTGGGGATAGCAGACAATACCATTGTGGTGTACTCTTCCGACAACGGACCGCATATGAATACCTGGCCCGATGGCGCCATGACCCCCTTCCGTTCTGAAAAGAATACCAACTGGGAAGGTGCATTCCGGGTTCCGTGCTTGGCACGCTGGCCCGGACATATCAAGGCCGGCACAGTAACAAATGAATTGATGAGCCATAACGACTGGATACCCACTCTTACTTCAATAGCCGGTGAACCGGATATGGTAAACAAGCTAAAAACCGGCTACACTGCTAACGGCATCAATTATAAAGTACACCTAGACGGCTATGATCAATCGAAATTCCTGACCAGTGTCAGTGGCACAATTGGAACAAGCAATAAAGTAAAGAGCGCCCGCTCAACCTTTTTTTATACGGATGATGATGCTTTGTTAGTGGCTTTGC
This sequence comes from Algoriphagus terrigena DSM 22685, assembly GCF_000429445.1. Taxonomy (GTDB): domain Bacteria; phylum Bacteroidota; class Bacteroidia; order Cytophagales; family Cyclobacteriaceae; genus Algoriphagus; species Algoriphagus terrigena. The sequence goes on from NZ_AUBW01000012.1 coordinate 140,246, forward strand.
GCCAGGGTGAATGGAAGATGAGTTTTGCAGAGCAACGTATGCTAGGCACTATGGGACTATGGGCAGAACCCTTCACCGAGTTACGTTTGACCAAGCTCTACAACCTGATGCAGGATCCTTTTGAGCGTGCTGACATTACTTCCAATACGTATTGGGACTGGTTGATGAATCACGTGCCGCAAGTTTATATGGGAATGGAGGCCGTTGGGGAGTTTGCCGCTTCTCTTCAGGAATTTCCCTCCCGATCCTATCCACCCAGCTTCAATCCTGCCGTCATCATCGAAGAGGTGCTAAAAAGGAACCAAGTGAAGGAAGAAATCAAGGAACACTTCCCGATGTTACTACAAGAGCAGAAACCTGCTCCCGCTCAGAAAAAGGAAGATTCTAAAAAGCAGAATTAATTTGATCGTTAAATGAAATTTGTGTCTTTGAGGTGAAATCTCAAAGACACTAAATCTTTCAAATGGTATTCATTTTAATAACAGATTCATGAAAACTTTTCGAATAGTTAAGGTCCTGTTTCTTCTATCGCTGTTGTTTGAACAATGCCAGCTCAATGCCCAGGATAAAAAAGGCACACCTGAAGTATTGCCAAGACCGGATTTTCATTTTAAAGGAAATGTAGGAAGAACATATCTGGATTCTGATCCTGCACAATTTCCTAGACCTATTGAAGCACCCAAAGGGGCTCCAAACATAGTTATGATATTGCTTGATGATGCTGGTTTTGGTCAGTTCAGCACATTTGGCGGTGGTGTTCCATCCCCGACAATGGACAAGCTTGCTGCAGAAGGGCTGCGCTATAACAGATTTCACACCACTGCATTATGTTCTCCGACCCGCGCTGCCCTGATCACCGGACGCAACCACCACTCTACTTCTTTTGCAGGGATTACGGAAGCCGCGACCGGATATGACGGATACACCTGTGTGCTTCCAAAAAATACCGGTACAATAGCAGAAGTGCTGCGTCAGAATGGTTACATGACTGCATGGATTGGTAAGAATCACAACACGCCTACTTGGGAACTGAGTCAGGCCGGTCCATTTGACCGCTGGGCAAATGGCCTTGGCTTCGATTACTTTTATGGATTCAACGCCGGTGACATGAACCACTGGAATCCGGTTTTGTATGAAAATCACAATCTCGTCCCGGCATCTACAGATCCAAATTATCATCTTACCACAGATATTTCTGACAAGGCTATTGCCTGGGTGCGTCAAGTGAAAAGTATAGCACCTGACAGACCTTATTTCCTGTACATTGCTCCAGGTGCTACGCATGCGCCACATCATGCACCTGAATCCTGGATAAAAAAATTCAAAGGGAAGTTCGATGAAGGATGGGATAAGTACAGGGAAGTAACATTTGAGCAACAGAAAAAACTGGGTGTAATCCCTGAAAATACAGTATTGACCGAACGCTCTCCAGGATTGCCTGCATGGGAATCACTCAATGCAGATCAGAAAAGGTTATACGCCCACATGATGGAGGTTTTTGCAGCGTATGGCGCACACTGCGATTATGAAATGGGCAGGATCATCGATGCCGTTAAGCAATTACCTGACGCTGACAATACGATTATTATCTACATCGCAGGAGATAACGGGTCGAGTGCTGAGGGCGGTCTGGAGGGATCATTGAACGAAAACCTTTTCTTCAACGGCTTCCTTGAAAAATGGCAGGATAATTTGAAGGTGATTGATGAATTGGGGGGACCCAAGCATTTCAATCATTTCCCAAGTGCCTGGGCCCATGCCATGAACACACCTTTCCAATGGACCAAACAGGTTGCAAGCCATTTTGGAGGTACACGTAATCCCATGATCATCTCATGGCCCGCAAAAATCAAAGAGAAAGGTGGCATCCGTGATCCCTTCATTCACACGATTGACATTGTGCCAACGCTGTACGAAGCAGCTGGCATTACTGCGCCCTATGTTCTTAACGGTATTCAACAAAAACCTATTGAAGGTCAAAGTTTCCTTGAATCCATGACCAACGCCCAGGCTAAGCCCACCCGTACTACCCAGTATTTTGAGTTGGCATTAAATCGGGGAATCTATCACCAGGGTTGGATGGCTTCAGCACCGTCATTTGCCCCATGGAACCCCAACCGCAGTGAATTCGATCCGGATAAGCAGAAGTGGGAGCTGTATAACATTGAGGAAGATTTTTCTCAATCAAAAGATTTGGCATCAGAAAATCCTGAGAAGTTAAGAGAGTTGCAGGATCTGTGGTGGGCAGAAGCTGCCAGGTATAATGTACTACCGCTCGACTGGCGAGGAACAGTCCGGTTCAATGCCGAAGCGATGGGACGTCCAACACTGATGGGCAATCGCAAAACAATGACATACTTTCCGGGTACTGTTGGATTGCCGGATGCCGCATCTCCCAACATGATCAATAAATCCTGGACTATCACAGCAGACTTCGAAGTGTCAGGAAAGCAAAGTGGAATGATTGTTACACATGGTGGGCTGGAAGGCGGTTATGGAGTTTACCTACGTGAAGGCAAGCCTGTTTTTGTTTACAATTTTTTAGCTGCTGAACGGTTCACCTTTACCGGTAAAGAGGCCTTGCCATCGGGCAAAGTAAAACTCGTAGTTGATTTTGTATACGATGGAGGAGGCATGGGTAAGGGCGGAACGATAACCATGACGGCCAACGGCACGAAGGTAGCCAGCGGTCGGCTGGAAAAAACCATTCCCATCCAATTTTCAATCTCTGAAGGTCTGGACGTAGGAACTGACGTTGGCTCTGCGGTGGACTTCACATACAAGCTTCCTTTTACCTATCCGGGAAAAATTGAAAAAATTACCGTGGAATTGAAATAAAAAATTATGTGTGTCCTATGAAAGCAAATTTCATTTTACTTGGTGCGTGTGTTTTGCTCGCAGCTTGCAATCAAAACACAACTGTTGACAAAGAAGTCTCAGAAAAAGACAAAGATACCACGTCAACCTATGAGTTCATTAACGGTTATCCAACACAGGAAACCATTCAAAAAGCCTACGATGATGCTGACCTCAATCGGGCGATCCAGACATATAAGTTTTTCTATCCTACAGTTTCGGGAGAAGGACTCATTCGCGGTAATGCCGAATTGAAGGTACTACCCAATACAGTTTCTGGTACACTTGATACGAAGCCTCAGCAAATCGGATACACATTAAATTCGGATACACCATATGGTCCCATCTTACTGGATCTATCTGCCGGTCCATTTGTGATCGACATTCCTGCAGGCCCACTGATTGTAGTGGCCATGGATGTCAACCAACGATGGGTTGCCGATATGGGTATACCTGGACCGGACGCTGGAAAAGGTGGAAAGCATATAATTCTTCCTCCGGGTTACACCGGGAAAATTCCAAACGGGTATCATGTATGGAAAGCTTCTTCCAACAATCTAACCGTTGGCATACGTTCATTGCCGGTGGAGGGAGATGTCACAGGCGCTATGGAGCGGATCAAAACAATAAAATTTTATCCGCTGAATTCTCCTGCAAGCGCTTCTTCCATTCATTGGCTTGACCTGACAGGAAAGCCTCAGAATACTACACCGTTAAATTGGGAAACCAACTTCAAATATTGGGAAGTGCTTCATCAAGTCATCGATCGCGAGCCTGCGTATGAAGGTTATCGTGCCTACTACGGAGAACTAGCTGCGCTAGGCATTGCAAAAGGGCAACCATTTAATCCCGATGCGCGCATGAAAGGTATTCTTGAAAAAGCCGCAAAGATGGCTAACAGTCAAATGCGTGTTCAGTCTTTTGCTGATCGCAGACCGGATCGTGTTGTATGGAATGATCGGCAGTGGGAATGGGTAGGTCTCAGACCGGAGAACGGAGACTTTGATGCACCGTTTTATGTTGATCTTGACGCAAGAGAAGTTTGGTTTTACCAGGCTATTGGAGCTTCCCCAGCTATGTTCAGGAGGCAAGCTGGCTTTGGTTCGCTTTACTGGTTAGGACTGCGCGATAACACAGGTGCTTATGTTGATGGTGCAAAAACATATAAGCTTACGATTCCACAACCCGTGCCAGGCAAGTTGTTTTGGTCTGTTACTGTCTATGATTCAGACACAAGAAGCCAGATTGATACCGATCAGGGTTTTGCTGCGTTGCGTTCCATGTTTGAATTGAAAGATTTTGAAAATGATCCTTCAGTAGACTTGTATTTTGGCCCCACTGTTCCTGCCGGAAAGGAAAAACAATGGATCAAGACCATACCTGGCAAAGGATGGTTTGTATACATACGTATCTACGGGCCGGAAGAAGCTGCATTTGATGGAAGCTGGAAGCCAGGGGATTTTGAAGAAGTGAAATAGAATAGGGGTTTACACATAATCAAATTGCTATGAAAATTCTATCCACACTTATCTCCAGTTTCTTATTACTATTCGTAATGATGTCGTGCCAACGATCAGATTCATCTGAAACTGCAGCTGCCGACTCAACCAACGTCGCAACAGATCCACTCCATTCCTAGAATGAAGGAGCCTCCAAAAAAGCCATCGTTGATTTTGTGACAAAGACCACAACCCAAGGATCTGCTGATTTTATTCCCGTCACCGACCGCATTGCCTGCTTCGATAATGACGGAACACTTTGGAGCGAGCAGCCCATGTATTTCCAATTCATCTTCGCTCTTGACCGGATTAAGGAGCTGGCTCCGCAACATCCGGAATGGAAAGATCAGGAGCCTTTCAGTTTTATTTTGAAAGGTGACATGAAGTCTGCCCTGGCCGGAGGGGAAAAAGCCCTGATGCAACTTGTTGCAGCCACACAGACTGGGATGAGTAGCGAGGAGTTCGAGGCCGAAACCAAAAGATGGATAGCCACAGCAAAGCATCAGAAATTTGACCGTCCCTACACAGAGATGATCTTCCAGCCCATGCTGGAGTTGCTCAAATATCTAAGGGCAAATGAATACAAAACATTTATCGTCTCCGGGGGAGAGGAAGGGTTTATGTGTGCCTGGACCGAGAAGACCTATGGAATCCCCTGTGAGCAGGTCATCGGCACTGTGATGCGATCAACCTACGAAGTGGTAAATGATACGCCCCGGATCGTCCGCCAAGCTGAATTGGATTTGATGAATGATGGAAAAGGCAAACCTGTAGGTATCTATAACCAAATCGGCAAGCGTCCGGTATTCACCGCGGGTAATTCTGACGGGGATTATGAAATGCTGCAATGGACCACGACCGCATCAGGATATCCACGTTTTGGAATGATTGTCCACCATACGGATTCAGTCCGCGAATGGGCTTACGACAGAACTTCACCTATCGGTCATCTGGAAAGAGGTTTGGATGATGCCTCAAAATACAACTGGCTTATCGTGGATATGAATGATGACTGGAAGGAAGTGTTTGCAAACGAGAATTAAAAAAAAATCACCCATCTCAAATACGATTGGTTATGAAAAAAATATCCTGTTCTCTGACTTTAGCTTTATTTAGGAGCCTAAGCTCTTTAGATAATAGATCAGCGCGCCGTTTATGCGGAAAAAATAGATAGGCTTAAGCCTTTTCAATTCTAATAGCCCGTTTGTTGGCTGATACTTTGGACCAAATTCTTTCCGACGAAGCCAATAGCCTGAGCCCATCCGGAAAAGCGGGATTCGTGGTTTCGCCGAGTTGGATACTGGTTGACATCGAAAGGTGAAGCAAGATTTCCCATGACTAAACCGGGCGGGTTTTCATTAAACAGAAGGCAAAAGCCTCAAAATACTCCGAACAGTGAGTTGAAATTTTTGTTTTAAAACTAAACCAAGGCATATGTATAAAAGATCAATCTTTAAACCAGCGTTTTTTCTGTTTCTGATTTCCGCAACGACCTCCACCGTCCTTCATGCGCAGGAAGAATCGGCCGCTTCAGCGGCCAACGCACAGGAATTGTCGGACAAATTGGCCAACCCGGTGGCGAGTCTGATCAGCGTCCCACTTCAAAACAATATGACTTATGGGATAGGGCCGTATAATGGGTCGAAGTATGTCATCAACGTGCAGCCGGTGATCCCTTTCTCCATCAGCGAAGATCTGAACCTGATCACCCGCTTCATTGTGCCCATCGTGGATCAACGCGACGTTACCAAAGAAAACAGCAGTGAGTTTGGGGTGAGTGATGCGACCATTACGGCTTTTTTCTCTCCCAAACACAGCAAAGCTTTTACCTGGGGAGCCGGTCCGGCGTTTCTGGTTCCGACCGCCACCAATGAATTTTTGGGGACGGAAAAATTTGGAATTGGCCCTTCAGCCTTGATGTTGAAGCAGTTTGAAGGCAAGACGATCGGCTTTATCGCAAACCAGATCTGGTCTGTCGCAGGCAACTCAGACCGTGCGGACGTGAGCCAGTTTTACATCCAGGCCTTTTTCAACAAGAGCTTTAAAAGCGGTGCGGGCCTTGGAGCCAATTTTGAAATTACCCAAAATTGGGAGGGCAATACCACGACGATCACCTTAAATGCGCCCTCGGTGAGTGCAGTGACCAAGCTTGGTAATCAGGCGGTGCAGTTGGCGATCATGCCGATGATTCCACTGAGCGGTCCTTCCGGGTCCAAAGCCGACTGGGGTCTGCGGACTGTTCTTGCTTTTGTGTTTCCCAATTAGAGGTGGGAGTTTAGTGTTTCGACTCAGCTCAACACAAGAGTTTAAAATGTGGGATGACGGATGCTGGATGACCGATGTAATTGTTGTCAGGTTGTCCACGGAGCTGTTGTCGTGTAGTCGTGTTAGAAAGTTGATTGTTTTCCATGTACCATTTGTTTTTTGGTGAAACATGACAAATCTGAAGACTGGAAAGTGAAAATCAAACCGAACGTGGATTCTGTGGATTTTGTGGAATCTATGGACTCTGTGGAATCTATGGATTCTGTGGACTTGACATGAATGCCGCGGTGATCCAAAACCTAGACTATATGTAGCTTTGATGCTACTTTGATGCTGCTTTGATGGTGCTTTGGTGCCGCTTTTAGGCTGCGCTGTTGTTGGGTTGGTGAATTGGAAAATTGAAAGATTGAAAAATTGGAAAATTGAGTCCAGTTGTCGAGTTGTCCGCTGAAGCTGTAGTTGGATGACCGAAGTTAGATGTTTCGACGGGGCTCAGCACGAATGCGGGATGTGGTGAGCACTGTTATCCGTCAGGCTGTTGTCAAGGTATAGCGTTGTCGAGTGCGGAAAAAGCGCCGTAGGTGCGGAATCTTTGTAGCCATCCCTCGACACTTCGACAAGCTCGTTGCGGACAGGCTCGGGAACCATGTAGCCCACGGTAAAAAAGGTAAAAGGCAATTGACCTCGACGCAGAAGTACAGCTTGGAAAAGGCGGTCGATGCCGATACTTCGACATGGTTCGACACGCTCACCAACCGAGCTCAGTACAGGTGTAAGGAGCGGGAAGTTGGAAGGGATTTTTTGGTTGTAGGATTGCAAATCCTATGATAGGGCAAATGGCGAGGAGCAAGGTGAACTGGAATTGTGGAATCCGTGGACAAAAGTGCAAGCTACATGCAAGTATCATGCAGGTATGTACGGGGTATCATGGGGGTATCTACGGGGTATCTACGGGGTATCATGCAAGTATCTAGGGAGTATCGTGGAGGTATCTATGGGGTATAGTGAAGGGAGATTGGAGGTTGGTGGTCGTCTGCTGCGCGTCGTCGGGTTGTCGGCCGAAGCTGTTGGCGGGTAGCGCTTGGTGTTAAGGGCTAAGTGTTGTCGGCTGCCGCTGTTGTCAGTTCTCACGTTGTCGACTGAAGCTGTTGGAGAATTCTAGTAGATACTGAAATTCGGACTCTGAAGGAGTCCAACTGTGAATAGCCCAGGGCGCAACCCTGGGAAAATAGATGAATTTATTTTCAACCTCGGCGCAGGGATATCATGGGTAGCTGGCTGTTGATGCCGAGGTACGGAGAAAGTGGTTGTTGCACACCTACCCTGCAGCCTGGCCCAAACCTAAAACAGCCCACCGGGCTGTTTCCTTACGGTTTGTCCTCCTGCAGCCTGGCCCAAACCTAAAACAGCCCACCGGGCTGTTTCCTTACGGTTTGTCCTCCTGCAGCCTGGCCCCTTTGAAGAGGATTCTTCTTCCTTTTGAATATTACAATTCAAGGGGGAGTTGCGGCGGAATGAATTGACTGACGGAACGCGTGCCGAAGGTACGTCAGGTGGGTAGCCTGGCGTTTCATGGTTCCACATGCTCACCAACCACGTCGGCAGACCCAAAGTGGACTATTTGGAAACAAAGGAAAATAAAGCATTCGGGGGAAAATATGGACAAAACCCAACGTATATGTGACGTATGTATGACGATGGTATGGCGGAACCCCAACGCAGCAGCGCCTTTGCTGCAAAGGAAATTGCCAGTCAACAACCTCGCCGTGTACTACCACAATGCGGTTGGTTTTGAAGTTACCAGCACCTTATTCCATTCACAATAACTTATCGATGATCTGGATGGGCTCCTGAACCGAATAAACGTCTTCATCATTGAGGTATACCTGGGATGCCAGCTCCAGTTCGAAGATCAATCCCATCACAAAGACCGGTTCCATCTTCAGATCATGATAAAGATTATCGAATTTCCTTTCTCCGGAAAGTCTGATGCCGTACTGATGAAACACTTGGATGATCCTGCGGATTTTAGAAAAATTAGTCATTAGATAGTATGAGTTGAGGGGCTCTTTTTGGATTTCATCGTCAATCTCCCAGGGGTAGGACAACTGAACCAGCCGCTACCCCTACTGACAGGTTCTTACTTTGGAGTAATTGCTTGAGCTTTTGGTTCTCAATTTTTGATAGAAGTAAAAAGAAACCGGTCAAACCATTGCCATTCATTTAGTTAAAAATCCTAACCCACATCTTCATTTAACACTTCTTGGTTTTTGCTAAAAAGGAACCGATCGGCTTTTCGCTCCTGAAATCGTTTTTTACTCTTGTCTAAGGATTGCTTACTTTTCCGAAAATCACCACATCAGAGATGAAAGTATCTGCTCTTATACTGCATCTGGAAAGTTTTATTCCATTAAAGCAGGAGGAAAAAGACAGGATTGAGGAGCAGTTTGTTCCCCAGACGGTCAAGCGAAAGCACAAACTTCTGACGGCCGGAGAGGTCTGCAAGGATTACTTTTTTGTGGTTTCGGGTTGCTTTCGGATGTTTGGCGTGGATGACAAAGGCTTCGAGCACAACATCCAGTTTGCGTCAGAGAAGGACTGGATAGCGGATATCGGAAGTTTTTACAGCCAAAAAACCAGCCAGTTGAATATCGAAGCCCTAGAACCTTCCGAAGTGCTCCGGATTCCTCAACTTGGCTTGTATGAACTGTTTAACAATATCCCCAAGATCAACCGGATTTTTAAGGTGATGATCGAATACAAATACATCGAACTTCAGAATAGGGTACTTCAGAATTTCAGCTCGACCGCAGAGCAACGTTATTTGGCTTTTTTGGAACAGTATCCCCATCTAAAAAACCGCCTGCCCAATACTCAGGTCGCCTCTTATCTGGGAATAACGCCAGAGTTTCTGAGCAAAATCAGAAAGGACCTTCGGGATAGTTAGGATTATTTCTTAAGGTAGATTAAGGGTGTTAAGCTGTGGAAGGCTTCAACTTTGTATCCACAATTCTAAACACCAACATCATGAAAATCTTACTTTCTATCCTAACCCTACTTGTATTGGGAACTTCCGCACAGGCCCAGTCTTCCGTCGACGACCTGGTCAAAGACTGGGAGCGTGCCAAAGCCTACACACTGGAATACCTGGAAGCCATGCCGGCCGACAAGTACAGCCTGAAGCCGACACCTGAAATGCGGACCTTTGCCCAGCAGATGCTCCACCTGACCGACGGCAATTACGGCTTTGCATCTGCAGCCACGGGTGCTGCAAGTCCAGTCGGGATGGGAGCTTCTGAAAAAGCCGAAGACCAAAGCAAAGAAAACGTCATCAAGCTCGTGATGGCGGGGTATGACTTTGTGATCAGCAATGTCAAAACCATGACTCCTGAGAAACTGGCCGAAAACACCACTCTGTTTGGACAATTTGAAATGACTAAAGGTACAGCTCTGGAAAAATGCTTTGAGCACCAGACCCACCACAGAGGTCAGACGACGGTCTACATCCGACTGGCCGGTGCGACTCCTCCCCAAGAGAAGTTGTTTTAACCTTTTAACAAATCATCCAAATGAAAAAACTGTCCAGTCTTCTTCTCTTGGCAATCATCTCCTTTAGTGCGAGCGCCCAAGGACTAAAACTCAAAAACCACGAGTTTGAACTGCACAATGTGACGGGTGAGATCGTGGATTTTCAAGGCAAAAAAGCCCTGAGAATCGAACGGGATCTGAATGCTATCCCGTTTGATTCCACCCGAGTAGAGGCCACCGTCGATGAGCCACACTATGCCCGACTACTCGGTCTGGAGGACTTCGAAAACGGGACGATCGAGGTCAAAATGTACAGCCAGCTGAAAGTCCCTGCCCCCTATTCAGGAATTGCAGGGTTCATTGGACTGTATTTTAGGGTACAGGAAGATGATTCTGCCTTTGAAAGCATCTATGTCCGCCCCAAGGTAGGCAGATCTGACAACCAACTTCGTAGAAATCACACGGTGCAGTATTTCTCCTATCCGGATTACAAATTTGACACCTTACGGAAGATCGCACCTTTTCGCTACGAAGGTTCGGCCCCGGTAGCCTTAGATGAGTGGTTCACTATGCGGATTGAAGTGAATGGAGAGACGGCAGAGCTTTACATCAATGACCTGAAGCATTCTTCTTTTATCGTGGATAAGATGCTGGGTAAAACCAAGAAAGGTTTTGTCGGACTCTACGTGGACATCGGCACCATCGGTTATTTCAGAGATTTGAAGGTGACCAAAAGGCCTTTACAAATCAGAGAAACGAGCGAGAAGGCAAATGATATTTGAGGTAGCTATTCTCTGTAATGAACAAGTTGAATCTTAGCTTTCGGAGCCTGTTCTCCAGGTATTAGGATTACAGGCTCAAATCCTCCGATTTCGAGGGTGGAAGGCAAAATTATCGAATCTCAAAGCGTCCATACTCCCACTAAGCATCGTCTCAGATGGTCGCCCAGTGGATATAATCCGACGAAACTGGCTCTAGGCCGTGGCCTCGCATCAGTAGCGCAAGCTGGCCGCGGTGGTAGGTGGAATGGTTGACCACATGGATCAAGATGTCGGAGAGTTTCTTTTCAAACCGAATTCCCGCAAAAGTCTTAAATGAGATAATTTCTTCGAGATCCCTGGATTCAGGCAGCTCCATAGTCCGGCTATGGAGCTCCTGATTCCTAAAGGCAAAAGTCTCAATGGGAAAATCGTCCCAGGGGCTTTTTAACGAACTCCTTCCATCGATCCTGTCCAACCAGATCTGATGTGCATTCAGCAGGTGGTTTGCAAGTCTGATGATCTCCGGATCAAGCTGGTAATCATAGGACTTGAATCGGTCGCCGAGGGCCTGATTGATCTGATAATTGTATGCAAAGAGATTTTGGAAAAGCTGCGTCATGATTCGTGTTTTAGGCGACAAATGATCGGAAATCGATGTTCCTAAATTAACATCTTGGCAGCGCTTATCCAGATCACTTGGCTAAGAATCCCAATTTTTCATCAGTTAAACGTGTACTTGACGCTAAACTGAAGCCTGTTGGCTGTGCCCTCGGTTTCATCGATATCCTCACGGGTTCCCCGCAGATACTCCAAACCCACGAAAGCATTGTCAACGAAATGCCAAAGCAGATTGACGGCCATGTAATTCATCTGGGAGATGTCGGTAGACGGCTGCCCGTCGGTAGTGCCGTTGGAGCCTTGGTTGTACACCGCAAGCGATGAAAAGCTGTCGTTCCAAAAATGCTGAATGCCGATCGTAGCTCCCATATCGGTGATGGCTTCCAGATTGCCATTTGCGTCCAAACCGGCCGAATACCCCCCGCGGAACCGGCCAACACCCGGGCCATAGACCACCTGATAGATGACCTTGTCTTTCTTGAGAAAATTAAACTGCCCAGAGACGTTTCCGCCAAAAAGCGACACTTGGTCTGATCCTCCGGCGCTATAACGATAGCGCAGTTGCGCGGCAAACCCGGACACCTGAACGTGTCCCCAATCTTTGGTCACCCGATATCGGGCGGTCAGGTCCGGCAGGGGACTTTCAAATTTTCCGGGTTCGGAAGGAGTTTGTGCTCTGGTATTAGGTTCCTCGACGGCAATAGCGAGGTAGCTGTCTTTGGATAGCGCCTGCTTCCAACGGAACATGGCATGCCGAGCAAAAGCGTAGGCAGCCGGTTTTTCGAAGTCAAGCGTGGGCGGAATGATGGTTTCGTCCATGAAATTCGACCACCATTGCCCGGCGAGCCATTTTCCGTTGTTGATCTCCACAAAGGCATGGCGCAGACGAAATGCCCCGCTGGTACCATAAAAATCCCCTTCTACGTATGCACGGAGTTCACCCACTTTGGAGGGCGAACGAAAATCCAAGTAAACGCGTGATTCCTTCGCATGCAGGTGTGTAGATTCTCCCTTTGATCCATCAGTTGGGATGGTCGATACATCAAAATAGTCCGGCGACCCGATCGGATTGAAATCATGTATGAGGTCAAGCTTCACGTATCCACCGATCTTAAAGCGCGTGGAGGTCTTGGGAATGGCCCACCAGCCTGGCGGTACTTCTTCGGGAGCCTTTGCCGCCTCTTGGCCGCTTGCCTGCACGCACACGATCAGTGTCAGTGCAAGGATAATGACAGATTTCATAGGAATTTATTGATTTACCTGCCCTACGAGATCATCCACTTCGACAGTCCGCTCATTCAGGTCCTGCGTAGGTCTGTTGTTTGGTCCGATGCGTGAAGAGAACGCAGCGATCTGATCCGCAGTCAATGAGACCCTGTCACGCAATACCAGCCATTGTACTCCTTCGCTGCAAGGCGGAGTGGTCAATGATCCGATGTAATGGTAACCGAAGTTGTCTTTTGGCAGGTGCGCTTTTAACTCCAGGTTGGCATCAGTGATGTGCTTATTCTCGCCCTTTGCATTGGGAAGATTGGCGATGATCTTGGTGAAATTCTCGTTGGCAACCTTGCCTTCTTCAAACAAGACGCTGACGACCGCCAAACTGCCATCCTCACCCTGGTGCACCAAGTGCATCTCCATCGGCAGGTTTTTGCCATCTATCGTATGCTCGCTTGGCGTATGAAAGTGAAACTGTTTCAGGTCGTATGCTTTGTCACCAAATGAAAAAGTGCTTCCCTCGTCTACCGTCACCTGGATGGTATGGCCATTGTCGATGATGTCATCCATGTGCTCATTGTGAGCGATTCGTAACGAGGTGGTCTTGTAGTCAACTTTCCAGTTTGCCCCACCCTTGACATCTGTCTTTGCGATGTTGATGGGGGATTGTCCCTTGCCTTCGCCGCAGAGCGCGTAGGTGGGACTTAGGCTTGCCCAAGCAGCTGGGCCTTCTTCGCCTGCATAGCCCCAATGGACTGGACGCGCGGAGGCGGGAGCTGTTTTGACGGTGTCCGCCACAGCGGCGGTGTCGGCGGTGGTTTCGGCCGGTTTCGGATTGCATGAGTCTAGTAGGACAGCAGCAATCCCCAAGACCAGGAGAGAGGAAGTGGATTTTGTGTTGGACATAAAAATGTAGTTTTGGTTGTGGATTTATATACTATGATAAGGAATTACTATCATATTTTTATTTAACCTTATAGGTAATATTTTTTCATGGATCAGTGCAAAAAGAAGTTGAAATCGAAACAGCGAATGTTTGCAAAAAGAAGATAAAATAAGCGCAAGAAAACTGATAAAAATCAGTCTCACGTTGACAAATTTCGGCCAATGATAACTTACCTAAACTTCCTACAAAAAGGCACAGCACTAAAACATGAGCCTAGTACCTAGTCAGCGTTCAAGCTTAGAATAACATATATAATTTCATTGCAGCTTTTGGGTTTAAAATGTCTCCGTGGCTGCCAGATAGAAGCCTGAAGATTTGTCCCCAAATCCAAAATCAATGGCGAGGTTGGTGCGCGTTTTCTTGTCCACCATCATACGCAACCCGAGACCATACCCCGGCTTGACATATTCGAAAAGCTTCACTGATGACACCGGATTGCTGGCCGTGGTGGCATTTACAAACAAAACACCGCCCCATACGCCACCGCACTGTGAAATCGGAAAACGATACTCTGCCTCCCCATACACCAGATTATTTCCCCGAAAACGGCCCTGAGAGTAGCCCCTTGCGCTACGGCTGCGCTGATCATAGGAGGTGGCAGGTAGGATCATGTAAGGAAACTTTCCAGCCTTTCCAAAATCTCCCGTCAACCAAAAAGCCAGAAGATGCCGGGGATTTCTTTTTGACAACGAATGAAAGCTTCGCCATTCTGCAAAAAAGAAGCTTGCGGGAACCTTGTTGCCCAGCATCTTGGGTCCACCTCTCCAGGAGAGCATCAAAAAATGACCGGTATACGGATTGATCATATTGTCCCGGGTATCCCAGATAAAATTCAGATTAAAGGTCGATATGTAATACTTATCCGTATTGAATTGATAGCGCGTGTTGTACCCGTAGTGACTGGTGATAACCGAGTCTCCGGGTTCCAGGCGAAGTTTCAGATCTTCGATCTTGGAATAGTGATCCAGTGCATAGCCCAGACCCACATAGAGTCCAGGATGTTGCCTCAAGATCCTGAACGAAGCGGACTGGTGTATCCGGATAAAGTTATAATTCATGGGTTGGGCCAGTGAATCAACCGAAGTATCCAAACCTCCCAGGTTATATTGGTAATCGAGGATTCCGTCTTGGGGAGCGTTGGTACCCAGCCCATAGGTAGGTTGTGAAAATATCAGGTAACGCCAGTCGCCTGTAAAGAAGATGTTGTTGTTTTTGGTGTAGACATTGTTCTTCAGAAGAAATATTTTTTGGTTTTTGGAGGTGAATTGGACACTCCCGGAGAGCATCGAAAAATTGGTCTGATCGCCGGGCATTTTAAAGCCGTACTGGACGCCAACCCCCAGCATAAAGCCGGTGGCCGGATTGGAGCCAATGATTGGTATCAGGAGCAAAGAACCGGAGTCGGTGGAGTCAGCTTTTGGAGGTCTGTTTAATGCCCCTCTAATGGCATCGGCCACGTCCCGCTGGACGCAGACAGTATCTTCGCTGGACTCGACTTCCTGAGCAAGGAGAAAAGGCGGTGCAAGAATACCCAAGGCGAGGAGGCAGAATGTCCTTAAGAGTAGCCGTCTAAAAGTTGTTTCCATTTGATGAGATTTATCGAATTTCGGACTGACTCAAAACTGCCGACATGCCCTGCCGTCAGCGGTCCTAGGCTAACTTCGAGTCCCTTTTCCTGAAACTGTCTGCGGGGATTTCAGAGATTGCAGGATTGATCCGCTGCCCTGTATGGAACCGAACTCCTACTTAACCGTGTAGCCCTTTCCTTCGAGGCAGGCTGTAAAGGCTTTCTTAAAGCTGTCGGTCATCGCGGTCTGTGCTTGTGAGGCAGCCTGATTGTTGGCCTTTTGCTGCTGCGCGTCACCCACGGTTTTGGCCCGACGTCCCGCGAGCCCTCCAGCCACTGCACCGATCGCAGCACCCTTGCCCGCGTCACCCGCAATGGCACCTATGGCAACTCCGGCAGCTGCACCTCTGGCGGCACCCACGACGGCCGTTCCATCCGGTGCGGTATCGACTTTCTCAGCCTCCACTTTTGTGGGATTTAGGGGATCGACACCCGACTGCTCCACTGCCCATTTGTAGCAATCCGCATCGTCCTTGTCCTGTGTGGCCTGATCCTGATCTTTAGCCGGAAAGACATACATCCCCAGACTTTTTGCAAAGGAAGTATGTGGCGTCGTGGCCGGGGCCTGTCCAAAGGCGAGACCGGATGACAATAACAGAGCGATTGTAACTATTTTTTGCATGTATTTTATCGTTTGATTTTTAAAGGCCATCCCGACATTCGCCTTGATTTGCCTGTATTTTAATTTTTCTGGTGGGCTTACATCACCGCCATCACTCGGGTGCGTAGCATTCGTAACCCAGTTGCCGCATTACATCCGCTTCGTTGTAAAAGCTACGGCTTAGGTTGATCTTCCCATCTTCTAGCCGGTAGACAGCATTGATGGTCAAAAACACAGGCCCGCGTCCATCCATATAAGTGATTTTTAAGGTGGCCCAGTCGGAAACAAAGTCCCCCTGGTTGGGACCTTCGGTGACTTTTTCAGCGATGTTGACGGTCCGGGTATATTCAATCTTGTCATATAGGTTCTCCGCCACATCTTTCCAACTGGCGATCGCCTGTTCCTTGTTGGTAGAGTCAAAGTAGGAAGGGCCGTACCCGATGTAATCATCGGCCAGCAGCTCGCTCATCGTCTCGGTGTCTTTGCTTTGTACAGCTTGGATATACTTTTCGATGATGGCTATATTTTCCCTTTCGATTTCTTCTTGCTTGCTGGAGCAGGCTATTGTTGACATGCATAAAAATGAAAATGCAAGGAATCTTCTCATGTTAATTTACTTAGAGTGGGTTTGGAAATTTTCTGGAATTGCCGCTGTAACGAAGTGCTGCAATATCTGGACGGATAAAGCTAATCGCCTACTCAGTTAGATTTTAAACGGGATCGTCTACAAGTCCAGCAAAAAGAAATCGGTGCAGGCCCCTCTCCAGAGTGTCCTAATTAAAGGCTTTGAAATTTGGATTGATGCAGTCTCATCTGAGCGACCAGCTTTTTGGCGTCTGCAGCAATGTTGTGTAAGAATTGATAGTCAAGATTTTGAAAACTGACCCTGACGTAAAACATGTCGCGTACAATCGTGTAGTACCGTAGCGTCAGATCAGCGTCTGCATCAAGCTCCAGGAAATCACCCCATATCTGGCTTAAGGCGCTGTTGATTTTCTGATCTATTAACTGGCTTGCCTGATAAAATGAGCGATTGCCTTTGTCCCGGACGAGTTGCACCTGAAACATCACCATGCTGGCGTTTTCCACCAGTAACAGCAGGTAATCAGGGTCCAGTTTTGTGATTTTGGAAATAGCCAATAAAAATTGATCTACCTTTTCCTCATGTAACTTGACGAGTTCTCCACAGAAACTCTCTAAATCAGAGAAGTAGTGGTAAAATCCTGATTTGTTCAGCTGAATTATCCTGGCCAGTCGTTCGATCTGGATACCCTGTCTCCCTTCATTTGCAAAGAGTTCATAGCCCGCTTCAAGCCACAACATTGAGTTTTTTGCTGTTATCACTGCGTCTGGCATCCAGTTGGTGAGGAAAGTGACTTTTGTTTAGAACTGCATCTGGCCAGTTTCGGCCTCTGCGTGGATTAATGCCAAATTCTGAATGATTAGTTTCGCCTCGGTAACACCCACTCTCAAGAATTCGACATCAAGATTTTGAAAGCTCATGCGGGCATTTATCATATCGCGAACCAGATTGAAATATCGTATCGCCGCCTCCGAACTACCCTTAAATCCAAGATAAGCAGTCCAGAGTTCTCCCATGATTATCTCTTCCTCTTCGTCAATCGTTTGGGCTAGTGCGGTAAACTCCGGCTTATTTTTGGTCCGGAAAAGATGCATGTGAAACATCACAGGCACTTTGTGCTTCACTACAATTTGAAAATACTCGGGATCTATCGTCTTGACCTCGCGAATATCGGCCAAATAGTGATTAGCCTTCTGTCTGTGTAATCTGAGCAGCTCGTCCAAAAAAACCTCCAGATCACCGAAATAATGGTAGAACCCTGATTTGTTAAGCTGTAGTAACCTGGCAAGCTTTTCAATCTGGATGGCCTCAAAGCCCTCACGCGCAAACAATTCATAGCCCGCTTCGGTCCAGATCGTTGCATTTTTTGCCTTTGCCATGGGAGGAAAAATTTACAGGAAGATATGTTTATTTTTTAAAAATAAACGGTGCCGTCCAGAGATTTTAACTTGAAAAGCTTCAAGCTCCCCAGGATGTACTTATTCTTACCAACGTCAGAAACCAATGTGCGAGAGGCGCTATTGATTATACAAACGGCAGGAGAACGTAAATGAAGCTCAATCACATTTCGGAGTGGTTTCTTTAAAAATCAAAATGCCCCGCAACGTGAAGCCGCGGGGCATAAATTGGGATCATTTCCCGACTGGCTACTCTGTCTTGATCGTCACCTTGCCGAGTTTGCCATTAAACTTGGCCGATGCTCCGTAGTCAGCGACCTTGGTTCCCTCATCAGTACCCACATCCGCCAAGTCATCCACGGAGTAGATACTGCCCTGGGTTTTTTCAATGCGTCCCTCACCAACCTTCGCACCATCCACCAATAGCGTCCCAAGTCCTCCTTTTCCTACTCCCCCTCCGTCATATTTAAATTCAAATACGACCGTATGCTTGCCGGGCTTAATGGATTGCGAAGGGGTAATGTGATAGCTCTGTTGCCCCAAATAATTATAGCTAAATGCCGGCTTGCCCGCCTTGACATACAGGGAAAACCCACCAAATCTCCCGCCTTGGCAGACAATGACCCCATTGCCGTCAGCTGAGACGTCGATCTCTGCCGTGATCGTATAGGATTTGTTGAGCGTATTGATAAATATATCGGGGCCCATGCCCTTCATCCCTGCACCCAGCGTAAGCGAAGTCCTTCCGTCCATGACAGTAGGCCGTCCGACATTTGAAGCAACCATTCTCTCCATCAGACGGTCATCGATGGGCAACACGTGGTACTTTTCTCCTTCTTTCATAAACAAGTCCTGGAGTTCCTTTAGCTTGTCTGGATTTTGCTCCGCAAGATTGTTGGCGAGGCTGAAGTCTTCGTTAGTGTTGTACAGTTCCCATGGATCGTCCAGCAGCGGTTGGGTAGGTGTTGGCTTCCATGCCGGTCTGTGGATTGTCCTGGCATACCAGCCGTCGGCGTAGATCGCGCGGTTGCCAAACATCTCAAAATACTGGACGGTGTGTCTTTCCTTTGCTGCCGCATCGTCGAAGGAATAAGCAAAGCTGGTTCCCTCGATGGGATCCTGCGCAATGCCGTTGACTGTCTTCGGAGCGGGAATATTCGCTACTTCAAATACAGTCGGCGCGATGTCGATAGCATGGGTAAACTGGGAACGGACTTCTCCTTTTGCTTTTATGCCTTTTGGCCAATGAGCCACCAGACCGTTGCGGGTTCCTCCGAAATCCGAAGCAACTTGCTTTGTCCACTGAAAAGGTGAATTCAAGGCTACTGCCCATCCGGCGGCCATGTGGGGATAGGTGCTTTCGCTTCCCCACTCATCGTAATGCTTCAGCATTTCTTCGACCGTTTCCGGAACACCATTGAAGAATGACATTTCATTAAACATCCCGTTCATCTGGCCTTCTGCGCTGGTGCCGTTGTCACCAACCACATACAGGATCAGCGTATTGTCCAGTTCACCAAGCTCCTCGATAGCCGAAACCAGACGCCCGATCTCATGGTCTGTATGGGCAGAGAAGCCTGCGTATGCCTCCATCTGTCGCGTAAACAATTTCTTTTCATCTGCTGAGAGCGTCTCCCAGTCTTTGATATCAGCAGGCTTTGGAGCAAGCTTGGTGCCCGGAGGAACAATACCAAGTGCTATCTGACGCTCTAGGGTCTCCTCTCTCATCTTGTCCCATCCACCGTCAAACTTTCCTTTGTACTTGTCTATCCATTCCTTGGGAGCATGGTGCGGAGCGTGGCTGGCGCCGGTAGCAAAATAAACGAAGAACGGCTTGTCCGGCGTCAATGCCTGCTGGAAGCTTACCCAGCTGATCGCATTGTTGGTCATATCAGTTGTGAAGTGATAGTTCGGATCTTCCGGGAGTTCGACCTGCGTGGTCCCGTCATAGACCAAGGGAGCCCATTGATTGGTTTCTCCGCCGATGAAGCCGTAGAACTTGTCGAATCCGGAATGAGTCGGCCAGCGGTCCAGGGAGCCGGACACCGAAATTTCCCACGGTGGTGTCTCGTGGTATTTGCCAAATGCGGCAGTACTAAAGCCATTTTGACGAAGTACCTCCGCCATGGGAGTAATACTCTGTGGCCGCACACCCGTATTTCCCGGAAAGGAAGTACCGGTTTCCATAATTGAACCCGCATTATTGCTGTGGTGATTGTATCCGGTAAGCAAGGCAACCCGCGTGGGTGAGCACAGTGCCGTGGTGTGAAACCGGTTGTAGCTAATTCCGTTTTTGCCAAGCCGATCCAGAACAGGCATCGCGATCGGTCCGCCGAAGTGATCGGAAGCCCCAAATCCGATATCATCGATCAAGATCACCACCACATTGGGCGCATCTTTTGGCGCCTTTACCTGAAAGCGCTCAGGAGCTGTCACATTCCGTGCATCGAGCTCAGTGTAGGTCTGCCGAACTGGCTCCCTGATAGGAAGTACCGTGCGGTCAAGCTCACCGGCAACAGGCGGGGTTTCCGCTTTTTGATCCGATTGCTGGCAACCATAAAAAATACAGCCGACAACAAACAAGAGGTGAATCTTTTTCATGGGAGTAAGAGTTTGTTCGAAGTGAAGCGGTGAAGCTAGTGCCTGTCACCGACGAAATTTAGACGGAAGCGTTCAGAACTTAACTTGGGTGTCAAATGCATGAAATCAGCGGGCTGGGGCGGAAATTACCTCGAAGAACTTTCTGCTTTGTTGTCAGGAGAAGAGATGTCTCTTCCCAAGTTGATCTGGGCAAACACCTCTTTGGTCTCGACAGACAATTGATGGATGAATTCGTAGGTCAGATTTCGTTCGTCAATACGTGCGTACAAAAAATGACGAATCATACTCAACAAGGCAGATGAAACTCTGGGATCATTGGGCTCCCCGGTGATCTTAGCCCATAAGGAGCGTACACCGTCATTGATGATCTTGCCGGCCTCGTCTGCGTCCAAGTCGACCTGCCTGTTTTTCACCAACAATTGAGATTCGGCGAGGAAAAAAATCTTATGCTTAATCACCAAGAGTAAGAGGTCGGGGTCGATGTCGTCACAGATCGCAATTTCCTCTGCTATGGCTTTCGCCATACCGACATGGTGTTCAATCAGCTGTTTTACAAAGGAGTCCAAGGTTCCGAAATAGTAATAAAAGCCAGATTTGTTAAGGTTAAGGACCCTAGCAAGGCGTTCTATCTTGAGTCCCTCCAAGCCCTCTTTGGCCAGAAGCTTATAGCCTGCCTCGATCCATATGTCGATCCTTGATTGGGTCATACCGAAAATAACGCAATAGGCCGTGGACTTCTTAGACGTTCCCGTTTAGCGAGTTGTCATGTCCAATTGGGCGGTTTCACTAGCATCCCTACAAGGTGAAAATGAATTTCGATTGGCCGAATTTTCGGGAAAGTTTATAAAATCCCGAAAGAATTAAGGAGCCTGATCTACCTCAATCCTTCGCATTGATTTAAATTTGAACGTTACGCCAAACCACTCATTTTCCCGAATTAGAAACATGCTCAAAGAATTTTCATTCAAGCAATTTGGAAATCTGACTTTCAGCAAGAAAGCGATTGAAGAAGGATTGCTAGCCTCCCTCGCCGACCATATCAAAATTCTATTTATCCCGAAGGAAGCAATCATCCAGGTTGATTTTAAGGAGTTCAGGATGGAAACGGATGCATTGCTGTTTATCAATCCACGGGTGATTGTAAAACCCTGCGAGACTGTGGATGGTCAGTTGATCTATTTCAACAGGGATTTCTACTGCGTCGAAATCCACGATCAGGAGGTCGCCTGCGATGGCATCTTGTACAACAATGTCTTTGAGATTCCATTTATCGCCTTGGACGAAGGCCAATCCAAGGATATTCAGAAAATCATTCAGGAGATTCAATTGGAAATGAAAAGTGAGGACCTCAGTACGGAGGAGATGCTTCGGATTCTATTGAAGCTGATTATCCTCAAGTCCACCCGGATTTGGAAACAACAACACCAGCTGGCGGATACGAATCAACAATCGGATGTGCAGTTTTTGAGAAGGTTCAGCAAATTGGTGGAGCAACACTACAAAACACACCACACCGTAGCTGACTATGCCGAGTTGTTGTTTGTGACTCCCAAAAACCTGAGCAAGAAAATCGGGCTGATCAGTAAAAGCACCCCGAATGACATTATCAAGGACCGGATAATCCTGGAGAGCAAACGCCTCCTGGCCCATACCCAGATGACTGTCAAAGAAATCGCCTTCAGCCTAAATTATGAGGATGACGCTTATTTCGTCCGCTTTTTTCAAAAACATACCGGCCTGTCTCCCCTTTCATTCCGGAAGCAATTCTGAGAATAATCACAGCCCTAAGTTAAAGCTAAAAGCACGGCCACTCGGTCGTGCTTTTTCTATTTAACTCTACAGCCTGACTAGCGAAAGAGGGAATTGGGAGGCTCATTTTTAAGAAAGGGAAAAAAGTGCAATTCAAGGAGAAATCCGTCCATTGATGCCCCTCGCTATTCACCCCAACTTTGCTTCATCAAATTATTACTCACAACAAAAAAACTTAAAACCATGAACAAGCTCACAGTAAAAGACGGAACAGAGATTTATTTCAAAGATTTGGGAAGCGGTCAGCCGATCTTCTTTCACCATGGATGGCCCCTGACGGCAGACGATTGGGATGCGCAGATGATGTTCTTTTTGGAAAAGGGTTTTAGAGTCATTGCACATGACCGACGCGGCCATGGTCGCTCCACACAAACCTTTCAGGGAAATGACATGGATACCTATGCAGCCGATGTAGCGGAACTGGTGGCACACTTGGACCTGAAAAATGTGATTCACGTTGGCCACTCCACCGGTGGTGGCGAAGCCATCAGATATGCTGCCAACCACGGCAATGACCGTGTTGCGAAAGTAGTTTTGATCAGTGCCATCACGCCGTATATGATTGCTGACGAAAACAATCCTGAAGGAGTGCCATTGGCTGTATTTGATGACATCCGACACAACACGCAGCACAACAGAGCACAATTTTATCAAGACATCACTTTCCCATTCTTTGGCTACAACCGTGAAGGTGCCGATGTGAAAAAAGGTATCCAGGACAATTGGTGGAGACAGGGAATGATGGGCGGCATCAAAGCTCAATACGACTGTATTCGGGTGTTTTCTGAAACAGATTTCACGGAGGATTTAAAAAGTGTAACCGTTCCGGTGCTTGTCTTACATGGCGACGACGATCAGATAGTTCCTTATAAAACCACGGCCGTCAAAGCTGCTGAATTGCTTCAAAACGGAAAACTGATCATCTATCCGGGTTTCTCCCACGGTATGCCAACCACCGAAGCAGCTACGATCAACGCTGATATTCTTGAATTCATCAACTCATAAAAAAAGTGAAAAATGAAGCGAAAGGCAGCTGGGTAAGCCATAGATCTTTCGCTTCACTCTCGGCCAAACTACCCTTGAATCCTGACCGCTAAAAACAACAGCACTATGAAAAAGACAATTTTTGCAATCGGAATACTTGCTGCTCTATTTACCACCAGCCTCCTGGCGCAAACCAAAAGACCCCAAGCCTCAGCCGGACGGGCTGAGTACATCGAAGTGGAAAAAGGTGTCAAACTTCATGTGACCGACCTTGGCGAAGGACAACCCATCGTTTTGATCCACGGCTGGCCCCTGAGCGATGCGATGTATGAGTACTAGTACCAATATTTAAGTCGGAAAGGTTTCCGGGTCATTGGAATTACGCTGCGGGGCTTTGGAAAATCGGACAAACCTTATGGAAGGTATGACTTTGATGTCTTTTCGGATGATATCAAAGTGGTGTTGGAAACACTGAAAATTGAAAATGCCGTTTTGGGTGGCTTTTCTATGGGCGGGGCGGTTGTTATACACTATGTGACAAAATACAAGGCTGCCCATATTAGCAAGCTAGCTTTGTTCGGAGCCGCTGCACCTTCCTGGAAGCAAAGAGACGGGGCTCCACACGGGATTTCGGAAGCGGATGCCAACGGACTAGTCGGACAAACCATGACCGCCAGACAGGATTTAATTGCCGGATTTGGAGCTGCATTCCCCGCTAAAGAAGGTAATATTTCCAAGAACGTGGAAAAATGGCTGGAAGACATCAATCTGGAATCCTCTCCTTATGCCATGACAGAATCCATCAAAGCCTTATTGGATCTTGACTTGCGCCCCGAACTTGCAAAGATTGAAATACCGGTGGCGATCTTCCATGGTACTCAGGACAAATTGTGTCCCTTCCCATTTGCCGAGGAACTCAATCAGGGAATCAAAAACTCGTACATCATCCGATTTGAAAATAGCGGTCATGCGCTATTTGTAGAAGAGGCCGAGAAATTCAATCTGGAGTTGGAGAAGTTCGCTAAATCATAATCTGCAGTCCACAGTCGATTACTGGTGAATTGAACTTTAATCCAGTTTTGCAATAAGCGTAAATCAATAAACACACGGAGGGCCATCGACTTCGTGTGTTTTAGCCTTTCTTGGAAAATCAAGTGTCCATTTCACCCAAGATGCGAGCCCTCAAAAGTACCTCATATTGGTCCCCCCAATTGCCCAAGGCTGAGATTACCGGAATCAGGGTTTTCCCAAAATCCGTCAGCGAATATTCCACTTTTGGAGGCACCACCGGATAGATGACTTTTGACACCAATCCATGCTCTTCCAGTTCTTTCAACTGAATGTTCAAGACCCGCCGGGAAGCATCTGGGATTTTGCGCTGGAGTTCGCTCGGGCGTTTATGACCCTCATTGATAAACCAAAGCAAACGTATTTTCCATTTGCCGAAAAGCACTTCTCCAGCCAGATCAAGGCCACAGTTCAGGTTTAGGGGAATCTTTCTATCCTTCATGGTTTAAATGTAGGCATATGTACCAAAATGGACTATAGGGGAAAAATTTATCCCTATATGAATCGATTTACCGTACTTGTTTACACTGCACATAAGACCAAAATTTGCACAAAACAAATTCATTTATGGAGCAGCATTTCGATTTCAACAACGAATTATCAGGCAAAATAACCCTGGTCACAGGAGGCACGAAGGGTGCCGGAAAAGCGATTGCAGAGCGATTGGTAAAAGCCGGCGCTACCGTCATTATCACCGCGAGAAACGCCCCTGAAAAATCAAATGAGCGGACTCACTTCATTTCGGCGGACCTAAGCAGACCAGAAGGGACCCAAAAAGTGGTAGAAGAAGTATTGGCGACATTTGGCGGACTGGATATTTTAGTAAACAACCTCGGCGGTTCTGAAACGAAAGCTGGTGGCTTTGCCGCCTTGTCTGAGGAGGAATGGATACACTCCCTTCAGACCAATTTGCTCGCACCGGTTCGGTTGGACAGAGGCTTTTTGCCACAGATGATCAAACAGAGGAGCGGAGTCATTATTCACATCGCGTCCATTCAGGGCAGATTGCCTCTTTACGATTCTACCCTTCCTTATGCTGCTGCCAAGGCAGGTCTGATCAACTACAGCAAAGCCCTATCAAATGAGGTTGCACCAAAAGGCGTTCGTGTCCTGACGGTCTCACCGGGTTGGATTAACACCACGGCTTCAAAAGCAATGATGGAGCGAATAGCCAAAAGCTCGAATGTGACCCTCGAGGAGGCTACTCAAAGTGTGATGGATGGGTTAGGCGGAATTCCGATCGGAAGACCTGCCCAACCCAAAGATATCGCAGAATTTGTCGGCTTTTTGGTATCCCCAAGAGCCAGCTATTTGACCGGAACAGAGTATGTCATCGACGGAGGAACAATTCCAACAATTTAACCCGCATTATGCATTAGCAATTCTATTACGGACAGTAATTGCTTCAAAATCAGTTACTACGTTACTGTTTTCGACTTCACCATAGCGGTGCTATGCCTCAGTCTCCAAACAGCCTGATTTTATTGCGATTACTGTCCTCATAACGAAACCTAACGCAAAATCCGGGTTTAATTTTAACCAAAACAATAATCACAATGAACTTACCACCAGTACTCATGGAGCTTGTAAAAGCTCAGAACAATTTCGACGGCACAGCATATGCGGATTGTTTTACAGAAACAGCCGTAGTTTTTGACGAAGGGAAAACGCACCACGGAAAAAAAGAAATCAAAAAGTGGATCGAAAAAGCCAACAGGGAATATCAGGCTAAGATGAAACCGCTTGAATTTTCAGAACAAGAACAGATCTTGAAGGCTGAAATCTCAGGGACTTTTCCCGGTAGTCCAATTGTGTTGAGGTATCAGTATGAATTTAAAAATGAGCTAATTCAGTCGCTGAAAATAGCGGATTGAAAAAAAGCCTAACAGTATCGGGTTCGATCAAACTGCGAAATCGAAACCCCTGAAAAACAAAAACCTCCGAACAATGTTAAAATTGTTCGGAGTTACCAAGTAGCAAGAACAGGACGATATTATAACGTTGATTTTTAGATATTTACGTGTTAAAGGAGGCAAATAGGGGAACAGGTTAATTTGCATCAACAAATTGAAATTCGATTGAAAGGTTTCGAATTTCAATCCTCGGACAATTCGTACAATACGAGGTGTGCGAGCCGTACGAAGTATACGATATTGTTTTTCTTTTTGCTGTTTCCAATACTTTCATTGACTCCGTTTGACGAAGATAATTTGACCTTTTTTTTTGAAGTAAATCAATGTTTTCTTTCCAATGGAACACCAAAACCAACATGCTGATATCAGATTGATTCAGGAAGAACCAGACCTACTAAAGAGAAAAAAGCATCCCTTAGATCCAAAAAACCACTCTACTCAAAACAGTAACTTGACACTATCCATCATCTTTTGTAGCGGCGTTTAAATTGGCTTTTAGATGATATCAATAGGACGTAATATTTTTCCCGTGACTATTATTGAATCATACTAAACTTTCCTCTTTCAGGTTCAGATATTTATACTAACTTTATATCTTATTGATAATAAGACTATTAGGTCTTGGCTTTCCGGTGGATCGCATTTTTTATTTCGATCTTCGACTTAGCTCCTTTATAACTTTTACCGCTAATCTTTCCCTTGATAAATCCAGGGCTCACAAAAAAAGTCTTTCCACTATTGGACGGAAAACCAGACACAATGCTGTTGAAGCTCCTTTACAAACCACTTACGTCGCGACATTCTCGAACATCACTCACACGGGTGTCTTTTTTTAATTTTTAATGTAGTTAAACCATAAAAAAACCATTATGCTAAAACAATCTAACCCACAGCTGGCCCCGACAAGAAATCTCTTCGGCGTAGTCACTTCGCTTGCGCTCTCAATTATCCTTATTGGTAGCTTGGGAGGCTGCATCAACAATCTCGTAGATTTAAATGGTGAGCCAGATCTGGCTTACCAATTAAAGCAAAGTCAGATCAATACCCAACTATTGGTCACGGGCCTGGATGAGCTACAGGGTAGTGCCATCGGTCCCGGCTCTGATCTGTATGTCACCGCGCCGCTCACAGGCAGCATTTGGCGAGTTGACCGCAAGAGCGGCAAAACCAGCCTTTTCGCCAGCGGCCTGCCGGCCAGAAACCCTGATCCTTACTACCAAGGGAGCGGGGTGGTAGATGTAGCCTTCCTCGGCGGGACTGCATACGCCTTGGTTACAGGCGTTGCCTGGGATCTTGGAGGCGACGACATCGTCGGCATCTACCGGATGGACGGACCGAACAGCTTTACTGTAATTGCTGATCTTGGCACTTGGTCAGAAGCCAATCCGCCGGAGACGGATATTTTCGTTGCGACCGGCTTCCAGTATGCAATACAGACTTATCAAGATGGCTTTATTGTCACCGATGGCCATCATAACCGCGTACTGCAGGTCGACCTTGACGGCGGGATCAGCGAGCTGGTGGCCTTCGGCAACGTGGTCCCGATCGGGTTGGCATTGAAAGGTAACACCGTCTACATCGGTCAAGCCGGGCCAATTCCCCACATTCCGGAAGACAGCAAGGTCTTTTCATTCACGATGGAGTCGTTGACTCCCACGGAACTGGCTTCCGGCATCGGGCTGGAGAATATCGGGCTGCTCGTAGACTTGGAATTTGGCCCCGGAGGTGCGCTTTACGGCATCCTACAGGGCTTCTGGGGGGAAGGCCCATTCGAGGGGGCTCCAGCCCAGTGACTTGTCCTGAATTGAGTTTACACCAGGTAAACTACTATGAAACGACAAAAAGAAAAAAAGACGAGAGGAATAGGGTCTCTGAGTTGGGCTGAGCGGGAAGAAATGATCAAAGAATATCTTTCGGGGAATTACTCTAAAGTTGAGATTTGGAACAAGTACACGGGTCAATCTACAGAACATGGGAAAATTCTTAAGTGGATGCGAATGCTCGGTTATTCTGATAAAATCGAAAATCCAGTTAAAAGACATTTATCTTCGGGTTTTACCAGACAACAACAACCCGTTTTGGCCACCAAAGACAACCTGCAAGATCCAAGAGAGCTTCAAAAAC